>CAVVXR010000034.1:0-63050 GCA_963752215.1 uncultured Acidobacteriaceae bacterium | reverse complement strand
AAAGGGCAGCGCATCAGCCGGCAAGGACATTATGCGGCGGCTGGTGGAGATCCTTTACGAGCGCAACGATGGGGACTTCCGGCGCGGGACTTTTCGGGTGCGCGGCGATGTGATCGAGGTGTTCCCTACTTATGACGAGACGGCTTACCGGATTGAGTTGTTTGGCGATGAGATTGAGTCGCTGGCGCAGATCGATCCGCTGTTTGGGACGGTGAAGCAGAAGTATGCGCGGCTGCCGATTTATCCCAAGAGCCACTATGTGGTGCAGCCGGAGCGCAAGGCCCAGGCGATCGACTCGATTGTGAAGGAGCTGAACGAGTGGGTGCCGCAGCTGGAGGCGCGAGGGGCGCATGGTGGAGGCGCAGCGGGTTCATCAGCGGACGCGATTCGACCTGGAGATGATCAAGTCGATGGGCTACTGCCATGGGATTGAGAATTACTCGCGGCATTTTTCGGGACGGCTGCCGGGCGAGCCTCCGCCGACGCTGCTGGATTATTTTCCGCGCGACTTTCTGCTGTTTGTGGATGAGAGCCATGCGACGATTCCGCAGGTGCATGGGATGTGGTATGGGGACCAGAGCCGGAAGCAGAACCTGGTGGATTATGGGTTCCGGCTGCCCTCGGCGCATGGATAACCGGCCGCTGAAATTTGAGGAGTTTGAGAACCGCGTTCATCAGACGATTTATGTTTCGGCGACGCCGGGGCCGTATGAGCTGACGCACGCGGCGGGCGTGGTGGTGGAGCAGGTGATCCGGCCGACGGGGCTGGTCGATCCGGAGGTGGAGATTCGGCCGGTGAAGGGGCAGATCGACGATCTGCTGGGCGAGATTCGCGACCGGGCCAAGCGCAATGAGCGGGTGCTGGTGACGACGCTGACCAAGCGCATGGCCGAGGATCTGGCCGGCTACTACACCGAGGTGGGCGTGCGCTGCCGGTATATGCACTCGGAGATTGAGACGCTGGAGCGGGTGAAGCTGCTGGCCGGGCTGCGCAAGGGCGAGTACGACGTGCTGATCGGCATCAACCTGCTGCGCGAGGGGCTGGACCTGCCGGAGGTTTCGCTGGTGGCGATTCTGGATGCGGACAAGGAGGGCTTTCTGCGCTCGGCGGGGTCGCTGATCCAGACCATGGGCCGCGCGGCGCGGCATCTTGAAGGGCCGAGCGATTCTGTATGCGGACCGGATGACCGACTCGATGCGGCGGGCGATCGACGAGACGGACCGGCGGCGGACGATTCAGCGGGCCTACAACGAGGAGAACGGCATTACGCCGCAGTCGATCATCAGCAAGATGGATATGGGGCTGGCGCAGATTCTGAAGGCCGAGTACGGCGATGTGGAAGTGGAAGAGGCGGAGGGGCTGCCGGAGTTCGCGACGCAAGGCGGAGCTGGACGCATTCATTGTGAAGCTGGAGACGGAGATGCGCGAGGCGGCGAAGAAGTTTGAGTTTGAGAAGGCGGCGCGGCTGCGCGACACGATCAAGGAGCTGCGGGAGAAGGAGTTTCTGTTCGGATAGGCTCTCCGCACGGATTGCTTGCAGGCACGCGCAACCAACAGGCTTAGTAGGCACATATTGTCGGCTAGTACCGTGGGAGCTTTGGCAGGACATTCAGGTGGAGGCCACGGGTGCAAGATCCATTTCTGGAGTCGCCGAGCTTAGATTCGAGCGGACCTTCCCAAGTGCACGCGGTGGTCGTGGCGTTGGGCATGCGCCGGGACTGGATGGAGCTCAGAGATGCCGGGCATTGGTGATTCCGGCAACGTTGCGGATTGCGTGACCGGCTGCCCTCCCTGCCGAAGAGCCCGGATTCAGGGTGCAGGGGGAGCTGGTGCTTTGCCGATGCCGCATGCTTCGGCAATGCCCCGAAGAGCATCAGGCTAACTTCGACCGTACGATTCATGATGGCTCCCTGGCGCTTCGCTGACGCCCAGACCCACTATTCGGTGGTAGAATTCGCTCTCCACCCTTGGTGTGAGCCAGATCACATGCTGAAGGCCTATGATGATTGAGAATAGCCTCGCGGGGCAGTACTGTCTCGGCTTCCCCATGCGTGCGAGAATCATTCATGGAGTCTAACTCATGGCAGCGTTTGGTAGTTTTGCACTTCTTATTGCCTTGGCGCTGGCCGCCTACAATCTGCTGGCCGGGGGCCTTGGCCCTGCGGCTGATCGCCACCGGGCAGCCGGCCGCATTTCGCCGGAGCGGCTGGCCGATACCGCGCGCCGCGCCGGCATTGCCGGATTTGTGGCCGTGACCGCGGCGGCTTTTGCGCTGATCTGGTCGGTCTTTACCAACGACTTTTCCATCACCTACATCATGGAGCACTCCAACCGCGCCCTGCCGCGCCGTACAAGTTTGCCGCGCTGTGGAGCGGGCAGGAAGGCTCGCTGCTGCTGTGGGCGTGGCTGCTGGGGACCTACGGCTTTGTGCTGCGCCTGACGCACAAGACCGACGTAAAGCTCTATGCCTATGCGGGGACGATTCTGGCCGGCATTCAGGTCTTCTTCCTGCTCGATTCTCAACTTTGCCGCGCCGCCGTTCGCGCTCTACCAGGGCGCGATTCCCGACGACGGCAACGGGCTCAATCCGCTGCTGCAATATCCGGAGATGGTGATTCATCCGCCCATGCTCTACCTGGGCTATGTGGGCTTCTCAGTTCCGTTTGCTTTTGCGCTGGGCGCGCTGATGATGCGCTACCCCGGCGAAAAATGGATCAAGGTCACGCGCATCTGGACCATGGTGACCTGGCTGTTTCTGACCTGCGGCATCTTCCTGGGCATGCACTGGGCCTACGCCGTGCTGGGCTGGGGCGGCTACTGGGGCTGGGACCCGGTCGAGAACGCGAGCTTCATGCCCTGGCTTACCGGAACTGCCTTTCTGCACTCCGTGATGATGCAGGAGAAGAAAGGCATGATGAAGAGCTGGAATGTGTGGCTCATCTTCTCCACGTTTCTGCTCACGCTGCTGGGCACGCTGCTGACCCGCGCCGGCCTGGTGAGCTCGGTGCATGCCTTCGCGCAGTCGTCCATCGGCACATGGTTTGTGGTCTTCATGGGGCATCGTGCTGGCGGTCTGCATCTTCACTTACGTTCTGCAGCGCAGCCACTTGAAGAGCGAGCACCATCTGGAGTCGCTGGTGAGCCGCGAGTCGAGTTTCCTGTTCAACAATCTGGTGCTGCTGACGGCCTGCTTCGTGATTCTGTGGGGAACGCTCTTCCCGATCCTGTCGCGAATATGTGGTGGGCAACAAGGTCACCGTGGGCGCGCCGTTGTATAACCGCGTCGCTGTGCCCATCGGCATCTTTCTGCTGTTCCTTACCGGCGTGGGCCCGCTGCTGCCGTGGAGCGCCACTTCGTTCAAGAGCATTCGCCGCAACTTTGTGCTGCCGGTCATCGCGTTCTGGGCCACGGTGATTGTCTGCCTCGCCGCCGGCGTGCGGCCGTGGAAAGACGGCGCATTCGACTCGGGCAACTTCTATGCGCTGGTGGCTTTCGCGGTGTCGGCCGCGGTGCTGACCGCCATCCTGTCAGCGAGTTTTTGCGCGGCGCCGGCGTGATCTCCAGCCAGACCGGCCACAATCTGTTTGCGGCCACGTGGCTGCTGACGCGCCGCAACACGCGCCGCTATGGCGGCTACATCATCCACATCGGCGTGGTGATTGTCGTGATCGGCCTGGCCGGCTCGGCCTTCAATCGCAACATCGAAAGCGAACTGGCGCTGCACGACAAGCTGTCCATCGGCCCCTACACGCTGGAGTGCGTCGGCTTCACGCAGGATTCGAACCCGAACTTCAACTCCGAGTACGCGATGCTGGATGTCTACAAAGGCGGCAAGAAGCAGTTCCAGATGACGCCCGAGAAGCGCGTCTATCTGGCCAGCGGACAGCCGCAGACCATGGTCGCCATTCACTCCGTTCCCAGTTGGGATCTTTACGTGGTGTACGAAGGCACGAACCCCGACACCGGCCAGCCCATCATCAAAGCATTCCTGAATCCGCTGGTGGGATGGATCTGGGCGGGACTTGTGGTCCTGGTCTTCGGCACGCTTGTGGCTCTTGGTCCCCAGCATCAGTCCGGCCACCGCGTCGCTGCGCGTGCCGGCGCGCGCAGTCGCTCCATGCGAGCCGGCGCTGAAGGGCGGCGACTGATGTGAACGCTCGCGCACGATTTGACTCTTTTGGATGAAAACGGCGCAAGCGCGCGTCGCTGGCGGTTGCCGTCTGCTTCTCGCTGGGCGCAACGGATGCGAGCTCGCGCTATCAACGATCTGAACCACCGCCTGATGTGCACCTGCGGATGCGCGCAGATTCTGGGCGAATGCAACCATGTGGGCTGCCCGAACTCCGGCCGGCGAACTCGACGAGCTTACGCGCCGGCATTGCCGCCGGCACAAGCGACCAGCAGATTCTGGATTCGTTCGTCGCCAAGTACGGCGCCACGGTGCTGGCCGCGCCCACCACGCACGGCTTCGACCTGGTGGCCTGGATCGCGCCCTTCGCCGTCTTTGCCGCGGCGCTGCTGGGCACCATTCTGCTGGTGCGGCGCTGGTCAGTCGAGCCAACGCGCGCAGGGCGCCAGCCGCGAGCCGACGCCAGCGACGATCGATCCGGCCGAACGCGAGCGCCGGAACAGATTCGCCGGGAAACCGGCGACGATGGAGGATTTTAAGCCATGACCGAAACCCAAGGGCATTGATCTGCGGCGGATGCTGGCGCTGTTGCGCTGTTTGTTTACACCTTCTGGCCGGAGAATGTCTTCGCCAGCCAGCACGAGAAGACGCGGCTGGACTTTCTGCTGGAGCGCAAGGAACAGCTCTATGAAAACCTGCGCGACCTGAACTTCGAGTATCGCGCCGGCAAATATCCTGAAGAGGATTTTCAAGGCGCAGCGCGCGCAGCTTGAGAATCGAAGCGGCGCATTGCTGGCCGAAATTGAGCATCTGCAGCAGGCGTGAAGCCTGACCTTTTCAAGCCACGGAGATTTTCGAGCAACGCTTTCAAGATAGGACATCCATCATAGACCATGAAATTGACGCAACTTCGCTCTTCGCACTCTTGCTTTGAGCCTGCTGCTCGCCGCCGCTCTGGCGCAGGCCGCCACCGTCACCGGCACGGTGACCGACAAGACCACCAGCAAGCCCGCCGCGGGCGACACCGTAGTGCTGGTCGACGTGCAGGCCGGCATGGGCGAAGTGGCCCACGCCACCACCGACGCCAACGGACACTACTCGCTCAACGAGCCCGGCAGCGGCCCCTATCTGGTTCGCGTAACCCACCAGGGCGCCGGCTACTTTATTGCCGCGCCCCAGGGCGGCGCGCCGGGCGACATCCCGGTCTACGACGTCGCCGCCAAGGTTCAGGGCGTCTTCATCGAAGCCGACGTGCTCGAAGTCGAATCCGACAACGGCCAGCTCAAAGTGACCGAGCGCTACTTCGTACACAACACCAGTTCGCCGCCCGATCACGCAATGGAGCACGAAGAGCTTCGAGATCGTGCTGCCGCCGAGACGCAGTGCTCGACGGCGCGAGGCGCAGCGGCCCAGCGGCCTGCCGACCAATCCATCCTGATGCCCCGAGCCCGAAGGGCCACTACACGTTCAACTTTCCCATTCAGCCCGACGACGGCGATAAGGACACGCTTTTGTGATGCGCTATCACCTGCCCTACACCGGAAGTTACAATTCAATCCGCTCGGTCATGTTGCCGGCCGACAACTTTGCTGTGCAGTTGCCCAAGAGCATGACCTTCATAGCCGGCGCGGGCATTGACTTCCAGCAGGTGCATCCGCCGAATCGACCCCGGCGTGCAGACCTTCCTGTTGAAGAACGCGCAACCCGGGAAGCCGATTGAGTTCACCGTTTCAGGCACCGGCTCGATGCCGCGCGAAGAGCAGGGCGCGGCCCCGGACAGCAAACTTCGGCCAGATGCGGTGGACAAGCATGCGGACGCGAGTCGCCCGGCGGACAGCCCGGCGGCGGCATCGGCACACCCATCAACACGCCCGACCCGCTGTCGAAATACAAGTGGTGGATTCTGGGCGGCACTCGCATTGCTGTTGGCAGCGGCCGCAGCCTTCCTGCTGCGCAAGCCGGCGGGAGGCGCCGGGTGCGTGCCGGGGCTTCACTCGATGGAGGGCGCGACGCCCTACGCTGCGTTCCGCTTCGCCGGCCGCAAAGAATGCGGCGCTGCTGAACGTGCTCAAGGAAGAGTTGTTCGCACTGGAGAGCGAGAAGATCTCCGGCACTATTGCAGCCCGAGAATATGCCGAAGTGAAGGCGGCGCTGGAGACGGTGCTGAAGCGGGCGTTGAAGAAAGCTAGGTGATCAGTCATCAGTATCATAGGGTCCCACATTGCGCGGCGTCAACGGAAGAATACCTGCGGTCCGACATCTGAGAGTTTGGCGGGCCTTCGATCTACAATCTTCGCAGGCGATTTTTCCCTGCTCCCTGGCAACTCAGTATCTGACCACTGAGAATCTTCCATGAAGACTCTCCTTCGCACTCTTCTTTATCTCGCGCTCATCGTCTGGCTGGGCGCGGAGATTTTCTTTCCCGTTGTTGCCGCCATCACCTTTCAACACTCTGCGCGCCGGATACGCACACCGCGGGCACGATCGTCGGCCAGTTGCTGCGCATTCTGCACGGCATGGGGCTGGTGTCGGGCATGGTGGCGCTGGCGCTGCTGGCGCTGGCTCCGGCATGGAGCATCTACAAGCCGCGCGCGGTGCTGGCGCCCATGGTACTGGTGGTGCTGATGATCGCCTGACTGCCTATTCGCAGTTCGGCATCATTCCCGCGATGGAGCGCGACCGCATCGCCGCCGGCGGGGCAATCGACACGTACCGACACGCGAATGCGATCACCGCTCGACTTCAACAAGCTGCATAATCGCAGCGAGCATGTCGAGGAGGCGATTCTGCTGCTCGGCCTGGCGACGGTGGTGCTGGTGGCCAGGGCGGAATCGGAAAAGCGCAGGGAGTAGGAAGCAGGGACGGAGAGACTAACGGCACTCGACTGTCATCTACTCCCTGATAGCCGATCCCGGGATCCAAGCGCACGTTCATTGTTTGCTGACCCTGTTCCCTATTCCCTGTTCCCCGCTCTTGTATCATCGAAGAGGCCCTGAAGCGCGTATTCCATCGTGCAGGGGCTGCATAGGACAGTGCATGAAAACTGGCATTATCGGCCTGCCGCAGGTGGGCAAAACTTCGTTGTTCAAGATTCTGACCAAGGCCAAGCTCGAAGAACGCGGCCACTCGACTCCGCGCGAAGCGCACATCGGCGTGGCGCGCGTGCCCGACGAGCGGCTGGACAAGCTCTCCGCGCTCTACTCGCCGAAGAAGACCACCTTCGCGGCGGTGGAATATGTCGACGTGGCGGCCATCGGGCAGGAGGCGCTGAAGGAAACCGCGTTCCTGACCAGCCTGCGCAACGTGGATGCGCTGATCCACGTGCTGCGCGCGTTTGAGGACGAGTCGATTCCGCACGTGGGCCCGATCGATCCCCTGCGCGACATCAAGAACGTTGAATTCGACCTGATGATCAGCGATCTGACGCAAGTTGAGAAGCGGCTGGAGCGGCTGGAAAAGGACCTGAAGAAGGGCCGCACCAGCGACCTGGAGCGCGAGCAGGCGCTGCTGCTGCGCTCAAAGGAAGCGCTTGAAAAAGAGCAGCCGCTGCGCGAGCTGGAGATGACGGCGGACGAAAAGAAGCTCATCAAGGGCTTCATGTTTCTGTCGCAAAAGCCGATTCTGTATGCGCTTAACATCGGCGAGAGCATGACGCTGGGCGACGACCTGGACGCGGCGGTGAGCAAGTTCAAGCTGGATGAAGTGGCGCAGCGGCCCAATGCCGGCGCAACGGCCATCTGCGGCAAGGTGGAGGCCGAGCTGGCGGAGATGGACGACGAAGAAGCGGCGGAATTTCTGGGCAGCTATGGGCTGCATGAGAGCGGCCTGGTGCGGCTGATCCGCAAGAGCTATGAGCTGCTGGGGCTGATCAGTTTCTTCACCGCCGGCGAAGACGAGTGCCGCGCGTGGACTGTTCCGCTGGGGTCGAAGGCGCCGCAGGCGCGCGGGCGCGATTCACTCCGACCTGGAGCATCACTTCATTCGCGCGGAAACCATTCGCTGGGATACGCTGCTGGAGGCGGGTTCAGAAGCGGCAGCACGAGCCAAGGGCACGCTGCGGCTGGAAGGCAAGGAATATATCGTGCAGGATGGGGATGTGATGCACATCCGGCATAGCGGTGAGGCGAACCCGCAGTGGCTGGAGACATCGGGATTTGTTGCCTTCATTGGTACGACTGCAGGTCCATGTGCCCGTGAAGACACTGCCGATGGGATGGGGCGCGAATTCATTGCTGAAGCTTTCGCTATTCTCGGCGCGATTGCCGCGCTGGCCGATGTGGCCGGCGGGCTGGTGCTGGTGCGGGCGCGCGGCGTGGAGCGCTACCTGCGCTACTTTGTCGCGCTCGGCGCGGGTTTCTGATGGCCACGGCGCTGATCGAGATGACGCCGGAGAGCCTGCAGCTGTACAGGCCGCAATGAGCTCGGGCCGATTCTGATCATGGCCGGCTACTGCGTGGTGCATCTGCTGGAACACACCATCAACTCGCATTTTCATTTTGGAGAAGAGACGCACCATGGCGAGTTTGTCTCCCAGCACACGAGCAACTCGGTGCATGGCCGGGCTTGAGCGTGCACGCGCTGTTTGACGGCGTGGCTATCGGCTCCGGCTTTGTGTATCAACAGCACTGCTGGGCTGGCTGATCTTTCTGGCCATCCTGCTGCACAAGGCGCCGGAGGGCTTCACCATGGCGTCGCGTGATGCTGGCCAGCGGACGCAGCCGGACCATGGCGTTCTATTCCGCTGTGGCGCTGGCCGCGGCGACGCTGGCCGGCGTGCTGGTGATCGAGCTGGTGCCGAGCTGGCTGCCGTATGGACTGCCGATCTCCGCGGGCGTGGCGCTTTACGTGGCAGCCACCGACCTGGTGCCGGAGGTCAATCGCGAGCCGGGAATTCGCATGGCGCTGGTATTCTTTGCGGGCGTGGCGGGGTTTCTGATCCTGCGGATGATCTTGCCGGCGATCTAAGGGTTTGGCGCCATTTCAGAGTTGGTCCGCGCGAGCATCACGCGCTGCGCCCGAACCCGAATCGCGCAGCGTAGAGCCGGGCCAACAGCCGCGCATAATCAACTGCAACTCTGAAATTGGCCTTGCTCGCGCCGCGATAGCGCAGGCCGAAAGCAAATGGAACCTCTTTGACCGACTGGATGCGCCCGCGCACCAGCACTTCCAACAGCAGCTTGAAGCCGGACTGCTGAAACGGGATTTGTTGCAGGCAGCTACGGCGGACCAGAAAAAAACCGGACATGGGATCTTTGGCGCGGAGCTTCCGTTCTTGCAAGGGCCAAGTCACCCACACGGCAGCGGCAGAGAGAAGCTTTCGCACCGGGTTCCATTTGCCCAGATCGCCGCCCGGAGTATAGCGGCTGCCGATGACTATATCGTTCCCACTCCGGATGCCGGCAACCAGCTGCGGCAACAACTCCGGGGGGTGCTGAAGATCGGCGTCCATCACTCCGAGAATCGTTGCATCCGTGTTCTGCCAGCCATGAAGGATTGCCCCTGACAAGCCTCTCTGCCCCTTGCGGACCAGCAGGCGCACACGCCGATCCTGCATTGCGATTTTCGATACCACGTCCCCGGTTCCATCGTTGCTGTCGTCGTCGACTACCAGAATTTCGTAGCGAATTCCCAAAGGATCAAGCACCGATCGAACGTGCTCGAGAAGGCCGCCGATATTTTCAGCTTCGCAAAGCGTCGGAATCACCAGCGCCAGCTTTTCCTCGGCGATCTCCTCCTGCCCCTCGACGGGCGTGGACAAGATCACTGCTGCTGACGGCATGTAAGATGAACTCAACCCTGTTGACGGCATGCTCAACCATTCTAAATGGGGATTGAAAGACAGCGGTCCGGAACAACTAAGACGATACACTCTTCTGCATGGTCGCGGCCAGCAAGTTGGCCAACAAGTCGCCGAGTGATGCCGTCTAATGAGTGGGGAATCTCCGTTTGAATTTGAAGCGCTTATTCACTGATTTGCTGCCGGTTCTGATGTTTACTTCGCTCGGCTTCCTGGTGATGGGATACCATCCTGGCCTTGAAGACGACGGCGTGTATCTGACAGCGATCAAGGCTGATCTGGACCCTGCGCTCTACCCTCACAACGCCGCGTTCTTCAGAGTCCAACTGCAGGCCACACTGTTTGACGGTTGGATGGCCCATTTTGTCCATTGGACGGGAATTCCGCTGGCCCAGGCGGAGCTAGGCTGGCAGCTCGTCTCGCTGTTCCTCATCCTTTGGGCGTGCGACAGGATCGCCAGGCAAGTATTCGTTGAGCGCCGAGCTCAACTGGCCGCGCTGGCCATGGTTGCGGCGATGTTTACGCTGCCCGTGGCGGGAACCGCGCTGAACATTGCCGACCAGCACCTTCATCCCCGTAACGTTGCCACCGCGCTCATCCTCATTGCCATCTCGCGCATTCTCGAGGGCAATCGCTGGCAGGCTGTTCCGCTCTTGATGCTGGCATTTGTGCTGCACCCCCTCATGGCCGCGCTGGGAATCTCGTTCTGTGTAATCCTCATGCTGGCGCTTCTTGATCCGGTTCCGTTCCGCTTGCGTGTCTGGCGCGACTCTCTGGCGGCAGCCGTGCCCCTGGGCTGGATGTTCGAGCCGGCCTCGCCCAGTTGGCGGCAGGCGCTGGCAACACGCGATTATTACTTTCTTTACCACTGGACCTGGTATGAATGGCTGGGCGCGTTGGCGCCTTTATTCTTGTTTTGGCTCCTAAGCAGGTTGGCTCAGGAACACGGCGAAACACGGCTGGCTCGTTTCGCCCTTGCGGTGTTCGCCTATGGCGTGTTTCAACAGATTGTCGCCATGATCATCCTTACCCCCATTTCGCTGGAACGTCTGGCGCCGCTGCAACCAATGCGCTATCTGCAATTGGTTTATATCTTCATGGCTCTTGTTGCAGGCGGGCTTATTGGCCGCTTCCTGCTCAAGTCGAAGGCGTGGCGATGGGCGGTTTACCTGCTGGTCTTCAATGGGAGCATGTTTCTTGTCCAGTGGGAGCTGATCGACGACGGCGCCCACCTTGAGCTGCCCGGCATGGCCAGTGCTAATCCGTGGCTGCAGGCCTTTGCATTTATCCGGCAGAGCACGCCAACCGGCGCCTACTTTGCACTCGATCCAAACTATCTTTCTGCGCCTCGTGAGGACTTTCATAGCTTTCGCGCACTGGCCGAGCGGAGCCAATTGTCAGATGCGGACAAGGACGCAGCGGTGGTAACGCAAGTGCCCAGCCTTGGGCCCGCGTGGCAAGAACAGCAGGCGGCGCAGGCTGGTTGGCCGAACTTTCAGTTAGCCGACTTTGAGCACCTCAAGACTCAATTCGGCGTGGATTGGGTGCTTGTCCACTACCCTCAGCCTGCAGGCCTTGCCTGCCCGTGGCACAACGATACGCTGACGGTCTGCCGGATTCCGTAGTCTGAATGGCTCTACAATATTTGCTGCCGCCGTTCGTCTTCAGAGATGGATGGATGAGCAGGCAATGAGCGTGTCCGCGATGATCGAGCAAGACCGTCAAATCGCCGAAGTCATTGCGGAAGAAAGCTCACGGCTGCGCAATTTCATTCGCAAGCGCGTGCCCAACGAATCCGATGTTGAGGAGCTTCTGCAGGAGGTCTTCTACGAACTGGTGGCGGCCCATCGACTGCTGATGCCGATCGACTACGTGACCGGCTGGCTTTTTCGCGTAGCCCGCAATCGCATCACCGACCTCTTTCGCAAGAAAAAGCCGGAGAACTTCGCCGACGCGGCAATAGAGAACGAAGAAGGCGAGCTGCTGCGGATGGAAGATCTGCTGCCATCGCCGGATGCAGGGCCGGAAGCGCTCTATCTTCGCCAAGTACTGTTCGATGAGTTGGAAATTGCTCTGGGCGAACTGCCCGCCGAGCAGCGTGAGGTATTCATCGCGCACGAAATTGACGGGCGCAGCTTCAAAGAGTTGTCGGCGGAAACTGGCGTAAAAGTCAATACGCTTCTCGCTCGCAAGCGCTACGCGGTGCTTCACCTGCGCCAGCGATTGCAGAGCATTCAGGATGAATTCACTGGGAAATGAGGAACATGCTATGGAAGACAGGCGGACCAAGAGAAGCAAATGGCTCTTTTTACTGATTCCTCCGGTGATCGTGCTTGCCGGATGGATCTTCGGCGAAATAGTGATGCATCTTTGGAACTGGCTGGCGCCTACGCTCTTCGGATGGCGGCAAGTCACCTTCTGGCAAGCTCTCGGGCTGCTGCTTCTTTGCCGGATACTCTTTGGGGGCTTTGGCGGTCACAACCGTGATGGAGCCAATCGTCTGAGAGAGAAGAGAGAGAGGCTCTCTCGCTGGGAGAAGATGACTCCGGAGGAGCGCGAGAAGTTTCGCCAGGATATGCGCTCGCGCTGGTGCAGCGTTGGCGCGCCGGACAACGAAAGCAAAGAACCAGCCTGACGGCGCAGAGTTTCGATGGTAGCGTCGATCTACAAATCGTTGTCCGCTTACGCGATTGAGGGGCCTCCAGGTGAGGCCCCAACTTTTTGACTCGCGGTCCATTGTCTTTACTGTCAGATTCGGCTCCAACTCCAAAACCCCGCAACGCGATCTAAAGCTGTACCATTTGGCCTTTTCTTTAGGCGCTCCTGCCAGCTAAACTGCAAAGGCTGTCTATATTTGCTGACCGGTACGGAGACCGGGCCATGTTCAACCTGTCGCAGCGCCTGATTCTCGGCTGTCTTGTGCTCTTCGGCCTCACATTGGGGCTGGTTGCGGCAACTCACCGCGCATTGGCCGCGGCGGGACAAGCCAGGCTGGGCTACGTTGTTGCGTTGGCCGCACTGGTGTTCGCCGCTGGGACGATCTATCTTGTCCTCTGGCCTATTCACCAGATGGCCCGGGACGTGAAGAAAATTGCCGGGGGCAACCTGGAATATCGCGTGGCATGGAGCAGCCGCGACGACTTCGGCCAGATAGCCGTGGAGATGAACCGGCTTGCCGTGCGACTGCGCGAATTGCGCGACTCCGAGGGTGGACGCCGGCAGATGGAGTTTCAGCTCTCCGACGCCGTGCTGCAATCGATCTTCGAGCCCATCATCGTGACCGACGGCAAGGGCCACATCCTCAAAGTGAACCAGGCCGCTGCGGAGATTCTTGGCGATGCCGCCACGGACCGCATGGCGTTGACCAGCACTCCGGGCGGAGACAAGATTCTCAACGCCATCCGCGATGCCGTCTCCATGCAGCAAGCGGTGGCAACGGAAGACGAGGCAGCGATGCTGCCCATGCGCATCGGCAACCAGGAGCGCAGCTATCGGCTGCGCACAACGCCCATGCGCGACTCCGAGGGCCGGCTGCTGGGCACAGTAACCACGCTTGAAGACGTGACCAGCCTGCAGGACACCGACCGTTTCAAGACGCAGTTCATTACCGTGGCCAGCCGTAAGCTGCGCGACCCTTTGCTGCAGATGCGGCGCGGACTGTATGCGCTGAACCAGGGCTTCGGCGGGGAGCTGCGCGGTCTGCAAACAGAGCTGATAACGCAGGTCACCAATGAGGCGGAGAAATTGGACGACATCATGGGCGACCTGATCGAAGTAGCGGAACTGGACACTGGCAAACGCGAACTCAAGCTTGAGCGGCTGCGCCCTTCGCAGGCGCTGGGAGAGGCTCGCGACCGTTTCTGCGACGAGGCCACGCGCAAGCACATCCGCATGGACATCAACGCCTACGCCGATCTTTCTTTCGTCAACGCAGACCGGCGCGCGCTGCGTTCCATCCTCGATAACCTGCTGTCGAATGCCCTTCGATACACGCCCGAAGATGGCGAGATTCTGCTCGCTGCCGAAGAAGTCAAGGATTTTGTCCAGTTCACCGTTCGCGATACAGGCCGCGGCATTGAGGCGGAACGGCTAAGCACGATCTTCGACCGCTTCAATCCATTCTCTGAGAGCGGCTCGGGGCTGGGCCTTGCGCTGGTGCGCCGGCTGGTGGAATCGCTGGGCGGGCAAATCGCCGTCGAAAGCCGGCTGGGTCACGGAACAACGTTCCGCTTCACACTTCCCGTGGCGGCAGTGGGATCGGTTCGCCATCCCGTCGAGGTGGGCTGAGCATGGCCGAGATCGTCCTCGACAAGCAACAGGAACCCGCCAAGCTGCGCATCTACATTGGCGCAGCGCCGGGCGTGGGCAAGACCTACCACATGCTCAACGACGCCCATCTGATGAAGCATCAGCAGGGCGTGGACGTGGTGATCGGCCTGGTGGAGAGCGCATGGCCGCAAGGAAACTGAGGCGCGCATTCGCGACCTGGAGATTATCCCGCAGCGCGATATTCCTTATCGCGGCGTCACGCTGAAGGAGATGGATGTAGACGCCATTCTCGCGCGTCATCCCAACACCGTGGTGGTGGACGAATTGGCACATACCAACGTGCCCGGCAGCAAGAACCGCAAGCGCTACGAAGACGTGCTCGAGCTGCTCGAAGCCGGAATCAATGTGATGACGGCGGTGAACATCCAGCACCTGGAGACGCTGAACGACGCCGTCAACCGCTCAGCCAATACCATCATCCGCGAGACCGTTCCTGACAACTTTCTCAAGCGCGCCGACGAAGTGGTCAACGTTGACCTGACCGTCGACGAACTGCGCAGCCGCCTGCGCCAGGGAAAGATCTACGCGCCTGAAAAGGTGGAGCAGTCGCTGGCCAACTTCTTCCGCAAAGGCAACCTGAACATGCTGCGCGAACTCGCGTTGCGCACCACTGCCGAGCAGGTGAGCAACCGCGCTTCGGAGTATCGCCGCACGCAGGGGCTGGAGCAGGCTCCCATTCCGGAAAAAGTAATGGTTTGCCTGAGCACGCGGCCCGGCACCGAGCGGCTGCTGCGCGTAGGCGCCCGCATAGCCGGCCGTCTGGCGAGCAACTGGTACGCCGTTTATGTGGCTCGCGCCCGATGAAGACAAAGGCCATGGCGACCCTGAGGCGCTATCACTCGACTGGAAGAATACCAGCGCATGGCCCGCGATCTGGGCGCGAAAGTGGTGAACCTGGTTGACCGCAATGTCTCCGATGCGCTCATTCGCTTTGCCCAGCAGGAGAACATTTCGCACGTGGTCTTTGGCCAGCCGGTTCGCTCGCGATGGGATATTCTGCTGCGCGGCTCGGTGCTGAATCGCTTTCTTGTCCGAGGTCCGCGACGTCACCGTGCAGGTGGTTCCGATGCACAAGCCGCTGCGCAAGGGCTGAGCAGCGCTACTCGCTGAACACGCGCACCTTGACGGTATGGCCCTCGTTGCCTTCGACGTCGACGGTCAGATCGTCAAGATGATCGATGAGTTCCTCGAGGTTCTCCGGCTTGATCTGCGAGAGCGTCAGCGGCACTCCGTGACGCAGGAAGGCGTCGTCCAGCTGCTGATGCGCCTGGACTGGAATTAAGCTGGCAAGGCGCACTCCCGCTCGCAGCAACTGCATGGGCACCCGAACATTAACGGTGGTGGAGCCTTTCATGCCGGTCAGTGATTCGTCTGCTTCGACGAGCACACGCAGGTATTTGGCGCGGGTCTTCACGACCGCGCCCTTTGCCCCGTTGGCCCCGCCTACGCTGCCGCTATATTCGCCCGCCGGAACAGTCGAGTCGTTTTCAATGGCGGCCAGCAGTCGCTCGGCCTCTTCCGCGTTAATCTTTCCCGCGGCCAGCATTTCCAGAATTTGACGGCGATGTTCGTTCATAGAACTCCTCCAAACAAAAGGTTGACCAGCGACAGTGTGGAATGCAGGCAGACCTGAATTCCCGGCAACAGCGAATGAGCGAAGTCGAAAGTTCTTGGTATCCACTCGCGTGGGTTGAGTTGCAGCAACAATGAAATTACGATGCAGGCAGAGAGCGCCCACATAGTCTCGCGCCCGTCATTCCAGACAATCAGCAGGCGCTCCGCCTCGGTTGGCGTTATGCGCCCAATGGCGACAAGTTGCAATATGGCGCGGCGATCGGTATGCATGGCAGCCTCTACAGAATCCTGACTACAATCCTGGGTATCCTCCGTGCTGACGCGAACATGCGTTCCCGGCAGGCTGCAAAGGATGTCCCAGAAAACTCCGATGGCGCGAAAAGGGTCGACCTCTCCCGCAATGCAGAGTCCGAAAATCACCAGAAGAATCAGCGGCGAAAGCAGAATCACCGGAATCCACAGAGGAATAGTGGAACCCAGAGCCGAGGTGACCGCCATTCCGGAGTTGTGCACGTGGAGATAGGCTATATTCGGAATCATTTCAAAGCCTCCAGTGCGCGGATCGCTTCCTGAGCATCGATTTCACCGCTCTTGAGCCGCTCCAGCACCTCCGCGCGGGATGGAGACGGGTTGGTGTCGACAAACTCCAGTTGGCCGGCGATGCGGTTGAGGCGCGACTTGATGGTCGGGTAGCTGACGCCGAAGACCTGCTCCATCTCCTTGATGGAACCGTGCGAGCGCAGGAAAGCGATGATGAAGACCTGGTCCTCAAGGGTCAGCCTGGCCAGCTCCGGCAGGGTGAACTGCCCTTCGACGCGAATCTGCTTCTCGGGAATCCGCACCCGCTCGACGACCAGCGGAGTGCCCTGCGCAATGCGAAGCAAGTCTTGCCAATCGGAAGCTGGTTTGGGATCCTCATCCATCGATCTAAGTCCTCTTAATTGAATACAAGAAGAACTCTAATGAATTTAATTAATTTTGTCAATGATATTTATTGATTTTCTTCATAATCTGGAAGTTGGGCCCGCGAACGTCTGGGGGCTTTATTGGTGGCCTGAGGCTTTTTTCGCGCGCCCCGCTTCTCATCTATGGAGAAACTTCGACCGGCGTTATTTGGGTTCTCGCCCGCGTAAACTCAAACGCCAGAATCCACACACTTGAAACGGGTTGACCATCCACATGGGCAGGTTTGAACCTCCATTGCTGCGCGGCCTGCAAAGTCATTTTGGCGAAGTATCTGCTCGTTCCGGGCGAGTCGTACCTCGCGCTCGAAACCTCGCCCGAGCGATCGACGGCAACTCGTATTCTGACGTCAACTTTGCCATCAATACTTTCCATCGCGCTCGGAAGTATTTCAGGCAGAACGCGCCGAGCAACGGCGCCTTTCACCAATGAGCCAATGGAGGATTGCGTCTGCGCAGCCGGAGTTTGCGTGTCGGAAGATTGCGCTGTTTCCAGCGAGGTTCCTGCGGCTGGCTTCTTTTTCGCGTCCGATGTCAGTGCCGCCGTATCCTCGGCGCGCGATTCTGGAGGGCTTTGCGTTTCGTGAGTCTCCTGACCTGAAGCCGGAGACGGCAATGACGTATTCTCAGCTGTCGGTTGCTCTTCGGTTGCCGACGGCGATGCGGGGGTCATGTGAGACCGCAATTCGAATGCCGCCAATGCCGCAATCGAGGCCAGCACAATTGCAACGACCAGCGTCGCCACAAGCTTGCCATTCGCGGGTCGATCAGTCTTGACAGGCGGTTCCGGGGGAGCCTGTGCAAACCCCAGCCGGGCCCTTATATCGCCAAGGGTGATCCGGCGCGCGGGATCATTGCGAAGACATCCCCGGGCAATCTCGCCGAATGGTTCCGGAATCGACTCCGGCACAATCGGGTCCCTGCCTTGCTCTCGCTCCCACACCGGTGAACGCCGCGTGAGAGTCTGGATCAGCGTGATGCCGAGCGACCAGATGTCGGCTGCGGGAGAGATCGTTCCAAATGCGATTTCCGGCGCATCAAGCGGGCTGGCCGCCTCGACAGATTTGGGCCGCTCTCCTGCGAGATGAAGCCTCTCTGACGAAATCTTCAACCGGTCGTTGACGCCCATGACGTTCGACGGCTTGAGACGGCCATGCACGGCGCCGTTCTTGTGCAGATAAGCAAGCGCGTCAATTACCGGGTTGAGCATCTCTCCTGTTTCGGCAATGGTTAGCGCCCGTTCAGCCAGAACCTGTGAGAGAAATTCTTCTGCATATTCAGTCACGGCGTAAATCAGCCAGACATTGTCGATCTGCCAACGCCCAGTGTGAAACAGTCCCATCAGGTGCGGATGAGACAGGACCGTAGTCGACGCCCAGCAACTCATCTGGATCTCCGCATCCAGGGTATCGGCCGCAATGAGCTTCAGTGCGAATCTCCGTGTCGCGTGGCCTTCGACTTCGGTGAGGAAGACGCCGGTTGACGCTGAGCTGCCCAACCATTGGAGCAGGGGGAATTTTCCGTCGATGACCCTTCCCGCCCAAGTTCTGCTAATTAGCGATATGTCCATGCAGGCACCATTCTATTCAAGCATTTCGGAAACTGGGGCCCGAGGCCGCGCTCATTGGCGTGTCCATTCTACGTTCAGTTCCCCGCTTGCTCCAAACCAAAATCTGCCATCGAGATAACCGGTTGCCAACAGGGCAAGGTTCTGATCGTAATATGCCGCTTCTTTCCCAAACAATCCTGTGGACGGATTTCTCTCGATAGCCATGCGAACAGTCTGCTTCGCGCTCTCAGGTGAACGCCCTGGGATTGCCCTCAAGTACGGCAACACAGCGGCGGAAAACCCGATAGGTCCATCTTGACTCAGCGGAATTCCCTGTTCACTCACGGTCAGTGGAGGGTTGTTGTGATCAGCAAGGTAGACGCTCATGCCCGAGAGAGCATTCAGGATCTGGGCGCGTTTCTGACCCTCGCCATTGATCATGCCGGCCCAGAGATAGACGCGGATGGCATCGTAGCTGCCGCCGGAGAGAACCGTTTGAGCTGTCCCTGTTTCGACCGTCGCGGACGTTGGCTTCATCACAGCCGGATAGAAGCCGTCGCCGGGCAGATAGTTCACCCAGTCCATGGCAAAGCCATGACGGGCACTCTGCTCAAGAAAGCGCGGAATGTTGAGTGCGATTTGCCGCCATGGGCCAGCGGGGTCAACCTGAGCCAGACGCTCAAAGATGAACAGCGGCATGTAGCTCGGGTTCAGCGTGTAGACTTGATCGTGTTGTGAGCCTGTGGGGCCCGGCATCAGCAAGGGGCCGAACCCGGGCAAGTCGGTCACCTCGGTTCTTGCAATCTGATCCATCATCTTCCGGCCCAGGTTCGAGTAGACGGGGACGCTCCACAGCCGGCCCGCCTCAACCAGCGAATAGGCCATCCAGACGTCGGCATCCGAAGCCGAGTTAGAGTCGAGCCCTCCCCATTCCAGGTTGCCGCCGAATCCCCACGAGCTGACGGGTAGATGGGTCTCCAGGTCCCCCCCGGCCAGGTTAGTTTGCGTCCAGGTCAGCACTCTGTCGAAGGTGATGCGATCGTTATTCACCAAGGCAAAGAACATGGCATAGGCTTGGCCCTCTGAAGTGGTTCGATCAGCATCCGAATGATCGATCACCCGGCCCTGTACGTCGATGAATCGAGTGGAATAGGAGTCCCAGAGGGTCCAGGAATCCCGCTTGCACCCGGCAGCAATGCAGAGAATCAGCAAGAGCGTGATCAGTGGACGAGGCTTCCATGGCTGGGATGTCCGAAGGCCCATTGCGGGAGTCCTCAAGAAAGGCTTAGAGCAGAATTGCGAGAGTTGCAGCAGGTAATCGCTCGCGAAGTTCAATAACTTTCGATGACTCGCGTTGACCGGTTCTTATTCCTGAATCACGTTCAACCGTATTCTTGCTCTGCGGCGCAACCAATGCCTCATCAAGACAGCGAGCACGATAACCAAAACGAAAATGATAACCGCCGCGACCCAGGGATTCTGCGTGAACCATAGCGTGAGCCCCAGCCACGACCACCACGGCACCACACCCACATGATAGACCTCGGAGCCGAGGCGGAAAGATTGGAATTGGGATCCATGGAGAACCGCAACGGAGCCGGATATGTCGCTCGATTGTTGTGCCTCGAGAAACGTGGTCATGAAGGGCTCGAAGGCGCTCGAGTCCTTGAGATGTATGACCACGATGCTGCGATCACCGCCAGGGGCAAACGGCGATTTGATTCCTTCGATGACCGCGTCGGGAACGCCGACGGCGGTCAGGTCGCCGGATTCAGCGTGCTCATCCGACCCAAGCTTCCACCATGCGTTATGCAGAATCTTGACAAAGAATCCTTGCAAGTCGCGGACCTGGATTTTGCCACTGCTCAAAGTAACGGGCATGCTGTCGTTGATCTTGCTGAGGCCGGGCTGATCGTCGCCGGTGTCAATGACGATGAAGTCGCTGTCGGCCCCCTGCGCCAAGGCATCGGCTCCAGCAACGGTAACGCGCAGGGCGGGAAATCCAGTTTGGCGGCCGAAGTGGCCCATGAGCGTGACAAAGGTTTCAATCTCCTGCTCGGTGGGCTGAGGAGGAAGCACCACGGTGGTCTCGCTCAGGTCGGCAAGACGAGTAAACGGAAAACCGGCGTTCGAGAAAATCTCCAGATTTGGCAGCGGCGCGTAGTGCGGATAGCCGCGCAGATCCAGGTAGCTGTCGCGCAGAATCGCGCCCTGCAAATTAATGGGCGTCGTATCTCCGCAGCCCTGCCTCTTGACCAATTGGAAGGCGAAATCGAAGGAGAGCGAGTTAGAGAACGGATGCAAATCTACTACCGGCACGGCCAGGTCTCTTACCGTTTTGCGGGCATCTTCTTGCCCCGGAATCAGCGGGACGGAATCGAGGTAGGCGTTGTTGACGCCGACCTGCAAGCTGGAGATAGGGCCGATGGGAATCGAGTTATATCGGTACGCAAGCTTTAGGATTGCGTTGGGCTGGCGGCCGTTGTAATAGAGATCGGGTGGAATTCGGAAGCGAGCCTTCAGTGGCCACGTTCCGTCTCCCCGCAACTGCTCCGCGGTTGTATAGTCCCACAACGCAATCGTCTGGTCCGTCCGTGCCCAGCGCGGCGCCGCATCGGGGCGTTGCTTTTCCGGCAGCTTGAACTCGGTAATAGGCACCTGCGCTCCTGAAAGCAGGTCGCCATGCATGGCGACTGCCTGGGCTGCCACAAGCAGCTCGTCCGCGTTGAAGCCGGCGACGATAAGAATTTTGCCGTAAGGATCGTTAGGATTGATGCGCATCGCCACAATGGGCCCGGTCACGGCGGACAAATCCATGCCCGGCGGCAGATGATCCGTGGCATTTTCCGAAATCACGATCACGTTGCCTTGCGGTATGTTCCCGACGAAGACCGGGAAGCGCACGGGGCTGCTCTCTGAGACCAGGCCAAAATAGCTTGCCACCACGCCGGCAGCTTGAATGGCCTTGGGAGATGGCGCCGATTCAAAGACGATTGGAATCACTGCGGGCTTAATCGCGGCTGGATCGAGAAAAGGCAATGGCAACTGTTTCACGTCGTCGGCGAGTGGCAGCAAATCGCCCTCAAATTCAAGCGTGGTGTTTCGATGCACCCGCGACCAAAGCACTGTGTTCGAGGGATCCTCGCAAGTCATGGTGTAGTGGCCTATGAACTGGATCGTCAGCGTATTGTCGTGCTCCAGCAGCTCAGGCGGAATGGTGAACTCCGCCTCCGCGTCGCTGCTGTCCGATCCGCCCATCTCCCCGGGCCTGGGCTGGATAGTCGCGAACAGCGTTCCGTTCATCATCAGCTTGATCTGGCTTAATAGCGGCAGCAGGCTGGGAGAAAAGTCATAATAGATGTGGATTTTCGCGGCGCGCACCACATGCATCCGGGGCAGCGCAAAGTTCACACTGTGGCTGCTGTCGATGCCGTGCAACTCAATCTGCGGCGCTCCCGCGTCCTTGAGCGTAAACAGATCGTGAAACTGGCCTGGAGGCACAGCAGGCAAAGGGCTGCTCTGCATGACGCCGAGCTGCTGAGCTCCAGGCTGCGATGCGGTTTGGCCATTGGCGGAAGCGAAGGACAGGAGCTTTGACGAAGTCTGAGACGAGGCCCGAGCCGGAGCTAGCGGCCGGGTTTGCGCGCGAGCAATTTGCGCGGAGCTTGTCAGCGCAATGCCCAACGCAAATATCATGGCCGGGCGAATGATCGAGAGCGAGCCCGTCTTTCTTACTTTTTCGTCTTCATTGCTAAGCAGGCTCTTGGCGGTCGCGCCCAGGCCGCGCATGGAAATGATGAAGATTCTGCCTAAGCTGCGCATCACATTGTCGTTCTTGTGGGGCTCTCCCCAGTTCAGCCAGGAATCTGCTCGGGAATAAAGCACCATGGTCAACACTTCTTGTTCCGCAATCGTTAAATCCTCAAAGCGCAGGCGCAGCACCGGTCCCTCAGAGGAGATAACGTAGGCGGGGATTTCCGTCGATGGTACAGGATGCGAGAAGCTGAGCCGCACCCGCGTCCCGGAAACCAAATCCACCGCAACGGAAAATCGAATACTGACGCCGCCCGATGACATGTCGATAGTCTCAGCGTGGACCGGCTCTCCATCCGCCGTCGGGGCTCTGTGAGGCTTCACAATGTCTATAGTCTGCCCGGAGATGGGCGGTCTGTCAGAGATTCTGGCTACGACCGAGGTCGCGATCTTAATGCGGGCAGTGGTGCGCAACTGCTTCATTTCGCGCGCAACCGCGACGCAGACGCCCAAGATCACAACATTGAAGAAGCACCAGATCACGTTCATCAGCACCGTTCCCGGCCTGTCCTTGTCCCAAATAAGAAAGCGCGGAATGGCGATGATCAGGCCCGCAAAATTCAACAACAACAAGATCAAGAACGGCTTCGCAATTCTGGAATCGAAGGAAGTCTTTTCTACCACGCCGCCCTTGGCCGTCACATTGAACTTGCCCAGCCTGGGATTGACGAGCGCCATCATCGTGGGCAGCAGGATGTAGGGCGAGAGCACGGTCTCGTAAATGTCGTTCCAGAATGAATAGCGATATTCTCCCTGAATCCGAGAGTTGGTCGCGCTCGAAAGCGCCAGGTGGGGCAGCGCGAAAGCCAGAATGGCCGCCCAATAGCCGGGAATGTTGGTGTGGTTGAACAGCAGAAAAATCAACGGCGCGCAGAGAAAGGTAAGTCGTGGGACGGCATAAAGAAAGTGAGACATCGCGTTGAAATAGCACAATCGCTGCGGCAGCCTGAGCCCCGGTGCGAAAAGCGGATTCTCGATGCGCAAAATCTGGATCATGCCGCGAGCCCAGCGAATGCGCTGGCCGATGTGCGCCGAGAGCCGCTCGGTGGCCAACCCGGCCGCCTGGGGGATGTTGACGTACGCCGTGCCCCAGCCTCTCATCTGCATGCGCAACGAAGTGTGCGCATCCTCTGTCACGGTCTCGACAGCCATGCCGCCGGCCTGGTCCAAAGCCTTGCGGCGAAGCACCGCGCAGGAACCGCAGAAGAATGTCGCATTCCAGAAGTCGTTGCCATCCTGCACGACTCCATAAAACATTTCGCTCTCGTTGGGAATCACGTGAAACTGGCGCAGGTTTCTTTCAAACGGATCGGGCGAATAAAAGTGGTGAGGCGTTTGCAGCATGGCCAGCTTGGCATCGCGGAGCATCCATCCCATGGTCATCTGCAGAAAGCTGCGCGTGGGCACGTGGTCGCAGTCGAAGATTACGACATACGGTGAACTCATGCTCTTCAGTGCGGTGTTGATGTTGCCGGCCTTGGCGTGCGCGTTGTCGCCGCGTGTTCTGTAACCGATGCCGGCCTCGAAGGCGAACTGCTCGAATTCCTTCCGGCGCCCGTCGTCCAGAATATAGATGTGCATCCTGTCAACCGGCCAGTCCATGT
Source organism: uncultured Acidobacteriaceae bacterium (assembly GCA_963752215.1). Lineage (GTDB taxonomy): Bacteria > Acidobacteriota > Terriglobia > Terriglobales > Acidobacteriaceae > Telmatobacter. The sequence goes on along the minus strand of CAVVXR010000034.1, from coordinate 39,290 downwards.
TCAATGCGCCCAACGCTGTGTAGCGCACCACATCCAGCGGCTCATCAAGAGTAGGAATCAGCACGTCGACATGCGGCCATTCTTCGATTGCGTCGGGCATCGGTATCGGCGCGCGGCGCAGCGGCCAGAGGGTCTGAAAGTATCCCAGAAAGAGAATGGCGAAGGCATAGAACTCGGCCAGCAGCAAGGACACATAAAAAATGCGTCGAGAGCTCCCCAGTGGCCGGCAGGATCGCGAAAAAACTGTACCGTCGTCGTGATGCGCCAGAATCCGTAACGAAACGTGCAGAACATCGACAACAACATCAACGCCAGCGTGATGACATAGGAGTCAGAGCTGCGGGTCAGGACCAGAGACAGCACCAGGATCATCGATCCCAGAACTACCTGTTGCGGCCAAGTGAGCGGGAGCACCGCGAAGAAGTAAAAGACGACTGCGGCTGCAAGCAGAAAGACGAGGCGAAAGAACTTGGAAAATATATTTTCCCGGGCCCCGACATCCTGCCACAGGTCCGCTACCGTCATCGCTCACTCCACCGTACGCCTCGATAGGTCGTGCTTGCGGGTGCGGAAAGGCTTTTCACCCACCCTGCAAGCGTACCAAAATCCTCGGTTACGGCGGAATTGGGAGCATAGTCCATCACGGTCATGCCCTCTGCCAGCGCCTCGCTCACGGCTGGAGTGCGGCGCAGGGCAAACGGCAGCAGGCGGTCGCCAAGCTGTTCGCGAAGAACCTCGCGAATATCCAGATGAAGGGGAAGCGAGGGATCGAACTGATTCATTACGTAATAGACCTGCACCTTGCCACCGGTGGAGCTGTTGTGATCAAAGAAGTCGTTAATCGAGCTAACGCTCACTACGGAATTCATGTCAGGAACCACGGGCACCAGAATCATGGGAGCCATCCGCATCACACGCCGCGTGGTAGCACCGGAGGCTGTCGCCAGATCGACAATCACCCGGCTGATCCCGCCGCGCGCATAGCGGCCAATTTCTCCGCTCAGTCCGTTCGGACCGCTTGGGTCAAGGCCAGCTGGTTCGGGGCCCAGAGACTCGGGATCGATGGTCACCAATTGAATCGGCGCGTCGCTGCTGACACCAGGAGGGCTGAAGGTCCTTAGCAAACCAGGTCGCTGATCGCGTGCGCCAAAAAAGAATGGCAGCAATCCGTATGCTGCCGTGTCCACAAGCAACACCCGCTCGCCGCGAGCCGAAAGGGCGCGGCCCAGCGTGGCCACGATGCTGGTCTTCCCTACACCGCCAGCCAGCGAGAAAACCGCCATCACCGGAGCGCGCGCCGCCACAGGCGCCGGAGCTGCTTCAACCGGCGCACTTCCAGGTTCGAAGACCCCACGAAGGGAAAACCAGCGGGACGCCAAGCGATCGCGAGAGCCTTGCAGTGTGTCGGAAGAAACCTGCGGTTGCGAAGCAGGAGGCTGGGGTGTTTGGATGGGCGTCTCTGCGCGATCAGGCATCAGCCATGCCGGCCGAGCTGCATTCTCGCCAGCATCCGTCTGAGGCCAGGGATTGCGCTGTTGCGCGACGCTCTCCCCGTGCGCAGCTTCTTGCTGAGAATGCGCAGGAGCCGGGATCGGACCCTGTGCAAGCGGCGCACCGGGGGACGTACCGGAAGGCTCGCCAGGGACGCCGAAAAACGGTCGCATCGGCGGCACATAACCGGGAGGCATCCGCTCAAATCCTGGATAATCGTAGCCCTGAAACGGCGGTCGTGGCGGCGGCGGATCGGCCTGTGGAGCTTGCGGCGCCGGAATCGAGTCGGGGGTGGAGGTGAAGCGTTCCACCAGCGGCTGCTGCCAGAATGGTTGCTGCGCGGCGCGGTGAACAGACTGCTGAGCAATCTGATCTGCAAGCTCTTGTTCAGCCTGCAGCGCCGCCAAATTCGCGGCCCGTTCTTCGGCAGCCCGTTCCGCTGCCTGAGCCGCCAGCCTTACAGTGTGCAGGGCGGCTTGACGCTCTGCCTCTTCGGCTGCACGCTCCGCTGCCTCTTTCATCGCTAATTCATCCGCTGCTTGAAGCGCCAATTTTGCGGCCTCCTCGGCCGCTTGATCCTCTACGGGCTCAACTGCCGGCTGCGCGGGTCCCTGCGCAGCTGGTTGCTCCGCCGCCTGAAGCGCCCGTTGCAGGGCCACTAATGCGGGCCACCGCGCTCCCTGTTGAGTATCCCATTCTGCCTCGAGTCGTCCTTCGGCGCCGGGCTCAGGCTTCCCCGCTTGTTGCGGCTCTGCTGTCGACGCTGCCTGGATTGGCGCACTCAACCGCAGATGTTCACTTTCTGTGGCTTCCTGCACGCGTAACTGAAGATTCTCCCTGACCTGCGCCCGCGACGCAGAGAAATCCCTGTACTTTGCTCCGTGCAGATTGGCCCAGGAATAAAGCGTGGCGACGTCGTCCGGAGTAGTGTTCGGATCACCCTGCCCTTTGGGATCTGACATTGGACACCTTTTGGCCTCCCCGAGCCGCCCATTTCCGATCTGGGGTCAATGAAACTTGGCGCTCTTGAATGAAAGGCTTTCTCAGGAAAAATGCTATGCGAGCAGGTGTTGTCAGAACAATAACACTTGCACGCCTTCGCTCCTACCACTTTCTTGCCATTCTCCAGCAGGCTAAGTCGCTTCGTTTTCTTGTGTATGCAGCGCCAGGCATCTGAGCAAGACGTTCCTCGCGGAAAGCTATTTTCAATCCTATCCGTTTGCGCAAATTCGCGCGACTTGCCCTGCCTTCAATGCCCGGCAGCCGCAGGGCGTCGTTTGACGGCTGCTCGGGGCGCGTTAACCTGACCCTCGCTTCTAGGCGCCGGACCTGGCCGCTCGCCGACCAACGCGCCAATGTTGGCCGTGTGATAATTTGGATAAGGCGGCCTTGAACGAGCTCGTAGCTCAGTTGGTAGAGCAACGCCCTTTTAAGGCGTGGGTCCTGGGTTCGAGCCCCAGCGAGCTCACCACTTCGTTTCAATCACGGGCCGCTTTTCCTTCAGGATATTACACCCTTAAATCACCGGCGATCTCCGCAGCGGAGCTACGATCAGGATCCCAATTCTTTTCCGTTTCCAGTCGCAAACATTTGCATAGCCTTCCTCAATTAGTTATCTAAATAACTGACTATAAGCGACATGAGAATGGGCGTTGACTTGCACTGCAGAGCATAGATCTTGTTGCCGCCAAAACTGCTTCCTCAGATCGCAACAGATCCCCGAAAGGACGACTCTGCCATGCAAAGAGCACGAGCGCTTCTCATTATCCTCTGTCTCGGTGTGCTTGGAGTAACGGCCAGCCGTGCCGATTCCGTAATCGGCTATTTCAACCTCAGTTGCCCAGCCAATAACTGCGAACCCGGCGGCGGGGGCGGCCCGACTTCCGTTCCTGCAATTGGGCAGATTATTCTCACCCTCAATGGAAACGGAACCATCGCTGCATCGTTGGACCTCTACGGGGGCTTAGGTATTCAGGATTTCGGCATCAATTCTGTCAGCCCCCTATCGGAGTCCGCGTTTTCGCCAACCTCCCTATCCGCCGCCGCGCAGGGTGATTCTTTCGGCAGTCAAGATACCGGAATTAGTTGCAACCTCACATCTGCAAATTGTGGGTCGACGGCAAGCTGGACGATCAACGGCGACTTCACTTCTGTGTATCAGGTGCTAAACGGCTCCGCGCTGTCCTCGGTCGATTTCTTCCTGTTGGACAGCAACTACAACGAGTGGGGCGCAGATAATGAGCCTTATACTCCAGCAGGCGCGACGCCTGAGCCTGGCAGCTTGCTGCTGATGGGCACGGGAGCCTTGGGAATTATTGGAGCGCTACGCCGCAGGCTGGTCAGATAGGATTCCGATAGACACTGGCAAGCGCCGGACGAGAAGCTCTAATTTTGCCTGCGAGGCGACAAGAACCGATTGGTCGCCTCTCCTGCCCCGAATTCAGCTGCGAACCAGCTCCCAGTCGCGCGGCAAAATATGCTGCTCAGAGGATTCACGCAAGCACTGGGCCGCGGCTTCCGGGGTGACATCCCTTTGAGGCGTACCGAGCCGTTCAAACCGCATCAGATAGCTGCGGATGGTTGCCGAGCGCAGCAAAGGCGGATAGAAGTGCGCATGAAAGTGCCACTCCGGATGCTGGCCTCCAGTAGCCGGCGCCTGGTGAAAGGCCATTCTGTAAGGAAAGCCGGCCTCGAAAAGATTGTCGTACCGCGAGGTCAGCCGCTTGAGTGCATCGGCCAGCCCGTCCCGCTCATCGCCGTATAAGTCCGGCAGCGTGCGGGTGTGACGGCGTGAAACCAGCAGCACCTCGAACGGCCATACCGCCCACCAGGGGACAAGCGCCATGAAGTGTTCATTTTCAAAAATCACACGCTGTTCCGTTGAGCGCTCCGCTGCAACATAGTCGCAAAGCAGGCAGCGGCCGGTGCGGGCAAGGTGTTCACGCTGTGATTGAGTTTCTGCCGCGGGCTCATCCGGCACAACGCCGGTTGACCAGATCTGCGCGTGAGGATGAGGATTGCTCGCGCCCATCACCGCCCCGCGATTTTCAAGAATCTGCACATACTGGACCCAATCCAGGTCGCCCAGTTCGATTGTTTCTTTGCTCCACGCGTCGATCACCAGTCGAATCTCTTGGCGGGTCATGCTCGCCAGCGCAAGGCTGTGGTCCGGATGGTAGCAAAGTACCTTGCACATTCCGCGCGCAGGCTCGGCCAGCAACAGTGACGAATTAGACGAGCCTGCCATTTCACCGGGTTCCGGAAGCAAGGCGACATAGTCGTCGACAAACGAAAAAACGCCGCCGTACTTCGGGTTGACTGCTCCATGCGCCCGCGTGTTTCCAGGGCACAGATAACAATCCGGATCGTGAGAGGCCTCCTCCAGCCTCGTTTTCAGGCTCGCTTTGCCCTGCCACGGTCGTTCGGCGCCATACGACCAGGCCGGTACCCACGACCGCCGAAGAAGATTCCACCGGCGAAGCGGAAACTGAGCTTTGTTGTCAATGCGGGGCATCGCATCGATTGTAAGGGCTCAAGCCGGGATTAGGGTTGCAAATCGAAGGCGGGCCTCAAGCTGCCATCCATGTAAAACGGCACAGAGGTATGCTCATGGACAATCCGCCATCCGCTTGATTGCCGCTGGAAGCACAAAGTCTCGCGCATCCAGAAGCTGACCGTCCCTTCCGGCCCCTTCTTCGTGCCGCTCATGCGCAGGAAGCAGTGGCAAAAGGCGAAGTTGCCACTCACGGTGATTTCCAGATCGCGCGGCTCAAGATCGATCGGCGTCTCCCATGAGTCGAGCCACGCCTGCTTTTCCTTGACATCGATTCCATGATGGACCAGCGGAGGGGCAAGATTGAAGATGGCTGCATCCCGAGCGTGGGCCGCAGCTATTTCAGCGGCATCTTTATCGTGATGAGCCTGATGAAGCTTCTCGATGACTGCCAGAATATCGGCCTCATCTTTGGCAGTCGTTGGTTGGGTGGCATGTGCTTGCAAAGTTGCTGTTGACATTGGGTAGCCTCCTCGGGTTTTGTAGGAGCGCATTCGCCAAGAAGCAGTTCGTGCAGTTTCGCGGCAAACGCAGCGTGGTTGTCGTCGCAGCCGCTGTGCCCTCCAGGAAAGCAAACAGCGGCCTTACCAAGTTGTTCTGTTAATGCGAGCGCTGAGCGATGAGTGAGACTCCACACGGAAGTTGGTCCGACGCCCTTGACGATCCGCACCGGTCGTGAGGGCTATGGTCGGGATTAAGGTTGCAGATCGAAGAAGGCAGGTCGCAAGCTGCCATCCATGTAAAACGGCACCGAGGGGTGCTCATGAATGATGAGCCATCCGGTTGCTTGCCGCTGGAGGCACAAAGTCTCGCGCATCCAGAAACTGACCGTCCCTTCCGGGCCTCTCTTGGTCCCACTCATGCGCAGGAAGCAGTGGCAAAATGCAAAATCGCCGCTGATAGTGATTTTTAGATCGCGCGCCTCAAGCTTGATCGGAGTCTCCCATGAATTGAGCCAGTCCTGCTTTTCATTGACATCGATTCCTTGATGGAGAAGTGGTGGGGAAAGGTCGAAGATCGCTGCGTCCTCTGCGTAGGTTGCTGCTATTCCACCAGCATCCTTATCGTGATGCGCCTGATGAAGCTTCCCGATGAGCGCCAGAATGTCGGCCTTGTCCCTCCTGATCTGAGGCCGCAGTGTCGCGATTGACATGATGGAGCTTCCTTTGTGTAGATCTTCCTTGACTGGCTGGAGCGCTTGCCCGGCGAGTAAGCCGGTCTTATCGGTGCAAGGCAATGCCTAGGCTGTTGGTATGAGAATTTCGGTAACTAACTTCTCTTCCCGCGTTGTCATCGGATCGTTCACGTAGTACTCAATGGCGAAATCGGCCCGGACCATGGTGTCGTTCTTCGAGACGATCTCCCACACGCGACCGGAAGCCTGGGGCAATTCTGAGTACGGCCCCGTCAAGACAAACTTGCTGTACTTGCCGCCGGCAAACTTCTCGTATTTGAATTCGGGTGGAAGCTTGAACGGCGGCTGGGGGAGAACAAACCCGGCCCGATAGACGTTGGGGTTCATCTTGTAGAGGCTCATACGGCCTGTGATCTGGTTGCGCTCCGTGAGCAATGGGACCAGGCTGACCGCTGTCTGCCAAGCCTCAGGCGCAATCTTGTGAAATGGCCCAGTACTCTCGATGAATACGTAATGAGTCTCAGGCCAGTGAACGATCTCAGGATCTTCAGTAAGGTTCATAGGATCTCCAGTCGAGATTGAATACACTTCAGAACTTCCCGCGAAGTGCGAGCCGTTCAATGTTGATGCGCCGCAGACTCATCGAAAGGCGTTCCGTCAGACCAATGACCGACAGTGACCATGAAGACAGTTTCCGGTTCCGGGCCCTGGGGAAATCGGTCATCCAGCAAAACGGGTGACCCGTCTACATCCGCTCCCCAACCGGCGCCATTTGAAGTGGGAACATGAAACATCAGATGGGGATGCCAGTGTTGAACTTCATCGCCCAGGTATCCATCCTTTGACATCATGTAAGACATCGCTCCCGGCTCCGGAACCGGCAGTCGGTTGCTGGCTAGTGCGGCCTTGATGCGCTCGACCATCATTTCTTTCGAGAGTCCCGCCAACGCCAGCTTGGTACGGTAAATGGTGTACGGAAGAATCGATCGTGTAGCCGACGGGTTATAGCAGATTGGACCGCGCATCCTCGGATTCCAGAATTCCGGGCTCTCGATCGGCGACATCCATGCCCTTTCGACCAGACAAGTAAAACCATTCTTGCCTTCAATCGCGGTGTAGTAGCCGTCCTTTCCCAGCACCAGGACCTCGGCGTCGCTCGATATCGCTGCCGGAGCTGCGCTCTTAGCCAGCGCGATCTCGGCATCTCGATCCGCAATCAGGTATCGATCGAGTGGCGCCATGGTTGGGTAGGGTGCCTTTGCATCCTCAGCCTGCACTGGACGGGGGGTACCTAGTCCCAAGAGCAACAACGACGTTGCAAGAGCGGTTGCGGTGACGATCCTTGTATTCATCTTCCCTCCTGTGAATTGGCCTGTTCTTGATTCTTTCGCGAACCGACTAAGCCAAGCGATTCTCCAAACCCGGCCGATTGAAGAGCAGTTCAATGTAGCGGCGCAGATGGTCTATCGACTTGGCAGCGATGGCCGGGCCGTTTTTGGCCTTGGCCAGAATGAACGCCCCCTGGATTACGGCTTGTGTATAAAGAGCAAGGCTTTCCGCAGTCCAGTCCCCTTGAACGCCGTGCTGACGCATCGCTTCTTCAATGTCCGGCACGAGCGTGGCCGCGTGATCGCTGATGCCTTTATTGCATGCCTCACGAATTGCCGGATGCGTGTCGTACGTCTCCTGGACCAGGGTTCCCAGAAGGCAAGTGAAATCCGGAAGGTCACCCTGGAGGATAGCCTTGCGGAAACCCACATAGGCGAGCAAGCGATCAAGAGGATCAGCGGGCTCATGAAACGGCGCTGAAGCAAAGAATGCGCCGGTCATCTCTCCCCAGTAATCGGCCGCTGCCAAAGCCAGGTCTTCCTTGCTCTTGAAGTGGTGGAAGAAGCTGCCTTTGGTCAGTGCTGCCGCTTCGCACACGTCCTCAATACGGGTCGCCTCATAGCCCCTGGCGCGAATCACATGCAAGGCCGCGTCAAGCAGCTTGGTCATAGAGTCATGTCTCTTCTCGGTGACTTCCATCGAATACCTACCAGTTGGTATGTTTAATACCAACTGGTGGGTATGTTGTCAAGAAGATTTTTTCCACAGACTCACAGAGGTCAAAATCGAGAAGTTTGTCTTAATGGGGAATCTGAGATTTGACTTGAATATAGATCTCTAAATGACTAAACATATTGAGCTTGACTGAAGATCGAGATGCTCCTGACTCAAGCGGGCATCAGCCCGTCCATCGGCGGCATCCTGGCCAGAAAGCGTCGCGCAAACTCTTCACTGTATTGCTCCAGCAATTGACCGCACCCGGTCCGGATCGTCCGAGCGCACGATCATGCCGGCGTGATGGTGCTTCTTCATGCGCACCACGATCTCCGGCGCGTTGAACGCAGATGTGTCCGGCTCGGCGGTCTGCGCCAGGCACAGAACGCTTCCCGCATAGCTCTCGATGGTTTCTCGGCAGGACCGTAGGTCGCGCCGCGCAGATTCGCTACTTCGAGGCGTGCCCACTCCCGCCACAGATTTACGCCGGTGGAGACCTCGACCAGATCGGCAATGAATGCCCCGCCGACGCGCGCCGCAATTTCAAGGAAGTAAAACCGGCCGTCGGCGTGGCCGCGAATGTACTCGGCATGGGTAACGCCGCGCACCATGCCCAGCGACGGCGCCAGCGCAGCATTCAGCGCAGTCAGCTCCTTCCAGTCGCGGCTGGCGCGATCCACAGTGCGCGTTGTAGAAGACGCCGCCCTCGTGCATCACCTGCATGGGAGGCCGGCCGTACTGGTGCACAACGGAGAACACCACCTTGCGCTCGCTTACGATCGAGTCCACATGAAAGATGTCGCCGGGAACAAACTGCTCCATCAGGAAATGGCTCTGCCGGTCGCCCAGTTCGTCGAGCGCGCGCCAAAGCTGCTCCGGCTCGTGGATCTTGCGGATTCCCAGCGCCGAAGCCTCGGACCGCGGCTTGAGCAGCCACGGCGAGGGCACGCTTGGCCATGTACGCGCGCAGACTTCGTCGTAGTTCAAGCACGCGGCAAAACTCCGGCACCAGAAAGCCGGCGTCTCGAGCGCGCCGTGCGCATGGCCAGCTTGTCGCGATAGTAGGCCGTCGCCGTGACGCCCATGCCCGGAATGCGCATGTGCTCGCGAACCTGCGCCGCCGTTTCCAGGTCGAATTCGTCGAGCGCAACGATGCGGTCGAAGCGCCGCGCCGCGCGCCATCCAGGAGACCGTGTTGATAATCTGCTCGCGCGTCAGGCCCGCCGGCATGGTGACCACTTCTTCCAGCGCCTCACGGGGCCAGGGCGATCGCGCAGCTTCTCGACGGTGAGCAGCGTGGGCTGCACGCCCATCTCGGCGCACTGGCGCATAAAGTCCTGGCCTTTTTCGTAGCTGGCAATCAAAGAAACCGCTCGATTCCGTCCGCCATCGGACCTCCGCTTGTGCCCCGCGCTTGGATCCCAGTCGAGGATAGTTCTACCATAGACGTTGCGGAGCTGTGACCACCGGGTCGTCAGGACGCAGCAAGGGGAACGCGAAAGATGCTTTCGGCAGACGAAATCGTCATCTTGCAGGACCAGCAAACTCATGCCTGGCATCATCCTTCGGCAGATTTCGCAACCGTGGAACCCGTCGCCGATTCAGATCCTGACACGGCTCCGAATCCAGACCCGGAATCGGACTGGCTTAATGCCGTCGCCCGGCAGCATAGCGCCAACTTTGACCTTTGGCACATTGAAGACGAAGCGCGCGCGCCGGGCGCATCCGACGCCGAATTGGCCAGTGTAAAGCGCCGCATCGACCAGACCAACCAGCGCCGCAACGACCTGGCCGAGCAACTGGACCGCGCATTGATTGGATGGCTTGAAGCTCAGAGCCTGCCCAACCCGGAGGCTCCGCTCCATTCCGAGTCACCAGGACTGATTGTCGACCGGCTGTCCATTCTGGCGCTGAAGATCTACCACACGCGTGAAGAGGCCGAACGCGAGGACGCGCCGCCGGCCATACCGAGCGAAACCGGGAGCGGCTCGCCATTCTTGAAGAGCAGCGCTCCGACCTGGCCGGCTGCCTGGATGCATTGTGGCGGCAGACCCTGGCCGGTACGCGGCGATTCAAGCTCTACCGCCAGTTGAAGATGTACAACGACCCAGCTCTGAACCCAGCCATCTATGGCAAAATCCTCCACGAGCGTAGCCGCTAGGTCCCTACTTGTCCGGCTGCCCATTGACGTAGGCCGGGGTTCTGCGTATAAAGAGGGCCAAGCACTGCGATTCCCTGGAGCAGGTTCTCAGCCGTTCATAATTCGGCTAAACCGTGCGGTCAGGCGTTCGCGCCGCCGGCAAAAACATGATGCAAGACGCCCGAACCGCGGCACCCAGCCGCAAGAAAACACCTCCTCCTGCCGCTAAGCCCGCCAAGACCGGCGGTCACGCGACCCCGACCACCGGACCTGCCTTCCAGCAATATCAGTCTGCCGTACAACTGCTGCAGCAGGGAAAGTACGAAAAGGCGATGGCCGCCTTTGAAAAACTGCTCCCCAATGCGCCTGCGGAGATCACTGAACGCTGCCGAATGTACATCCAGACCTGCCAGCGGCAACTCGAGCATGCGCGGCTTACTTTTCTCACCCCTGAGGAGCACTACGACTACGCAATCTCTCTGCTGAATACCGGCTTTTACGAGGATGCGCAAGAGCAATTCGGGAACATTCTGGCCAGTTATCCCGAGGCGGACTACGCCCTGTACGGCCTGGCGCTGCTGGACTCGATCACCGGGCGCTCGCAGGAATGCCTCGACAACCTGGCCCGCGCCATTGAATTGAATCCCAGAAACCGGCTTCAGGCCCGCGCCGACAACGACTTTCAAAGCATGGTGGACGATCCTCGCTTTACCGAGCTGCTCTATCCTGAAGTTCCCTGAAGTTTTTCCCGGATCGGCGAAGCAGTTCGATGATCGGTACCAAGCGATGATTCCCAGCCTCGATTCGATGACCCATCTGGACACAGACAACCAGAAATCTGCGGCGCCGCAGTCGTTGCGGGTCGTGGCCATCGGAGGGGGCACAGGGCTCTCAACCCTTTTGCACGGGCTGCGTGAGTATGTGACCCCGTCGGCTCCAAATGCGGCGCCGGGACTCATCTCCGACCTGGCCGCGGTCGTGACCGTGACCGATGATGGAGGCTCCTCCGGCCGCTTGCGCGAAGGTTTCAATATGCTGCCCCCCGGCGATCTGCGCAATTGCATGGTTGCGCTCTGCGAAGAAGAAGATCTGCTGGCTCAGCTCTTCGCCCATCGCTTCCGCGGAGGTGACGCGCTCAAAGGGCATAACTTCGGCAACCTTTTTGTGGCCGCTCTCACTGAGATTACCGGAGACTTTGGCCAGGCCATTCAACTGGCCTCGAAGATTCTCGCCACCCGTGGTCGCATCTATCCCGTAACCACGGCCAACACCACTCTGGTAGCGCGCATGGACGACGGCTCTGAGGTGCGCGGCGAAACCAAAATTACCGCCAGCAAGAAGCGCATCGCAGAGTTGATGCTCGATCCGCCCAACGCCGCTCCGCTGCCCGAAGCGCTGGAGGCCATCCATCGCGCGGACCTGATCACCGTAGGGCCGGGCTCGCTCTACACTTCTCTGATTACTAATCTCCTGGTCGAGGATATCCCCGCCGCATTGGCGAACGCCCGCGGCGTGTGCGCATATATCTGCAACCTGATGTCGCAGGCCAACGAAAGCCTTGGACTAACTGCCTCTGAGCACATCAAGCGCATCTATGAGCACACGGGCGCACCCATTTTCGACTATGCGCTGGTCAACACCGCATCTTTCTCGGAGGAAACGCTGGCCCGCTACGCCGCAGAAGGCGCGGCTCCCATCATCGCGGACATCGAAGGCATCGAGGCGCTGGGCGTGCGCTGCATTGCCGGCAACTTTGCCACTGAAGAAACCAGAGTTCGCCATGCCGCCGGGCGTGTTACTGAAACTCTGCTGGCATTGGGGAGCGCCTCGCTCTCCGCAATTTGATTCTGGTCTTCAAACGAGTTTCAGAAGTAATGGATTTGAAGGATTTTTCTTCCCCGCCCTTCCCGCGTTGAATTAAAGTAAGACGGCGCGGCCCGTTCTGCGCGACCAACAATTGGAGGTAGTATGCGCAAGTCCCGAGTTTGGATCACGTTGAGCTGTTGCCTGATTGCATTAGCCGTGCTCACCTGGGCGCAGGCCACCAGGAAGCCCGGCCTTTGGGAGATGACGAGCACCATGACATGGCAACAGTCTCCCATGCCTGCCGGCATGCAAGCGCCTCCTGGATCGCCTTTTGGCGGCGGCCCGCAGACCCGGCAGGTTTGCCTCACCCAGGAGCAAATTGACAGGTTTGGTGCGCCAATGCCGCAGAACCGCGCCGGCTGCCAGTTCACTAACGTAGCTTTGAAACCGAACAGCATGTCCGCCGATTGGGTATGCAGCGGCAGAATGGTTGGCAAAGGATCGCTCGAATCCTCCTGGAATGATCCTGATCACGCCAGAGGCAGGGTGCACTTTGTCGGAAACATGCAGATGGGTCAGAATACGACCCCCATTGAATTCACAGTCGAATCATCGTCAGTCTACAAAGGCCCTGACTGCGGCAGCGTCCAGCCGATGCCCATGCCCGCCGATAAGTAGCGCTGAACGCGCCTCTCCGGCTCCTTAATTTGACATTAGTGATTTGAAAATTGGCCGTTTTAAATCAACGGCGCGCATCCCGTTCTCAACGCATTTGCTGCGCTGAGAATGGGATGCGGCTGGCCTCGCCGCCAAACACACGCGGCCGGCAGGAAATAATCCGCGTCCTAGTCCTTCTTGTCGTAGAAACTGTAGGTTGCCGTATACGGAACGCGCAACTCGGTTCCGGCGTGTTGCTCATCGCACCCCTTTGGCGGCGCTAAGCCGCCCAGAGTGTCTGAACGACGAACGGCGTCGACATGGCTCAATCGGCCTTTGCCGCCAGTGGCTACAGCTGAAAGAATCAGCCACGGCAGCGTGCGTGGCTGATCCTGGCTCTCGAGCACCTTGCCTTGCACCTCACTGCCATCGTCGAGATGCCATGTTGGCCCCGCGAAATGCTTGCCAATCGATTGATGTTTGTCATCGAATAGAGTCGCTTCCGGGCCTTTTAGCTTCCACACCCAGTCGGCGTCCTTTGTGCACGTATAGATCTGCACCCCTTCACCCCGAGCCGTCAGGATCAGTGTCGCGGTAGAGGAATCGTCGAAGTGGACCGTCTTTTGATGCGCCCCAGGCGAATGGGTGGGAGAAACAACCTGTGCATGCACCGCGAAGGCCACTGCGAATAGTGCCGATATGAAGAATAACTTTGACATGCTCAACCTCAGTTGAACTCCAGATTACCAACCCAGACCAGGGACAGCCAATCTGCAGCTTGACCAGCGGCCTGGTTTTCGATCAACGGCAGTCACTGCCCCTCGACCGTTCGCTTCAACTGGCCACAGGCCGCGTAGATGTCCCGCCCGCGCGGTCGCCGCAGATATGTGGGAATCCCTTCACTCGCCAGCGTGGAACGAAATTTCTCCACATCCTCTGGTCGCGGCATGACGTAGGCAATGCCGGGGCCTGGGTTCCAGGCGATCAGGTTCACCTTCGCCGGCAGTCCCGTCCGCCGCACCAGTCGCGCCACTTCCAATGCATGTTCGGGCTTGTCGGTGACGCCGCCCAGGAGCACATACTCAAACGTGATTCTTTCCCGTGAGCGAAGCCTTACGCCGCGCACAGCGTCCATTACGGCCTCAATGTTCCACTTTCGATTTATAGGCATAAGTTTTTGACGGATAAGATCGTTGGGGGCATTCAGACTGATGGCCAATTTGGGCCGAAACTCCGCAGGCTCCTGGGCAAATCGCTCAATGCCCGGCACGATTCCTGAAGTTGAAACAGTCATGCGCTGTGGGCTCAACCCGACCTCTCGCACCAGCAGGGTCACCGCGCCAATAAAATTGTCGTAGTTGAGGAACGGCTCGCCCATGCCCATAAAGACCAGGTTCACGCGGTCCCGGCCCACCTCCACTCCGTGTCGATCGAGCACGGCAACAACCTGACCGGCAATCTCACCCGCCGTGAGGTTGCGCTGCAGGCCAAGCTTCGCCGTCAGGCAAAACTGGCAGTTAACGGCGCAACCCACCTGGCTGGAGACGCAGATCGTAGCTCGTCGCCAGCTCTTGCCTGTTCTGTCTTTCGAGTCTACGTCCACATCTTCTTGTTCGCTGCCGTCGCCAGCTTCGCCATCATCGCCCTCCGGCATCCAAACGGTCTCTACCGTCACCCCGTCCTGGCACTCGATCAGGTAGCGCTCCGTGCCATCCACCGAGCTAAAGACCTGCGCAATCTGCGGGCGGCCAACTCGCCAGCCCTCAGTAACCAGCTTTTGCCGCAGAGTCTTGGGCAATGTTGTAATTTCACTTAAATCCGCAAGACGCTGACGATAGACAGCTTCCGCCAATTGCGGGCCGCGCCACGCCGGTTCGCCAAGCTCGATCATCCGTGCAGCAAGCGACACCGTATCCAGACCAAAAAGGGGCTTCAAGCTTTCAGCGGAGATTGCTTCGCTTCCACTATTGGGAACAGAATCGTCTAATCGAACGAGTTGGTTGAAATTCGCTTTCACGGCTGGGCTCAGGATAGAGCATTTCGCTCGCTTTTGCAGTTCTATGGGCTCCCAACCATCGGACAAAAAACAAGGGCGTCCAATGGATGGGGCGCAGTTTCACTCCCCGTGGACGGCTACAATCGAACTTGAACTATGACGATGAGCACAGAACGCAATCTTCGCCGCACCGCATTGCCAAATGGTCTGATCATCCTGACCGAGCGGATGGATCATCTGCGTTCAGTAGCCATGGGCGTGTGGATCAAGTCGGGCTCCAGGTGCGAGCCCGCCGAAACCAACGGCATTTCGCATTTTGTCGAACACATGCTCTTCAAGGGCACGCGCTCCCGCACCGCGCAGCACATTGCCCGCGAGATGGATTCGATTGGCGGCAACCTGGACGCCTTCACCGGCAAAGAAACGATCTGCTTCAACGTCAAGTCGCTGGCCGACCATGTGCCGATCGCGCTGGATGTTCTGTCGGACCTGGTGCTCAACCCGATCTTTGCTGCCACTGACATCGAGCGAGAGCGCGGCGTGATTCTTGAAGAGATCAAGATCGACGAAGACAATCCGGACGTGCTGGTACACGAGCTGTTTCACGCAGAGCTTCTGGAAGGACCATCCGCTGGGCTGGCCGATTCTTGGCACCACGGAGACTGTCACGAAGCTCGACCAGCAGAGGCTGTTCGCCTATCACAGCGACCGATTTCACGGCGGCAATATCAGTCTTCTCCGCGGCTGGCAATCTCGATCACGACCACTTTGCCGAAGCCGTGGCGGCCAAGTTTTCCGGACTGGCAGGGGGCGAAACACTGCATGAGCTATCCAGCGCCCGAAGCAAGCGCGCGAATTGTTCTGCGCAACAAAAAGTCGCTCGAGCAGGTTCAGATCTGCCTGGGCGTGCCGGCGCCGCCGATCACCGACGACAACCGCTACGCGACGCTGATTCTTAATACGGTGCTGGGCGGCGGAATGAGTTCACGCCTGTTCCAGACTATCCGCGAAGAGCGGGGCATGGCCTATTCCATCTACTCCGACCTGAGCCCTTATCGCGACACCGGCACGCTGTTGTTTATGCCGGAACGTCGGCGGGCAAGGCGCTTGAAGTGGTGGACCTGATTATGGCGGAGTTTCGGAACTTGAAAAAGACTGCTTCACCATGAAGAGCTGACCCGCGCCAAGGACCAGCTAAAGGGCAATATTCTGATGGGACTGGAGAGCTCGAACTCGCGCATGGCCAACCTGGCGCGCCAGGAGATGTACTTCCACAACTTCTTCACCGTGGATGAGGTCATTGCACGCATCGACGAGGTTGAAGCCGAGCAGGTGCAAGCCATGGCCCAGCGGCTGTTCGACCCCGAGAAGATAGCAGTAACTCTGCTTGGCCGCCTCGACGGCATCAAGCTGAAGCGGGCGAGGCTGGTGTGTTGAAAATCAGTTGTCGGTGATCAGTAATCAGTGATCAGTAGCGGCTTGCGACTGTGATCCGCGTTGGTAAGACTTTCGGGGAAGGGCTCAGTTCAGCCACATTGGACAGTGTTCCGAGCCGGGTGCCGACCACCGATGACTGGCTTTTCTGAGCGCCCCATTTCCCTTCCGCGTCTGTACGTTGTAGCATTTTGTCGGACGGGCTTATGTTTTCGCCCCGCTCCATGAGGAACTGGAAACCCATGAATGAGAAGTTTTCGCTTCGCCGATGCCGTAAACAACATTCGCTGACACCCAACGGCTTTACGCTGATGGAACTGCTGATCGTCATGGCCATCATCACCATCCTGATGCTGATCGGCTTTCCGACGTATCGCAGTGTCATGAAGCATACCCGCGAGCTGTCGGCCAAGAAGTCTTTGCAGACCATCCAGCAGGCCGAGATGATGTATGCGCAAAGTTATCCGAGCAAGGGATTCGCCTGCGACCTGAAATTTCTCGGCGGCGAGCCAACGCCTGGAACGCCGCCATCCGCGACCGCATCCCAGATGCTTCCGGACGAGCTGTCGAAGGGAAATAAAGACGGCTACAACTTTTCCATCACCAATTGCGCGAAGAGTACGCAGAGCGGCTCGGAACACGTGGATGGGTACACCCTTTCGGCGGTACCGACCACAGTGGGCAAAACCGGAGACCTCGGCTTTTGCACCGATGAGGGCGGCGTGCTGAAGCAGGATCCGCTGGGCGGAAGCAACTGCACTGAAAAGGTTCAATGATTGCGTTGCCGCGCCTGACCGTGCGATGGGGTTCCATTTTCGTGGGTGCAGTTCTTCTGCTCGCAGTCGCCATTGCGTTCTCGTCAAGTTTTCTGGAAATTCTTATGCCTGGATCAACGCAAGCTGATCACGAGAACGCTGCGCTTCGCTCGCTCCGGGCCATTCAGCAGGCAGAGAGGGCGTACGAGTCTACCCACCCCGCCAATGGATTCGCATGCTCACTCGCTCAACTTGGTGGCGAAGCGACTGGCGGAGCACCCTCGCCAACTGCCGGGCAATTGATCCAATCGGACCTGGCTTCAGGACTCGAGTCCGGTTATATCTTCACCATCGGCTGCAGCGACCGGTTCACAAGAAACGGAATGCACCGCTATGACAGCTTTGCGGTCACGGCTGTTCCGCGGGTTGTTGGCCAAACCGGCACTCGCGGGTTCTGCGCCAACCAGTTCGGCACCATCAAGTATGACCCGGCGGGCGGCTTCGACTGCAGCCAGTCCATCGAATGAGAACGACCTGGGCGGCCTCGATTCTGCTTGCCGCAGTCACACTTTGCGGCGCACAAGAGCGTTCGCAGTCCAAGAAGGACCCTTCCGCGCATGACCTGGCCCAGCGCGTCGACCGCCACTACAACCAGATGCACTCACTGAAGGCCGGCTTCACGGAAACCTACGAGGGCCTGGGAGTGCGGCGCATCGAGAGCGGCACACTTTTGCTATTAAAGCCCGGCCGCATGAAGTGGGACTACAGTTCACCGCCAGGCAAGCTCTTCTTGCTCGATGGCAAGTTTGCATGGTTCTACGCGCGCGGCGATTCTCAAGTACAGCGCATCCCCGCCAAGGAGCTGGACGACCTGCGCTCCCCTTTGCGCTTTCTTCTGGGCCGCACCGAGCTGGAAAAGGAAGTGAACAGCCTCGCGCTGGCGAGCGGTCCCAACGGACAATTCACCCTCACCGGTCAGCCCAAGGGTCAAGAGAAGCGAGTCGATCGCCTCACCCTCACGGTCACCGCCGACGGAACCATTACCGCGATAGAAGTCGAGGAGACCGACGGCGCACTCACCCGCTTCGCTTTTACCGGCGAACAGGCCAACGCTCCCATTCCCGCTAACGAATTTCGATTCACTCCACCGCCGGGTGTGCCGGTCGTGGATGCCTCGCCGCCGGGGTAAGGGCAGAGCGGAGTTAGCGCAGTGAGCGGGGTAGGCGGAGTTAGGCGGCCCAGTCAACGGCGACTAACTCCGCGAACACGCGCGGAGCGCAGCTAACACCGCTACTCGTATCTCAACGCCTCGATCGGGTCTAGGTTGGCGGCGCGGATGGCTGGAATCATTCCGCTGACGAGCCCGGTCACAATAAGAATTGCTGTGGCTACCAATACCGAGGTCGGCGAAATAATCAAACGGATGTCGGCGCTCTCAGCATTTTTTGCCAGGGCGCTGTAAAACGTAATTCGGCCCACCAGGGCGGAGACTAAATAGGCCAGCGCGATGCCGGCCACGCCGCCGACGCCGGTGATCGCCATCGCCTCGGCCAGAAATTGGACGAGGATGTGACGACGGCGCGCGCCGAGAGCTTTTTCGATGCCTATCTCGCGGGTGCGCTGCTGAACTGCAACCAGCATGATGTTCATGAGGCCGATGCCGGCAATGCCCAGCGTGAGCGCGCCTACCAAGAGTGAGCAAAATCGACAGTGCAATCGAGAGCAGGCGAAACACGATGACCTGGCTGACATCAGGTTGGCCACGCCCATGGCGTTGTGGTCGTGAGGCCCGGAAATGGTGAGCCGCGCCCATCGTCTCGCGCAGAGCCTTCTCGACCATCTCGTGATCGCCCGCGATAGTCGAGCCAGATGCTGTCCAGATACTTTGTGTCCACCAAGTCGCTGCTGGTGTTGAAGGGGATATAAATATTCCGGTTGCTGTCGTCGTTGTCGCCTTCCTGCATTTTGGGTTTCATCACGCCGATCACGGTGAAGGCTTCGCCGTTGAG
Organism: uncultured Acidobacteriaceae bacterium; assembly: GCA_963752215.1. Taxonomy (GTDB): domain Bacteria; phylum Acidobacteriota; class Terriglobia; order Terriglobales; family Acidobacteriaceae; genus Telmatobacter. The sequence continues at coordinate 20,271 of CAVVXR010000034.1, read as the reverse complement.
ACGGATGGTTTCACCCAGCGCCCAGCCGCCGGAGAAGAGCTTGGTTTTGTTTTCCGATCCAATGACGCAGACGTGGGCGCGCTGCTCATCCTCGGCCCCGTTGAAGAAACGGCCCTGATCGAGGTTGAGCTTCCAGATCTCCTGATAAGGCGGGCGGACGCCCTTCACGCTCCAGGTATAGGTGTGGAGATCGTTCTGCACGGGAACGCTCTTGCGATGCCATGGGCGAAATATGCAGTATTCCGGGAACGCTGTTGGAGACGCGATCGAGATCATCGAGGGTAAAGCGGACCTTGACTCCTGCCTTGTCTCCGCCGGCCTGCTCGCTGGTGCGGCCACCCCAGAAGATGATGGTGTTGGTTCCAAATTTCGAGAAGATGTTCTCGATGGCGTTGCTGAATCCTGCGCCATAAGCCACCAGCAGCACGACCGTGGCGATGCCCCAGGCCATGCCCACCATGGTGATGGCGGTGCGGCGGCGGTTGTAGACCATAGCTTCCCAGGCCTGACCGAGAATATCCTTGAACATAGTCGCTGCTTCCCTTCCCGCTCGTGTTCGATGTGCTTGCTACTCCCGGCGCAATGCTTCGATCGGATCCATCTGCGCCGCTTTGCTGGCTGGATAGAGCCCTGCCACCACCCCGCACAGCACCAGCGAGATCAGGGCCAGGGCAGCTGACCAGGGCACAAGGCGCGGCGGATCGAATCCCGGCACCTTGCCCGTGAGAAGCTTCTGAAGAACCCACATGAGCCCCGCCGAGACGGCAATGCCAATGAGGCCGCTGACCGCGGTGAGCAGCAGACCCTCCCAAAAGAACTGTGCCAGGATGCTGCGCTTGGTGCGCCCAAGGGCCTTCAGCAGGCCGATTTCGCGGGTTCGCTCAGTCACCGAAACGAGCATGATGTTGATGATTCCCACGGCACCGAGGGCCAGGGTGACAATGCCTACGCCGCCCAGAAAAATATCCATGGCATTGAAGATAGCGCCGATCATGTGCTCTTCCTGGATCGTGTCCCACTCTTCGAAAGCGTCTTTGAGCGAGGGGTCGAAGCCGTGGCGCTCGGCGATGACGCGATGGACCGCGGGGACGGCCGCTGTGGTGTCGCCCTTAGCGGCCGGCTGGTACTGGATGGAAGTCAGCGCATCGTGGGGAACGTTATCGCCCTTCATGGCGAAGAGTTCCTGCATGGTGGTGAGCGGGATGTAAACCTTTTGGTTGTCGCCGTCGTTGTTGCCGCGGCTGATGGATTCCACGCGGCCGATGACGGTAAAGCCGACGTCGTTGATGTTGATCGTTTCGCCGAGCATGGGCCGGCCGGGAAACAGCAAACTCGCGCTCTTCATCCCGAGCACGATGACCCGGCGGCGATCGGCCAGATCGGCCGCGTCGATGAACCGACCCTCGGCGAGTGGGACGAATCGGACTTCAGCATAATTTGGCTCTACGCCGACCACCTGGCCGGAGGAGTTGGCATAGGCGCTCACCTCGTAAAGGTCGTTGCGATTCAGGAATCCTGTGACAGCACGCAGTTCGGGAAGTGCCCGAAGGGCCGCTTCGTCGCCAGGGGTGAACTCATAAGGGCGCATTCCCGTGTGCTGGTTAGCCAGCGCGGGGATGGTCCCGTTCCACATCATCACCACATCGTTGCCGAAGGTGGCCAACTGCTTATGCTGGCCTGATCGAAAGCCCTCGCCAAGGCCCACCAGCACCAGCAGAGAACCAACGCCCCAGGCAATCCCGAACATGGTCAGGAAGCTGCGCAGCTTGTTGGCCATGATGGCGCGGAAGACCTGGCCGAGAGTGGTGAGGAAACTCTGCATAATGCTTTGACGCCGGGGGAGGCTGCTCGGTGAATGATACGCGGCGGAGACGAGCTTAGTTCCAGATGGTCTTCATTTCAACAACGGAGGACCCGGATTAAAGCAGGCGCATCCCCGCGAACTTGGACGCTTCCACATCAAAGGTGACAGTTTGGCGACAGCCTGCGTGGTGTCCACAACGTTCGATAAGACAGTCTGCCAAGTCGGCCTTCGAGCCGGAGCACAGTTGGAGAGCCTGATTTACGGCCGCATGGCTCTCCACAACCACTTCAGCAGAGTCGAGAAGCCTTTCCGCGCATTGAATCAGTTCCGCTTTGTCCATGTGATACCGACCACGGAGGACCCAAACAAGTTCAATAAATGAGACGAGAGAAACGAAACCAGGCGACTCGGGCGTAAGAGTGCGCAGAAGCTCCTTTACACGACCGCTCTGGGAGGGATCGTCCTTGGCGAAGAAACGAACGAGAATATTCGTATCAAGTCCAGTCATCGTAAGATGCTCAATCCTCGAATTTCAACTCCCCTGCCCAACCCTTGGCAATCGTCTCGTTCATTTCCTCAATCGTCACGGGCTTACCGGTCCAATTCACACACCCCTCCAAATCCATGATTGACCCGGTCTTCGGCTTGAAAATGTACTCGCCGTTCTCACGCTCGATGAATCTTACCCGGTCGCCGGGCTTGAGGCCGAGTTTCTTGCGAACCTCCGCCGGAATCGTGATCTGCCCTTTTGAAGTGACTGCCGCAGTGGACATTGGATTCTCCCTGAGATTGACTATACTCTTTTCCTCCTTACATTTGGTAAGGAGGATGTATCGCTTGCACAGAGCCCGGCTTTGAGGTCCCGCACACAGTTACGGTTTCGTCCTCATCGCCCATAGAATGCCGTTCTCGATGATCCCGTAGAGGATTGGATTTGCGTACTCCTCTTTGTTGTGGCCAAGCGCGATGTAAAACTCACGTCCGCCATCAAACTCCTGATACCAGGCGAGCGGAAGAGGATTGGGGAAACTGGCAACATTGCTCTTCATCAGTTCCAAGTAGCTGAGCCTGGTGCGGTCGGTGGTCAGCACAGGATGAATGCCGGGGTTGAGATGGTCGATGAAATAGCATTCGTCGGTCCATTCAAACTGTGCCGGAACATTCTTGACCGCGGGAAAGTGAGGATCGGCGACCTGCACGATGAAAGTCTGCATCTTAGGGTGCTCGGCAAATTTGCCCCCCAGCACCGACCAGAAGTAGGGCCAGTCGCGCTCGGAGCCGGATGCGGAGTGAATGCCGACGAAGCCTCCTCCGGATTCGATGTAATGCTTGAAGGCGTCTCGCTGCGCATCACTCGAAAAAGCTTGATTGTTGCTGTTTGAAAAGACTAACGCGTTATAGTCCTTCAGATTTATCTCTGTGAAGACGAAGGGATCGTCTGAAACCTCGACGGCAAAACCGCTTTCTGCGCCCATTTTCTTGATCGCGTCGACGCTGGACTGAATGTTGTCGTGGACATACCCCTTACCGTCGGGGGTGTAGTTGCGGGTGTATACAAGAACCCTTTTCTGCGCCGCGGCGCAGAGAGACAGCCCGGCGATGATCCAAAAAAGAAGCACCGGAAGAATCGCAGACGGAATTGAGTTCCCGGCAAAGCAATGCCCACCCATCCCTCGAAGCATACCTTTTATGCGTCTCACCTCAACCTCTTCCGCGATCCGAGTATACATAGTCAAATCCAGCGTTGGCATGGATCGCCTCATTCAGTAATTCCAATGTTTGGCTATAGATCGGCTTCCGGCGTAGGCGCTACAAAACCCAGATCCAGGCAATCCAAATCACGATTTTTCGTAGACATAGAATCCTCGCCCCGACTTCCGCCCCAGCCGGCCAGCCTCGACCATTTGCACCAGAAGCGGGCAAGGACGGTATTTGGGATCATCAAAACCGCCCTCCAGCACCCTGAGAATATCGACGCAAACATCGAGGCCGATCAGGTCCGCCAGGGTCAGCGGGCCCATCGGATGAGCCATCCCCAGCCTGAAGATTTGGTCCACGGCCTCCGGCGTCGCCACGCCCTCCATCACGGCGTAGGCCGCTTCGTTAATCAGAGGCATCAGCACCCGGTTGGAGACAAAGCCCGGCGCGTCGTTCACCGCAACCGGCGTTTTGCCGAGCCGGATCGCCAGCGTCTCCACGGTCGCAAAAGTCTTGTCGCTGGTCGCGGGACCGCGGACGACTTCAACCAATTCCATCACCGGAACGGGATTAAAGAAATGCATGCCGATTACCTTTGCCGGCCTTTGCGTCTCTGCGGCCAGTCTGGCGATGGAGATGGATGAAGTGTTGGTGGCCAGAATGGCGCTCTGAGGAAGGATGCGGTCGAGTACGCGAAAGATCTCCGCTTTGAGATCGAAACGCTCTGAAGCAGCTTCAATAGCGAAATCCGCACCGGTGAGGGCCTCGCGGTCCAGTGTGGGTATGATTCGGGCCAGCACAGACTCAATTTCGGCCAGCTTGCCTTTCGCAGCCTCGCGGCCCAGATTGGCGCGGATCAGCCCCATGGCGCGGTCAAGAAGCGGCTGATTCACATCGCATAGCAGGACCCGAAAGCTCGCGCGGGCAAAGACATGGGCAATGCCAGAGCCCATGGTTCCCGCGCCCACCACGCCGATTGTATTGATTGCCGTCGCAGCTTCCGCCATGCTCAAACCTTCCGCAACGGGAGTGTAACAGGCGGAGTTTGATGAGCGCGCTTGATCCCGACTGCCTCTAGTTCCGACTGGACATCGCCGGAACCAGATCCAGCGGCTCGGTGAGGGTAAGCATCATGTTCGTGCCCTGCTCGAGCGTGGCTTGCGGATGACTGACCAGCAAGTGAACCGTGATGACGCCTGCCCCAATCAGACTGCCGGCCGCAGCGCCGGCCGGTCCCCCGAGAATTGCGCCTGTCACCAGGCCTGCACCCACCGCGCCGCCATATTCCATGCCATCGCGTTTTAACTGCGAGCCCGGGGTGATGTTGCCTTCGTCACTCACGCGCGTCCCGGACCCTGGCGTTCCAGTAACCTCAGCATGCAGTCTGTAACGCGCGCCGTCGGGCATGGTGACAGTTTCAGGCGCCAGTACCATCGAACCATGCCCACCCACATGGCCGCTTGAAACGCGCGTCACCTGACCATCGATCTCAGCACCAGCCGGAATCACCACGCGGCCATCCTGCAGAACGTCGGTAGCGACCATGGTGTGGAACGGTTCGCCCTTTTCACTTGAAGTCGTCGAAAGCTGCTGCAGTAGCCTAACCCGAATCGAAGTGCCCTCGAGGATTTCTCCGGGCCGCCGCGCGTGCGGATGCACGATGTCGCCATCCGGATCGTCGGATAACGGGCGGTAGGGTACGGCTCGCGGCGAGTCAGCCACATGCACAATACCGTCGTCGGTGCCGGTCTCGGCCGAACCTGCCGGGGTCGCGAACCGGCTCTGTGAATTAGGAGAATTCTCTGGGGCCAGCTGCGGTTCGCTCTGCGATTGAACTTGAATCGGAGCAGCGGCCGGCTCGCTTGTCCGAACAGACTGGCTGTCCATCGGGTGCCCGGCCGGAGGCTTAGCCTCGGGCGCCGTACTAGTCGTGATCTGGTCGTCCGTCGGTGGCCGTGACGTTCCCTGGTAAGGGCTGGACTGAGCCGACGCAAACACTCCCATTGAGGCAGCCTCTGCAGCGAGCAGTGCGCAAATCAGAATCGGTCGATTCATCCGGTGACTCCCTTTCGCCTGCACATATACGTTGTTGCTTCAAACCCAATCCCGGGCAAAGAGTTTCGAAGGACGCCTGTCCTGAGGACTTGCACCGGGTACACTCGCCAGATCACCTGATCTAAGGCTAACGCCGGCCTCCGCGGCCATTCTCGCGGGCTGCGGCCACAGGTTCCTTTGACGGCACGAATCAGCGAAGGCAACCCAGTCCACATAGTGGCAGGCACCTGGCTGCCATGTGACACCCCGCACATCGGGCGGCGCTGGCTGGTTTGCTAGAATTCGTAATGAAGACACCTAATCTTGATTGCTGGATGGCGAGGAGATTCGCTGCGTGCATAAGCTTCTGGAAACGATTCGAAGCGCCGCCGGAGAGACTCTACCTGTCGATCGCCGTCCCAAACTGAATGACCGCCTGCAGCACCGCATAATGAGGACTGATATGACTGAAATTGTTGCCATTCGCGCCCGCGAGGTTCTGGACTCGCGCGGCAATCCGACTGTCGAAGCAGACGTAATTCTTGAGAGCGGCGCTTTAGGCCGCGCCATCGTGCCTTCGGGCGCCTCAACCGGCGAGCATGAGGCCGTGGAGCTGCGCGACGGCGACAAGACCCACTTCCTCGGCAAGGGCGTGTTGCAAGCCGTTGAAAATGTCGAAACCGTCATCGCTCCGGAACTCGAAGGCCTGGACGCAGCCAACCAGCGCCTGATCGACCAGACCATGATCGCCCTGGACGGCACGCCAAACAAGGCGAAACTCGGGGCAAACGCGATTCTTGCCGTCTCCATGGCCGCAAGCCGCGCCGTGGCTCAGACACTTGAAATTCCTCTCTATCGCTATCTTGGCGGCGTAAATGCCAGCATACTTCCCACTCCCATGCTGAACGTTCTCAACGGCGGTGCCCACGCCGATTCAAACGTCGACTTCCAGGAGTTCATGATCATGCCGGTCGGCGCTGAGCGCTTTTCGGATGCGCTGCGCTGGGCCACGGAGACCTTTCATACCCTCAAGGGTGTGCTGAAGAAGAAGGGCTACAACACCGCTGTCGGAGATGAAGGCGGATTCGCTCCCTCGCTGAAATCCAACGACGAGGCAGTTGAGCTGATTCTCGAAGCCATCGAGCTGGCCGGATACAAGCCCGGTGAACAGATTGCCATTGCGCTCGATCCTGCTTCGAGTGAGTTTTACGACAAGGAAAAGAAAAAATACGTCTTCAAGAAGAGCGACAAGCGCGAGCTTTCGAGTGAAGAGATGGTCGCCTTCTATGACAATTGGGCCCGCCAGTATCCCATCGTTTCCCTCGAAGACGGTCTGGCCGAGGACGACTGGGCGGGATGGCGTTTGCTTACTGAAAAACTTGGCGGCCGCATTCAGTTGGTCGGCGACGATCTGTTTGTGACCAACGTCAAGCGCGTGCAGCGCGGCATTGATGAGGGTGTGGGCAACTCCATTCTGATCAAGGTCAACCAGATCGGTACCGTCACCGAGACTCTTGAAGCCATCGAACTTGGCGCGCGCTACGGTTACACCTCGGTCATCTCCCACCGATCCGGCGAAACCGAGGATACGTTCATCGCCGACCTGGCCGTCGCCACCGGCGTAGGCCAGATCAAAACTGGGTCAGTGAGCCGCACCGACCGCATCGCCAAGTACAACCAGTTGCTCCGCATTGAAGAGGAACTGGGCTCCGGCGCAGTTTACCTCGGGCTGGAAGCGCTCAATTACAACGGCTAGGGTTTCGGCGGCTCTCAGCCAAACATGGGTGCCCCACGTCTCGTCTTGTCCGCGGCGGGGAGAGCCGGACGCCCAGACTGACTCCGCCACCATAATGCACGCATCAGTTCTGCTTGTCCACCGCTCAAGGAATCCGCCGTGTCCAAACGCCCTCTCGTCCTGACCATCCTCGACGGATGGGGCTACAGCCCCCAAACCGCCAACAATGCTATTGCGCTGGCCAAAAAGCCCACCTACGACAAACTGCTTCGCGAGTTTCCCAATTCGCTGATTCGCGCGTCGGAGCATTTCGTAGGTCTGCCTGACGGTCAAATGGGCAACAGCGAAGTCGGTCACTTGAATATTGGCGCAGGCCGCGTTGTGCAGATGGACATCACGCGCATCGACGCCTTGATCGCGGCCGATGAGTTCAGGAAGAACGCATCCATCGTGAAAGCCATGCAGCGCGCACAGGAGGGCGGGCGGCAGCTCCATCTCTTCGGCCTGGTTTCCGACGGCGGGGTTCACTCTCACCAGGAGCATCTCTACGCACTGCTTCGCACGGCGCGCGAATTCGGCCTGGAGCGCGTTTTTGTCCACGCATTTATGGATGGCCGCGACACCGGTCCCAACTCGGGCGCGGGCTTCATTGCGCAGCTCGAGCAGAAGATGCGCGAGTACGGGGTGGGCAAGATCGCATCCATCAACGGCCGCTACTTCGCCATGGACCGCGACAAGCGCTGGGAGCGCGAACTGAAGGCCTTCGACGCGATGGTCAACGGACGGGCCGAAGGCGGCGCGTATCCGAATCCCGTAGCCCGCATCAAGGAGAATTACAACAACGGCATCACCGACGAGTTCCTCATCCCCTTTGTCGTGGTCGATGCAGCCGGCAAGCCCGTCGGCCAGATCCGAGATGAGGATGTCTGCATCAACTTCAATTTCCGCGCCGACCGCGCACGCCAGATTACCCGCGTGCTGGCTCGCGAAAGCGGATTGAACAAGCATGGCGGGCGCGACCTGGATGGCTGGGAGTCGCTCGATGAGACCATTCCGCGTTCAGCGATTCCGAAGAATCTGCTTTATACCTGCATGACGCAGTACGACAAGAAATTCGAGTTACCGCTCGTCACTCCTCCGGAGTCGCTCGATAACATCCTTGCAGACGTGCTCGCCCGGCATCAACTCCGAAATCTGCGCGTTGCCGAGACGGAAAAGTTTGCGCACGTGACTTACTTTTTCAACGGCGGTATCGAGACGCCATTTCCCGGCGAAGATCGCACATTGATTCCATCGCTCAAGGTCGCCACTTATGACTTAGCGCCGGAGATGCGCGCCGAAGGCATCGCCGATACGATCATCAAGGCGGTCAACGACACAGCTTTCGACGTGATTGTTTCGAACTTTGCCAATGCCGACATGGTTGGCCACTCCGGCCAGTTGGAACCAACCATCAAGGCCTGCGAGGCCATCGACGCGCAATTGGGCCGCATTTACAAGGCCATCAAAGAGAAAAACGGCGCATGGCTCATCACCGCCGACCACGGCAACGCCGAGCAGATGGTCGACCCCATCACCGGCGGCCCGCACACCGCGCACACAACGAACCCCGTGCCATTCATCTACGTTGCCGAGGATGGTCCGCTTTACCGGGTCCGCAACGACGGCTCGCTGCGCGACATTTCACCCACGCTGCTGGCCCTGCTGAAGCTTGAAGAGCCAAAGCAAATGACCGGCGGAGATCTACGCGTGCCGATCGCGAAGTAACCTCGGCACCACAATATGGGCGAAGCCATCAGGGCTTCGCCCTCTTTCGCCCCTTGAGAAACTCATCCATTCACATCGCGGACCACATAGTCAGTGACTTCCTGAAGTGTAAGCCTGAGGACCTCACTCGCTGGACCGAAGGTCTGGACCTCAATATGACCGTCTGCAAAGAATTCGATCTCATAATAGGTCTTGGGCTTCGAAAGGACACCATAATGGCGTCTCGAACACATTTAAGGTCGAACTGGATCTTCTCATCCTCTAACCGGGAGATAAATTCGAGTAACTGTTCGAGACTATTCACAGAAGCCTTTCATATTGAGTTCGAGCATATGAAAGGTCGCAAATCCGAGAGTTCCCGGTCTTGTTACCCGTATTCGGGGTTCGCAAATCAGGCAAGCACCTTCAGCCCGTGTTTTTGCACGATGTCCAGTAACTTGAGCGCCATGCCGCTGGGCCGCTTGACGCCAGTCTCCCACTTCTCCACGGTAGATTCGCTGGTATTGAGATAGCGGGCAAAGACCGGCTGGCTCACCTTCTGACTCTCGCGAATCTGCTTGATCCGGCGGGGTTCCAGCGCGACGGGTACTGAGAGGCAAGACTCGTCAAATCGCCGCATCGTCGCCTTGCCGATCGTACCAGCTCGATACATACCGGCAACGTTGCTATGTATCGCTTCATAAGCGTCACTCTTGAATTTGCGATTTATTGTCATGGCATATCTCCACAAGCACTTCGAGTTGCAATTCCCTTGCGATATCGGCGTCGGTCTTTTGAGCATAGAGGCCGGCCAAAGCACGGAAATCCGCCAACTCCCCATCATCGATGTTAGCCCTATCCTTCTTCGCGAAGAGATAGGCGAAAACCCAAAACTGGCGACCTCTAGCTACAACAATCGAGCGGTACAGATTCTTGCCCAAGCGTTTCTTGAATACTCCACCGCCTAAATCGTCGGCCTGCCCCAGCATCACTTGCCGGATTGCCCGACAAAGTTCCTCATCCTGGATGTGCGCCTTATGCGCTCTCTTCTCGAACCAGGCTGTTTTGAAGATTCGTTCTCTTCCAGCCGGACTTGCCATGCCCAAGTATAGCACCTGGTGCTATCGACAGGAAACAGAAATCAGCTTGATCGATTTAAGGTTCTTGTCGTGCCACACACCACCGAGAGTCCACCTCGCCCCGCCCCGTACAATTAAGTCATGCTTCGCGATCTGCGCCCCCTCTTCGTTTACATGCGCCGCTACCGCTGGGGATACGTGTGGGGCACTCTCGCATGCATTGCCACCAACGCGGTCTGGGTGTTCTTTCCTCAGGTGCTGGAAAAAGCCATCGACGGGATGAGCCACGGGATCACGCGCAACGGGATTCTGATCTTCGCCGGACTGCTGGTGGGAATCGCGGCTGGTCAAAGGCATCTTTCTCTACGCGCAGCGCTGGATTCTCATCGGCATCTCGCGCGAAATCGAATTCGACCTTCGCAACGACCTTTTCATTCACCTGGAAAAGCAGGACTCGGGCTTCTATCAGAAATACCGCACCGGCGACATCATGGCGCGCATGACCAACGACCTGAACGCGGTGCGCAAGCTGCTCGGTCCGGCCCTGATGTACAGCGCCAACACCGTCTTCTTCACCGTGGGCGCGTTGTATTTTGTGCTGCGCATCAGCCCGTTTCTAACTCTGGTGGCGCTGGCGCCCATGCCCATCGCCAGCATCCTGGTGCAGTACTTCGGCAACCGCATTCACGACCGCTTCGAGCGCATCCAGGCCAGCTTCTCCGACATCTCCGCGCAGGCGCAGGAGAACTACTCCGGCGCGCGCCTGATTCGGGCCTTCGCGCGCGAGGAATCGCAGATCGGCCTCTTCGAAAGGCTCAATCGCGAGTACATTGCCCGCGCACTGCGCCTGGTGCAACTCATGGGCATGCTGTGGCCCACGCTGGAATTCATCCTCGGCGTGTCCATGGTGATCACGCTGCTTGGCGGGCGGCCACCTGGTGCTCGCGCATCGCATCTCGGTGGGCGACTTTCGTCGCCTTCAACACTTACATGATCATGCTCATCTGGCCCATCATCGCCGTGGGCTGGGTGATCAACCTGTTCCAGCGCGGCACCGCTTCGGTGCATGCGCATCGATGAGTTGCTCAAGGCCGAACCGGCCATCGACGACAGCACAGCCGATCCGGCGATTCCCGCGGACACCACGCTGCGCGGAGACATCGAGTTCCGCCACTTGAACTTCAGCTACGGCGAAACGCCGGTGCTGCACGACATTTCGCTGCACGTTCCGGCCGGTTCGAGCCTGGCCATTGTCGGGCCCACAGGCTCAGGCAAGACGACGCTGGTCAACCTGCTCTCGCGGCTCTTTGAAGCGCCCGACGGTTCCCTGCTCATTGACGGCCGCCCGGTGCGCGACTATCCGCTGGCTGTGCTGCGCAGAAACATCGGCATGGTGCCGCAGGAGACATTTCTGTTCAGTGAGACCATCCGCGAAAATCTGACCTTTGGCGCGCCCAACGCCTCAGCGGACGAAGTGACTCAAGCCACCGAAGCCGCGCACATCCGTCAGGAGTTCGAAGAGTTTCCGCAGGGTTTGGAGACCATGGTGGGCGAGCGTGGCGTAACGCTGAGCGGCGGACAAAAGCAACGCGCGGCAATCGCGCGGGCGCTGCTGCGCCGGCCGGCGATTCTGATCCTCGATGATGCATTGTCGAGCGTGGACACCTACACGGAAGAGCGCATCCTGAATGGGATTCGCGGGGCGGGCGGCTACACCTCCGGCTCAACGACCATCCTCATCTCGCACCGCGTCTCCACCGTGCGTGATGCCGACCAGATTGCGGTGCTCGACCACGGAAGAATCGTTGAATTAGGCCGTCACGATGAACTGCTCATGCTCGATGGCTACTATGCCAGCCTCTACCAGAAGCAACAGCTGGAAGAAGAGCTTACCGTCGCCGGATAGGCTGACCGCGATGAAGGCGCGTACAACCGTGCGCTATTCCACGCCAAGCACCTTCACAATCACACGCTTCCGGCGCTGGCCGTCGAACTCGGCATAGAACACTCGTTGCCATGTTCCCAGATCCAACTTGCCGTTGGTCACAGGCAGCGTTGTCTCGTGATGCAGCAGCAAGGCTTTCAAATGCGCGTCTCCGTTGTCCTCGCCTGTCTGATGGTGCTTATAATCCGGTCGCGCCGGCGCCAGCTCCTCCAGCCACTTGCCGATATCCTCAATCAATCCGCTCTCGTGATCGTTTACATAGACCGCCGCTGTTATGTGCATCGGCGACACGAAGCACAATCCGTCTTTAACCCCGCTGCGTCGCACAATTTCCTCAACCTGGTCGGTAATGTGCACCATCTCCCGCCGTTTTGCCGTTTGAAAAACCAGATATTCCGTATGACTCTTCATCGCGCCCTCCCGGCTCGATCTCCATCAACGCCAACTCCGTTATTCTAAAGACAGCCGTGATCCCGTCCAATCCACAGACCGCCGAATCGCTCTCAGAACAAGGCCTGACCATGCTTGAACAATACGCAACTGAACGAGGTTGCAGCGACAACGGCCGTTATTGCTATTTCGCATTAAATTCAGCTGGCCGCTTTTCAAATGATTGCTGACTGATTCGCAGGCTGTTGTTATTAATAATCTATGAATAAAATAGAGAAAGACCTTCGGTTTTTGAAATCTATGCGGGCGTACTGACGCTTGTTTGCGCCGTGCTCTTGGGATTGATCTTTAGAGCTTCTAACTCCAAAAAATTTGATGAGATTGATGTTGAGAGAATCAACGTCATTGAACCAGATGGGAAGCTGAGAATGGTCATTTCAAATAAAACGCGCCAGCATCCCGGCACTATGGATGGCATAAACTTATGACGAGCGAATAGGAAAAAGACCTCCAGGTCTGATGTTCTTCAGTGAAAGGGAGATGAAGTCGGAGGTTTAGTTTTTGATGGAGAATATTGGCAAAGGCCAAGGCGGGCCGACGAACATTCGATAAGTTTCGCGGGGATCAAACCATTCAGTTCATCCATGAAGAAGAAGCCGATGAAAGTTACTTTGCCGGATTGAAGATGAACGATCAAAATATGCCCCTAAATGATTTGATAAATAAACATAAAGAGATTTCCAAGCTTCCTACTAAAGAGGCCCAGGATTCAGCCTACGGTGTATTACGGGAACAGGGGCAACTGATGACCGAACGCCTCCGCATAGGAAAAGATTACGACAAGTCGACGGTCATTAAGATGATGGACGCGAAAGGGGAGTGGGCTGAATCGAGTTAAAGGTTGAGGCTAATGGCAACACAAAGCTCAGCTTCTTGAATGAACTTGGCAAAGTCATCTATAGCCTTCCTCCGGATTCAATGAAGAAGTCGGTCAGATAAATAGGCTAAGTTGGCACTTCTTGAATAGAGTTGGCGCGGTCACTAAGCGGCGTTCTTTGATACACAAAATGGGGTTAAAATGCTTTTGTGGCGAGCCGGTGCATCCCCTCCATTTCCTTGTTGACCAAACATTTGGATACGTTTGCAATTAGCGTATGTCTGAAAACCGCTACTACTTCGAACACGAAAGCGCGTACTCACGAATTCGCCAGAACAATGAAGTAGGTTGGCAAAAGAAGACTTTTGCTGATTTTAATAATCGGGCTCAAATGAAGTGATCATCGCTCCGCTGATCGAAAAATACCTGACGAATCCAGAGCAGAAGACCGCGCTGGACCTCGGATAGCAATACGTAGTCTGAACGAAGAAACGACAGAACACCTCCATGGCGGATTGCTCGGCATCGACGCCGATGAAGGTGGCGCGTCGAGGTTCACGGCAATGTCGAACATTGTACGGGTGCCACGCATTTCTGTTCGCCCTTGTGTTGGGCTTAGAGGCCGCAGACGACTTTGAAGCTACTCCGTGGCAAGAGATTGCAGTGACTACAAAGCGTCGTCAGACGGCGACATCATCGGCCTCTCGGGCGGTTCGGCGGCGGCGGTGCTCTGTGCATGAAATTGCGCCGCTGCTCGGGGCTCATTTGACGCCACTGGCGCTTCAACTCGTTGGACGTTCCTGACAATATGCTGAACGAAGTAGACTACAACCACCATTACCACTAGGGCCAAATCGTAAAAGCCCTTTTGAGCAGCTCCCGAAGTTCGCCACGCCGACAGCATATGGAGCATGATGAATAGACGTACATAAAGATTGCTTAGGCATTGCAACCCGGCGCTGCAGGTAGGCAGTCCCGTAGCTTACTTGTCCCCACCAAGTGCCCCAACTTCCTTCAGGAATCTCCCTTCTATCTCTCGCGGCCAGGGCATGTTGAATTGATTCGTCGAACTTATCCTTCCACAGGCCTCCGAGATCGAAACCCTTTAAATATGCGCCCCACGGAAACGTACTGAGTGCGCCCTCATAGATTCGGGTCCAGCCAGATCTTCTTCGCGAGCCTCGGCGGCTGGGACCTGCACGCCGGCGAGCTGCCGGCCCACGCCGCCCTGCTGCAGCAGCTGAGCCAGGGGCTCAACGCCTTCAACAGCGCCACGGTGGAGCTGGGCGTCGCCAACCAGGTCACGACCTTCACCGCCTCCGACTTCAGCCGCACCTTCAACACGAACGGCGACGGCTCCGACCACGGCTGGGGCAGCCACCACCTGATCATGGGCGGGGCGGTCAAGGGCGGCAACATCTACGGCACGGTGCCGAACCTGGTCATCGGCGGCCCCGACGACACCGGCCGCGGCCGCTGGATGCCCACGACGAGCGTGGACCAGTACGCGGCGACCCTCGCCAGCTGGTTCGGCGTCAGCGCCACGAACCTGCCCACCGTGCTGCCCAACATCGGCCGGTTCGCCACGTCGAACCTGGGCTTCCTCGGGTGAGCCGGCGGGTCGAGAGCACTGTAACGGTTGAGGCTAGACAGAACAGCGTATTGCTTATCAAGAGTCTCCGGAAAGAAGCTAGGCGATGCCGGCGAGCTCATCGAAACCGTCCGCGGCGTCGGATATCGTTTCCACGAGCCTCGGATGGTGAGTACCTGACTTCGGGCCGTTGCGGGCTGCGGGTGCGGATGCGATCGATGGTCGGATCGAAGCCGGGCGACGGCCTGTCTGGAACCAGCTCGGCCCGCACGACCGTCACGTCGCGAGGAGCGTCGATTCCCAGCCGTACTTGACCCCCCTCGAGCCGGACGACCGTGACGCAGATATCGTCACCAATGAAAAGTTTTTCCATGAGCTTCCGGGTCAGCACCAGCATGTCGATCTTCCTATACAAAACGTCCAGGTGCACTTCCAGCCCAGGGATCACTTCATCGACCAGTACGTCTCGCTCGTTCCGGGAAGAGGGGCTTAACAAGAGCCTAGCTCACGTCTGCGCGATTGGGCGATGCAGGCGGAAATTGGGCCATTTTTGACGATTCCGCGACGTGGTTGCCGTTCAGGACGAGATCAGCCGCGAATTTGATGCCTCGGCGTCCTGCGAGTGGCCGCTGAGACTCGCGCCCGTAAATTCCGACGGGGCCGGGCGGTCACTACTCGACTTGGCTCGATATAATGCCATCATGGATCGAAGTCCGGCTGTCGAGTGGCGAGCGACGGCTTGGCGTGCGTCGAGTCAAGGCACCGGCGTCGGGCAACCGGCGGACGAGGCTTCATGAGGGTATGATGTCGCAAGCACATTCAACAGTTGATCATCATCGGTTCGGGTTCGGCCGGATTGACGGCGGCGCTCTATGCCGCGCGGGCCAACCTCGCGCCGCTGGTATTCGAGGGCAAGGAGCCGGGGGGCCAGTTGACCCTGACCACGGCCGTCGACAATTTCCCCGGCTTTCCCGAGGGCATCATGGGTCCGGACCTGATGGATCTGATGCGCAAGCAGGCCCAGCGATTCGGGGCCGATTGCAAATGGGAAACCGTGTTCGAAGCCGACCTGTCGCGGCGGCCGTTTCGCGTCAAGACGACCGACGATCCCAGCGGCGATCCTCGAGCGGAACGATTCGCGAATATACGAGCGACGCCCTGATCGTGGCCACCGGCGCCTCGGCCCGCTGGCTCGGTATCGAAGGCCCGTACCGGGGCAACGGCGTCAGCACCTGCGCCACCTGCGACGGCCATTTCTACAAGGGAAAAGAAATCGCCGTCGTCGGCGGCGGCGATTCGGCCATCGAGGAGGCGACGTTCCTGACCAGGTTCGCCACCAAGGTCACCCTGATCCACCGCCGCGACACGTTGCGGGCGTCCAAGATCATGCAAGACCGCGCGCGCCAAGAACCCCAAGGTCGCCTACGCCTGGAACTCGGTCGTCGCCGAAGTTCTCGGCGAGAAACAAGGTGCGGCACCAGGTGCTGACCGGCGTCAAGCTGCAGTCCACCATGGACGACTCGACGCGAGACCTGAAGATCGATGGCCTGTTCCTGGCGATCGGCCACGTTCCCAATACGGCCATTTTCAACGGTCAACTCGCCACGACGCCCGAAGGCTATCTGCTCAACCGAACCGCGCTGGCCTGGAAGGGGGTCGAGGCGCCGCCGGGCTTGATCGACACGCCTGCCCAACTATGGCACCGCGACCAACGTCGAGGGCGTCTTCGCGCTGCGGCGACGTGGTCGACACCCACTATCGCCAGGCCATCACCGCGGCGGGATCGGGCTGCGCGGCCGCCATGGATTGCGAGAAGTGGCTCGAGTCGATCCATCCGGCGGCGTCACTCACTGAACGACACGCTCGCTCACGGCTTTCGACTTGAACGACCGGCCGGCTGCACCTATCATGCACTCAGGCAAAGATCGTCTCGACATCGGAATAAGCGTGCGCGATGCGGTCGGAGACATCCCCCTCAACTTTTGGCAAATTCTCGGTTACAATTCTTGTTGCGGCGCTCGTCCGGTGGCGAGTGCCGTGCCGCGTCGGGTTTTGGGACCACGCGCGTAATCTGTCGCCCGGGAACTGAGTGAGGACGCATGGAGAATCGACCGCCGCAACAAGAAACTCCGCGCAGGCCCCCGACGAACAGCGGGCGGAAGCCGAACGGTTCCGGCGGGTCGCCGACGCCCCCTTGGCTCTGGTTGCTCTTGCTCGGGGGTTTCGCCCTGATCTTCTGGCAGTTCGTGCCCAAGACACGAGGTCCAGGTCCTTTACTATCCTTGGTTTTACGAGCAGGTCCAGGCCGACAATATCAAGAGCATCTCATCCAGGGCGACGGAGATTCGCGGCGAGCTGCGCAAGAAGCACCGTATCAAGAACCCGGCGACGCAGACGATCGGTCACGTCACAGAAGTTCATCACGTATGCTCCGCCCGAGCCGTCGATCGACCGATCGTTCAGAAGCTGATCCAGCATCGACGAGAAGAAAGCTGCGCCGAGAAGAAGCGACGACGAACAAGTCGCCGGCGGCAAGAAGGCGACCGAGGAGAAGAGCGACGCCGAGCTGGTCAAGATCGACCCCATCCCGGCCAACTCGGCCAACAGCCTGGCCTGGATCTTGTTCCTGTTGCCGACGTTCGTGGTCCTCGTCGTTCTTCTACCTGATGATGCGGCGGGCCCGCGACCAGTTTGACGGCGGCATCCTGGGGAGCTTTGTCAAGAGCCCGGCGAAGCGGCACGATAAGTCGAAGCAGCGAACCACGTTCGACGAAGTCGCCGGCCTGGAGAACGCCAAGTCCGAGCTGCAGGAGATCGTCGAGTTCCTCAAGAACCCCGAGAAGTTTCAGCGGCTGGGCGGCCGGATTCCCAAGGGGGTGCTCCTGAACGGCCCGCCGGGGACGGGCAAGACGCTGCTGGCCCGCGCCGTCGCCGGCGAGGCGGGCGTGCCGTTTTTCTCGATCTCGGGCTCCGAGTTCATCCAGATGTTCGTCGGCGTCGGTGCCAGCCGCGTCCGCGACATGTTCAAGACGGCCAAGGAAAACAGCCCCTGCATCCTCTTCATCGACGAGATCGACGCCGTCGGCCGGGTCCGCGGGGCGGGCCTGGGCGGCGGCCACGACGAGCGCGAGCAGACGCTCAACCAGATCCTGACCGAGATGGACGGCTTCTCGCCCAGCGAGAGCGTGATCGTGCTGGCGGCGACCAACCGGCCCGACGTGCTCGACCCGGCCCTGCTGCGTCCCGGCCGGTTCGATCGCCACGTCACCGTCGACCGGCCGACCAAGAAGGGCCGGCTCGAGATCCTCAAGGTCCACACCCGCAACATCGCCGCTGGCCGCCGACGTCGACCTCGACGTCGATCGCCCGCGGCACCGTCGGCATGAGCGGCGCCGATCTGGCGAACCTGGTGAACGAGGCGGCCCTGCTGGCCACGCGCGAAGACAAGGCCGCGCTCGACATGGCCGACTTCGACGCCGCCCGCGACAAGATCATCATGGGGGCCAAGCGCGAAGAGGTCATCACCGAGAAGGAAAAGCGGGCCACGGCCTACCACGAGGTCGGGCACGCCCTGGTCGCCTGGTACATCCCCCTGGCCGACCCGGTCCACAAGGTGACGATCATCCCCCGCGGCCGGGCCCTGGGCGTGACCCAGACCTGCCCGACCGAAGATCGCATCAGCTACTACGGCCGCGACATCAAGGCGATGCTCGCCGTGTATCATGGGCGGCCGGGCCGCCGAGCGGCTGGTCTTCGACGACCTGTCGCGCCGGCGTCGCCGACGACCTCAAGCGGGCGACCCGGCTGGCCCGGGTCATGGTCACCCAGTGCGGCATGAGCGAGCGCGTCGGCCCGGTCTTCTTCCGCGACTCCGAGGAACACCCGTTCCTCGGCCGCGAGATGAGCGAGACCCGCGACCATTCCGAGCACACCGCCCAGTTCATCGACGAAGAGGTCGGCCGCATCCTCCGCGAGGCCGACGACCGGGCGTACCGCCTCCTCGAAGAGCATCGCGACGAGCTCGAACGCCTGACCGAGGCCCTGATCGAACGCGAGGTCCTCACCGTCGCCGAAATCGAGGAGCTCGATCGGCAAGCGGCCGACCGACGATCCCGAGACCGTCGGCGTACGGCTTCGTGGCGACGAGGTCGTCGCGTCGATCGACAATCCGTCGTACGTCGGACTCGAACGACTGATCGTCCGGGCACCTTGCCGGGATGTGACATCGCCCGGGATGTCTGTTGACCGCATGGGAACCGCCGCCGTGCTGATGCCGCTCGCTGACGTCGACCGCTCCGGTCGTTTGCGCGGGCCTGGTGGTGGCCGATCATCTTTGCCCGCCGCTGGATCACCTGCCGCGTGCCGGCGAGCTGGTCGCTGTCGACGAGCTGGTCCTGAACATCGGCGGCGGCGCAGCCAACACGGCCGTCGACCTCGCGCGGCTGGGCGTCACCGCCACGATCTGTGCCCGCGTCGGCGACGACATCTTCGGCCGGTTCGCGACCGAGACGCTCGAGGGCCCACAAGGTCGATACGACAGCTCTCAAGATCGATCCCGCGGCTCGCGACGAGCCAAACGTTGATTGTGAACGTGCGGGGCCAGGACCGGCGGTTCATCCACTGCGTCGGTGCCAACACCGGCTTTGTCGCCGCCGATCTGGACGGCGTCAGCACTCAGCAGTTGGTAGAGGCATTGGACGGCAAAGTTCCTAGAATCGCCGCAGCATTGCCCCTCTGGACTGCAATGTCAAGTCGTTGTCGGAAGAATGCTGTCGACCGCGGTTCGCCAGTGATAGCAGCGATGCGACTGCCGATCTCTGAAGATAAAGAGAACGCATCGTTTCCCCACACTCCAAGAGTCTCGATGGCGAAGGGCACGAAAGAATTCGCCACGGAAAGTTCGGCGTACTTGGTGCGCTTCTTACTCTCAGC
The DNA here is from genome assembly GCA_963752215.1 of uncultured Acidobacteriaceae bacterium. GTDB lineage: Bacteria > Acidobacteriota > Terriglobia > Terriglobales > Acidobacteriaceae > Telmatobacter. Next base: position 440 of record CAVVXR010000034.1, on the reverse strand, counting down.
CGCGATAGCAGCTGACCCCGCCGCCAATGAAGTTTGGCGAACATGCGACGGGGCCAGGGTATCGGGGCAAGTAAAGTCCCACACCAAAGCTTTGCCTCTAGACCAAGGTATCATTGTCACCCCATCTGGACGCTTTCCGTCTCCTCTCAGCATACCCGTAGGTTCTAGAATAGTTGGGGTATTTGCACTGCGCAATGCTCGAGCAATTACGTCATTGGCCAAAGAGTGTCGAAGATGACGGCCAGAGCTTTTGCGACAAGCAAGGCCGTGATGACCGTCACTTTCAACCTTGGATCCACAAACACAAGAATGCTCTAAAACCAACGATGCGCCAAGTCGCAAACCCACTGCTATGCGCGTTTCATCGTTGCTGAGACGCAAGCCAAGGTTTGCTGATGGCAGGGCGTGCAACCATGAACCGGATCCTAGACCACGACAAG
>CAVVXR010000033.1:0-140872 GCA_963752215.1 uncultured Acidobacteriaceae bacterium | reverse complement strand
AATTCCCAGCAGCACGCGCCACACCACACCGCCCGTGGTTCGCGCCGCAAAGGCATAAGCAAGATGCGCGAATCCTAGGAGCAAGATCAGCCAGCTGACGAAGATTGATATGCCGATGCCAGCAGCCAGAGGCATAAGAATTGCTGTCACTCCCACCACGATCATCAGGACAGAGGATGCGATGTAGAGGCCGTTGTAACGCTCAATCGATTCTTTTAACTTCTCGATGCTCATGTCATTTCCTTTGGACAGTTATTGAGATGCACGCAAATATACAGCCATAACTGCATAACCGCCAAGAGAGTGAAATTGAATCTTGAAAGCGCGGACTAACTTACCAAACTGACCTGAGTGACGGCTTCGTCAACCGCGCCTCTCGTGGCCGCTTCGTCTTCCGATCCGGCCTAGTATAGATATGCTCAATCTTATCGACCCGATAAGCCCCCGGAAGCATGCTCTCTCCCAATGCCCCCGCCATCGCCGGGAAGCAAGACGATGTCCCCCGGCTTCGGCAATGTGTGCAGGGTCTCCAGCAGCACCATATTGATGCAGGTTCCATCGTCCACTACAAACTCCAGGCAATTCAGGCTGTACAGCGCGCCCTCCCGCGCTTGCCGTGCCTCCTGCCGCGCCTTCCACGATTGATACCAGCCGCAATCATCGCGGGCATGCCGATAATCGAACTGAAGAGACTGGTATAGGGCGATAGCTGAGTGATAGGAACGAACATGGCTAGTCGATTCTCCAGACATAGTCTTCAGATGTTAAGCGCCTCCGCTCGATGGCAGACGCAAAAAGGGCAGCCTCCAAAAGAGAAGCTGCCCTAGAAGCATAATGCCGTGCGCCCAATTCTTGCGCCCGTTTTCCCAACAAAAAACAGCCTCAGGTTTAGAAAAACGCGAGTGCCAAACCAGCCCGATCACTGGTAACTGTTCTTAGTACCGGTAGTTCTCCGCCTTGTATGGCCCTTCCACTGGCACACCCAGATAGTCTGCCTGTTTCGGCGTAAGCGTAGTCAACTTCACGCCGATCTTGTCTAAATGCAGTCGCGCCACTTCTTCGTCCAGTTTTTTCGGCAGCACGTACACGCCGATTTTGTAGCTGTCCTTTTTCTCCCACAGGTCGAGTTGCGCCAGCGTCTGGTTGGCGAAGCTATTACTCATCACAAAGCTGGGATGCCCCGTCGCGCAACCAAGATTTACCAGCCGTCCCTCCGCCAGCACAAAGATGCCGTGGGCAGTTTGGTCCGGTCCGGCGGGAAAAGTATAGAAATCCACCTGCGGTTTGATGTTCAGCTTGGTCACGCCCTTCGCTTCGTTCAGGCGGTCCATCTGGATCTCGTTGTCGAAATGTCCGATGTTGCAGACGATCGCCTGATCCTTCATTTTCTTCATGTGCTCAAGCGTAATGATGTCCACGTTGCCCGTTGTGGTCACGTAGATGTCGCCGCGTCCGAGCGTGTCTTCAACCGTGGTCACCTCGAAGCCTTCCATCGCCGCCTGCAGAGCGTTGATTGGGTCAACCTCGGTCACGATGCACCGTGCGCCCATGCCGCGAAGCGAGTGAGCGCAGCCCTTGCCCACGTCGCCGTAGCCGCAGATCACAGCTACCTTGCCCGCAACCATCACATCGGTGGCCCGCTTGATCCCGTCGGCCAGCGATTCGCGGCAGCCATACAAATTATCGAATTTCGACTTGGTCACCGAGTCATTCACATTAATCGCCGGCACCAGCAGCTTACCCTGCTCCAGCATCTTGTAAAGTCGATGCACGCCCGTCGTTGTCTCTTCAGAAACTCCGCGCCAATCCTTCACAACCCTGTGCCAGTGTTGCGGATCTTCCGCGTAAATCTTCTTCAGCAGATCCTTGATCACCTTTTCTTCGTGGCTCCCTGAAGCACTATCCACCCACTTATCGCCCTCTTCCAGCTCATAGCCTTTATGAATCAGCAGGGTCACATCGCCGCCATCATCCACCACTAACTCCGGCCCCTTGCCGCCCTTGTGATTCAGCGCCTGGTAAGTGCACCACCAATACTCTTCAAGCGACTCACCCTTCCACGCAAACACCGGAACCTTGGTCGCCGCAATCGCCGCCGCCGCATGATCCTGCGTCGAAAAGATGTTGCAGCTCGCCCAACGAACTTCGGCACCCAGGCTCACCAAAGTCTCAATCAGCACCGCGGTCTGAATTGTCATGTGCAGCGAACCAGTAATGCGCACGCCCGCCAGCGGCTTTCCCGCGGCATACTTGTTTCGAATCGACATCAAACCCGGCATCTCGTGCTCGGCGATGGTTATTTCCTTGCGGCCCCAGTCGGCCAGAGCCATATCGGCTACTTTGTATTCCAGATCCGTGATTTCGAGTGTTGGCGTCGCCATTCAGATTCTCCTTGTATCGTCAAATCGTGATATGTTGATATGTATCAGAAAATCGCCCATGCAGTCAATCATAAAAACTCTCCGAACCGTCGCCGACCCCAACCGGCTCCGCATTTTGCTGCTCCTGCGCGGCGAGGAACTCTCCGTCGCCGAGTTGCAGGAGATCCTGGTCATGGGCCAGAGCACCATCTCTACTCACTTGTCTCAATTGAAACAGGCTGGCTTGGTTGAAGATCGCCGTACCGGCAAGAGCAGTCTCTACCGGCTAAGCGTTACCGACGGCATTCTGGCCGGGCTGCTTACCGAGGCGCAGCAAGAGATTCCTGAATCGGCACAAGATCGTGCGGCGATGCGTCGAGTCGTAAAGAAGCGCCAGGACAAGATGCGCAGCTTCTTTGACAGCGTAGCCGGCCGCCTGGGCAAAGACTATGTTCCTGGCAAATCATGGAAGGGCGTTGCCGAAGCCCTGCTCCGCCTCATGCCACCGATGGTGATCGCCGATCTTGGCGCCGGCGAAGGGGCCTTCTCCCTGCTGCTTGCCCAGCGCGCAAAAAAAGTGATCGCGGTTGATACTTCCGCGAAGATGATTGAGGTTGCGCGCGAGCAGGCTCTGCGCCACGGTGTTAAAAATGTCGAGTACCGCCTTGGTGATATGGAAGAAGTTCCCATCCGTGACGCTCACGTCGACCTTGTTTTCTTTTCGCAGTCCCTTCATCACGCGTTGCACCCCGAGCGCGCCCTCCACGAAGCCTGGCGCATTCTCAAGGCTGGAGGCCGCATCGTGATCCTTGACCTGGTCAAGCACCGCTTCGAGGAAGCCCGCGAGTTATATGCAGACGAGTGGCTGGGATTCAGCGAATCGGATTTGGAAGCCATGCTTGAAAAGGCAGGCTTCGCGCATGTGCAGACTTCTGTAGTCCACAAAGAGCCCGAGACTCCCCAGTTCCAAACTCTGCTTGCCGTCGGAGATAAGAGGAGTTAGCGCCTCTGGCTCTCTGCCTCAAGCAGTTGCCGTTTGCGCTCCACGCCCCAGCGATACCCGGTAAGCGACCCACTCACTCCGACCACTCGATGGCAAGGCACCACCAGCGCCACGCGATTCAAAGCGCAGGCCCGAGCCACCGCCCGCGTGGCCTTGGGTTCGCCCATCTCACGCGCCAACTGGCTATAGCTGCGCGTCTCGCCGCGAGGAATGGCCCGCAGAGCCTGCCACACGCGAAGCTGAAATGCCGTCCCGCGCAGATCGAGCGGCACCTGCGGTGCGGCAGCCTTCTCCGCAGAGCCCTCGCCGCACAACCACGCCCAGCGCCGCATCCACCATCGTTGCCAATGCAGCATCGCGCTTGCAGCGTAGCCAATGGAAACTCGTCTCGCAGGCTGGCCTCGGCCTCGGCAGACGTAGCCCCCAGCGCCAGCCAGCAAAGCCCGCGCGCCGTCGCGCCCACCACCAGCCAGCCGAAGCGCGTCCGGGCGGTAGTAAAGCTGATCTGCTCGCCGCGCCCGCCCTGCGCAAATCGCGCAGGCGTCATGCCCAGGGCCGAGCCTTCATACGCCCGGCTCGACGAGCCGAAGCCTGCTTCATAGATTGCGTTCGTCACGGAGCCTCCCTGCCTGAGCTCGTTGCGCAGCCGCCCCGCCCGCAGCGCGCGCTGATATTGCAGCGGGCTCACGCCCAGTTCTTTTTTGAAGAGCCGCTGCACCGTGAACGGACTAAGCCCGGCCACGCGCCCCAATTCCGCCAGGTGTATCGGCCGGTCGAACCCGCGCTTCAATATGCGCACGAATCTTGTCCAAAGGTCTGCCGCGTCGCAGCGCTCGGCTTGCACCGCATGCAAGCACGAAACCCCGCCGCCCGCGCCGCCTCTGCCGAGCCAAAGAAGCGCACATTGCTGCGCAGCGGCCGCCGGCTGCTGCAATCTGGCCGGCAGAAAACGCCGGTAGTCGTCACCGCATAGAAGAACGATGCAGCCGTGGATCGCGCTCGAGAACCTGCTTCCACGCGGTTCAGCGATCGAGCGCTGCCTCTCCGCCGGCTCAGCTCCATCTTGCGACTTGGAGTTGCTGTTCATGAAAACCATCGTCGCCGATCTCGACGCCGGATGCTATCCGGTTCTTGCGCGCAATTCCGATTCTGGCAAACAGATTACACACGCCGGGTGCCCCATCCATTCCGCGCATTTTGCGGACTGGGTGGGAAACCTCAAACCTCAACAACCTGGTCTAGAGCCTATCGCGACCCGCTCGAGCACCGCCTCCGCCCTGACCAGATCCTCTTCCGTATCCACGCCGATCGTGTCCCGCGGCGCAGCGGCCACATAAATGCCAATCCCGTTTTCCAGCAGCCGCAACTGCTCCAGCCGCTCCACCCGTTCAAGCCACGAAGGCGGCAGCGCGGCGAACCGCTCCAGCGCCGCTTTGCGATACGCATAGATCCCCAGGTGCTTGCGATAGCCGGCAAACCCCACCCCGTCGCGGTCAAACGGAATCGCCGCCCGCGAAAAATAGAGCGCGCGCCCGTCCAGCGCAGTCACCACCTTCACCGCGTTCGGGTCGGCGATCTCTTCCGCCGGGCACTGCACAGCCAGCGTAGCCACCTCAACCTCTGGCCGCTCAAAAAGCGCCAGCAGCGGCGGAAAAAAATCCGCCGTCAGTGTCGGCTCGTCGCCCTGGATGTTGACGTAAATATCGGCATCGATCTGCCGCGCCACTTCGCAAACCCTGTCCGACCCGCTGGCGCAATCCGGCGACGTCATCACAACGGAATTCCGCGCTCGCGGCAAACCGACGGCCACTTCGTCAGAGTCGGTGGCCACCACCACCGGGTCCATCAGGCCGCTGGCCGACGCCGCGCGCCACACCCACTCCACCATCGGCCGGCCGGCAATGTCGCGCAGCACCTTGCGGCTCAGCCGCGTCGAACTCAGCCGCGCCGGAATCACCGCCGGCGATCGCAACGTGCTCATGCAGGCGAGTTTACAGCAGTGGGCATGCGGCCCTCACCCTCGGCCCCATTGTCCCACCCCGAAAGATGCATCGACACGGTTTGACCTCCAATCCACACCCCCGTATCATCAACAGTGGGTCGTCTGCGCGGATTCCCGTCCGCCCGTCCCAACGGGCCTTCACGGGTCCGCGCCTTTCAGGTGCATCCCTCGGCGGGGTAGCTCAGATGGTTAGAGCGACGGATTCATAACCCGTAGGTCGGCAGTTCGATCCTGCCCTCCGCCACCATTAAAATGATGAAAGCGTCCAGCGCTGCTAAGGCACAAGTAGAATCGGTGCTCGCCAGAAAGTCGCCTTCCCGCTTGACGGATCGAGCACTGTTACCTGGCAATCATATTGCCCTGGCGGCAGCCCGTTCGCGCCTATGCTGAAACTAACCGGCGTAGTCCCAAGCCGGCTCGTTGCATTGGGCTCAACCGCCGCTGGCGGCGTCTCGAAGACTTTGTTACCTGCGAGATAAAGACTGACAAACGCAAAGATCGGCTGGGGGGATGTTTTCACGTCCGTCGTCTGTGGCTTATACGCCTGGAAGTAGACATATATCTCGCGCTCGGTGCTGAAAACTCGCGTAACGCTGGGGACAAGCTTCTTCCCATCCTGCACCAGCGGGTTTACGGATGCTTCTTTCTCCTTATCTTTTGCTTTGGCAGCATCAAAAAGTGCGTCCTTCAAATCCACGCGCTGACTGCTCAGTACAACCGAACTTATGGGAACCCGCTTATCTTCCTTGTTCAAGTTCGGAATGACGAAAGTGGTCTGATAAGTCCCGATTCTCCCCGTTTCATCGTCGCGAGCCAGAAACTTGATCATGTACTTGCCAGGCAACAGGGTGAAGCCGGTGTCGTATTCAATGGGCCGCTTGGCCAGCTCAGCTGCGGTTGCATCGGAAAGCTTGATGTTCACGTTGTCGCGAACATTGGAAACCGTTGTGCCGCCGACAAGGTCCTTGATCTCGCCCACAAAATCAATAAGAGTATGCTCAGCGCCACCGCGCTTTGCCAGTGCCAGTTCGCGGCCTGGAATCTTAACCACAATGGGAACAAAATACTCTGCCCGATTGAGTTGAAAGTGATCGATCTCCATGGCAATCGAAAGCTCTGTAACTGGGTCTTCGAGCATTAGCGCGTCTTCAAGCTGGCGCTCCTTATCCACGGAAGTAAACTTACTGAACTCCTTGTCGGCGTAGTAGCCCTGGCGATATTCCAGCTTGGCTGATGCATCTTGCGTAAGCGAGACCTTGATGCGCCGGAAGTGGCCATTCTTGGCCGTGTTCGTCGCATAGTAGCCAAGCAGGTAGTAATCGGAGATAGCTTGCTGTGCCAGTACGATGCCGTGGTCAAGGTCGTTGTTATCAAATAGCGCTTTGCCCCCGGTATCCCCTGCCAGGGCGAATAGCGTATCTTGCGACTGCTGGAAGTTAGTGGTACTTGCCAGAGCGGCGGCGCCAGTGTACATGCCCGAGTTACCCGGCGACCCTTGTGTAGCGTCACCCAGCGGCGCCGATGCGACCAGCCCTCGTGCATCGATCGGCCAGAATGAAACCCCGGCTTTGATAGCCGAGTCAACCGTCGCGTGAAGTTGCGCCTGGTTATCAATCCCGTTCAAGCGTAAGCCGCTGGCAAAGTAAATGAGCGACTTCTTCTCGTTCAGCTGGCCCAGCATCTTCGCTGCGGTCTGAAGCGCTGAAAGCTGCCGATCGGTATTAAAGACGTTGAACTCGCTGTCGTCCTGGCCAAAGGCCGCTCCGGTGTCCGCACTGCTTGCGTCATCTACGGTTTCATCGTTTCCCTGAGCCTGCCCAACAATCATCGTCTCTAGCACGCTGAGCAGCTTGTTGCGGTCGCTGGTGAAGTCCTGGTAGATGTCGACTGCGCCGCCCTCGTAGCTGAGAATTGAAACCAGATCGACACTGGTCATCTGCGTGCGAATAAACTTTTCCGCAGCGGATAGTGCGCGCAATTGGTCGGCAGGGTACATCGCGGACATGTCGAAGTAAAGCGCGAGCAGCCGGCGATTCTTATAGCGGTCTTCCTCTACCGTTTCAGGAGCAATCTGCGTATGTGTCAAACGCTTATAAATCTTGATATCTTCGTTGCCGGGCCTAGACACCGGCAGCGGCTCTGCGTTGGCGGTTAGTATCTGATGCTCGCAGATACTTATCGACTGAGGCACTCCATCTTCGGTGAGAGTAAAGTCCTTGGCAGTAAGTCCCTCAATAGACTTTCCATCTTTATCGGTTACTGCAACCGCTTCAACCACAAGTTGGACCTTCACAGTCAGAGTGAAGTTATCTCCGGCGCTGGCTGGCTTGTTTTGCCCAATCTGCTGCGCACTCGCCAGCGCGGCGGCTGCTGTGACAAATATAAAAAGGCCTGACAGGTTTCTCATCTCAGAACCTCAGCCTTATCGTCGTCTGCAAGCTGCGCATCGGATTTGCGGCAGCGGGCAACCCGAATTGTGTGCTGTTGACGGTCGTATACCATCCCGTGAAGACGCCGTGATTCAGCACATTCGTCGCGTCAACGCGCAGGATCAAATAAAGCTTTGTGTTCGGGCGGAAGGTCCGTTCGAGCGAGCTATCGAGACTGAACTGGCTCGGTCCGGTAATCGAATCTCTGCCCGCCGTTCCCCATTGGCCAGTTAGTGGCGCCGCGTAAGCTGCCGCGTTCAAGTGCGCCCCCGCGCTTGAGTTATAGATAGGCGCCCCGGTAGGATTGGGGCGAATCGTGCCCGTGAACCCTGTGCCAGGGACCGCCGCCAGATAAGTCGGAGTCTCTGGCATTCCAGTCCCCGCGGTAACTTGCGTCAGCACCGTCCACTCCTTCAGCAATCTGCCGCTCCACCCTCTCATCAGGTCGCCGCCACCGAGTCCCTGGCCGCTCGTGTATTGGGCTTGCACGCTGAGCAGGTGACGCTGATCGAAGGTTGACAGCGCACGCTCAGCCCGCGGATTGAGCCAGTTTTGCGCAATTGCTCCCGCTGCGGCACTTGATCCCTGATTCTGTTCGCTGGCGGTTACATGACCCTGGCCGCCCAGCGTCGCATCATCGTCGATGGACTTCGAATAGGTATAAACCAACGAAGCTGTAAACCCGCTGCGCAGCCTGCGCCGCAGTTGCACCTGCCCCGATTCGCGCGTCGAGTTACCGCCCGAGGTTCGATAATCAAAGCCAACCGGGCAGGATGGGCACGAACTAGCAGCGCCGATAGGGTAAGTATTGGGCAGTATCTGTTGCGCTCCGTGTGTACCCTTGATGCCGGCGTATGTGGCAGTTAGTTGCAGTGCTGCCGGCAGATCGCGCTGCACGGATAACTGCCAGTTCTGCGAGTAACCAATCCGCAGGCCCGGATCGACTGCGTAAGTGTCCGCTGTGACAGAGGAGCACGGATTGAACCCGCTCGCCAGAGTAAGTGGGCAAGCAGCACCGTTCTGCACGCTGAGACTTGTCGAAAGCGGTGCCTGTTGCCCAAGTAGCTGGGGCACAAACGTCTGGTAAACGGACGTGTCGTCATAAACGCCGTAGCTGGCTTTTACTAGGACGGTCGAAGCAGGTATAGGACGCCACGCGATGCCGATGCGCGGTTCGAAGCCGCTCAAGTCAGGGCGGATAAGCGAGTTCGGATAGTGCATGCCTGTAAGCGGACCGACTGGATCACTGCCTAGCACTGGCGCGGCGGTGGTAAAGTTCGGCAGGATGTCGAGATTGACGAGCCGCCCCTTGAGCTCTGTCATCGGTCCGCCGTAGTCCCAGCGAATGCCCGCGTTGATGGTGAGGTTGGATAAAATCCGCCAGTCGTCGTTTGCGTAAACATCGTAAATTGGCTGGCGAAAATACTTATCCGCATTCCCAAACGCAATGGTGCTCGTGTCCGGTATGCCCAGCAGAAAATCGGCAAGGTCTGATCCGCTGCTCGTCGAATTGGTTGCCGTGCCCGCAGTGGCCGCGCCCGTAAACGCGAAAGACCCACGCGGATTCCGCTCAAAGAAATCGTTGAACTGCTGCTCGCGAAAATCCCCACCTACGGTAATGTTGTGATGGCCGCGATAGATGGCAGCCGATCCGGAAAAAGCATCGGTGCGGTTGCGATTGAAAAGGCTGTTTGCGTCACTGAGTCCGTAAATGCCGCTGGAAAAACTCAACGCCGGCGGTCCCCAGTCGGCAGGATCCTGATCATCGCCGACAATGCCGGCCGTGCCCGCAACGTTCTCGCGGTTCTCAAACTCCGGCACAATCCGCGTTCTCAACCGGCTAAATTTATAATTTGCATACACAAACAAATGCTGGCTGAATCGATGCGACCAGTTAATGTTTGTGTTGATGCCCAGCGTATCGGTCGTATCCACAAAGCCGAATAGGCTTTCATTGCCGGTCCTTGTACTCTGCAGGTTGAATGCTCCATAGAGCTGGTCCCTGCGGCCCAGGGTCTTGTCCAGCCGCGCTTGCATTCCATCCTGATGACTGCTGTTCAGCACAGGCACCTGATAGTTATAAGCCGGCGTGCCGGTAATATCTGGCACTGGGTAGAGCGCCAGCAAAGCCTGCGCCTGCGTACTTACCGGAACTCGATTTCCAGTGAAGGGCAGACCCGTTGCAGGATTGTAGATCGTCACCGGTTGACCCAGAGAGTTTAAAAGGCCCGAAAGATCTCCTTCGCGCTCCGCCTCGGTAGGCACCAGACCGGGAAGTATCGCCGCAGTATGATCGCGAGTCCACTGGTAGCCCACAAAGAAGTTGGGCCCGCGCGGCATAACATGCGGAATCCTGATTGGCCCGCCGAGCGAGACGATACCGGTGATGCGGTCGTACTCGCCCTTTGGCGATTCGAGCCCGCTCAGCGAATAAGGCCGCGCATCGAGAGCGGAGTTATTCAGAACCGCCGCAAATCCACCTGTGTACAAGCCCTTGCTGTTCGGTCGTCTGTTTCCAAAGGCCTGGTCGAGAGAGTATTGACTGGTCGCCGCGTTGTTGACGCTGCCATTCACCAAAAGGCCGTCTGACGACTGCTGGCTTTGCTCATCCTGCGGCTTTGGTATCTCTGCAGCTGTAGCGCCTGTACCCGTTGAATCAGGCTTTTTTGCGGGCGCGACCGTAATCAATGTTGGCGGCAAATTCGGCGGTGCTTGGGTCAGCTTGGTGCGCGCCATCAGTTGCTCCAGCGGCAGCAGCGCCAACTCCCACTTGCCTGCGACCATGTTAGGCACGACAGTTACATCCGCATGAATCGTCGAGAAACACTGCATCTCGATTTCGATCTTCCACGCACCATCGGCAAGATCAGGAAAATTGTAAAGCCCGCCCTGATCTGAAACGGCGCTGACCTTCTTATCGCCTTGAGTCGCAGTTAAAGTAACTCCGGGAACAGGCAGCCCGCCGAATGTAACTTGCCCATGATACTCAGAGGCCATGGCCATGAATGAGGCGCAGAGAATTACAACAATACAGAAGAGCGAGTTTTTGGCAAAGCGCCGCGCCATCCGGTGACTCCAACCCGATGTTAGTTTTCTGAAGGTCTCTCAACATGATCGATGACTAGCGTCTCAACATCAGCCTTCTGCGATTCAAGTTTCAATCCGAGCTGCTCTTGCGGCGCCGTGAAGATCGAAGGGCCGGGCGACGAATTCTCATTCGACGTGTTACTCGCGGCGGTGGAACCTTCTTCCGGTGCCCACGTAAACGCAACGTCATACCTTCCTTCAATGCCGGTCTTATCGATGACTACCCGGCCCAACTCCCTCGCTAGCACCTGCGTCAGTGATTGCGTGAGCTTCACCATAGTTACGCCCTGCGCAGTGTACCTCCCGTTACCCGACGAGATGCTGGTGTTTCCGCTGCTATCGTTTGACTCCTGAATCCTGGGTCCGTTCTTCGCAACCACGAGGGCATAAACAGGAAGTTCTCTGGTTTCCCAATGAACCCTGAGTTTGAAGCGGTCAGCGAGCAATTGCTGAATCATCTGTCGCTCCAGAAGGTTGCGCTCGTCCCGGCTAAGCTTCCCCATCTGATTGTTGGTGGAGTCATCCACTTTGGCTTCAATGTCGAATCTTTCCGAGGTGAGCCAGTCAGGAATTCTCAGAATCTGCGACCCTGGAATTCCGTATGCGTCATATTGCAGCAGAGTTTTGACCTGGATGTTCGTCGCGGTAAAGCGTCCATTCTGAAAACCGGAATCGGAACTTCCACTCCCAAATTTGTTGGGTCTGACTGAAGCCACCTCGAACACGGGCAGTTGCGCCGTGGCATCATGGTCCTGTGGTGCAGTGACGCTTTTTTCTGCGGGTGCCTGTGCCGGTGAAGCAGGTGCAGCCAGAATCATCCATGCAGCCGAGATGAGCCACAGGGTATGAGTCAAGCACCAATTGCGTGCGAAGGCCTTAGTCATGTTACCGGCAATCCTGTGGTGAGTTAGGCGCCTCGAAAACAGGAGCCGCAACACGAGTTCCTTACGATGGCTGAGCAGTATTCACCTATCAGACGTCTGCAATCTCCATTTCGCTCTACGTCCAGCCTATTTTCTTTGGGGTGTCCTCTGCCTTCCGGCAATGCTAGTTATCAGAAGGCTTCTCCACATGATCGATAACCATCACATCGGCCGGAGCCTTGGTCGCGTCAAGCTTAAGCCCGATCTGTTCCTGAATCGCCGTGTAAAGATTTGGCGGCGCGTTAGCGCTATCGGTCGGGGGAGGAATTCTGACTCCCATGCCGCTGAACTGCGAGTCGTCCGGAGTCCACTTGAGGGTAAAATCCCACCGTCCCGTAATCCCCGTCTGATCCAGCACCGGCCGGTCTAGCACCGCGCTCTGCATGAGCCCCGAAAAGTCGGCCATATTCGCATTGCGAACGTTCAGATCGCCCAACTGTTGGAACCACAGCCCAGGTAGCCCGTTCGGATCGCCCTCACTTTTCGTCATTTTTTGCCCGGCCTTGGAAACGCTGAGTACATAGACCGCAAGCTCACGCTTATCGTGGTGGAAGGTGAGTTTGAAGCGCTCGACGATCAGCTTCTGCATCATGCTTTTCCATTGCTTGTCATTGGGCGCGCCTTCGCCGTCGGGTTCCGCATCAAGATCGAACTTGTCGGTGTCGGCCCAGGCGGGCGCACCGATCACTTGCTTGGGTTGAACTCCATAGGCAAACGAGAGCAGGTCGTTCAACGTCGTGTTGACAGTCTTGAAGCGCCTGCCTTGGACGCGAAACATCTTCCCAGGTGTGTCCGGCTTACTCGGCTTTATGGTAGCCACTTCGAATTTGGGGTCGGCATTGGCTGCCATCGGCGGCAACTTCGGCGTTGGCGGCGGAATGGTCCATTCCGTGGTGGGCGTGGCGCGCTCCAGGTTCAGAGCAAGCGGATTAGGCCCTTGAGTCCAGGTTCCTGCAATCGTCTCGTTGTCCGCACTTAGCTTGCCTTCGTAGGTCCCACCAATTGCTGTGATCGCCATCTTGACGGTCATGCCATCCAGTGTGATCTTGGAAACCGAAATCGGATCGCCACCCTGGTCGATGCTATAGAAGTCCGCCTTGTAGCCGCCAGCGCCTGCCCTGGATATCTTGGCCACGATGCGCAAATCTCTTCCAGCGTGGAGCGTACCCTGCCAGGTACCCACGATATCGTGGGCATCGTTAGGTACCGCGGCCTGCGCGCGAGCTTGATCCGCGCTAACAAATCCAAATGAAATCAGCATCGCCAATGCAGCAATACCAGCCAGATTGAGCAACATCTTCCAGCCGAGCTTTTGTTTCCGCGCAACACGCTCATTCATGATTTGACCAATCCTTTTCTTCGATCAGCATTGTTTCAATCCGCCCGACATCTAAGGTAGTCTTCAGAGAAAGGGCCTTCTTACATTCGAGAAGCACTCCTGGAATAAAACTCTGCTCAAGTATCCGTGGCCACAACGACGCCAACCGGACATAATTCTTTGAACTTGGCGAGAATACACCGATAAGACGCATATACGTCCTCTTTGTTTCCTCAGTTCCGCAGTTTGTTGCTGGTTAGTGTTTCCCTCGACGCCCTTCATTTCCATGCAAACCCTTCGCATCGGCGCACGAGATATTCATCCAATCTCCGAGCCGAGCGCTTGATTACAACGCAGATTTCCATACCATATGTAGTATTCTATATAGTATTTGTCAAATCACGATGGTTGGATCAGCTTCGGTGTTGTCGCGCCCCTGTTCCCTGATCTCCAACCCCTGAAGACTGTTTTTGCTATCATTGCGTCTATATAGAGTGTGCGGCTTGTTCCCCTTGAGGCGCATCTCGGTGGTGTCTGTGTCTCGATTCTTTCAGCGTCTTGTCTTCGTCCTGTCCGTGACTGTCTTCGCGGCCCTCGGCCTGGGCTTTGCCCTCGGTGAATTCGGCTGGTTCGGCGTTCACGCCGGCGGCGAGCAGGATGGCGCTTACCGCCAGATGCGCGTTTACTCCGAAGTGCTGAAAAAGGTCCAGACCGATTACGTCACCGACCCTAACATCAATGATGTCACCGCCGGGGCGCTTCATGGTCTGCTCGAATCGCTTGATGCGGATTCCAGTTACCTCAGCCCCACCGAATACAAAATATACAAAGATCGCCCCACGACGGGCGTTGCCCAGGTCGGCCTCGTCGTCTCCAAACGCTTCGGTTACGCCACCATCGTCAGTGTGCTGCCCGGTTCGCCGGCCGACAAGGAGCATCTCAGCGACGGCGACGTCATTGAATCCATCGGCGACCAATCTACCCGTGAGCTATCGCTTGCCGTGATACGCCTCATGCTTGAGGGCAAGCCCGGAACCAGCGTCACCCTCTCGGTGATTCGCCCGCGCAAACCCGATCCGGACAAGCTCACGTTCGTCCGCACCGTCGCAGCTGAACCCTCGCTCGCCGAACAGCAATACGACAACTCCACCATTCTTTACCTCAAGCCCGGCCCGCTCACTGCGGCGCGCGTCGATGAAATCGCCGCCAGGCTCAAGTCCGCCGGCAAGAATCGCAAAATCCTTATCGATCTCCGCGATTCCTCCGGCGATGACCCCCAGCAGGGCCTGCGGCTGGCAAACTTTTTCCTTAAGCAGGGAACACTAGCCACGCTCGAGGGCCAGAAGTTCCCCGCACAGACTTTCACAGCCGACCCTACGGTTTTCATCACCGCTGCCCCGCTGGCCATTTTGGTCAATCGCGGCACCTACGGCGCGGCTGAACTCACTGCTGCCGCTATTCAAGACGCCAAACGCGGCGACGTCGTAGGCGAGCGTACATTCGGCGAGGGATCGGTCCAGAAAGTGATCGATCTTCCCGACGGCTCCGCTCTGCTGCTGACTGTGGCCAAGTTCGAGAGCCCTGGCGGCAAGAAGATTCAGGACGATGCCGTTACCCCCGCCGTGGACGTCGGCCAGCCCGATGACCAGGATGAGGAAGCGCCGCCCGCCAAGGGTGATGAACCACTCAACAAAGCACTGGAGCTTCTGAAAGCCAAAACTGCCTGACGCCGCCTCGGTTAACCGCCCAATTCCTGTCAATTCCCACTCTTGCACATGCTGGTGCATGTGACCCTTTAGTTACATACTTTCGAAACCAAAAAATGCTAGCCTTGATTTGAAACATTTCCTCTCGTGCTTCAAGAGAGGTGTTTACGAGGCTTGATTGGCTTGGCGACCCTCCCCCCAGAGCGTCTGGCATCAGCGCGACTTGTTGCGCCGCGGCTCGTTCCTCTGCGCCCCGATTCGTCGCGACTCGAACCGCGATCGCTTGCCCGACCACACCGCGCACAAGCCATGACCACTTCAACCAAGAACAGGCGCAAGCTCGTCGGCAACGTCGCTGTGGTCTCTCTGCTTGTCCTGGCTGTCATCACCGGCTCACTGGCCGGGCTAACCCTCGTCTACTCATTCGATCTGCCTCAAATAGCAGACCTGGAAAAGTACCGCGCCTCCACAACCACAGATCTTTATGACCAGAAGGGCCGCATCATCGGTTCCTTTGCCCTTGAGCGCCGTGAAGTGATCGATTACGACGGCTTTGCCCCGGTTCTGCGTCAGGCAGTCATCTCTATCGAGGACAAGAGCTTCGAGTCCCACTGGGGCATCAACGTCTTCCGCGTCGCGGGAGCCGTCTGGTACGACATCCGCAGCAAGGGCCGCGCCCAGGGTGCTTCCACCCTCACCATGCAGCTGGCCCGCAATCTTTTCCTGTCTTCCACGCGAACGCCGACGCGCAAAATTCAGGAAGCCTACCTGGCCATCCAGATTGAGCGCTCCTTCACCAAAGAACAGATCTTCACTCTCTACGGCAATCAGATTTACCTGGGCTCAGGAATGTACGGCTTTGAGGCCGCTTCGGAGTATTTTTTCTCGAAGCACGCGAAGGATCTGACCCTCCCTGAAGCCGCTCTCCTGGCCGGCCTGCCCAAGGGTCCGGTAGCCTATTCGCCCATCCTTTACCCAGAGAGAGCGCTGCGCCGACGCAACCTCGTCCTCACTGAGATGGAGCAGGATAAGGTCATTTCCCACGATGATGCCAATAGAGCACGCCAGTCTCCCCTTGGCCTCCACCTCACCCAACCTGAGTCATCTGTCGCCCCGTGGTTTCAAGAGGAGGTCCGTCGCGAGCTTGAAAAGCGCTTTGGAACCGAACAGGTGCATGAGGCCGGCCTCAAAGTTCAAACCACTCTAGACCTCGACCTGCAGCAGACCGCCAACCGCGCCGTTGAAGACGGCCTGGCGGCCTACGAGCGCCGCCACGGCTGGGCCAGTCGAGGTAAGCTTGAAAACGTTCTCGACGACGGTTCTACACTCGATGACTTCAGGCATCCGGACTGGGCCCTGAAATCTAATCCCGGCGACTATGTCCACGCCCTGGTCACCAGCGTCCTGCCGCTTGAAATTCATGCCCGCATCGGCCCACCCAGCCAGGACCCCGCTCATCAGGATCAGGATGAAGTTGTCTTGCTTCCCGGCGACTGGCAGTGGACCGGCGCCCATCACGGCGACGATCTCGTCAAACCCGGCGACGTTATCTACATCCACCTGGCCGACGCCATGGAAGGAACAGCCCGCCGCGCCACCCTCGAGCAGGATTCAGGTGCGCAAGGCGCTTTGATGGCCATGGACAATACCACCGGCGACGTGCTCGCCATGGTTGGCGGCCGCGACTACGCACTGAGTCAGTTCAATCGCGCCACACAAGCTGAAAGACAGACCGGCTCCAGCTTTAAACCTTACGTCTACGCAACCGCCATCGAAGACGGCGCTAAACCAACCGACATCATCGTCGACGCTCCCGTCAGCTTCGGCGGTTATACCCCGCACAACTATGAGGGCGACTACAAGGGCGCAATGACCCTGACCAACGCCTTTGCCGAGTCGCGCAACATTCCCGCGCTCAAGTTGGCTGCGCGCGTCGGCATTCATAAAGTCATTGACATGACCCACCGCTTCGGCGTCACCAGCAACATTCCCGCCTATCTTCCCATCGCAATCGGCGCGGTCGAAATCTCGCTTCAGGAGCAGCTGGCTTCCTACGCAGTGTTTCCCAACGACGGACTTCGCGTCACACCACGCCTTATCCGCAAGGTTTCGAACGCCGACGGCGTCACGCTTTGGGAAGACAACCCTGAGGTCACCGAGGTGATCGACCAGCACACCGCCCGCACCATGATGATCCTCCTCGAGGCCGTCACCCAGCATGGCACCGGAATGGCGGCGGCGCAGCTCAATCATCCTCTCGGCGGCAAGACCGGCACCACCAGCGACTACACTGACGCCTGGTTCCTGGGCTTCTCACCGTCAATCACCTGCGGCGTATGGGTAGGGTATGACGATCGCCAGTCCCTCGGCGACAAAGAGACGGGCGCCAAGGCCGCACTTCCCATCTGGATGGCCGTCATGCGCCGGGCCATCGTCGGCAAGGACGACGAAAAATTCCTCGGCGATCAGAATAGCGAGCCGGCCCAGCAATTCTCGCCGATGACGCAAGCAGCCACTCACACACCCGCCCTCACGGCTCCAGCCGGTACCCGGGCAAGACCAAAATTGCTGGCCAAGCCGTCAGTACCCGCGCAGGCAACCGTCTCCTCGGAGAAGCACCCAACCGCGCCTGCTTCCGCACCGGCCGCCCAGGTGACTGAAGTTGGCTTCATCACCAGGCCCCAGGTCAAGCCCGCTCTCATTCCACGATTCACCCAGACTACGATTCAAGGAAAGGTCAGACCCGCATTGGAGACTGTCAATCCTTGACGGCGTGAAGAACGGTCAACAGTCCATCCAACAGAGATGGGAAAACGAATTGGTCTAGTTTCGGCATGCTCTCAGGAATGCCGCTCGATCAGCGTCGGACTCAATCTCCCGCGCTACCACCCCGCAGAGTCGCTCCACCGAGGCAGCCCGCTTAGCCGCCCTCTTCACGACAACCTCCGCAATTGGACCGATATACTTCGCCAGCTCTTTGGCAATACGCTCGATCGTGTGCGCGTCAATTGCCAATACAGGCGCAGTGACATCTGGCGTATGGGCGGCTGCCGCTTTCTTTCGATCAGCGCTCTTAGCCGCTGAGACCTGTTCATCGATATGGGGCCGCAGAGCCTGAATCAGCACCTGCACATCCGACTTCCAGCGGACATGAGTCAACTCCAGCGCATTTCTGTAAGCCAGCTCCTTCAAATCGTCGGGAAGCTGGTCCGGATGCGGCATCTTCGCTCCACGCACCAGCACTGGCACCACAGGAATGTCGCGTCGCAAAGCCGAAGCCAGCTCCATGCGCACAAAATCGTTTGGGTTGTCCAGCCGCCGGCGCCCCGCATTGTCCTTCGATTCCAGCCACTCCTGCCCAATCACCGCCAGCAGAATGCTGCAGGCAGCTACGCTCTCGTCGATCACTTTTCTGAAGTCGCGCCCCGGCTCGATTGCCGCAACATCCATGAACACGCGTTCAGAACTGAACTGCAGCGTCAGCTCGTCGAACAGACGGCCGGCTTCACCTTCCGCATCGGTCCTGCGATAGTTGACGAAGATGGAGCGCAGAGCAAACCCTCCGAAGGCGTTAGCGCGATCTCAAGATTCGATGGCCGGATATCGTCACCCGAAAGTAGCGTTTTCGATAGCGGCCTTGGCATGAATCATAATCCATTCGAAATACGGCTTGCACTGAAGCCGCAAGCCCTACTTCGCCAACCGAAAATATCTTTTAGCCTTTGCCACATCCTTAAATATCTGTTCCCTCAACGCTTCTGGCGAAGGCCACGTAATCTCACCGCGCAGGCGCATCAGAAACTCCAGCTCAATCGGGGTCTCTTCATTGATGTCCAAAGGTTCGAAATCCAGAATGTGCGACTCCACCGCAAACGAAGCTTCTCCAAACGTTGGCCGGTTGCCCACATTCGTTACCGAGTGAAAGCAGCGCCCTTCAATCGTCAACTGCGTCACGTAAACGCCAAACTCAGGCAGCAGTCCGCCATATGCCGCCAGATTTACCGTCGGCACCAGCAAACGCGTTCCAATGCCGCGGCCATGGGCCCGCGTCGAGCGAACGCCAAACGGTCGTCCCAGCATCCATCGCGCACGCCGCATATCTCCTGCCGCCACCAGCGCGCGAATCGTCGAACTCGAAACCTCAAGCCCATGCACTCGCACCGCGGGATGTACATGCACGCTGAAGTCGAACGCAGCACCAAATTTCTTCAATTCCTCCACACCCGCCTCAGCCTGGTAGCCGAAATGGAAGTTCCCGCCCTCGTGCAACGAGCGAACTCCAAGCGCGTCGGCGAGAATATTCCGCACGAACTCTTTGGCCGGCAAACAAGCCAGCGCCTCGTCGAACTTCAGCACCACCACAGCATCGATGCCGGTCTGGGCCAGCAGCCGAATGCGCTCGCTCATCGGCGTCAGCAATTTTGGCGCGGTGGCCGGCCGCAGATACTGCTCGGGGTGCGGATCGAAGGTGATCGCAACCGAGTGAGCCCTCTGCCCGTGTACTTCAATTTGGCGAGCTTCAGACACCACTGCTTGAAGAATCTCCTGGTGCCCCAGATGCACGCCGTCGAAGTTCCCGATCACCGCAACCGAAGGCCCAAAATCGGCAGGAATTTGCTCTATCCCGCGATAGACGGAAACCGCGCGCGTTCCACTTTCGCTCATTTCCGGGCTCATAGCCTCACAACCAATTCGAGGCCGTCGTAGGCCAGCGCTATCCCGGCCGGCAGCGTCCGGTTGGTCTCTTTGTGGCCCAGTTCATGCGCGATGTGCGTCAACCAGGTCTGCTTCGCTCCAATGCGTCGCGACCATCCAATTGCCTGGTCAACGGTGGCGTGGCTCGGATGCGGCGCATAACGCAATGCGGAAAGCACCAGATGATCCAGCCCCTGAAGCAGCGCGAAGCTCTCTTCGGGAATGTCGCTCACGTCGGTCAGGTAAGCCGCACGTCCGAATCTGAAGCCGGCAATCTCCATCGAGCCATGCATCACCGGAATGCGAATGAACTCGACGCCATCAATCGGATTGCGCTCAGCCAACGGCTCAAGCCGAACCCGCGCCCGATTCGGATAAGTGGCCTGCGGCGAAAATGTGTACTCGTAAATGTGCTCGAGAACCGACGTCGTCTCTTCGGAAGCATAAAGCGGAATCGGGCCGCTTTCTTTGAACGCCATAAAACTCAATGGCCGCAAATCGTCCAGCCCCAGAATGTGGTCCGCATGGGAGTGCGTATAAAAGACTGCGTCTACGCGAGTGAGCCCCACCCGCAAAGCCTGTTCGCGGAAGTCCGGCCCGGTATCGATCACTACCACTCGTTCGCGCTTGCTGTTCGGCTCATTCCAGCGAACCAGGGCCGCGGGCCGCAGCCTACGATCATGAGGATCGGCCGAAGTGCATACCGCGCACCTGCACCCCAGCGTCGGAACCCCCATCGAAGTTCCCGTCCCCAGAAAAGTCAGCCGCCCATCCATACTCTCTCGAAAACTGATCACCGATCGCGGACCACGGTGCTACCGTTTTCCCGGCGGCGGACCCTGTGGCGGCTGCATTCCTTGCAGCGTAATCATCCTGGTCAGCTCCATAAAAGCCATGCGAGCCTCAAACAGAACAGTTTGCAGCATGCGGTCCTCGGCTTCCGTCAAGTTGCCTTTGGTTTTCTCCGCCAGGATGCCGAGCAGATCGATCGTGTTCCGCGCGCCCAGAATATCCACACGCGGCCGCTGCCCTTCCTGCGCTCCGGCACCCATTTGAATCATCGCAGAAACGTAAAACTGCTGCACAAGGTGTTCGAACCCAACCGGCGGTTGCGAGCCCATTCCAGGGTTCTGCGCCCTGACGATATCCTCAAGCCGCTGAGCTGAGGCATCATAAGCAGTCTTCTGCTCTTTGCTCTCCTCTGCCGTTGGCGCAGGCGGCAGCTCCGGCTCCTGGACACCTTCCGGGGCTTCAGTCTGCTTTTGCGTGGCCTCATCTCGGCTCTCATTCACTACCAATCGAGGACCGCCGTTCGCGGCAACCGGCTCTGGCTTCGTTTCCGGCGCGCTCCCGGATCCAGCCTCGCCCAAAGTTGTCTCATGGCTCGCTTGCTCTTCGCCCGCTTTGAACTTCCGGCGGTCAATCACGGTAAATTTGGGTGTGTCGCTCATAACTTCAATTCTTCCAATCTGTTTCAATGATTGATTAGAACCTCGGTGCCCCGCCTGGTGCCCCATCGGCAGATATTGCCCCTTCAAAACGTCGACCCATTTATTAAAAGTCCCCTAAAGCTTCGGAGCCGATTCCAGAATCCGCGCAGTACCTTTATCCCCTGCGGATGTATAACTCAATGCCTGACCGCGAGTTTCGGCGCTGCCGCGAATCATTCCCAACGCGAACGCGCGCTGTCCTGAAGGCAATGCCAAATTTGCAGCACTGGTAATATTCCCCGCTGCCTTCTCCCCATCCGATGCCCCATCGTCGAAGTGCAGTTCCGCTCCCGCCGCCGGCACCGGTCCAAAAATCTCAAGCTGCCTAAGGTGCCTGTGAACGTTCCCTCGCGACCGAACCCGCTCCACGACTTCCTGCCCCAGGTAGCACCCCTTATTGAAGTGCAGCGCCCGCATCTGCGAGGTCTCATGCGCCAGATCCCGCTCCACAATGTCCACGCCGTACGCCGGAATCCCCTCGGCGATCCGAAACGCCTCAATCGCCGCAGTGCCCACCGGAGTTGCCGCGGCAGTTCGCAGGCCCAGCCAAAGTTTCGCCAATCCCGCCTGCGGAACCCAAATCTCATAATGCGGAGCCAGCACGCCGTAACCGCGAACAATCCGCAGATCAAACCCAATCCACTCTACCCGGGTGCCGGTCATTGGCTCGGAGAGCGTCGGCAGGCTAAGACGGCCCAACACCTCGTCCGCCGCCGGCCCCGTCAACCCAAGAGCCGTTTCACCGCTTAGGTCTACCAGCTCAACATCGTCCATAATGATGAAGCGTTCCAGATGCGTTTTCAGCTTCTCGTATTGGTCGGCGGCAATATCCAGTTCCAAGCCGTCATTCTCGCGCCAGACGGTCAGGTCCCCTTGCACCCGCCCCTGCGCATTCAGCACCAGATTCCATGCTCCGCCGTGATCACCGAGGTCGTTTACCGTGTTGGTGACCATGCCGCTCAACCAGCGGAAACGGTCTTCACCGTGGACGGCCACGCGTTTTAACCAGCCCAGGTCATGCACCGCTGCTTCTTTGGCCAGCGCCGCTATTTCCCGCTCTGGCGCGTCAAACTCAATAGGGCTCAGCACGCCGCGATAGGGGCCCAGTTGATGTGGTTTCGCGGAAGATCCTAGCAACGCAGCCAGCGAAGTGGGCTGGATGGTTGCCGCAAGTTCAATTTCAGTCAAGTCGGTTCCGGTCATATGCGACGCTTTTCTACGGTCGTTGGCGGAGATTTTCAACCAAAATCCAGCGCCAAACCGCTTAATGATTATAGCCTTGGAATTGAGCTGCGGCAGCCCCGGTCTGACTTTCGTCACCGCACCCGCGCTCCGCAAATGCCGAAGAATGGCATGCGGAAGGAAACTGAGATTTCAACCTCCGCATAAAGCGCGCAGAATCATCAGGGGCCTGGCCCCGGAAGGACACTCTTTGCAGATTCCCCCCATGCTCCGGCATCCTCTTATTGCGACCGCCAGCCTTTGCGCCCTTCTTCTCTGCTTTGCGGTCGCCGTGCCGGCTCAGCAGCCCGCGAACGAAAAAGAGACCCACATTACCCCCGAGCAGGCCAGGCAGCTCTTTGCTCTGGTC
This sequence comes from uncultured Acidobacteriaceae bacterium, assembly GCA_963752215.1. GTDB lineage: Bacteria > Acidobacteriota > Terriglobia > Terriglobales > Acidobacteriaceae > Telmatobacter. Next base: position 118,268 of record CAVVXR010000033.1, on the reverse strand, counting down.
GACGAGCTCATCCAATTCTCCTCGCAGGAGACCGGTCTGCCCGTAAAATCAACCGTCAAGCGCCAGATCACCTCGCGCGCCGACGTCGAGAGCTATTTGAAAGAAAAATTCGACGAGGACGAAGGCGCCAAGCGTCTCCAGAAAGGTGAAATCGTACTCAAGAAGTTCGGCCTCCTGGACCGCGACTTCGCCTTGAAACCCTTTCTCCTCGCTCTGCTTGATGAACAGATCGAAGCTTACTACGACTCCAAGACCAAGACCGTCAACATGCTCGATTGGGTTAGCGTCGACGAGCAAAAGCCAGTGCTGGCGCATGAACTCACCCATGCCTTGCAGGACCAGCATTCCGACCTTGAAAAATGGAACGACCAGACCCCCGACGAAGTCTCCACCAACTCATCGGGCGACACCGACCACGTGGCCAGAGACGAGCTTGACACCGCCCGCGATGCAGTCGCTGAAGGCCAGGCAACCGCCGTCATGATGGACTACATTCTCAAGCCAACGGGCAAAAGCGTTATCAAAGACCCCGAGGTCATGGATTTTGCCAGGCAGGAAATGTCCGCCTCCGACAGTTCCCCGGTGCTCTCACGCGCCCCGCTCATGCTCTCTGAATCCCTGCTGTTTCCCTATCGCGAAGGCCTCAGCTTCGAGCAGGACGTTTGGATGGAGAAGGGACAGCAAGCGGCCTTTACCGGAGCCCTCGACCGCCCCCCAACATCCACGTGGGAGATCATCAACCCCCACGAATACGAGCTCAAGCACAGCCCTCCTGTGCCTCTGATGCCCGATATTCATCCCCTCGTAGACAAGGTCTACAAGCCCTATGACATCGGCCAGATTGGCCAACTCGATCTGCGCATTCTCACGAAATTATTTGGTGGCGATGCGGCGGCCAGCGACCTTACTCCGGCCTGGGATGGCGGCATTTATTGGGCCGGTCAGAGACTCTCCGCAAAAACTCCCGAAGAGCAAGCGGATACAAATTCGCTCGCGCTTTTCTATCTGTCGGCCTGGAAGAACGCCGTCTCGGCCCAGCAATTCGCCCGGCTCTACGCGAACAGCCTCGGCCGCAAATACTCCGGTCTCAAGCCCGACCTCGAAGCTCAGCGTTCCAATGCGGCCAAGTTAGCGCCCGGCACAACCGAGCAGGTCTTCACCACCAGCGAAGGCCCCGTCGTCATCACCACCCGCGGCAAGCTGGTGTTTGTCGCTGAGAGCTTCGACCTTGCCCTGGCGCGCAACCTGACCAACCTGATTCTTGACGCTCAGGGAACCGGCGATCTGAAGATGGCCAGCGCCGCTCGCCCTGATGATCGGACAGCCGGCCCTTCCAGAGAGTTGGGTGCCCCATCCACGCGCCGCACTTCAGGCGCATGGGTGGGAGGCGACGAAGCCAGTTCCCCGGCTGCCGCAGTTCTCGCCTCTGAGACCTTGCAGCCCCTGACCGCCAACCTCATCCATTTCTTTTCAGATTGTGGAGTAATGAAGATTGCCGTGGATGCTGGAATGCGGACAATGCGCTAACTGGTTGAAACGCGGCAGAATCCGGCACCTTTGCCTATGCAGGACCCTTTTGAACCAGGTACTCATCAAGCAACACGGCCACAAGCACAGCCGTCGGCACTGCAACCATGGCTCCCACAACGCCGGCCAGAGCAGCACCCAGCAGCAGGGCCAACAGGATAGCCAACGCAGGCAGATCCACGCTGTTCCTCATGATCCGTGGAGTGAGAATTGAATTCTCAACCTGAAGGTAAATGGCATAGAAGATGAGAACCCCAATCACGCGGCCCCATGAATCGATAGCCGCCACAAGCACTGCCAGCGCCACGCAAACTGCCGCGCCCACGATCGGAATAATGTTCAACAGTCCTGTCAGCACACCCAGTAAAAACGGATAGCGAACACCAAGGATGAGGTAGACAAGCGTGCTGGCGACTCCAAGTATGAGCATCAGGCTGGCCTGGCCCACCAGCCATTTCCCCATGCGAACCTCGGCGCGCCGCAGGGTTTTATCCAGCCGATCGCGGCTCTCAACTGGGAAGAACGATAGGAACCACCGGTAGGCGCCATCACCTTCCAGAATGAAATAAACCATGAGAATAAATCCCATGATGATGTTGAACAGGACGTCGGCCCAGTTCTTGATTGACAACAACACATAGGTCGCGGCCTGGCTCGCGAATCCTTCAATACGCGAGCTGAGATCGCCGGTGTTCAATTGGTTGGCAAACGGAATGCTTTTCAGTTTCTGCAAGAGGTCCGGCAAACGCGTGGGCGTTTCCTGCCCAAACGCCTGTAAATCTCGAATCACCGGCGGTAAGGCCAGGAAGCCGAAAGCGGTAAGCACCGCAACTACTCCCACCAGAAGCGCAAAAATCGCCATTGAGCCTTTGAATGGCCGCCAGCGCCCGATGCGAAGGCGCGAAGTAAAGCTCACGACCGGAGTGAGCACAACCGCAAACAGTGCGCTGACGTACACCAGCATCAACACATCGCGAACCAGCCATGCCAGGTAACAACCAAAGGCAAGCAAGAAGGCAAAAACGATGTCGCTGCGAAGATTGCGCGTGTTGACGGAGGGCTGTGTCATTTCTAAACTTTCTGCCGGGTGCCCCAGGTCTCGGCTTTGAGACCTGGGCTCTGCCCCACAACTGTCTGCAACCGGTCTATTCCCGATTCCCTGCTTCCTGCCTTACTGATCTCCGCCCAGCAACCCTCCAACAATTCCTCCCAGCAGTACTCCGCCGGCTGCCGGACCCACCTGCCGCCCTTCTGTCCGCGGCAGATACTCGCTGATCTGGTGAGCCAGGCGCGAAATCGGCAGCGTTTGCAGATACACCGAGCCAGGCCCTTGCAACACCGCCAGAAAAATTCCATCGCCGCCGAAGATCGCATTCTTGATCCCCGGAACCGTGGTGATATTGAAGCCCACTGAAGCCTGAAACGCGCCAACGTGGCCCGGATGTACGCGAAGCACTTCGCCCGGCGCAAGGTTCTTCTGGATCAATTCGCCGGAGAGCTCCAGCCACGCCGTGCCCGCGCCGCCCACTTTCTGCAAAATGAAACCATTGCCGCCAAAAATCCCGGCTCCCAGCGACTGCTGGAAACCGATGCTCAGGGTCACCTGCGGCGTGGCGCACAGAAACCCGTGCCGGTGGACTAAATACTCCGATCCCGGCCCCACCTGCACCGGCACAATATGTCCCGGCACTTTGGTCGCAAATGAGACTTCGCCCGCGTATTGATACGCCCGATACTCAGTCATGAACAGGCTGCCGCCACTGGCCACGCGCTTCAGCACACCGAAAAGTCCACCACCTCCGCCCATCTGCGTATGCGTCGTCATTTGGATGGAACTGGTCATCCATGACAGCTCACCGCTCTCTGAAAACACGCTCTCATTGGGTTCAAGCTGCACATCGAGCACGGGCATCGTCGTGCCCTGAATTCTGGTTTGCATCGGATTGCCTCCTATTGCTCGCCAGTTTACCTGAGCGGGGCTAACACTGAGTTAGCAATTCTTGCCGATCGATCTCAAATTCTGAATCGATGCGAAATCGTTCGCGCCGGTTACCAAAGCTCCTTGGAGCAAAATTGCCGATCTAACTTCCCCATCTGCCGGTCAGTAATGCAAAATGGTTGAGCAATTCGGAGAGCCACACAATGAATGCTCTGTTGAAGGTCGCGGCCTTCGCGCTCCTGCTCCCGGCCACCGCGTCTATCGCCCAACTTGCCAACTTGCCCGATTACTTCGCCAACCTGCCCGCAGGCGCCGATCCGCATGATGTCGGCAAGCGGCTCGCCGAGCATTTCATCACCACTCCGCATCAGGGCAACGGAACCATCTTTTACGGCGAATGCGCCACCTGGTACGGCGCTCTCACTGTCGCTCAACTCACCCACGACGACGCGCTGCGCCAGAAGCTCATCGACAAGTTTGTTCCGCTCATGCCTGGCGGCGCGGAGGCCGCGAAGATTCCCGTCCGACATCACGTCGACGACTCCATCTTCGGCATCGTTCCACTCGAAATCGGCATGCAGACCAAGGACCCCAAGTACCTCGCGTACGGTGTGTCCTGGGCCGATCGCCAATGGGAAAATCCGCAACCCGACGGCCTTTCCGACGGAGACCCGCTACTGGATCGACGACATGTACATGTTGACCATCCTGCAGCTTCAGGCCTACCGCGCCACCGGCGACAACAAGTATCTCGACCGCGACGCACTTGAAATGGTCGCCTATCTCGACAAGCTCCAGCAACCCAACGGCCTCTTCTACCATGCGCCCGATGTCCCCTTCTTCTGGGGCCGCGGCGACGGATGGATCGCCGCGGGCATGGCCGAAATGCTGCGCGATCTGCCAGCACGACCATCCCAAGCGCGCCCGCATCATGCAGGGCTACCAGGCCATGATGGCCGCGCTGCTGAAGTATCAATCAAGGACGGCATGTGGCGTCAGCTCATCGATCATGACGAGGCCTGGCCCGAGACCTCCAGCTCCGCCATGTTCACCTTCGCCATGATCACCGGCGTCAAGAACGGCTGGCTCGATGCCGCCACATACGGCCCTGCCGGCGCGCAAAGCCTGGATCGCCGTCACCGGCTACATCGACCAGAACAACGACACCACCAACGTCTGCGAGGGCACCAACAAGAAGAATGATCTCGACTACTACCTCGCCCGCCGCCGAAAAACAGGCGACTTCCATGGCCAGGCACCCATCTTATGGGCCGCATCGGCACTCTTGCGCTGACTTCCTGTGCCGGGCACGTCATGGGCGCGGTGTTTAAAACCGAACCATCGTGCCTTGTTCGCCGATGACCGTGAACACCGACAGGAGATTGGTCATGCTGAGCAGTTCGCGAACTCGCTTGCCGAGATGAATGAGTTCCAGCTTGCAACCTGCCGCCTTAGTTGAAACGTATATTCGCACCAGCGTGCCCAGGCCCGAGCTGTCCATGTAGGCCAGGTCTCTCAGGTCCAGCACGATTCGTTTGCTGTCTGGAATAAGTTTGCAGACCTGTGCGTACAGAGTGTTGTTTACACCCGCCACCAATCGGCCATGGCAGCGCACAATGGCCACATCACCGTCGCGCTCAACGTCAAGCGTCAGAAGATTAGCGGCTGCTTCGTTCGACATCGGGACCTCCATTTTTCAAGCGCAAAAAACGACTGTTCCCTATTCCTTGTTCCCTGCTTTATTCAATGATCTTCAATTCCGTTTCCGCCGTAGCCAGCGAACTGCCGCCAACCCAGACCTTGTACGTCGTCGGTTCAACCGTCCGCTGCATTTCTACGTTATAAAAATTCAACTCGTCAAACCCCAGCGGAAACTCCACATGCTTCGACTCGCCGGCTGCGAGCGCAACCCGCGCAAAACCCTTCAGCTCGCGCACCGGCTGCTCTACACTCGCCCAGGTGTTGCGAATGTAGAGCTGAACCACCTCGGTCCCGGCCACGCTGCCGGTATTCTTCACATCCACTCCCACGGTAGCGACGGGGCTGTTCCGCGAGCCAAGAATCTCCCCCACTGGAACCTCCGCGCGGCTGATCGTCGGTTGCGAGTAGCTGAACCGCGTGTAGCTGAGTCCCCAGCCAAACGGGAACAGCGCGGAATTCTCCTCATCTAAATAGCGCGACATGAACTTCTCTTCAGCATTGGTCGGAAGATGGCTCAGATCCCCATGCGCGGGCCGGCCCGTCGGAAGCTGGGCGTAATAAAGCGGCTCCTGGCCAACCGCGCGTGGAAAGCTCGACGGCAGCTTGCCCGACGGATTAACCTCGCCAAACAGCACGTCCGCGACAGCATGTCCGGCCTCGATTCCCGGGCTCCACGCCTCAAGAATCGCCGGCACATGCGCGGCCTCCCATTTCAACTCCAACGGACGCCCGGCAAGCACCACCAGGATGATCGGCTTGCCCGTGGCGGCTACAGCCTGTTCCAGCTTCAACTGCGCGCCGGTCAATCCCAGATGAACCCGGCTCGATGCCTCGCCCTCCATCCAGTTGGTCGGCTCGCCCAGCGCCAGAATCACAACATCTGCCTTTTTGGCCGTTTCCACCGCCTCCGCGATCGTCTTGTCATCATCTGGAATTGGCAGGTGCTCATCCGCGGCAGCCGGCCCGTTGAAATTCACGCGCTTCAGCATGTTCTCGTCCTCGCCGCTCAGCAGCCCGCAGCCCTCGGCGTACAGCAGCCGGTCGCCCAGCCGCTCTGTCAGCGCCGCTCTCAACGTGACAACGTCTTTGGGGTTGCCCGCTCCCGCCCACGCGCCCAGCATCTCCATCTGGTTGTCGGCCATGGGACCAATCAGCGCCACATTCTTTAACTTCGCGGGCAGCGGCAAAAGCGTTCCCGCTCCCTCGACGGGATCGTTCTTGAGCAGCACAAACGTCTCCGCAGCAACTTTCCGCGCCGCAGCCCTCCGCTCTGCATTCGCCTCATATGGCGGACTCGGCGGGGCGTAGGGGCGATCGAAAAGTCCCAACGCAAACTTCACCCGCAAAACCCGACGTACCGCCTCATCCACTACGCTCTCCGGAATCTTCCCCGAGCGCACTTGGTCGGCAATCACCGTTGTGTAGAGGTTGCCCTCCATGTCTTGCTCCACGCCCGCCTCAAGCGCCTTTCGCGCCACTGTGGGCCCGTCGCCGATGGAATGGTTTTTCAGTTCCGCAACCGCTCCCCAATCGGAAACCACAAAGCCGTTGAACCCCCACTCCTTGCGCAGAATCTGTGTCAACGTAAACGGATTCGCTGTCGCCGGAACACCATTGATGGAATTGAACGAACTCATCATCGTTGCCGCACCGGCCTCGACCGCCGCGCGGTAGGGTTCAAGGTAAACCTGGCGCAACGTAATCTCGCTCATGTCTGTTGCGTTGTAATCGCGCCCCGCAATCGCCGCTCCGTACGCGGCAAAATGTTTCACGCTCACCGCGACAGAATCGGGCTTCGATAGATCGTCTTGCTGGTAACCCTTCACAAAGGCCCGCGCCATTGCCGAACCCAGGTAAGGATCTTCCCCCGCGGACTCGATGATGCGTCCCCAGCGCGGATCGCGCGCAATATCAACCATCGGCGAAAAAACCCATGCAAGGCCGTCCGCACGAGCTTCTTCCGCACTAATGCGCGCCACCCTCTCGACCGCTGCCGGGTCAAAGCTCGCCGCCAGAGCCAGCGGCACCGGAAACGTTGTTCTATGCCCGTGAATCACATCCTGCCCGAAAAGAACAGGAATGTGCAGACGCGATTTTTCCACCGCAATATGCTGGTAGTGATTGGTCGCCTCCACGCCAATTACATTCAGCAGCGACCCCAACTGGCCTTTCTCCACAAGCTCGTCAAAGCGCAGATTTGAGGCGCCCGGCCCGGTCGCATAACCGCCCGAATAGGATGCCAACTGCCCGAGCTTTTCATCGAGCGTCATCTTTTTCAAAAGCGTCTCGACCCGCGAATTCAATTCCGGCGACGCCAGTTGCGCGTTGGCGGGGGGCGAATTTTGGGCCTTGGCCCTGAATTGGAAAAGTCCAATCAGAAACAGCAGAGAGAGCATGATCCACAGTGAGGGTACGGAAGTCGTTTTCATAGCTGCGTCAGGATAAATCGTTCGAACCGCATTTGTCTGTGGCTTTTATCTCAAACACCTGTCGCCGAAGCACCGGGGAATGCTCTACTCTTGCCATTGGCGCTCATGAACAGCTTCCTGATCAAATTTCGGCATGCTATTGGTCAGGCCGTGGCCAATGACGTCCTGAATACTGCCAAGGCAGCGGCCTACTCCGGCATGCTCATGATGTTTCCAACCCTCCTGGTGATCACTACCCTGCTAGCTCGGGTGCCCGAGGGAACTACACTGGTAGGCGAAATACGCGGCTTTTTCGATCAGTTTCTGCCATCTGACACCATGGACATCGTCCAGTCCTATGTCCTCAACCAAAGCTCGCACTCCAGCCAGGTGGTGCTGTCTGCCGGCATCTTAAGCATATTTGCCGGGCTAGGCATGATGCTGTCTTTTATGGAGGGATTTCGTCGCGCCTATCGTCTTCCGCGCGAAGATTGGACCTTTGCGGGCCGCGTATTCCGAGCTCTCCTTCTGGTCCCGATAGCCCTGGTTCCACTCTCGCTTGCAACGCTGGTGGTGGTCTTCGGCCATCAAATTGAAGCCTGGATGATTGACAATTCCGACCACGAATTGCGCAGGATCGTGCTCATTTCCTGGCGGATGGTGCGCTGGGCCGTCGCATTGCTCACCAGCATGACCGTCCTCACTGCCGTCTACCATTTCGGCACGCGGCGCAAGGAGCACTGGTCAAGGGTTGGTCCCGGCGCGATTGCTGGCACGCTCCTCTGGTTTCCCGCCACGCTCGCATTCGGCTGGTATGTCACCCGCATTGCCGACTACTCCATGTTCTACGGCTCGTTTGGCGCTGCCATCGCTACATTGGTCTGGCTTTACATCACCGCATTCAGCGTCCTGATTGGCGCGGAACTGAATGGCGCTCTTTTCAGGGAACGCCAGGCGAAGCACTCCCCTTCGCACAACTCCGAATTGACTTCATTTGGTCAGTGATCATTCTTTGCGAAGATTGCGGCTTGCTCACTGGGCGAAACCAGGCTCGTTCCACCCGCAATGTACAATAAAGCGGACGCCTCCCGATTTGCCCCTTTTCCAAACCTGTCCTTTTTTGGAGACCTACTATGCCCTTCGCAGATTTAATTCTGAGTGAGTCCCCGTCTCAACGGCGGGCGAAGATCGTCGTCACCCTGGGGCCGGCTTCCAATACTGAGCCGGTTTTCCGCGATCTGGTTCGTGCCGGCATTGATGTGGTTCGGCTCAACTTTTCACATGGCTCCCATGATGAGAAGCGGGCCTTGATCCAGATGATTCGCAAAGTCAGCCGTGAGGAGCGCAAGCCGCTTTGTATTCTGGGCGATCTGCAAGGGCCAAAAATCCGTACTTCCAAGCTCAAAGATCATCAGGCAGTGTTGCTCAAGGCCGGGCAGCGCCTTACCATTACGCCGCGCGATGTGCCGGGCACCGCATCCCTGGTGGGCACCACCTTTCTGAGCCTGGCCGAGAACGTCGAACAAGGTTCGCGCATCCTGCTCTCCGACGGCCTGATCGAATTGCGCGTTCATGAAGTGATCGGTGACGACATCGTCTGCGATATTGTCAACGGCGGCATGCTAGGTGAAAACAAGGGCATCAATCTGCCCGGCATTCCGGTGCGCGTTCCCTCACTCACCGACAAAGACTCGGCCGACCTTGAATTCGCACTAAAAAACGGCGTCGACGCTATCGCAGTTTCCTTCGTCCGCACCGCGGAAGATGTTCGTCTGGTTCGCAATCGCGTCTCCGCATATGGCGGCGATACTTGGATCATCGCAAAGCTCGAGAAGCCTCAGGCAATCGAGCATCTCGACGGCATCCTGCATGCTGCTGACGGCATCATGGTGGCGCGCGGCGATCTGGGCGTCGAAGTGCCGCCTGAAAAAGTGCCCGCCATTCAGAAGCACATCATTCGCCGCGCTGCCGAATACCGCAAGCCAGTCATCACCGCAACACAGATGCTGGAGTCGATGATCGAGAATCCACGCCCCACTCGCGCCGAGGTCTCCGATGTGGCCAATGCCATCTACGACGGAACAGACGCCGTCATGCTCTCCGGCGAGTCTGCTGTCGGAAAATATCCGGTGAAGACCGTCGGCATGATGTCCCGTATCATTATGGAAGCGGAGTACCACATCAAGATCGATGAACATGCCGAGCCCAGAGAGCGGGTCAGCCACCTTTCTATCGCTGAAACCATTTGCGAAGCTACCGCGCACGCCGCCGACGATTTGGACCTGCGTGGCATCGCGCTCTTTACTGAATCCGGCAGCACCGCGCGCCAACTCTCGAAATACCACCCCTCCGCGCCCATCTTCGCGCTCAGCCCGGTTGAAGTTACTGTCAATCGCCTGAACCTTCTCTGGGGCACCACGCCAATCCGCTGTCCGAAGATCAACAGTACTGAGGCATTGGTCGATTGCGCAGAGAGCCTGCTGCTGCAAAACGGTTCTGTCAAGCCCCGTGACGTCATCGCCATCGTGGCCGGCACACGAACCAAGTCAGGATCGACAAACTTTTTGCGGCTGCACGTTCTCGGCGAGCAGAGCCAGGAATCGTTGCGCTTCCTGGCGCCGCGAGACGAGGAGACAATCCCCGATCCGCCTCCAGAGTCTCAAGCCGCTAAAGCAACGCGCCAGGTCGCCAAACCGGCCAAAGCGCCCGCGCCGCAAAAGTAACTTCGCGTGTGGCCGCCACACTGCAAAAACGCCGTTCCTTAGCTCAAAAAACCGCGTGGACGTTTAAAGGGAGGCGATGGTAATCTTGCGGTCTGATTATTCACATTTGTGGCGACCCGAAATATCCCAACGAATGGGATTCTGCCAGCCCTAAGGGGATGACATCCGATGGAATCCGGTCCGAATTGCGCACCAGGAGTGGCAAATAGTGCGAATGCAATTGCTCAGGCGGTAGTGTCGCCGCTTACTCGCGCTGCAATCTTTCTGGTCGTGACGATAGACGCGAAACCCGACACCCGCAAGGTGATCCGATCATTATGCGGAGATCTTGCCGGGCTGGTGCGCGCGGTGGAATTCCGCGACATTGAAGGTGGTCTGTCCTGCGTCATGGGGGTTGGGTCCGACGCATGGCGTCGGCTCTTTGGCGATCCAAGCCCGGCAAGCCTGCATCCTTTCCGCGAGATTCGTGCCGGTGCCCGCCACGCGGTATCCACGCCAGGCGACCTGCTGTTCCACATTCGCGCAAGACGCATGGATTTATGCTTCGAGCTGGCGACGCAAATCATGGACCGAATTGCCAAAGTCGTTTCGCCGGTCGACGAAGTGCACGGATTTCGCTTCTTCGATGACCGCGATATTATCGGTTTTGTCGACGGTACGGAAAATCCGCGGAATCAAGCGGCGATGGAGGCTGCGCTGATAGGCGCGGAGGATCCGGACTTCGCCAATGGCAGCTACGTCATTGTGCAGAAATATCTTCACGATCTGGATGGATGGAATGCGCTATCTACCGAGACGCAGGAGCGAATCATCGGCCGCACCAAGCTGTCCGACATTGAATTGGACGATTCCATCAAGCCAACCTACGCGCACAACGCGCTGACAACGATCGACAGAGGACGGGAAAGAAGTCAAGATTCTGCGCGACAACATGCCCTTCGGCCACGCCTCATCCGGTGAATTCGGCACTTACTTTATTGGCTACAGCCGCGCACCTCGCAGGATTGAGCAAATGCTCGAGAACATGTTTATTGGCCGCCCACCCGGCAACTACGACCGGCTGCTCGACTTCAGCCGCGCTGTCACCGGAAATCTGTTCTTCGTTCCCTCCGCGACATTTCTTGAAAACGTAGGCGAAGATGCGCCCGCGGTTGCGGCGCCTTCCGCTGTGTCGAGCGGCCGGCAAACCCGCTCCATCCCTCTCTCCGGAAAAGGATGGTTCACTCGGTATTGGTTCCCTCAAAGGAGACATCCAAAATGAATAATCTTCATCGAGAACTTGCCCCGATCTCCGATGCTGGCCTGGGCGCAGATCGAAGAGGAAACAACGCGCACGTTGAAACGCCACCTGGCCGGACGGCGCGTCGTCGACGTGCAGGGACCGGGAGGCGTAGACCTCTCCGCCGTCGGCACAGGCCACCTGCGGCAAGATTAAGGCCCAGGCGGATGGCATTGTCGCCAGACAACGGGAAGTGAAGGCGCTCGTCGAACTGCGAGTGCCGTTCGAACTCGATCGCCAGGCTATCGACGACGTCTTGCCGCGGCGCCAACGACTCAGACTGGCAACCGGCCAAAGACGCCGCGCGCAAGATCGCTTATGCCGAAGACGGGGCCATCTTCGACGGCTATTCCGATGCCGGAATCGTGGGAATCCGGCAAGGAACCAGCAATCCGCAGATGACGCTGCCCGGCGATGTGCGGAAGTACCCGGATGCCATTGCTCAGGCGACTGAGCCAATTGCGGCTCGTTGGCGTCAATGGCCCCTATGCGGTGCTGCTCGGCGCCGATGCATACACGGCGCTGGCCGAGACCAGCGATAACGGATATCCCGGTGCTCGAACACGTTAAGCGTCTCGTCGACGACAAGATCATCTGGGCGCCCGCCATTCGAAGGCGCCTTTGTCGTGACTACCCGTGGCGGCGATTTCGACCTGCACATTGGCCAGGACGTCTCCATTGGCTATTTGAGCCATACCGATGTGGCAGTCACACTCTACTTGCAGGAGACGTTTACTTTTCTGCTGCTCACGGACGAAGCAGCAGTTGCGCTGGCTCCGCCCGCGAAATCGTAAGAGAGCACTGGGTGCCAAGGTGAGCCCTTCGCACCCTGGTAATGGGCGGCCACTTCATCGCGTCTGGTTACCTTGCCGCCAACTGCCTCAGCACATACTGCAAGATCCCGCCGTGCTCGAAGTACTCGATCTCCTGCGGTGTGTCGATGCGCACCTTGGCGGTGAATTCCTTCGCATTCCCTTCGGCGCTTCGGGCCTTCACTGTAAGCGTGCGCCCTCCGGCAAACTTCGATCCGAGCAGGGCCGTGAGCCCTGGGAAGTCAAAAACTTCCTCACCTGTGAGGCCGAGCGACTCCACATTCTGCCCATCCTCAAATTGAAGAGGCAGAATCCCCATCCCCACAAGGTTCGACCGGTGAATGCGCTCGAAGCTCTCCGCGATCACTGCCTTCACGCCAAGTAGATTCGGCCCCTTGGCCGCCCAATCGCGCGACGATCCGGAGCCATACTCTTTCCCTGCCAGAATAATCAACGGCACGCCGCGCTCCGCATACTTCACACTCGCGTCAAAGATCGACATCGGCTCACCCTCAGGCAGCAGCCGAGTAACCCCGCCCTCAGTCCCCGGCGCGAGCTTGTTGCGCAGCCGAACGTTTGCAAATGTCCCGCGTACCATCACCTCGTGATTGCCGCGCCGCGATCCGTAACTGTTGAAGTCCGCCGGCTTCACGCCATGCTCCGACAAATATTTTCCCGCTGGGCCGTTGGCCTTGATCGACCCCGCCGGCGAGATGTGATCCGTCGTCACCGAGTCGCCCAGCACCGCCAGCACCCGCGCGCCGAGAATGTCGGTGACCGGTGCAGGCGTCTTTGTAATGCCGTCGAAGTAAGGTGCTCTGCGAATGTAAGTGGAATCCGGCTCCCACTGGTACACATCGCCGGTGGGAAACTTCAGCCCCTGCCAGTTCGTGTCGCCATCTGAAACCGTCGCGTACTCCTTGCGGAAGCTCTCGCTTGACAATCCTTTTTCAATCGCGTCGGCCACCTCCTGCCTGCGTCGGCCAAATGTCCTTGAGATAAACCGGCTGCCCGGCTTGGTCCGTCCCCAGCGAATCAGTTTCGAAGTTGTGTCCAATCTTCCCGGCCAGCGCATAAGCAACCACCAGCGGCGGGCACATTAGATAATTAGCCCGCACATCCACGTTCACTCTGCCCTCGAAGTTGCGATTACCGCTGAGCACGCTCACAGCAACCAGCCCGTGCTCATCAATGCTCTTCGATACGTCGGTCGGAAGCGGACCAGAGTTGCCAATGCAGGTCGTGCAGCCGTAGCCCACAACGTTGAAGCGCAGTTTCTCCAGATATGGCAACAGCCCCGCCTTGGTGTAGTAATCCGTCACCACGCGCGAACCCGGCGCCAGCGAGGTCTTCACCCACGGCGGGACCGTGAGACCTTTTTCGACCGCCTTCTTGGCCAGAATCCCCGCGGCCATCATCACCGACGGATTCGATGTGTTGGTGCAACTCGTTATCGCCGCAATCACCACCGAGCCATGATCGAGATAGGTATCCGGATCGACCCCAAAACGTTCCTTGACGGTCGTAGTCAAATGCACAGGAACTTTCTCTGCAACGCCAGTGTCTGTGACCGTCCCGCGCTTCCATAGAGCCGCAGTCCTCGTTCCCAGCGGCTTGGCTGTGGGCGATAGCAGAGCCGGCAATTGCTGCGCGAAGCTGGCCGCCGCATCCTTCAGCAGTACGCGATCCTGCGGACGCTTCGGTCCCGCCACGCTCGGCTCCACGGCGCCCAGATCAAGCTCCAGTGTCTGCGTGTACTCCGCCTCCGGCGAGCCCGCAGAATGAAAGAGCCCCTGAGCCTTGTAGTAGGCCTCCACGAGCGCGATCTGCTCTTCGCTGCGCCCAGTCAGCCGCAGATAGCGCAGTGTCTCCGCGTCAACCGGGAAGATGCCGCATGTGGCGCCATACTCCGGAGCCATGTTGCTGATCGTCGCGCGGTCGGCCAGCGGCAACGCAGCAATGCCGGGGCCATAGAACTCCACAAACTTGCCCACAACGCCAAGCTTGCGCAACGCCTGCGTCACGGTCAGAACCAGGTCGGTCGCAGTCGCGCCCTCGCGCAGCTTCCCTGTCAACTTGAAGCCAACCACCTGTGGCACCAGCATTGAAACGGCCTGCCCCAGCATCGCCGCTTCAGCCTCGATGCCGCCCACACCCCAACCCAGCACGCCCAATCCGTTAATCATGGTGGTGTGCGAATCGGTGCCCACCAGCGTGTCGGGATAAGCGACGAGCTCACCGTCAATCTCTGTCGTGAACACCACCCGCGCCAGATATTCCAGATTCACCTGGTGGCAAATTCCCATTCCCGGCGGAACAGCCGAGAAGTTGCGAAACGCAGTCTGCCCCCACTTCAAAAACGCATACCGTTCACGGTTGCGTTGAAATTCAAGCAGCGTGTTTGCCTCGAAGGCACCGGCAGTCCCAAACTCGTCCACCTGCACTGAATGATCGATGACGAGCTCAGCCGGGACCAGCGGATTCACCCGCTCCGGATCGCCGCCCAGCGTCTTGATCGCGTCCCGCATCGCGCCCAGATCCACAATCGCCGGCACGCCGGTAAAGTCCTGCATCAGCACGCGCGCCGGCATATAAGCAATCTCGCGACTGGGCTCGGCCTTTGCGTCCCACTTGGCCAGAAACTCAATGTCGCCGGCTGTCACGTTGACGCCGTCCTCGCGGCGCAGCAAATTTTCAAGCAGAATCTTCAAGCTGAAGGGCAAGCGGCCCAGGTTGAATCCGCGCGCTTCGAGCGCAGGAAGACGATAAATCTTGTAAGAGCGATTCCCGGAGGTCAACTCGCTCCGGCTGTCAAAGCTGTTCATGACGGAAAGACCTTTCTATCCGCGCACCGGCGGATGGATCTCTGAAATCTCGTTGGCGATCTCCCAACGCGGAGACTCGACCGGACACCCCGGCACACAATCCGCGGCAATCCTTAAAAGTTTTCGACTGGATAGACTACTCAGAGGGAGGAGCGCCGTCCACGGTCGGGCCGGCCGCGGTGAAACCGCTTGAGCACAGGCGTCGAGGAGATTCGGACTGCGGAACGGCAAAACATAGCGGATATCGAAATTCTAGCGCGGAGTTACGATTCAGGGAAGTCAAAATTCGAGACTGAACTGGAATCCTGGTCCTAAAAGATCGTCGGCGCATTCACCGATCTTCCGACCCAAGCCTGCACTTTGCGAATTGCCATCAAGACGCTATCCTCGAATTCACAGTTCCGGAGACCCAATATGCGTCCACGCATAGCCCGCTTCTTCATTGCCGCCACACTCCTGTTTGGCACCGCTGCCCTCTGTCAATCAACCACCCCTACTTCCACTCCAGCGAAGGTTTGGCCCGCAGTCGATGGCGTGACCGTCCTGCCCAACTTCCGCTTTGGCAGCGGCGAGACGCTCCCTGAGCTCAAGCTGCATTACCTCACGCTCGGAACGCCTCATCGCAATGCGGCCGGCCACGTGGATAACGCCGTGCTCCTGCTCCATGGCACCGGTGGAAACGCGCATTCGTTGCTGAATCCGCTCTTCTCCGATGTGCTGTTCGTTCCCGGCGGAGTGCTCGACATCACAAAATATTTCCTCATCCTGCCCGACGACATCGGCCACGGCGAGAGTGCGAAGCCCTCCGACGGCCTGCATGCGCACTTCCCCGATTACGACTACGACGACATGGTGCGCAGCCAACGCATGATGCTCGACGACATGAAGATCGACCATCTTC
Organism: uncultured Acidobacteriaceae bacterium; assembly: GCA_963752215.1. Lineage (GTDB taxonomy): Bacteria > Acidobacteriota > Terriglobia > Terriglobales > Acidobacteriaceae > Telmatobacter. Next base: position 102,153 of record CAVVXR010000033.1, on the reverse strand, counting down.
GCCTCATCCTCGGCACCTCAATGGGATGCATGGAGTCCTTCGTCTGGGGCGAGACTTACCCCGGGTTCGCCGATGCACTTGCACCTTTCGCCTGCCTGCCTGTTCAGATCGCCGGGCGAAATCGCATGATGCGTTACATGGCAATTCAAGCCATCAAGCAGGACCCATCATGGATGAACGGCGAGTACAAGACCGAGCCAATTCAGGGCCTGCGCACTGCGAACGAGATGATCTTCATCATGGGATCGAGCCCTCTGCAGATGCAAAAGCAGGCACCCACGCGCGAACTTGCAGAGAAATATCTGGATCAGTCCCTGGCCCGTACAGTCGCCGTCACAGACGCGAACAATCTCATCTTCTACGTCAACGCCAGCCGCAACTACGATCCCAGCCCCCGACTCGATCAGATCAAGACGCCAGTTTTATGGATTAACTCTGCAGACGATTACATTAATCCGCCCGAGTTGGGCATTGCTGAAAGACAAGCCAAGCGCATGCCCAATGCGCGCTTCATTCTCATTCCCATTTCTGACGCGACAAGAGGTCATGGCACCCACACAGTCGCCGCGGTATGGAAGGACTACCTGAGCGATTTCATGAATGCCACCGAACCCAAGCCGTAGCTTTCCCAAAATTGGCGGTATCACAGCGATCTGAGTCACACCTTACATGGAGGATCGATGAACCCGCCACTGGACACCATCAGACCTCGTGTGGATTCCCTTCTATACTGAAACGGTGACGCCTTCAACCCCTGAGGAAGATCGAAATTCCCGCTATTGGGTCGGTCTATCAGCTCTCTATCCCCGCTTCCTCGCCTGGCTAATCCGCCGCATGCCCAGCGAGCGGCAGCGCCTCTTTGCTGTCACCATCCTGGCTGGCGGCCTTTGCGGGCTGGCCGCGGTAGCATTCCACCTCAGCATCGCGTGGCTTGAGGCGCTGTTCATCGACCGCGCCAACTCCGCGCCCGGCCACAGCTGGATCTGGTGGACCATCCTCACTCCCGGCCTCGGCGGCCTGTTCGTCGGTCTCGGCCTCACCTATTTCGCCCCTGCCGCCGCAGGCAGCGGCATTCCCCAGGTCAAGGTCGCTTACGCGCTGCGCTACGGCTACGTTACCGTTCGGGAAACGATCGGCAAATTTGTGCTATGCGCCGTGCAAATCGGCTCGGGCGCTTCGCTTGGCCTTGAGGGGCCGACCGTGCAGATCTGCGCTGGGGTCAGCAGCATGCTCGCCCGCGCAGCCCGGCTCAGCCCGAAAAACCGCCGCCGCATGGCCTCGGTCGGCATGGCCGCCGGCATCGCCGCCGCCTTCAACGCGCCCATCGCCGCCATCACCTTCACCCTTGAAGAACTGATCGGCGATCTGGATCAGACCATGCTCTCCGGCGTCATCGTCGCCGCAGCGCTGGCAGCCGTTGTCGAGCACTCCATTCTTGGCTCTAACCCCGTCTTCCATGTGCAGCGAGCTTACACGCTCGGCAACGCATCGTCGCTGATCTGGTACGCGCTGCTAGGCCTGCTGGCCGCGCTAGTTTCCGTCGCATTCACCGATTCGCTGCTCTGGCTTCGGGTTCAATTCAAGAAGCTATCCGTGGTCCCAAAGTGGGTGCATCCAGCAATCGGCGGGCTCGCCGTGGCGCCTGGCGGTGCTGGCGCTCCAGCTCTTTCACCTTAACGGAATCGCCGGCGACCCCTACAAGACTCTGACGCTCGCCCTAACCGGCACAATGCCGGTGCTTTGCATGGTGCATTCTGCCTGCTCAAGCTGGCCTCCACGGTCTGTTCTTATTCCAGCGGAGGCTCCGGCGGCATCTTTGCACCGGCCCTGTTTATGGGCGCCATGCTGGGCGGTTCCGTCGGCTACCTCGACGTCACCGTCTTCCATCACTCCACTGACGCCATTGGCGCATTCGCTGTAGTCGGCATGGGAGCGGTCTTTGCCGGCATCGTCCGCGCCCCCATGACCTCCGTCCTCATCGTCTTTGAGATGACCGGCGGCTACGGCCTGGTTCTGCCCTTGATGATCGCCAACATGAGCGCATTCGCGCTGGCTCGCCACTGGCGTCCCATTCCCATCTACGAAGCGCTGCTCGCCCAGGACGGCATCTATTTGTCCCACGGAACCAGCCCTCTGGATCCGCCCGATGACATAGAAGTGCAGGCGCCAAAGCCAGAAGACAGCGCCAGGGTCTGAGGCTGCGTCGCTCACATGCCGACCCGCTCAGCTACCGCGACCCCGGCTGCATGTTGTAAAGGAAGTACGCCCGGATTTCGAGGTAAGGCCCATGAAACTCATGAGGCAGGGGCGGGTAGTTCGAGCCGACCAGGGCACCCCAGGCCGCCCGATCCAGAGCCGTGTCGCCTGACCGTCCTTCCAGCACCACGCTTCCATCCATGAGCCGTCCGTTAGGAAGAACCTTGAAGCGAATCGCGACCATCCCCGACTTAAGGATCGGCGGGTTCACCTCATCGGGAATCAATGGATCCCATGTGTGCTCCGTCTCCCAATGCCAGCGCTGCATCCAGGCGCTGAAGTCCACGCCCTCAGTAGGAGACAGAATCTCCGGTTGGCCGGTTCCAGCGCCGGGATGACGAGCCAGCCCGCCCGCGCCCAAGCTGCCTGGGCTGCTTTGTCCGCCGTATTGCGGGCCTCGCATGGCTTGGCGCAGCTGGTCGGCTGGGTTCTGCTGAGTCATTGAAAAATTCGGCCGCGCCGGCACCGCCGACGGGCGCGGCGATTCGACTTGAGCCTGAGGTGCCGGAGGAATGGGCTGCGTGGGCGTAGCAGGTTGAACTGGCGCAGGTTGGGCTTGCTCGGGCGTCGGCGCTGGCGGCGGTGGCGTGGCCTTGTTCAGCGCTTCCAGAGTTTTCTTGTCCATGATGGTGGGTTTCTCGGGAACAGGCTTGATCGCCACTTTGGGCTTGGCGTGCTCAATCGCGTCGGGCGGAAGGTCAAGATACTGCAGGTCGGGCCGGTTCTTGATCGCATCCAAGGGGTCGATAACCTGTGGCACCTTGAAAACATATTTAGGAATCCAGGTTATCGCCGAGAGCAGAGCCAGGTGAAAGAGAATCGCAATCCAGATGCCCTCGCGCAGCCGTGCCCAGCGCCGCTCATCTTCGAGGTCGCTGATCATTTCCAGAAGTTCGTGGGTATCGTAGTCCAACCATCGCGAGCCGCGAACCGAACCAGTGCCAGACTCGGTATCCGGCTCCATTTCGAGCGAGGGCGTACCCTTGTCCGGGTTCGTTTCCGGATTCGTTTCGGGCGGCCCTTTGGGCTCGTTCATGCTGGTTGGCGCTTCGCTTAAGGGCATTTGGTCTTCAGGAACTTCCATGAGCGCACACAACGCCCATCGGCTCCCCTTCGAGTCCTCTCTATCTATTCTCTCATTCCGCTGAAATTCTTGCTCCTGGTTGCGCCTCGTACAATGATTGCTGATCGTTAAGACGGATTACCGGACGGAAGGGGACTCGTTTGAAGGCGTTTCTTGCCAGATTCATGACTAAACTGAATCTCGTGTTCCTGCCCTTTCTGGCCAAATTCGGTATCTGGGGCCTCGGTGCGCTCGCCCTCCTTGACTCCTCAACCCTTCCCGTTCCAATGGACGCATTCCTCGCCCTCTCTGTTTGGAACGACAAAGGTCACTTCTGGCTCTATTGCCTGTCGGCAGCCGTCGGCTCCGCGATCGGTGGCCTGCTTCCTTATGGGTTGGGCCGCGCCGGCGGCGAACTCTTCCTACTCAAGCACGTCAACAGGGAGCGATTCGAAAGGATGCGTACCCGCTTCGAGCGCCAGGAGTTTCTGGCCATGATGATTCCCTCCATGTTGCCCCCGCCCACGCCCTGGAAGGCATTCGTTTTTGCCGCCGGCGTCTTCGAAATGCGGGTGCTCCCGTTCATGGCCGCAGTCTTTTGCGGCAGGATGGTTCGCTGGATAGTGCTCTCGCTTTTGGTGCTCAAGCTGGGTCCGGGAGCCGTTCAGGTCGTTGAGCAGCACTCGCTCACAGCCGCGGCAATCGTCGGCGCATTGGCCATCATTGGATTCGTATGGTGGTGGATGCGGAAAAAGCGGGCGGGCAAGCTGCTCGAAGATTAAAGCGCTCGCGGAACCGGCTCAATCCAGCAGCTTCACGATCTCGGCGAGATCAAATCGGCAAACACTACCGGGAAGATCGAACGGCTCATTGGAGAGCGGCTCCAGTTTCTCATCGCGATAGCGGAAATGCTTCCCGTTGGGGTCGAGAATCAGGATTGTCCGGATGCCCATCCGCTCGTAGTCACCCAGCTTGGTCAGCATGCGTGAGACAGTGTCTTCGGGCGACAGAATCTCGAATACCGCGATGGGAGGGTGAGTGATGACTTGCTCGACCGGCCGGTTCCGATCGGTGATCGCGACATCCGGGACACGAAAGTTGCCGGGCTGCACCTGCACACGTAACTCAGGGCGGACATAGATGCCCCATCCTTTAGCGTGTTGTGCAAACCAAAGCTCGATCGCGTGTTGCCAGGATGAATGGTCCCATTCGCCCTTGGGCCTCTCCTCAATCACACCGTCCACATATTCCGCGCCCGGCTCATAGGAGCTGTGCAGATAGACCTCGACCGGCACGCGGGTAACTAGCGCACTAGCAGCCATCGCTCCTCCTCTAACAAAGACTTGAAAACGCTATTTGGCCGCCAACGCCGTCTGCTGCCGCGCCGGAGAGAACCGACGCACCAGCACCGGAACCCCGAACGCCAATGCAACAACGATTGCAGTCGACACTACGTCATTGCGATAGAAGGGCAACCCGGCAACATAACAGGTGGCCAGTCCGCTCATTGTGCGTGGATACATCCCGCTGCCCGCCCACACCGCATAATTCGAGAGCAGGAAAAACGATGTCGGCCCCAGCAGCGTAGCCGCGCCAGCTCGCGCAAATGTGGTCTTGCTGTGCAGCAGAATATGCCCCAGCGCCATCGCCGCCACGTACCAGGCCCAGGTGGGCAAGTAACCTTCCCACTGGAAGGGATAGTGGTAAGCGTAGACCGTCAGGTAATAATCCGTGGCCATAAGCACTGCCAGCGGAGCAAGCATCTCCCGCCATGAGCGCCGGGCGCCAAAATACAGCAGAGCGCCGCCAACCGCGGTAAGGTTCCACCAGCCCGCATGGGGCAGCAAATGGCTCAAAACGGCCACAATCAAAAGCAGATAAGCTGGCATGAATACCTCAATCTCTTCGGTTTCTGGGTCGATTTCCCAGAAGTGGGATGCGTCTGCCGCCTAACAGCGACTCTCTTCATTCTGCGGTCCCTGCGCCGCCCGGTCAATCGGAATCTTTTCACAAAGCAAATAATTGTTTTATCCCACCAAAAAATAAGTTAATGTTGCTCCCGGCCGCCTATGGCTTCGCCAGCATCGTCGCTCCCATTCACGATGTAAACCCAGCCGCTCAGAGGCGACTGGCCTGTGGTCCGACCCGCGCCCAAATACGAATAGTCAAACCGCAGATCCGTGAATTCAACAGTCGTCCAGGTTTCGCCCGGAGGCAGTTTTGGCACCTCCATGCCTGCCACTGGGACTTGGCCCAAATCGTGCACCACGGCCCACGTTCCCCAGTCCAGGTACACCTGGCCCAGAGGCGTCTGTTTGGCAGCCTCGGCGGCCGGCGTGACAGGCGGTTTGAAGATCACATCCCGATTTGAATCGCTTTCGATTTCTCCGGTCCGCGTATTGATTTCAGCCGTTTGGTAAAAGTTGGGGGTCTCCAGGATCGCGTGCCAGCGAAACGGATTAATCGGATACGGCTCGAATGCCATGCGCTTCACCGGAGCCGATGCAACATCGACATTCTGCACCAGCGACTGCGCCCGTCCATGCTCCGACCACCTCCAGCCCCACAAGAGCACCATGCCCACAAGTGCGAAGATCGCCCAACCGCGCCCGCGAAATTGCTTCCGCCGCGCGCCGATTTCACCGCTCACCAGGCCGAGTAACCAGGGCATAACCAAGGCCAGGAAAAGCAGGGCCAACAGCACCGGCTCAACAATAAACATAAAGCTGCCTGCATACCATCGCGGATTAAACGGAAAGAAAGGCCGCAGCCCGTAGTTGTTTGTCCAGTCGAGAAGCAAATGGCTGAGCGCGGCAATCAGCGCCGTCGCGTAGAGCCAGCCCCAATGCACTTGCTGCTGCATCTTAGGAGCAGGCGCCGTCCGGATCGACTTTCCGCGCGTTCGCCGCGACCTGCGTACGTTGCCTGCGCCTCTTGAGCCAGCCATCAAGCAGCCACACCAGGCCCACCACCACCCCAGCCACCACCGGCGCAGCGAGAACGTATGCGTAATCCCGCGATGGTGCTTCAGCTCCTCCACCGGCCCCGCGAATGCCCAGAACATGTCCATGTCGGCTGCCTCCGCGGCCAGCACCGCCGCCAGCGTGGCATACGCCGTCTTGCGGTTCAGCCCCGCGCGGCCAATGCAGGCCCCGGTAAGAAAATGCGTGATCGGCTCCATATTCTGCCAACCATACTACCCTGCGCCGCCGCCATATAATTCACCCCATGGACGACCAGCAACCCAAACTCTGATCAACAGCCACAGCGGGCGCGAAGAACTTCGCGCCGAACTCCGCCGCCACGAGCACCTCTACTACGTCCTCGACGCGCCGAGATATCCGACGCCGAGTACGACGCGCTGATGAACGAGCTCAAGCGCATCGAGGCCGCGCACCCCGAGCTGCTCACACCCGACTCGCCCACCCAGCGCGTAGGCGGCAAGCCCGCTGAGGGTTTCAAGAAGGTGCGCCACTCACGCCCCATGCTTTCGCTCGACAATGCCTACTCCGCCGAAGAGCTGGCCGACTGGGACCGCCGCGTGCACGAGCTCGCCGGCCTGCTCCCGGTTGAATACATGGCCGAACTCAAGCTCGACGGCCTCAGCGTTGCCCTGCACTATGAAGCGACGGAAAGGCGGCGCTCGCCTGGTCCCCGGCATCACGCGCGGCGACGGCCAGATCGGCGAAGACGTCACCTCCAACATCCGCACCATTCGCAGCGTCCCTCTGACCATTCCGGCCGAAAAGCTGAAGAAGCTCCGCCTCCCGCAGGGATTCGAGGTCCGCGGCGAAGCGGTCATGCCCGCGGCCGGTTTCCTGCGCCTCAATGAAGAGCGCGAGCGCGAAGGCCTCGCGCCGGCCGTCAATCCGCGCAACGCCGCTGCCGGAACTCTGCGCACGCTCGAACCCAAGATCGTCGCCAACCGCCGCCTCGACGTCTTCGCTTATTTCCTCTGGTCGAGAGGCGACTACTGGCCGCAGGGCAGCGCGCCACCCTCGATGCTCTCGCCGACGCTTGGCTTCCGCGTCAATCCGCATCGCAAGCTTGTTGAATCCGTCGAAGAAATGATGGCTTCATCGATCAGCGCGGAGTCCGAGCGCGCCACGCTCGGCTACGAAATCGACGGCGTCGTTCTCAAAGTCGATTCGCACGCCACACAGCAGCGCCTGGGCTACACCGGCCGCGCGCCGCGCTGGGCCATTGCCTACAAATTCACCGCAAAATCAGGCATCACCCAGGTCAACGACATCACCGTGCAGGTGGGCCGCACCGGCAAACTCACGCCCGTCGCCGAGCTTACGCCTGTCTTCATCGGCGGCACGACGGTGAGCCGCGCCACGCTGCACAACGCCGACTTCATCGAGCGCCTCGGTCTGCTTGATCGGCGACTGGGTCAAGGTCGAGCGCGGCGGCGACGTGATTCCCAAAGTAGTCGAAGTCATCGCCGACGCCGATCACCCGCGCGGAACGCAAACATTCAACTTTCCCACCCACTGCCCCGAGTGCCACAGCGAAGTCGTCCGCGTAGAAGGCGAGGTCGACTACCGCTGCGTCAACGCCAACTGCCCCGCGAAGCTGCGCGAGAGCCTGCTCCACTTTGGCCGCCGCGGCGTGATGAACATCGAAGGCCTCGGCGATGCAGTCGTGCAGCAGTTGCTCGACCGCAGCCTGGTGCATAGCGTCGCCGATCTCTACGGCTCTGAAGAAAGACGACCTCATCGACCTCGACCGGTTTGCGGAGAAATCCGCGGTCGCTCTGCTTGAAGAAATCGATCGCTCAAGAAAAGCCGGACTGGCGCGGGTGTTGATGGGCCTCGGCATTCGATTTGTCGGCGAGCGAACCGCCGAGTTGCTGGCCACGGAGTTCGGGTCCATTGATGCCCTGCAGTTGGCGACGGCAGAAGAGCTTGAGCGTGTCGAAGAAGTCGGCCCGCGCATCTCGCAGGCCATTCTGGAGTTCTTCGCACAGCCCGCCAACATCGCCCTGATTCACAGCCTGAAAGACGCCGGTGTGGAGATGACCGCGGAGAACAAACTACGCTCAACGCAGCTTGCGGGGCTGACTTTTGTGCTCACCGGCACTTTGCCCACGCTCACCCGCGATGAAGCCAAGCGCAGAATCGAGAACGCCGGCGGCAAGACCGCCGGCTCAGTGAGCAAGAAGACCAACTACGTGGTAGCGGGAGAAGAGGCTGGTTCGAAGCTCGACAAGGCTCTCGATCTCAAAGTTCCAGTGCTCGACGAGGCCGGACTACTGGCGCTGCTTGAAACTCCATCAGCGGCAGAGTAGTGCATGCTTCATTCATCACTGAATGACAAGAATTATTGCCTTGGCGCGAAGTACCCCTTCTTGGCTCGCACCTGATAGCGACGGTCGTTGCAGTAGAGGTAGATCGGCCGGAATGACCCGTCATATTTGAAATCGGCGGGCGTATACGTCAAGGCATACTGGCTGCGCAGCTCTTCTTCGATCGAAGTAAAGCTGTTGGAAACTTCCTCCACCGACGGTGGGAAGAAGACCTGGCCTCCTGTAGCTTCGGCCATCTGGGTCAGCACCTTGTCGCCCTTGCCGCGGCTCGGCGTCCAGTTGGTGCTGATGGCGTAGATAATCGTCTCCGCCCGCTCGCACTCCTTGATGGCTTCGTCGATATGAACCCGGCTCTGGTTGTCATCGCCGTCGGAAAGCAGCACCATCGCCTTGCGCACCGGCTCCTGCCCGCGCGATACGTCGAGCAACTTGTCGCGGCAAGCCGTGTAAACAGCGTCGAACAGCGCCGTGCCGCCGCCGGGACGCAGCCGGTTGACGCCCGGTCTCGAGCGCGTCAACGTTGTTGGTCCAATCGGCAGTAACGGTCGGTGTAACATCGAACCCCATCACGAAGGCGCGGTCGCTTCTTGCCTTAAGAATCTGGATCAGGAACTCCGATGCCGACTGCTGCTCGAATTGAAAACGCGACCGAATGGAAGTACTGGCGTCGATGACGATGCCCACGCGCAGCGGCAGATTGATCTGCTGATGAAAGGAGTTCACCCTCGCCGGAGCCTTCTGATCGTCAAGCAACGCAAAATCGCTCTGCTGCAGATTGGGAATGTAGTGCCCGTGCCTGTCAGTGACCGTAAAGATCAGGTTGACCTCATTCACGCCCAATCGCACCACGGGCAAGCTCTCATCGCCAGCCTGCCCCGGTGCCGGGCTTGGCGTTTGAGCGGCGGGCGCCGGTCTGCGCCGGCGGCGTTGCTCGTGTAGCTTGCCCAGTCGCCGGAACGGCTGCGGGTTGCTGAGCTGGGAGTGCGGCGGCTGAAAAAACTGCCGCAAGCACGAGAGCGTTCAAATAGCTCTCGTCATCGCCTTCCTATTTTATCAATCGCACCCGCGAACTCGCATCCACGCGATCCCGCCCAGGAACCCATTCAGGCAAGTCAGGCCTGATCGCGCAATCCCGGGTTCGCGTCCAACTGGCCCAGAAAGCTATCCAACTCCGTCGGCAACGGCGCTTCCAGCTTCATCAGCTTGCCGGTTATCGGGTGCGTGAATTCAAGGCTCGCAGCATGAAGAAAGTTCCGCCCCAGCCGCAGCCTTTCCGGCTCTGCCTTGCGCCGCGCCGCCTTGGAGGTCGCCGCCTGCGCAGCCACCTGGTCCGTCAGTTGCCCCGCCCCGCCGTACAGAGTGTCACCCACAACCGGGTGCCCGATGGACGCCATGTGCACCCGGATCTGATGCGTCCTGCCAGTCTCGATGCGCACTCTCACCAGCGTGAATTTGCCGAAGCGATTCGCCAGCCGCCGAATCACTTCGTAGTGAGAAACCGCCGAGCGCGCATTGTCCTGCGGCTGTGTGGTCATGCGCGTCCGCCGCAGCGGGTCGCGCGCCACGCCAGCGTTGATGGTTCCCTTGCTGCCGCTCCACCGCGCCCTGCACCAGCGCAATATAAGTCTTCTTGATCTGCCGGCTCGCAAACATCTCTCCCAGCGCCGCATGGGCGCGATCGTTCTTGGCCACCACAATCAATCCGCTGGTGTCCTTGTCCAGCCGGTGCACGATGCCCGGCCGCAGGTCGCCGCCCGTCGATGAAAGCTCCTTGAAGCGATAAAGCAGCGCATTCACCAGCGTTCCCTGGCTGCGCGCGTCCTCGTTCTGGCCCGATCCGGCGTGAACCATCATCCCCGCAGGCTTGTTCACCACCGCCAGATCCGCGTCTTCATAAACCACATCCAGCGGAATGTCTTCCGCCGTTGCCTTCAGCGGCGCGGGATGCGGCTCGCCTGTGATGCGATTCGCTCGCCGCCGCGCAACTTCAGCGAAGCTTTCTCGCGCTCGCCATTCACCAGCACATCGCCCTGATCCATCAGCATCTGCACGCGCGACCGGCTCACGCCTTCAAGTTGCGACGCAATAAACTGATCGAGCCGCTGCCCGGCTGCTTCCGCGGCACTTCGATTGTGTGCTGCTTGATGTCTTGCGGGCCTCAGCCATGACTGCGCCTCGCTCGTTCGCTGCTGCTGCTCTTGCGCTCCAGCAGCACAAACCGCCCCGGCAAGCACCAGCACCATCGCCGCAGCCTGCGGCCCATCCAGCGCTCCGCCAAACAATGCCCCGCGGCCTTCCGTGATCGCGCCATAGCTCGGTGATGAAAATCACCACCCCCGTCCCCATCAGCCACATCCCAGCCACATCGCCCTGCTGCCGTCGCGCCGGCAGCCAGACCAGCAGAAAGATCGAAAGCGTGAGAAAAGCCAGCGCCGCATAAGCCTGCACCGGATGCAGCGGAACACCCAGCGGCGTCCCGCTCCATCGCGCAGCCAGCGGACTTGTGTACGTCACAGCCCAGCGCACTCGATGTCTCGTTCCGTATCCTGAGCCGGCCAGCAGCGCGCCCATTTGCTCAAAGGCCAGTCCCAAAGCCAGCGGCGCGGCCAGCGCATCGGCTGTCGTCCGCAGCGGCAGCCTTTCCAGCGCGCGTAAACAATCGCTGACGCCACACCCGCCAAGCGCGCCCGCCGCGCGCCAGCAGCGGATGATGAATCATCGCCAGCCCCAGCATCCACGAGGATGACGGCGCAGGTCGCTCCAGTTGATCGCAACCAGCAGCAGCCGCTGGCCAACCAGCGCCGCAAACAACGCCACCACGCAGAGATTCCACACCTGCGCCGCGATTCACGCCGGCGATGCGCGCCGTGCGCTGCGCGAGAAACAGCGCCAGCACCACGCCCAGCGCCGCCATCGCGCCATAGGACGGGATCAGAATTGCGCCGATGTGGAAGAGGACTGGATGCACCTGAGTCAGGATACGGCATTTTCATCGAGCACGTAGCCGCTGAGACGTCTTCAAAGGAAAGTAGAATCCGACCCACTGGGCCGTGAGTGATGCGCTGGTGAACCCGTCCTAAGACGGTGGAGCTCTCCGCGGTTCATTAGGCATTCCGGACTGGCGGACACGGCACACAGAACCGATTGTCGAGTCGAGCCCCTGTTCATGAATGTTGGTTCAACCAGCGTTGATCACCCACCTGCTTTGCAGGCCGGTTTCTATTGCGGATAGTATGGGGCCGCGCGAGAAATTACAAGTCTTGTGCGAGATGGGCGCTGTTGTGCTACGGTTTCGGCGCTTCGTTTCGAGCCGCCTTCCCCAAAATGGTCGAGGCCTCACCAGATGGTAACGGCCTCGCCAAATCGGCAAAGGCCCTTCTAGGATCCCGTCTTCAAGTCTTCCTCAAGCACTTCATCCAGCAGGCCGCGCAGGTTGGCGGCGCGCGCGTGGCCCAGCCGTCGCATCGGCGCCGCCCGCCTGCGCCAGTTCATCTGCCAGATTCAGTGCCGCCAGCACCGCGACGCGCAATGAGTCCACAGTCCGCCCCTGCGCGGCTACGGCGCGCATCTTGCCGTCCACGCGAGCGGCAAGTTCGCGGATGTGCTCCGTGTTCTGGCCAGAGAGATGATAGATCTGGTCGTAAATCTCAACAGTCACGTAACCGGCAGCGTCGCTCTTTTGCTCCTCAGTCATGCCATTCCTCACAGTTCCAGCATATTCAGTTGCGCCAAAAGCCGATCCACTCGCTGCCGCACTTGGTCGCGCTCAGCGCGCATAGCGTTCAGTTCTTTCTGCATGTTCTCCACCAGCAGTGACTGCTCGCGCACCTGAGCCTCGGCCAGACCCGCCCGCTCCTGGGCTTCAGCGCGAGCCTGTCGCTCCCGGCGCACGATGCTGACGGCGCGCGAAACGCGCTCCTCCAGCGCTGAAAAATCGTCCGCACTCAAGGCCAGCGTCTCTGGCTCAGCCAGATGGCCTCGATGCTGCAGTCCTGCATCGTTGGCCTCATCGTTACCCCAGGTAAATTCCGGCATCCCCAAATCCTCCGCTCAATGCATCGTACGCGCAAGTGCAGCCCGCAATCCAGCCCATTTTTTGCCGGCTAACTCCTCAACCTTGCCCCAGCCCGGCCGACTGCTTCCACCACCCGCGCCTGGAAGCTCTGCAACTCTTCCTCTCGCAAGGTGCGATCACCCGCCTGAAAAGTTGTCCCCAGCAGCAACGAATACTCGCCCGCGGCCATTCGTTCATCGCGAAACACTTCGCGCACGCGCCATTCAACCAATTCAGGAATCTGCAATCCGGCCAGAGCCTGGTCAATCTTCTCCCAGCCAATTCGCTCGTCTAGAACCAGCGAAAAATCGCGCCGCACCGGCTGGAACCTGGAAATCTCGCGCGCGATCGGCTTGCGCAGATCAAGCTTGTAAAGCCGGTCGAGATACAACTCGCCCACCAGCACCGGCTCCTTGAGTTTCAGGCGCGCAGCCTCGCTCGGATGCAGTTGTCCGAACCACCCCACCGTCGCGCCATCCACAGCAACTCGCGCCGCGCGGTACGGATGCAGCCATGCGGGAGTGAGCCCAGCTTCCGCTGGAAACCGGTCGAAATACACCGTCCTCGCCTGGAACCGCGCCAGAACCTGCTCCACCACACCCTTCAAATCATGAAAATCGATTACCCGTTGCGGGTGCAGCGAACCCTCTTCCGGCAAACTACCCACAGCGCCGAACGCGGCTGCCGGCCGCTCCTCCACCTTTTCTGTCGTCCCAGCAAAAACCGTGCCCAGCTCGAACAACCTCACGTTGTTCACATCCCGATGCAGGTTGCCCGCAATCATTCCCAGCATTCCCGGCACCAGCGACGGGCGCAGCACGCCGGCTTCCTCGCTCAACGGATTGCCCAGCGGCACAACCAATCCAGGCTGCGGCGCAGTCAACGCCGCATCGGAAGCCGAGCAAAAAGTGCTGGCAATCGCTTCATGAAAACCGGTGGCCAAAAACGTCCGCCTGACCGCCGCATCGCTCTCCGCCCACGGCAGCGCACTCAACCCTTCGCCAAACGCCGGCAGAGTGTTGGCAAACCCGTTGTAACCATAGACGCGAGCGATTTCTTCGATCAGGTCGATCTCGCGCTCCAGATCAAGCCGCCAACTCGGCAGCTTGACCAGCCACCCCGCATCGCACTGTCCTGCTAGCTTGACGATTTGCTGACTTGATAACTCGCATCCCAAGGCCTGCAGCACGTTCTCGACCGTCGTCGCGGTGATGCCTTCTGTATCCACCGTCGTACCAAGAATCCGCTTCACCTCGCTCAGCGCCAGCGCAATCGGCTCGCGCCCAGCCGTTTGCGCATCGAGGGCCGCAACCCGCACATCCACGAGGTCGCCTTCGATCCAGCCACCATTGGCCAGCAGAATCCTGCTCACCAGCGCCGAAGCAACCGGCCCCGCATTGAAGTCCGCGCCGCGCTCGAAGCGATGGCTCGCGTCGGTGTGCAGCCCATGCCGCCGCGCCGTGCGCCGCACAGCTGTCGGCTCGAACCACGCCGCCTCGACGAGAACATTGGTCGTCGTCGGCGTAATCATCGTGTCCCATCCGCCCATCACGCCGGCCAGTCCCAGCGGCTTCGCATGATCGGCCACGATCAGATCTTCCGGATCGAGCACTCGTTCCACGCCGTCCAGCGTCTTCAGCCGTTCGCCCTTGCGCGCCCGCCGCACCACGATGCCGCCTTCGATCTTGTCCAGATCAAACGTGTGTGTCGGCTGACCCATCGCCAGCCATGCAAAATTTGACGCGTCCACAGCATTTGAAATGCGCTTCTGTTCCAGCAGCCCGAAATATGTGGCCACCTCCGCGCCGGGAAACCAGTCGCGCGATTCACCAATCGATATGCCGCGCAACACTCGCGCCGTAAACCGTCCGCACTCGCTCTCCGCCTCAATCCGCACCGGAAAGTCCTGGCCGGACGGGCGGGCTTTCGGAAGCTCCAACGAAAGCTCCCGCAACGCCAGTCCATAGATCGCCGCCGCCTCGCGCGCCACGCCGTAGTGGTTCATCGCATCGACCCGGTTAGTCGTGATGTCCATTTCGAACAGCGATCCGTTGCCCGATCCGAGATCGTAAATGCCCTCGACCGCAATGCCGCGCAGAGTCAGATCTTCGGCCAGCCGCTCGTCGGTTACCGCAAGCTCGGGCAGGTAACTCCGCAACCACCTTGTAAGAATCTTCATTCCTTCTTTGCCTTCTCTTTCGGCAAAACTTCAAGCCGAATCTCTGCAGATATCCCAGTCAGCTCTGACCCCTTAGGCTTCGGTACAACGTTAAGACGCGCTTGCGAAGAGCCGGGGCCAACGAATAGCCAACAGCAGCTATCCAGGTTCCCAAGAACATTAAATGGATGCCACACTGCAAATCGTTGCCGCCAACACCAAAAATTCTCCGATTTGAACACTCCGGCATCAGAAAGCCTTGGTAGAAGCTCTGCCAACTGATTACGGACTGAGCGCCATCTTCCCTTTGTATTGCAAACCAGAAGACTATACCTGCTAATAAAACCGGACTGACGATCAGCCAGCTCCATGGTTTCAACTTTTCCAGCTTGAATCCTTCATATGTCAGGCCGCTCTTTGATCGGAACCAGCCACGTCCTGTGAAGTTCGACCCAAGGTAAACCTGCCCCGCCGCAAGGCCTAACAGTAACATCGTGGGAAGTATGTGCTCATGCGTCGAGCGACTCAAGCCATAAAAGCCGGTCCGGATAAGCAAATGGTTGATCTGTAGCAATCCGGCGCTAATCCCGAACAGAAGAAGGACGAAAACAACGAAGGCCACATAAACGCGAATGATCCAGCGCCACATTGTTCTCCTCTCGCCCTATTCCCGCCCCTCGGATGCCTACACGAACTGGCTGAGAAATCTCATATCTCCCGCGTAAAAGCTGCCTATCTCACTGACTCCGTATTTCATCATGGCAATGCGCTCGACACCCATGCCGAACGCAAACCCTGAAATCTTTTTCGGATCGTAGGCGGGTTGCTTTTCCGCAGCAAACGCGAACACCGCTGGGTCCACCATTCCGCAGCCCAGCAACTCAATCCATCCCGACTGCTTGCACTTCTTGCACCCCTTGCCGCCGCAGAAGATGCAACTGATCTGCACGTCCGCGCTCGGCTCGGTGAAGGGAAAGAACGATGGGAAAAACCGCGTCTTGACCGCAGAACCGAAGAGCGCCTTCATGGCGTGATCCAGCGTCCCCTTCAGATCGCTGAAGGTGATGTTTGTGTCCACGCAAAGCCCCTCCACCTGATGGAAGATCGGCGAGTGCGTGGCGTCTGCAGCATCGTTGCGATGCACCTTGCCGGGAATCACGATGCGCACCGGAGGCGGCTGCGATTCCATGGTCCGCATCTGGACCGGCGAAGTATGTGTGCGCAGCAAGAGCCGGTCGCGCAGCGGTTTCCGGTCCTGATTTGCAATAACCAGCGTATCTTGTGTGTCCCGCGCCGGATGCCCTGGCGGGAAATTCATGCACTCGAAGTTGTAGTAGTCGGTCTCGACCTCCGGCCCCACGCCGACCGAGTAGCCCAGCGCGGCAAATACGCTAGTAATCTCATTCAGCGTCCGCGTAATCGGATGCTCGGCGCCCATCAGCCGCCGCGTCCCCGGCAGCGTGATGTCGATCGCCTCCGCAGCCAGCGCAGCAGTCGCTCGGCCCCGTGCCAGTTCCCTGCTCCAGCAGCTGCTCCACGACTGCCTTGAGCGCGTTGAAGCGCACTCCCAGCGCCTTCTTCGCCTCCGCAGGCGCAGCCTTCAGCCACCGGCCAGAAACCTCATTGAGCCGCCCCTGCTTGCGCCCCAGCCAATGCAGCCGATAAGCCTCAACAGCCGCCTCGCCTTCAAGCGCAGCAGCATCGCCGCGTGCCTGCCGCTCCAGCCCGCCAAACGCCTCATCAAGCGCAGCATCATCAAATGCAGTCAGATTGGGAATCTCTTCGTTCGTCATGCGTAAAGAGCAGGATAAACCACGCAGCCTGCCGATCAGCTATCTCAGATGGCTGCGAAAACTCGTCCTCAAGCCGGAATTGCCATCCGCATCACCTGAGTAGATGGCTCTGGAATAGGCTTGCCATCTTCTCGCATCCCTCCGATGTGGAGTTCAATCCCCTCGCGAAGCAACCGCTCCGTCTCCTCGAAGGTCGCGGCGGCCACGCCTAGCCCAGGCAAGTCCGGGGCATAGGCACTCCAGCCTCTCGACGTCTTCTCAAATACGGCCGCATATTCCTTCATCTAAGTCCCGCCTGTCCCCAGCCTATCTGACAAATCAAACGCAAAAACGGCCCGAAGCCAGGCTCCGGGCCGTTCACTGCTCGAAACAGTCTGTTTCTTACGCTGCGCTCTTCTCCGCCACCAGCGCCGCCTTAGCCTGCTCCACCAGCTTGGTGAAGCCCGCAGCATCATGCACGGCGATGTCGGCCAGAATCTTGCGGTCGAGCTCAACGCCAGCCTTCTTCAGGCCGTTGATGAGCTGCGAATAGCTGAAGTGGTTCAGCTTGGCCGCTGCTGAGATGCGGACAATCCACAGCGAACGGAATTGCCGCTTCTTTTGCTTGCGGCCGGTGTAGGCAAACTTCAGTCCGCGCTCTACGGCCTCCTGCGCTGCCTGGTAGAGCTTCGATTTGGTCAGGAAGTAGCCGCTTGCTCGTTCGAGAATCTTCTTGCGGCGGTCATTCCGCTTAGTACTGCGTTTTACGCGGGGCATTGGTCTTCTCCATTTTGCGTTCGTGGGTCATGCGGCTGGAGGCAGGAGGGCCATTAATCTCAGGCCGGTAAACCTCTTCACTCGCTCTTTTCAAGCCTGAATCTCTCGGCAGTCAGAAGCAGCTAAGCTGCCGGACTTCCGGGGGCCCGAGCCGCGACGCTTTCGCCAAGGCCCTGAAGCGCGGTCTCCGTCAGGAGACTACGCAGCGATCAGGCGTAAGGAATCATGCGCGCTACCTTCTTGTAGTCGCCATCGGAAACGAACACGGTCTTGCCGAGCTTGCGCTTCGTCTTTGGCCCCTTCGAAGTAAGGATGTGCCGCGTCTTCGTCTGGCCCCGCTTGATTTTGCCGGTGCCAGTCTTGCTGAAGCGCTTGGCCGCGCCCGTATGGGTCTTCAACTTAGGCATTTTCTTCTCTTTGTCCTCAAGAGCGGTCGCATCCAGACTAAAACTTACCTGTCGCATCCCGGTTAGACAGGGATTCCCCCGCCCTCTTGAGGCTTTAGCCAGTATACCTCAAAGTGGCTGCTCCGGCCTGGAATGCTCGACGCAAAATAGGCCGGCCTAAACAGCACAGGCCGCCTTGGGTGAGGCGGCCTGACTTAAGCATCTCTTCTGATCAACGCGAACTAGGCCGGCTGCGGCGACGGAGCGCCTGGCGCCTGCGGAGGCGCAGGCGGCTTGGGCTTTGGAGCAGCCTGCTCCTGCTTCTTTGCCGGCGCGATGATTGCGTGCAGAATCGTCCCTTCCATGCGCGGCATAAACTCGACAATTCCCGCGTCGCCAATGTCCTGGATCAGCCTGTTGATAATTGCGTAGCCAAGCTCGCGGTGGGCCATCTGCCGGCCCCTGAAGCGCAGGCTGGCCTTCACCTTGTCGCCGTCCACAAGGAATCGTACGGCCTGGTTTTTCTTGGTCTGATAGTCATGATCGTCAACGGTCACTGAGAACTTGACCTCTTTGACCACAATGACCTTCTGCTTCTTGCGCGCGGCGCGGTCGCTCTTGTCCTTCTCGTAGAGAAAGCGCCCATAGTCCTGAATCCGGCAGACAGGGGGAACCGCGTTGGGCGAAACCTCCACCAGGTCCAGGCCCCGCTCGCGGGCAATTCTCAGCGCCTCAAAGGGCGCAAGAATGCCCATTTGTTCGCCATTTTCATCAATTACGCGGATTTCACGCGCACGAATTCTATCGTTGATGCGAATAAAAGACTTTGCTGAACGTTTGTCGAGTGCGATGGTACTCCTCCAAAAGTCGTCGTTTCCCGCCTCCGCAACCGGCCGGAATCGGCTGGAATCGGCGAGGGCGCACGAACGCACACTGAGTATAGCACTGACCCTATATCCAACGAAGTAGAGCTTCAGGCTGTTCCCCGGGACGCAATTACCCCAACCTGATAATATCTAGACAGGTAGACAAATAGGAGGTTAGGTACCTTGGCCCTCAGCATAAAATCTCCTGAAGCTGATCGATTGGCTAGACAGCTGGCGGCCACAACGGGCGAAACCATGACCGACGCAGTGATCGTGGCCATTCGCGAGCGGCTGGAACGCGAAGCACGAAAGCGCCAGGATAAGACTGCACTGATCGAAGAAATTCGGTCTATCAGCCACCACTGTGCATCGCTGCCGGTGCTGGACACACGAACCGACGACGAGATCATGGGTTGGGACGAAAACGGGCTTCCCACATGATCGTCGACGCATCTGCCTTGGTCGCCATTTTGCTTGAGGAGCCGGAGGGACATCTCTTCGACGTGACCATGGTTCGAAGTGCGATTTGCCGTATGTCGTCGGGGTCTTTTCTGGAGGCGTCGATGATTTTGGAATCGCGAAAAGGCTCGGATGGGGTGCGCGACTTGGATCTGCAAATGGCGCGATTCCGGATCGAAATCGTTCCATTCACAGAGGCTCAGGCCTGGCTTGCCCGTGAAGCATTCAAGCGCTACGGCAAGGGCCGCCATCCCGCCAAGCTGAACTTCGGCGATTGCATGTCCTACGCACTGGCAAAGGAAACCGGCGAAGAGCTGCTCTTCAAAGGAACCGATTTTGGTCTAACGGACATTGCCGTCGCGCCGTATTGACCTTGTGCAACCCCGGCCAACTCCGTCTTCAGCACACCTTCTGCATTCAACCCGATCACGCGAACCCGGACCAGCCGATTGGCCGCCAGCTTTCCCTCAATTTCGATGGGAAGAAAGTTCTCAGTCAGCGCAGCCGTGCAACTCCGGCCTTCCAGTTCTGCCGGCGTGTGCAGCGTGATGGCGTCCAGTTCCCTGCCCAGAAACGAAAGTCTGTGAGCTTCACTCTTTTCCGCAGCCAGAGCTCGCAGAGCTCCCATCCGCTCTTCCACCGTCGCAGCCGCAACCCGACGCTCGGCATGAAGCGCCCAGGCTCGCGTGCCCGGCCGCGGCGAAAACGGAAACAGGTGCAGATAGCCGAAGGGCAGCGCCCGGACCAACTCCAGCGTCTCCTCGAACTCACCATCCGTCTCTCCTGGGAAACCAACCATTACGTCCGCGCCCAAATTCAGTCTCGGACCCGCGGCCTGAACTAGCGCATTCACCTTTTCCACGTAATGCCATGGCCGATAGCGGCGATGCATCCTCCGCAGCACCGCGTCCGAGCCGGACTGAAGCGGCAGATGCGCATGACGCGCCAGCCTGGAACCGCCAAATTCCGCCATCAGCCCGATCAGCTCACCATCCCAATCCATTGGCTCAATCGAACTGAGCCGCAGCCGCGCCAGTGAGGTCCGCTCAAAAATCTGTCGCACCAGTTCTGACAACGAACGCGGGTTTTCATCCTTCGCATCTCGATGCTGCGAAAGATCGCGCCCCCATCGCCCCAGATTGATCCCGGATAGAACCAGCTCGTTGCCCCCGGCCGCAACAAACCCTTCCACCTGCTTCAGTACGCTAGCTGCGGACAGGCTTCGAGAGGAGCCCCTGGTCTGTGGGATCACGCAGAACGTGCACCGGTTCCCGCACCCTTCCTGAATTTTCAGATTCGGACGCGTCTGAGCCCCCGGCGTAAGTTGAGCCCCCTCTATAAAAGTGTGCGCAAACCGATCATCCACCCACATCGGAGCGTGGCTTGGCACATTGCCGCCCGTCAGCAAAGACTGAACACCCACAAACCCTTCTCTTCGCTCAGCCTGCGGAGCCAATCCCAAAACAATCTCCGGCGTCAGCGCCTTGTGGCTGTTGCCTACCACTGCCGCCACTCCGTCCATCCCGACCAACTCCTCTGGGGCACGCTGCGCGTAGCAGCCGGTCACCACAATCCGCGCCTCGGGATTCGATTTGTGCGTCCGGCGGATAAACGCCCTTGCCGCCCGATCCGCCTCCGCCGTTACGCTGCAGGTATTCACCACAACCACGTCGGCCAACCGGGAATGGCTCTCGCAAAGCCCAGCAGCGCGCAGCCGGTCGCTCACCGCTTCGCCATCTGCGCGCGCGGCCCTGCATCCGAAATGCTCCACGTGAAATCCCGGCATTTTTTCAGTGTAGAACCTGGTCCGGCGCGTCATCCGATTTCACAGCCCCTCAGCTATACTGGGGTCAGACCACTCCAATGCAGGTGTCTGCCCATAAGATGTCTGACTCCGCCATTGCAAGTATCCCCGCAACAGCGACCGATGCCTCCAACGGCGGCACGCGGCATATTATCGGCTTTGTCTACTTCACTTTCGTCTGCTATCTATCTATCGGGCTTCCGCTCGCCGTTCTGCCGCCTTACGTACACCTGCGCATGGGATATAGCGCCGCCATGGCCGGCCTTGTAATCAGCATCCAGTACATCGCTACGCTGGCCAGCCGTCCCTGGGCGGGACG
Organism: uncultured Acidobacteriaceae bacterium; assembly: GCA_963752215.1. Taxonomy (GTDB): domain Bacteria; phylum Acidobacteriota; class Terriglobia; order Terriglobales; family Acidobacteriaceae; genus Telmatobacter. Next base: position 80,928 of record CAVVXR010000033.1, on the reverse strand, counting down.
CATCTCCGACCGCGCCGGCGCCAAGGTCTCCGTGCTCTGGGGCATGGCGGCCTGCACCGCCAGCGGAGTGCTTCTGGTGGTCGCAGCTGTTGTATTGCACTTCGATGCGCTCCACATGGGCCCATCGCTCAGCGTCGCCATTCTGATTGCCAGCCGCCTGGTGCTTGGCATAGGCGAGAGCCTTGGCTCCACTGGCGCAACTCTCTGGGGCATTACCAGCGCGGGCTCTGAGCACACTGCAAAGGTAATCTCCTATAACGGAATCAGCACCTATGGTGCGATGGCTCTCGGCGCGCCGCTCGGTGTCGTGCTTGATGAGCGTTTCGGCCTTGTTTCGTTGGGCGTTTTGACCATCCTTATCGGTGCGGTTAGCCTCGTCGCTGCCCTCCGCAAGAGCCCGGTTCATGTACCTCCCGGCGTGCATCTGCCTTTTGCGAGCGTACTCGGCCGGGTTGCGCCGCACGGAATGAGCCTGGCCCTCGGCGGGGTTGGATATAGCGTGCTCGCCACCTTTGTCACGCTGTTTTATGCCAGCCGCCACTGGAACGGAGCAGCTCTTTGCCTCACTGCATTTGGCGCCGGCTTCATCTTCGCGCGGCTCATCTTCATCCGCACCATCGACCACTTCGGCGGATTCCCGGTGGGCATGGTCTGCCTGTCTGTTGAATCGCTGGGATTGATTCTGCTCTGGCAGGCGTCGTCGCCATGGATGGCCTTCGCCGGAGCGGCACTGGCCGGCCTCGGATTCTCACTCTTCTTCCCTGCGATCGGAGTGGAAGCCGTCAAACGCGTGACGGAAAACAATCGCGGCACCGCGCTCGGCGTCTACACCGCATTCTCCGACGTCTCTTTCTTCATGGTCGGTCCGTTAGCCGGCGCAATCATCGGCGTATACGGATACAGCAGCGTCTTTCTCTTCGCGATTATTTGCGTGCTGACGGCTCTCGGAATCGTAATCGTGCTGAGGCAGTTGCAGAACAGGGATCCGAGTTCGGGGAACACGGATCAGAGCGAAGTTACCCCTCGTTCAGCCGTAAGCCGATAACGTCAATTCACCGGATGCAGCGGAGATTATCCAGCCTTGTACTCCTCATCCGTCACGTGCTCGAGCCACACTACCTTGACACCCTGCGCGTCTGCTTCCTGAATGGCCAGATGCACCATGGTGTTGCTGGCGGCGGCGCCGTGCCAGTGGCGCTCATTGGGTGCAATCACAACCGTGTCTCCGGGATGAATCTCCTGCGCAGGCTGGCCCTCAAGCTGTGCAAGGCCCGATCCCGTCAGCACATGCAGAGTTTGGCCGACAGGATGCGTATGCCACGCCGTGCGCGCGCCCGGCTCAAAGCTGACGCGAAATGCGCGCAGCCGCGACGGCGCAATTCCAACCACGATTTCATCGATCCAGACGTTGCCGGTAAACCAATCCGCCGAACCCTTACGGCTGGCGCGGTCTTTGCTCTTGAGAATCTTCATGTTGATACCTTCTGCGCAGTTTGCTCTTGCAGTCTCACAGATCTTTACGTCCCCCGCGAGGCTGGCACGTGAGAAGCGCTTATTTTATTCGAGATGGTGGCCTTTGTCCTTACGGAGGGAGCAGGGGCCTTCAGGCCCCCGACCAATGCGCGCAATAAATATGGCTTCAGCCACGGGCCTTTCGTCTATGCTACCGAGATGCGGCTTGCTCCCCAGGAGACTCGGACTTATCTGGTCACCGCTGTGACTGCGCAACGCCGCAGCCTTTTTCAGGTCACTGCCACGGCGGAATTGCTGGAGCGAACCATCCTCGACTATCGAAGCCAGGGAAGATTCCTCTTGCACGCGTTCGTCATCATGCCTGACCACTTCCATGCCCTGATTACGCCCGCTCCCGATGTTTCGCTTGAAAAGGCCATGCAATACATCAAGGGCGGCTTCTCGTTCCGCCTTAAGAGCAAGCTCGATGTGTGGATGCGCAGCTTCAACGAGAGCCAGATCGTGAGCAAAGAGAAGTTTGTAAGCTGTGTACGGTATATCGAGGACAACCCCGTTCGCCGAGGGCTTGTCTCGACGCCGCAAGCCTATCGCTTCAGTTCCGCCGCTCGTGAGGCGTTAGATCCAATGCCTCTTCACCTACGGGGCTGAGCTGGCTAGGGAGAACAGTGCCCGGGCCTAAAGGCCGCCAAATTAATCCAGCTGCATTCAGGGGCCTGGAAGGCCCCTGCTCCCTCCGTTATGACTGTCCAAGGCCTGCCGTCGCCCGCTTGCGTGAATGCGCACGTAGAAGAAACATAGGCAGATGATCGGCCTTCACACAGTTCGAACAATATAATCATGGCAATTATCCCCTCTCGTCAAGTATAAGATATCATGATGCATGGCAGAATTCACGGTAGCTACTTCGCGCCTAAAACGCGGCATCGCACATGGCGAGGCTTTAGCGAAGCTGTGGAATGACATGCCCGATGGACGGCTCTGTACGCCGAAAGCTCTTGTCGATTCGAATGGACACGGAATTCTCATCGCTTCTAATGTAGGCGAGATTCCAGAGGAATTGCCTTTGCTGCTCGGCGAGATGCTTTATCAGTTTCGTTCAGCGCTTGATGCGTGTATCTACCATGCTACGATCTATGCGACAAATCTCAATCCCCCTCCAGACGAAAACAGGCTAGAGTTTCCGATAACCGGCGACCCTAAGGAATGGCCGGGGCTTGCTAAACGTCGCCTAATGCACCTTTCCCAAATCATCCAAGATGGACTAGAAAAAGCGCAGCCTTACAACGCGCCGCTTTCTGCATCTGGCGATCCTACTCGCAGCGTAAACCGATCCTTGGGCATCCTTCACGATCTAGCGCGTAAGGATCGACATCGAAGGTTGCATGTAGTTGGCTCATGGCCGATGGACATGACACCATCTTTCATCCTCCCACGGGGCGCAACAGTGGTCTCACTTGAATCCGTACCTCCTTCAATCATTAAAGAAGGTTCTGTAATGGCCAAGTTTCATTTGCTTGGATATACAGATGAATCGCAGGTTTTAGTGAATCCGCGACTACGCACTACTTTTGGTTGTGCTGAGCCGCCGCTCCCTATCGACATTAACGACACCTTTGAAGACCGATTCCGCGAGATTACCAATACGGTCGCGGGTGTCATCGACTTTTTCGAGAGGAATACTTGAAATCCATTCTTTGCGTTCGGGGAAAATAAGAGTGGACACTTCGATCTGCTTAATCTCTAAACACATATCCGCCTTTCCGCCGTTGTGGTACACTTCGGCTAGGGAAGGCATTGGACGCGACCATGAGCGGCAACTCAAGTAGCGATCAACCTCACGCGAAAAGCACAGATTTTGCTCCATCTAAAGAAGTTGAATCTAAAATGCAGCCGATAACGCGGGAATCGTTCTTCGGCCTGATACAGCGGTCTAGTTCAACCGCTCCGCAACCTCATCCAAAAGCGAAATAAACATCGGCACTTCTGAATTGCGCCGATTGTAGCGGTACGAGTATTCATCCAAGTAGGTCTGGAGATACTTGGCGCTGACCGAATGATACACCCCGCCAATTCCACGCTTTACCAGACTCCAGAATCCTTCGATGGTGTTGGTGTGCGTCGTCCCCATGACGTAGACACCAGCAGAGTGATTGATGCGGCGATGCTGATAGCCGTTGATCTTATCGAGGCCGTTATATCCCTTCCACTCATCGGTGTATACGGTGGACTCAGGAAGAATGAACTCTTTAGCTACGCCGTGAAGAGTTTTGCTGCTGGCATCGCTTCCGGCAATGGCGATTACACGTCCACCGCGCTCGGCAGCGCCCACAACACAAGTCTTGTGCTCACCCCCACGGCCACGCTTGCTACCCTTGCGGCGTTTTCCACCTACATAGGTTTCATCCATCTCAACCGCTTCGCCCTCCAAGCTGACATCCTCCGACATCAGGGTGCGAATCTGTTTGAACATCCTCCACGCTGTCTTATACGTCACGCCTGTTTCCCGCTGAATCTGTTTGGCTGAAATGCCGCAACGGGTAGCGCCCATAAGGTACATGGCATAGAACCAAATGCGCAGCGAGGTAGGGGATTTGTGAAAGATCGTTCCAGCCATAGGCGAAATCATCGAACCGCAGTAGTCGCAAGCGTAAGCAGGACGGCCCGTAACGCGGTGATGCTTGCGGCCAACCTTGCACTTCTTGCAGGGAACCATGCCACCGGGATACTTCTGCTCTTTTAGGAACTCAAGGCAGGCGTCATCATCAGGGAATTGAGCGTTGAAATCCTGAATGGTGAACCGTAGATGCTTCGGAATGGATTGCTTAGGCTTCATGACATAATCAGTATGCCATTTGTTCTACTTGATGTCAAGGGATAATTGCCATAATCATTATCGAATGATCAGGTGGTGCCATTTGCCTACACTCTTTCATGGCATGACGCTGGAGGCCGATGAGAGGGCGCTCGCCAAGAGGGACACGCTGGACGTGAAAGCCGGGGTTCTCCTCGCTCTCGTTGCCGTGTTGGTTACGATCAATGGGACGCTGCTGGCCGATTCCCACCTTGCGAAGTGGCTCGAGGTCGCTCAATTGTGCTCGCTCTTGATGGCGGCCTTGGCCGCGCTCCCCGCCTCCATCTCTCTGTTTCCACGCGGCTACGATTTGCCCGCCTCTTCCTCAGCGTATAAAGAGTGGTTGGCTGAAATCGAGGCGAAGGGCCTTGCCCAAGCCACAGCCGCGATAGAAGCAAAAGCAATACAGGAGGCTTGGCCACGGATCAAGAAAAACAGCGGGATCAACAGTGCCAGGTTCATTTCCCTGTTTTTCGCACTCTTGGCGGTGATCGTTTGCCTTGGGATCGACTTGATCGCCCTGATCGCGATCGCTATCAACAAGATCTGCTCTTAGACCCCAGTATCCCGAAGCGGTATTAAGCGCAACGGCCACCCCTTGGGGTGGCCGTTGCGCTCGCTGCTATTATCCGAGCCGGAGTTACCGCTCGCCCTTGCGGAAGTTGATCAAATCGCCCAGGGTTGTGGTGGAGCTGGAGACGGGCGGTTTGTGACCTCCGCCGCGTTCGGCACGCTCGCCGCGGTTTTCAGCCTTGTAGTCCTGAACCTCCGAACGGCTAGCCTCGTGTCCGCTGACGGCGCGCAGGCTCAGGCCTACCTTCTTCTCTTCCACGTTGATCTTGATGATCTTGAAGTCGTGCTCAAGACCGGTTTCAAGCTTGGACGGTGCGCCGGGATCGTCGCCGGCCTCGGAGATGTGGCAAAGTCCTTCCACGCCCTCTGCGATCTCGACAAACGCACCAAACTGCGCCGTGCGGAGCACCTTGCCGTGGACGATGTCGCCCACCTTATGCGTGGCGAAGAAGCTCTCCCACACATCGGGCTGCAACTGCTTGATGCCCAGGCTCAGGCGCCGATTCTGCGGCTCCACGCCGAGAACCACAGCCTTGACCTTCTCGCCCTTCTTAACAATTTCAGAAGGGTGCTTGACGCGCTTGGTCCACGAGAGATTAGACACGTGAACCAGACCGTCGATGCCGTCTTCAATTTCGATGAAGGCGCCAAAGTCGGTGAGGTTGCGAACGCGGCCCTCGACGATGGTGCCCGCCGGATAGCGCTCGGTCAGGTTCTCCCAGGGATTATCGAGCAATTGCTTCATGCCCAGCGAAATGCGGCGGTCTGCCGGATTCACGCTGAGAACGACAGTCTCGACTTCATCGCCCGGCTTGACCAGCTTCGACGGATGCTTGAGCCGCTTCGACCAGGTCATCTCAGACAGATGAACGAGGCCTTCGATGCCCTGCTCCAGCTCAACAAACGCGCCGTAGTCGGTGACGGACAGCACCCGGCCCTTGACGCGCGCGCCCACCGGGTAGCGCTCGGTAGCGTCTAGCCATGGATCGGGCGTGAGCTGTTTGAAGCCAAGCGAAACGCGCTGCTTATCCTTGTCGAACTTGAGCACCTTGACCTGGATCTCGTCGCCCACATTGACCAGATCGCGCGGATGAGTTAGCCGGCCCCAGCTCATGTCGGTAATGTGCAGCAAGCCGTCGATTCCACCGAGGTCGACGAACGCGCCGTAGTCGGTCAGGTTCTTCACCGTGCCGGTGAGAATCGCATCTTCGCCCAGATGTTCGAGCGTAGTGGACCGCTTTGAGTTCTGCTCTTCTTCGAGAATTTCTTTGCGGCTCACGACCACGTTGCCGCGCTTCTTGTTCAGCTTAATGACGCGGACTTCAATTTGCTGGCCGAGATAGCCGTCGAGATTGCGCACCGGACGAATCTCAAGCTGCGAGCCGGGCAAAAACGCCTTGAGGCCGATATCGACAGTAAGTCCGCCCTTGACGCGGCTGATGACCGTTCCAGTTACGGGGGTTTTGTCGGTCGCGGCCTTCTCGATTACATCCCAGACGCGCAGACGCTGAGCGCGCTCGTAGCTGACCAGGTAGCCACCTTCAGGCTCCTCGCGCTCGATCACGACTTCGATCTGGTCGCCGGGCTGGAACTTCAGTGCGCCGGCGTGATCGAGAACCTGCTCCAGAGGCACCATCCCCTCGGACTTCAGGCCCACATCGATGACCAGGTGCTTATCGGTCGCTTTGATCACCGTGCCGGTAACGAGCTTGTCGCCGTAGGCTTCAACAGCGGCTGCCTCGGCTGCCTGCTCCCGTTCAAATTCCGCCAGTGCGGCGGAAAAATCGTCGACGCCGTCATGCCCATGCGCTTCGGCTGCGTGCGCAGCCACTGGCGCGGCATCAATCCTGGTCTTTGCTTCCGCGGAAGCTTTTGCGGGTTCCTCTGTTGGCGGCGCGGACTCGGCAACCACTTCAGCCTTGGCAGTTTCTGACACAGAATCAGAAGGCTCGGCCTTGGCTACGGGCTCGGTTAGGGCATCGGCGTCCAGCGCGGGAACAACTTCTGCAACTTCGGCGGTGTTTGCGGTGTTGGACGTGGATTCGAACGACGGCTGCTGTTGCTCCGTCGCAGGGTCTAGCGTAATGGTTTCCAATTCGCTGTTCAGGGTTATGCTCTCGGGTTCGGGATTGAGGACGTTTGCGTTTGGCATCACTGCGGCTCCAGAATTCCTTGCTCCCGCGGCTCTCTCGTTCCAGCCGCTGGAAGTGGCTCCCGCACTGCGACTGCCGCAGCACAGGCCTTCAGACCGTGTCCCTGCTATCGAGTCATCTGCATTTGCCGGTTGAGTCTTCATGACGGAAATTGCTTCCAGCTTGTTACGCTGAAAGCCAATGCGAATGATCTCCGTCGGAAAACACCCGGCAGGCAGCGCCTTGCTGGAGGGTGGCCGCAACTCGCCGCTGGAATTCGCGCAGCAAGCTACATTAGCGAGTGTAGCAACCTCAGGTTTGGCGAGTCAATGCAACAGCTTCGCCGCACAACACTGAAATGCTGCATTACAGCTGCAATTTAACAATCGCGCGCGCAATGAATAGACTTGCGGACCAGCTCCTTTGGTAACGCACTATACTGGGCAAGACTGAACAAGGCGGAAATCCCGATATGGACCATCTCTGGACTCCCTGGCGCTATGCCTACGTCACCTCGACGGAAACGGTGACGCGTCCGGGCGTTCCATCCAAGCTGGCTGCGTGGCCAGGCGACCTGGGCTGCGTCTTCTGCAATCTGATTGCATCGATCGATTTCGCCATCGCAAACGGTATGAACGCGGATGAAGCCGAGGCTGCCGGAGGTCTGATTCTGCGCGGCAAATACTGCTTCATCTGCCTCAACGCTTATCCGTATACTTCCGGCCATGTGATGGTGATGCCCTACGCTCACCTCGACCGGCTCTCCGCGCTGCCCATTGAGGCCTCGCATGAGCTGATTGAATTCGCGCAGCGCACGGAGCGGGTTTTCGAGAGCGTCTATCACCCTCACGGCTACAATTTCGGATTGAATTTGGGGAAGGCAGCCGGCGCAGGCGTTGCCGGGCACCTGCATCTGCACGCGCTGCCGCGCTGGGCAGGTGACACCAACTTCATGACGACGATAGGCGAAACTCGCATCCTGCCTGAGGATTTGGAAGTGACATGGGCGCGGCTGCGAAAGGCGTTTGGGGAGTTGGGCATTTGCAGTTAATGCCGCTGCTGCCAGATTCCAGTAATGATACGGAGGAAGCAGGCCTTCAGGCCCCTGAACCAAGCATGCAATAAAGTTGGCTTCAGCCTCGGGCCTTTCGTTTATGCTACTCACCGTTTCGGCTCTCATCTGCTTCAGCAGCCAACGCCAGGCCCGGCTCCTCCTCGGCTCCCGAACTATCCAGCAGATTTCGCGGCAATGACTTTCCGGTTCGCACGCCCAGCCCTTTCAGCATTTCCACCTGGCGGATCAGATTTCCGCGCCCTTCGCTCAGCTTCTTCATCGCATTGCTATAACTCTGGTCGGCCCCGCGCAGGCTCTTGCCCACCGCCTCCAGATCGCTCACAAAATCAACAAACTTGTCGTATAACTCCGCCCCGCGATTCATCACATCCTGCACGCTGCGCGCCTGTAGCTCCTGCTGCCACAAGTTATCTACAATGCGAATGACAAACAGCAGCGTCGTCGGCCCCACCAGGAGAACTTCCTTTTCATACGCATAGCGCCATAGCCCTTCGTCTTCATGCAGCGCCACCAGAAACGCCGGCTCGATGGGCACAAACATCACCACGAAGTCCGGCGTCTCCAGCGCCCCCAGCTTGTGATAGCGGCGTCCCGCCAGATCGTCAATGTGACCGCGCACGCTGGCCAGGTGCCGCTTGACTGCGGATTTGCGCTCCTCTTCCGCGGCCGCATTCACTGAATCGGTATAAGCATTCAACGAGACCTTAGAGTCGATCACCAGGTGACGGCCGCCGGGCAGATTCACGATCACGTCGGGGCGCGATTTTCTTTGCCCATTTTCGCCGCCATCTGCCGCATCGAATGTTTCCTGGACGCGAAACTGCTCGCCCTCCCGCAATCCCGCTTTCTCCAGAAGATTGCGAACGATCAGTTCGCCCCAGTCGCCCTGCGCCTTCGAAGACCCGCGCAGCGCCGTGGTCAGGTTCCTTGCTTCTTCAGATAACTGCTGGTTCAAGCCACCGAGCGTGCCGATGAGCGTCTCCAGCTTGGTGACGCCTGTTTTTGAGTCCGTTTGCGCTTCTTCAACTTTCTTGCGGAATTCCTCGATCTGAGTCCTGAGCGGCGTCAGGAGTGTCCCCAGTTCCTTCTGGCTGCCCTCAGAAAAGCTCTTCGACTTCTTCTCAAGAATCTCTCCGGCCAAAGCCTCGAACTGGTGTGCAAGCGATTGCTTGGCGCTCTCCAGCAAGGCCAGTTTCTCCGCCAGATTCTTGCGTTCGTTGTCGAGATCGGCCTCCAGCTTGCTGATGGTTGCCACCTGCGCGCGCTCTACTTCCGCTCGCGCCTGCAACTCCGCGCGCGATCGTTCCCGCTCGGCTGACAAGTCTCCTTGCTCAGCCCCTCGTTGCTGCGCTCAAGTTGAGCCTTCTCATTCTTCGCGGACGCATCCTCGAAGCCAGAATCCCACCAGAATTCCCAGCGAACGCAGCGACAACTCCGCCAATCACACCCAACATCAATCTTCCCTTTCCCCGCTTCGCCTAATGTACGCCTTCCGGCTGTGCATTTCACGTCATTGTTCCGGCTCTTTTCCTACCCCCTGTTCCCTGGTCCCTATTCCCTGTCTTTACACACCCCCAGCGGCCCGGTAGACTTGAAGTTTCGGGGCCATGCGCAAATTTTTTGTGCGCGATGGTTGTGTTGCCCTGCCATGGGCCGGTATCGTAGGCAGGCGGAGCGGGATTGAACTTGCCCCCCGGACAGAGCATTCTCAAGTTTCAAAAATACGAGGAGAAGCACGCATGGCCGTTGAAGAGAAAGTAAAGCAGATCATTGTCGAGCAGTTGCAGGTGGACGAAGCCGAGGTTACCCCCGGCGCCAGCTTCCAGGAAGACCTGGGCGCGGATTCGCTCGACGTGGTCGAGCTGGTGATGCAGTTTGAAGAGGCCTTTGACCTGGAGATTCCCGACGAAGACGCCGAGAAGATCAAGACCGTCAAGGACGCCATCGACTACATCGAAAAGAACGCGAAAGGCAGCAAGTAACCCTTGTCCAATCCGTCCCGCAGAGTCGTCATCACCGGACTCGGCCTGGTGTGCGGTGTGGGCAACACCGCTCCCGAAGTCTGGCGGCAGCTGCTGGCCGGCGCCAGTGGCATGGCCCCCATTCAGGGCTTCGACACCACCGGCTTTTCCGGTCACCTTTGCCGCCGAGGTCAAGAACTTTGATCCGCTGAATTTCGTGGACAAAAAAGAATCGCGCAAGATGGGGCGGTTCATCCATTTTGCGTTTGCCGCCACGCAGGAAGCGATGGCCCAGTCCGGCCTCGAGATTACCCCGGAGATTGCCGACCGGGTCGGCGTCTTCATCGGCTCCGGCATTGGCGGATTCGAGATCATCGAGCGCGAGCACTCCAATCTGCTGCATGGCGGCCCGCGCAAGATCTCGCCCTTCTTCATTCCCGCGGTCGATCGTGAACATGGCGGCCGGGCAAATCAGCATTCGCTACGGCGCCAAGGGGCCTATTTCGGCCACGGCGACGGCTTGCGCCACGTCCGCCAATTCCATTGGCGACTCGGTGCGGATGATCATGCATGGCGACGCCGATGTGATGATTGCCGGCGGCGCTGAGGCTGTCGGTCACGCCGCTCTCGGTGGGCGGTTTTGCGGCCATGCGCGCGCTCTCGACACGCAACGACGAGCCCACACGCGCCAGCCGCCCGTTCGACAAGGACCGCGACGGCTTTGTCATTGGCGAGGGCGCGGGCATTCTGATTCTGGAAGAGCTGGAGTTTGCCAAAGCGCGCGGCGCGAAGATTCTGGCCGAGGTTATCGGCTACGGCATGAGCGCGGACGCCTATCACATGACGGGCATCGCACCGGAAGGCCAGGGCGCGCAGCGCAGCATGAGAGCGGCGCTCAAGGACGCCGGCATTGCGCCGGAAGAAGTTGGCTACGTGAATGCTCACGCCACTTCAACGCCGGCGGGCGACGGCAACGAGTCGCGCGCCATTGAACTGGTGTTTGGCGAGCACGCGCTCAGCCACAAGCTCAAGGTCAGCGGCACCAAGTCAATGACCGGCCATCTGCTGGGCGGCGCGGGCGGGCTTGAGGCCGGCATCTCCGTGCTGGCGCTGGTCAACCAGAAGCTTCCGCCCACCATCAACCTGGACAACGCCGACCCCGAGTGCCGGCTGGACTACGTGCCCAACAAGGCCGATCGACCACAGCTTCGATGTGGCGCTGTCGAATTCGTTTGGATTCGGCGGCATCAACGCCACGCTGATCATGCGGCGCTGGAACGAGTAAGAGCGCAAAGTCCCGCTTAGCTTGTCCGCCAATCTCGTGCCGCTTACACTCCAAATCCTAGAAACAATGCAGGTAAGATAACAACCGTCCTACCTGTGATAGGATCGGTTTGTTGCATTGTCGAAACTGCGCGTTGGCAAGCCGGCTAAGGTCACCGATGAGAGTGCCGCAATCCGTTGTGTTGCCGGAGATGGATTGATTCGCGAAGAAATGTGGGAGGATGCGAAGGGCAATGTCGTTCGCTACAACCTTGCATTCGTCAATTTCCATTTGTTCTCGGGCGACAATGGAAGGGTTCTCGGTTACGACACGGCTCATGGGCAAGCGCACCGGCACTTCGGCGGAACCGTCGAAGTGATCGAGCCTGCGCCATACCGTGAGATCCATGACCGCTTTATTGCAGAAGTCGATAAGCTGAAAAAGCAGAGGAAGCTATGAAAACCATGATTTATACCGATGGCTTTGAGGGCTGGGCGAATCGGGCCAAGGAGCGAGCCAAAGCCATGGATGAGGGTCGCAGGGTTGAACCCTCAAGAGGAATTACTTTCGAGAGCGCGGCAGAAATGGTTCGTCTGTTAACTCCGGCCCGGCTCAATCTCTTCGAGACGGTAAAGAAGCAGACGGTTTCCATTCAGGATCTCGCCCGCTCGCTGGGCCGCGACGTCAGCGCAGTGCGCCGCGATGTGGTCGCGCTCGAGAAGTTCGGGATCGTTGCCTCCGAACACGTTGTGAACCCGGGCCACGGACGTGTGCGGATGATCTCGGCCCCGGCTAGCATCTCGATTTCGGCTGAACTTTAGGTGTCGTCAGCACGCACCTGCCAGTTGTTACGACGGTCCCATAGAAAGGAACAACGCGGACCCGAAGGAATTTCGCGCTGTTTGTTTTTTGTTCGTCCCGAAAACTGCACGCCTCATTCAACCGGAGATTGCTGCAACTGCCACGCCGATCAGCACAATAATCGCCCACCACCCGAAGACAGCAATATAGCCGGAACTCCGCTTCACCCCCGCTACCGTCGCTATCCCGATCCCCGAACAGCACCAGCGTCCAGATTGTAATCACGTCAAGGGAAGTCGCCAGGGCATAGCAGAGCCTTGTTGGTCTCCAGCGGATTTAGAAAAGCCCCAGCATTTGTTGGGGCGTAGTTCTTTATGTTGAACGAGTCCGGCGTGGCTCCAGCAAAAATGACAATTGTGCCCAGCAGCACTTTCACAACGCCCGGCAACGCCGCAAAATACCAGACGGCAAAGACGCTTCCGAATTTGGCCTTTCCACCAAAAACAAAATTAATCGTGCCCCATAGCACCAGCGAAACAATGGCAGCGACGACCAACAATAGGACCGGGCCGCCGATGAAGACGCCCTCGGTGATGTAGAGGGAGATCTTCTCTGACATGGCCCGCTGCTCGGGCGGAGCCTGCGCCAGCTTCTCTTCCTGCGAGGGGTTGAGGTGGATCTGGTTGTCGACCACCTGCTGCATGCCGATTTTGGTGGAGACCGCAAAGAAGAAGATGTAGCCGACAATGACAAGTCAGATGAACGGCAGCCACCAGCTCTTGTTGCCGCGCTTGATGTCTTCGAAGGTTTTGGACGGCGCGGTGAAGTGCTGGTTACGCGCTGCACCTGGGATAGGCTGGGGGCCGGTTCGGCCGCCTGCACCTCGGTTCGGTCATGATTTCGCCTCTCGGAAAGCTGTTGGGCGCGCGGGGCGCTCTGCCGTTCCCGCTCAGAGATGCCGTCACGTGCAGGGTCGCCTTTCCTTGGCGAAGGCAGCGAGTTCCTGAAGGCCGTTCCAGATAAAGAAAAAATGCTTTCGCCCGCGATTGTATCGTTGAATGCGCCAGGTGGCGAAAGCAATTTATATCGGTGCAGCATGAAAGCGGCGTGATGAGGTCCGACGAGAGAGCTAACTTCCGTCCCCGTTGAAGATCTAGCCGGCCGCGGCTGGCGATTGCGGCTTCGTTTCCCGGCCCGGCTCGCCCGCCGGCTTTTCCGGAGCATAGCATTTGTACACGGTGATATGGAAGCAGGCCTGGCGGAACTCTTCCTCCACATCGATCTTGCCGGCTTTTTGCAACGGCAGCAGCCAGTTCCGCATCCAGGCGATTTCGCGCGCAACTGAGGCCCTGCTTGGCAATGTCCATAGTTGCGCCGGTCACATGCGGGCTCACAACGTCGCCCTCGGCCGCCGCGGCATTTCCGTTTGTCTCGCATGAGCTGCTTCTGGTACGCCACCGTACGCACCGCCCAGGCTAACCTCGATGGGCTTATGAAACTGCGCCGCATGGACCTTGGCCAGTTCGGCCAGAAAAATCGCGGTCCATGGACGGCAATAGCGACGGTTTGCCGGCAGTTCGCCATTGACGGTCAGCGAGGCGGAGGCCGGGACCGGCACCAGCACCTTGCGTGCGATACGGTCGGCCAGATCGTCTTCGTCCTCAATCCGCTCCAGGTTGTCATTTTCGGTTTTATCGTTTTGGCGGGCCAAGGATTCGTGCGATCCGACAAGCGGCGACCGCATCATCATCCTTCTCCCATGCAGCGAGGCAGTTCTGGCCATCGTGCGTCGATGGCCGGCGCGCCTTCGCACAATCCCGCGTCTGCTCTTGTGTCCAGCGGCGCGGCTGGCTGCATGTCCATCCTTGACGGCGACCGCGTGGTGAATCCTTTTGGTGGAATTTTTGGATGCGTGGGAGCTGACCGCGGTCCGCGCGCTCCGGTGCGTCTTCGCCTTCGAGACCGGCGAGCCGTTGGCTGCACTGACTGAAAGCACAGCAATCGCAAGTAAGGTAATTGCGGTCCGCATCATAAAGGAGTGTGCGGAGAATTCAGAGCATCTCCAGTGTAACTTCAACTGCCCTCGATTCCGAGTACCTCGCCAGATGCGCCTGCGTCTGATAAGTAGACGTTCGCAGACTCATAATCGCTTGTGTGGAAGGCACCGGAAGTATCGTTCTACGATCGATGAACGTGCCAGCCTCACTGCAACAGCGTCGGCTCGTCGTCTTTCAGCTCCTCAGGTGGAATAATCACGGCGGCGGCCACTTTGTCTTCCGGCTCCAGGTTCAACAGGCGCACACCCTGCGTGGCCCGTCCCGCTGCGCGCACGGTCTTGGTATCGATGCGGATGATCTTGCCCCACTGGCTGATCACCATCACTTCAGACGAATCGTCGACCAGCTGAATGGTGTTGACGCGTCCAATGCGCGGGGTCACGGCCATGTTCTTCACGCCCTTGCCGCCGCGCGTCTGCAGGCGATATTCCTCGACATCGGTACGCTTGCCAAAGCCGTTCTCGGTAATAGCAAGAATGCGGAACTCGCCTGGCTCATGCTCTTTGGGCGTAACCGCTACGCCGACCACGAAGTCGTTCTTGGCCAGGTCAATGCCGCGCACGCCATACGCAGGCCGGCCCATGGAACGAACGTCATTCTCGTCGAAGCGGATGGCCTGCCCCAGGTGCGTGGCGAGGAACACAATCTGGTTGCCGTCGGTAATGCATGCCTTTACAAGCTCATCGTCCTTGTCGATGCCGATGGCAATAATTCCGCGCGCCATCACATTTGAGAAGTCCTTGAGCGGCGTCTTCTTGACGGTGCCTTTTTGCGTTGTGAAGAAGATAAACTTGCCCTCTTCTTCGAGATCGCGCACGGGCAGAATGGCACGCACGTTTTCGCCCGGCTGCAAGTCGAGCAGGCTTTGCATGGACTTGCCCTTGCCAGCCGCGCCCACGTCCGGAATCTCGTACACCTTGAGCCAGTACACGCGGCCGGTGTTGGTGAAGCAGAGAAGATATGCGTGCGTCGAGTCCACAATCAACTGCGCGACAAAGTCTTCTTCACGCGTCTTCATGCCGGTGCGGCCGGTGCCGCCGCGCCGCTGTTGGCGATAGATCGAGATCGGCGTGCGCTTCAGATAGCCCTGATGGCTCACCGTCACGGCGACTTGCTCGTCGGCGATCAGATCTTCCAGCTGCAAGCTCGGCGCTCTCGTCCACAATCTGCGTGCGGCGCGCATCGCCGTATTTGTCGCGAACCTCTTCCAGTTCCTTCACGATCACCGCGCGCAACTTTTTCTCGCTGGCCAGAATCGATTCGTACTCGGCGATCTCTGCGCGCTTCTGCTTCAACTCGTTGAGAATTTCGTCGATCGAAAGCTGCGTCAGGCGGTAGAGCTGCAACTCGAGAATCGCGTCGATCTGGCGCAGCGTCAGGCCGCTTCTCTTCATGCGGCAGCCGCTCGCGGTCAAGCGTGACTACAATCTCCGTGCCCTTGCCCCATGCATAGAGGTTCTCGCGAGCCTCGACGCGCGAACCCGATGCGCGAATGATCCTGATCACGGTATCAAGATTATCGAGCGCAATCTTGTAGCCCTTCGAGAATGTGCTCGCGCTCGCGTGCCTTGCGCAACAGGAACACGGTGCGCCGCTGCACTACATCGACGCGATGATCGATGAATGCGCGAATCGCCTGATCCAGCCCCAGTTCTCGCGGCTGCCCGTTCAGCACCGCGAGGAAAATCATGGAGAAGCTTTCTTGCATCTGCGTGTGCTTGTAGAGCTGGTTCAGCACAATCTCAGGCTGCGAGCCGCGCTTGAGCTCGATGACGATGCGCATGCCGTCGCGGTCGCTCTCGTCGCGCACGTCGCTGATTTCGTCGATGATTTTTTCGTTGACCAGCTCGGCGATGCGCTCGATGAGCTTGGACTTGTTCACCTGATAAGGAATCTCGGTGACAATGATCGCCTGCTTTTCCTTGGTCAGGTTTTCCGTCGCCACGCGGGCGCGCATCATGAAGCGGCCGCGGCCGGTCTTGTAGGCCTGCGGAATTCCGGACTTGCCATAGAGGAATCCGCCTGTCGGAAAGTCCGGTCCCTGCACGTGCTTCAGCACTTCGGCCAGCCCGCGCGCGGGATTCTTCACCAGCTCGATGGCGGCGTTGACGACTTCAGTCAGATTGTGCGGCGGAATGTTGGTCGCCATGCCGACCGCGATGCCGCTTGAACCGTTGACGATGAGATTGGGAATGCGCGTGGGCAGCACGGTCGGCTCAAACGTGGACTCGTCGTAGTTCGGCGTAAAGTCGACGGTCTCCATCTCGATGTCGGCCAGCAGCTCGCCGGCGAAGCGCGTCATGCGGCACTCGGTATATCGCATGGCCGCGGGCGGATCGCCGTCGACCGAACCGAAGTTTCCCTGGCCATCTACCAGCGTGTAGCGCAGCGTGAAGGGCTGCGCCATGCGCACCAGCGTGTCGTAGATGGCCGAGTCGCCGTGCGGATGGTAGACACCCATGGCCTGGCCGACCACCTTGGCGCACTTGGCGTATTTCTTGTTGTATTCGAGACCCATCTCGCTCAGCGTGTAGAGCACGCGGCGATGGACGGGCTTAAGCCGTCGCGCGCATCCGGCAGCGCGCGCCCGATGATCACCGACATCGAATAGTCGAGATACGAGCGGCGCATCTCCTCTTCGATATTGATGGGAATGAGGTTGGTGCCGCTGTTGGGCGGCGTTGCCACCTTCGAGAGGGAGCTGGGGGTTCTTATCGTCTGCCATAGGGTTTTTCAGGGCGCGCTGGAAGGCGGCAGAAAGGTTGCGGAGAAAGCGGGGCCGGGCTCCGCGGGCTATGTTTCTATTTTACCCGTTCAAAGCGGCGTTTCAGCAAGGCGACCGTGCGATAAATAAGTCCTTATTTTGCTTGATTTTATAGGTTACTTACGACACACTCACGAATGTTCGGAGAAGCTCACGCCATGCGCGTCAGTTTCTCACGCGGCGCGGCGCGTTTTGGCCTTGAATTTGGCCGACGTTCTGGCCCTCTTTTTGGTCTTGCTTTCGCCTTTATCTTCGCCAAAGCCAGCGAGAATTACAGGCGGCCGGTCGGGAAACTCGACGATCAGCGAAAGCTTGCCCCCCACGCCCTCGACGTAGCTGCGCAGCGTGGAGATGTACAGGTCCGTGCGCTTCTCAATCCGCGAAACTCCCTCCTGGCCGATCTTGAGCTTCTTCGATAGCCTGGCCTGAGTCAATCTCCGCAGGCGGCGCAATTCGCGCAGATTCAGTTCCTCGGCAATCAACTCCGCCGCGCGCATTTCAATGCGCTGACGCCGCTCTTCCGGAAAGCTTTGTAGAATTTCCTCAAGAGAGACTGGTCATTTCCTTTTCCCTTCTGTCCCAGTGTTTTTCAAGTATTGCCTATACCTTGCATCTGCAACTCGTATAAGCATTGAATAGAACCGGTCCTTCGATATGCCTGTTTTATTCCCGCCCGTCAACAAGATCGCCCGGCGTTTTGGATCGAAAGCAAAGGCAATTCGCCATATCCCGCCCTCTCCGTCCACTCGGAGTTCCTTCCTGTTCGGCTAGTCGGATCCCTTTAGAGTGTTTACACCTGGCCGACCAAGGGAAAGCCCGAATTTCTGCAACTTACCGAGCGAGCTGAGGATTGCATCCTGAACCGAATCGGACCACTCGCCGAACTCCTCGAAGAACTCGTCATGAAATCCAATCTTCCATGGTCGTCATTATTATGCTCCAGAATGCCTAATGTCTTCAAGTGCATTTCTGTCCCATCCGTTACAACAGCCCCGGCAAGCTCATCACGCAGAATGCCGCTTGCAGCAGCAGAATCGCTCCCGCGGCGGCCATTGCCAGCCGCCCTCTCGGACCCTCGTAAGCGTCAGCAAACACCCCGCCCACAAACGTCAGCAGAAACGGCAGGGACCAAAGCCACGGGCTACCCGGAGCACCCGTCATCACCAGCAGCATAACAGCAAAAGAGCGGAGCCGTATTGCCGAAGTAGCGCGACTTCCTTAGACCCAGATACAGCACCAAAGCGGCACCCGCAGCTACCGTAACTCCAGCATTCGCCAGCGTAGAAAAAAACCGCCGCGCCGGGTCAACAGAAATCCAAAGCAACCCCGCGGCCGAGCGGAACACGTAGCTGAATGCATCCGGTGAAAACCCATAGCATGCAAACACCAGCAGCAGCGCCCCGGCAACTGCCGCCAGCACCACGGGCAGCACCTGGCTTCGGCGTCCTTCAGCCACCCAGAGCATGGCAACCAACCCCAGCAGCGCCACCACAGGCAGCGCGGCGATATGCGATGCAGCCGCAATTCCAAAGGCCGCCGTCAGCAGCACCATCCGGGGACGCCACTTGCGCCGCGGCCCCTGCATGGCGTGGGCCACGCCGATGCACGTATACACGCCGCCATAGACGCCCAGCGCCGCCAGAATCTCAGCATTCGGCGCGACACAAGCCTTGAGCACGGCGGGAGAAAAGCAGTAAAGCGTCAGCGCCGTATATCCGCCCAGGTTGCCGTAGAGCCGCCGCGTAACCCACCAAAGGCCTGCTCCCAACATGACTCCGGCAAGCAGAAACGGAAGCCGCTCGAGCAAAAGGATGTGGGTAAGTTGATGGCGCAGCTCCCAGGTGCTCAACTCGCCCTGCGCCTGCACGAATCTGTCTTCCGGCTTGCGCGCCATATCCAACACCCGCTCAGCGAGCAGATTCAAAGTCAGCGGCAGCCCCGCCAGGCGATAACCGAGAACCCCATCGTGAATATTGCCGCACGTGGTGTAGTAGCCGGTCAGCGCCTCAGGCCGCTCCCACATCTCGCGCCCGCAGCGCGCATATTGGTAATCTCGGTCGGTCAGCGTTTGACGCTCGATCAACCAAAATCCTTGAATGAGAAAAAGCGCCAGCAAACCTGCCGCAATCCGCTGCGGAAGGTTGAATTGGAAGCGCCGAATCCTGTTCAACCGAAAGGTCATCGCGTTCAAGGAGCAGGTTCCAGTCTAAACTTCCTAATTGGCTGGCTTCCGAGTCTCAATCGTGAAACCCTCCGATAAGCTCTGGGCAGGCGATGGTGCACCCAGAGTCATCCGGGTTTGAAGACTTCGGAACGATGAGCCGGTTGCGCGCAGTTCCACAGGTCAGCTCGCCCTATCGCTTTACTCGCGTCGTCCTCGAAACGTAAACTTACCCCGCCATGCTTACCCGCCGCCGTTTCGCTCTGAACTCTACCTCCGCCGCCCTCATTCTTGCTTCCAATTCCCGCTTTGCGCTGGCTGAAGCTGCCGGCAGCTACCGCAACCCAATCCTTGGCGGCGATCACCCCGACGCCAGCCCCATTCGCGTCGGCAACGACTTCTATCTGACCCACTCCAGCTTCGACTACGCACCCGGATTGCTCATCTGGCACTCGCGCGACCTGATCAACTGGCGTCCCGTCGCGGCCGCGCTCCGCCGATATTACGGCACCGTCTGGGCGCCCTACCTCTGCCAGTATCGAGACCACTTCTACATCTACTTCCCCGCCGACGGAAGTCTTCGTGTCGTCCATGCCGACGATCCCAAGGGTCCGTGGAGCGAGCCCATCGATCTCGGCATTAACGCCATCGATCCGGCTCACATCGCCGAAAATGGACGACGCTTCCTCTACATGGCCGGAGGCCAGATGGCCGAGCTTGCCGCCGACGGCCTCTCCGTTCTTACCCCGCCGAAGAAGGTTCTCGATCCCTGGCCCATCCCCGCCACCACGCGCATGGAATGCACCTGCCTTGAAGGCCCCAAACTTCTAGAACACAACGGCTATTTCTACCTTAACGTCGCCGAGGGCGGCACTGCCGGCCCCGCCACCAGCCACTCCGTCATCTCCGCCCGCAGCCGCCACGCCGACGGCCCCTGGGAGTTCTCGCCGTACAATCCAATCGTCCACACCCGCACCCGCGACGAGCGCTGGCTCTCCGTAGGCCATGGCCGCCTGGTCGATACGCCTGACGGCAAGTGGTACATAACCGTCCACTCCTATGAGAACGGCTATCGCACCCTCGGACGGCAACTACTGCTGTTGCCTATTGAATGGACCCGCGACGGCTGGTTTCGTGTCCCGGCGGGCATCACAGCCGAGGGAGCCATTCCCATGCCGATCGCCGGCGCCAGTCAACATCCGCCGCTCGATCCGTCAGACGATTTCACGGCACCGGAACTCGGTTTGCAGTGGGGCTTCTGGCATGAATTCGATTCTTCGCGGTTCACTACCGGCAATGGCGCACTCACGCTCAAGGCTCGCGGCAAATCGCTCGCCGACACTTCGCCGCTCACCACGCCGCTGGGCGGCCACTCTTACACCGTTGAAATCGACATTGAGGCGGACCCCGGCTGCGAAGCGGGTTTGCTGCTCTTCTATAACCCCGATCACGCCACCGGCATACTGCTTTCGGAAGATGGAATCGGAGTGCGCCTTGCCAACAACTACATCCCAAGCCGCTACGAAAAAGGCGCAGCCCGCGCCACCTTCCGCATCGTCAACGACCGCCAGGAAATCGATTTCTACTACCGCCTTCCTGGCCAGCCCTGGCGCAAGACGCAGGAATCAGCGGAAATCTCCGGCATGGATCACAACGTTCTTGGCGGCTTTCTCGATGTCCGTCCCGCCGTCTATGCGGTCGGCCAGGGAAAGGCTACCTTCCGCGCGTTTCGCTACTGGGCTGGAACCAAGATTCCGGCGTAGACGGCAAACCGCTTCGGCCTACGGTATCGTTCCTCCATGCGCAAGAAAGCCGCTCCGAAGAGCGGCTTCCACTGCCTTGCCTACGGGTTGACACTTAGTTGAAGATTGCCCCGACGGTTGCGTTGGTGGTCGTCGTAGTAATCACGCAATAATTCGGCCCGGCTGCGGTCCAATAGGGCCCTGGGGCGGGAATCGGCACGCCGTTTTGGTCGCTGGAGTGCAGGACGATGACCATCCGCCGAAGTTGACCCCCGCCTGGGTCGGCGCAGTCAAGACCACGCTCACGGCTGGGGAGCTGGGGTAGGTCGACACGCAGACTGAGCCACCGGACCCTCCATTGGCGGCCCAGCCCGGGCCGCAATGAATCACGTCCTGGATGACCGTGGCAGGGGGATTAGCCGGGGGGTTGCCCGCAGGAGCAGTGCCGTCAGTCGCGGAAGGAGCCGTTACCAACCAGTTGGTGGTGTTCAGGCCTTCGTTATAGACGGTGATGGTCGACAAAAGCGACGACGCTTCCGAACCCGGATAGCATGTACCCGCCACGTTCGGCGGATTGGGTAGAACCAGCGGGCAGCCGAACGTTGCCGTGGCCGTTTGTATCGAGCCCAGTGGTTGGATCAGTGGCCTCAGCAATGATGACAGCTGACCCATTCCCGTAGGCGGTAACAATCTCCGCCGGGCGCGCCGGGTTTGTCGGGTCTGAGTTGGTGTTGACGGGGAAAATATTGGGAGAAGAAGAAAGCCAGGTTACTGAGTTAGTCAGGTCTCTAACCGTTGGCGGAGTTGAGAACGTTCCGATCGCCAGGAAATTGCCCTGTGCCCTGCAAGTTGCCGACGGTGATCGAGCTCGGAATAATGGTGAGCGATTGCAAAGGCTCCGGCGCCGGCGAGGATGTGACATTCACGACTGCCGATGCCGAGGACGCAGTGCCATCGGGGTTTGTAAATATCGCAGTGATCGTGGTCTGGCCAGGGCTTGCTCCAGTCACAAGCCCGGTGGTAAGCGCCGACTGAAGCAACGGTTGGAGCAGTGGAAATCCACGAGATACCAGTCGCGTCCGTGACATTCAACTTCAGGCCGGTGGCGCCGGAAGTGCCAAGCGCAAGGAACTGGCCGGTTTGACCCGACGCAGAAAGCGATTGCTGGGTTGGGGTCACCGTAAGCGCCGTCACTTCTTCCGCAATTGGACCCTGCACTGTGAAGGTCGCTGTGCCCGCGGCTACGGTTTTGTCGGGATTCGTAAAGAGGGCCGTGATGGTTGCAGTGCCGGGCGCGGCCCCAGTTGCAAACCCTGTCGAAGAGTTGATGGTGACAATATTGGTGCTGCTCGAACTCCACGCGACCAGGCCGCTCAAATTCTCAGTCACGCCCGTTGATGTGGTTCCGATCGCGAAGAATTGAGTTGTGTTACCGGCCGAGGCAACCGCCTGAGTCCCAGGAATGACCGTAATCGCGGTTACGTCGCCGCTAACGGTCTGTCCTCCGCCTGATCCTGTGACCGTGATCGTCCCGACAGCCGGAGTTACACTGCCGCCAGGCACGGTAGCCGTAATTGTCGCAGTGCCCGCAGCCACCGCAGTGGCCAGACCCTCCGCATTCACTGTGGCAATGGCAGGAGCGCTTGAACTCCAGGTCACCGACGAAGTTACGTCCTCTGAAGTGGGGGAGGATGGGTCCCATGAAGGACGGTTCCACTCGCCGTAAACTGAGCTGTCTGTCCAACTGCCACGGATTGCGCGGTGGGGCTTACCGTGATGGAGCTAACTGAAGTATTACCGCTGGTGCAGCCGGATACGGCCAGAGCAACGCCAGCCACCAGCAATGCATTCAAGCAAGTTCGACGAAACATCGACGACCTCCTCGGTCTCTCACGGTCTTCCGATCCGGCACTTCACGACTCGGCTGAAGGTTGTTTCCACCTTCGACTATAAGTCCGTCTATGACCAAACTCGAGAGCCTGCGAGGGCTTGGTAACCGTTTGGAATCAAGACAGTCATTAAATGGCGCAATTCCACGCAACAGCAATTGTGAATGTGCCGCGCGTCAGACGGAATACTCCAAAGGTGGAACAGAACAACCGCAAAGGAACCATCCCATCTCAGCAAATATGCGGCAAGCCGCAGCGATGCTTCTGTTCTCAAGTGCACGTTATTGCCCATTCATCGGTCTGCATATCTTCTTTAGAATCTGACGGACATAAGCCCCTCCCAATTCGGCAACGTAACCTGCTGTATACGCAGGTCGAAGGACGGGTACGGTCGTTTACTAACGAACAGAGTCAGCGCCCCGGTTGCGCCAGTAACGCCAGCCCTTTAGACTTCCCTCAGCATGGCCATAGCCCGCGACAATACGCCGGAGCGTCTAGTCAGCGCATCCCGCGCCGAGGAAGAGCAGGGTTTTGAGCTGAAGCTGCGCCCCCGCTGGCTGCGCGAGTTCATCGGCCAATCGAAAGCGAAAGAGCAGCTTGCCATTGCCCTAGAAGCCGCCAAATCGCGCGGCGAAGCTCTCGATCATGTGCTGCTTTTCGGCCCACCGGGGCTGGGTAAGACCACCCTGGCCACCATCATTGCCAATGAGCTTGACGTAGGCTTCCAGCAGACCTCTGGCCCGGCTCTCCAGATCCAGGGCGATCTGACCGCCATCCTGACCAACCTGCGCGAGCGCCAGGTTCTGTTCCTCGATGAGATTCACCGCATGCAGCCGGTGCTGGAAGAAAAGCTCTACACCGCGCTCGAGGACTACAAGCTCGACATCATCATCGGCCAGGGTCCGGCCGCCCGCACCCACGTGATGGAGATTCGCCCTTTCACCTTCATCGGCGCAACCACGCGGCCCGGCCTGCTCAGCTCACCGCTCCGCTCGCGCTTCGGCATTCTGCTTCGGCTTGAGTTTTACACCGAGGAAGAGCTGCGTGTCATTGTCTCCCGTTCCGCCGAGGTCATGCAGGTGCCCATTGACGAGGACGGCGCAGCGGAGATTGCTCTGCGCTCCCGCGGCACACCCCGCATAGCCAATCGCCTGCTTCGCCGCGTCCGCGACTACGCGCAGGTTCGCGGCTCGGGCTCCATCGACCGGCCCACGGCACACGCAGCGCTTACCATGCTTGAGGTGGACGCGCACGGCTTCGACGAAATCGATCGGCGTCTGTTGCTCACCATCATCCAGAAATACGACGGCGGCCCTGTAGGTTTGGGCACGCTGGCCGCAACTCTGGCCGAAGAGGAAGACGCGCTCGAAGAGGTCTACGAGCCTTTTTTAATTCAAATCGGATTCCTCGACCGCACACCGCGCGGGCGGGTAGCCACGCGGCTCGCTTACGAGCACTTCAACCTCACCATGCCCGGACGGCAGACGCCGCTGTTTTAACCGGTGAACCGCATCATTGAGGAGATACTTCCATGGCACTCACTGAATCCACCATGCTCGACCTCGGCACCATCGCCCCGGATTTTTCTCTCACCGATGTCGTGACAGGCAACGCCGTCCACCGCGACGACTTTCGCGGCAAGAAAGCGCTGCTGGTCATGTTCATCTGCGCCCACTGCCCCTACGTCAAGCACATCAATGAGGGTCTCGCCGCGCTCGGCAAAGACTACGCGGATCAATCGATCGCGATCGTAGCCATCAGCAGCAACGATGTTGCATCGCATCCCGCCGACAGCCCCGCAGGACTCAAGCAGCAGGCGGAAACCTTTGGCTTTGTCTTCCCTTATCTATACGACGAGACGCAGGCCGTAGCCCATGCCTACAAGGCCGCATGCACGCCAGACTTCTTTCTCTTCGACAGCGGCTTCCGTCTTGTTTATCGCGGTCAATTCGATTCCAGCCGTCCCGGCAGCGAAATTCCCGTCACCGGCAAGGACCTGCGCGCCGCCATCGATCTGGTCCTCTCAGGCAAGCCTGTCCCCGAAGAGCAGCGGCCCTCGATCGGCTGCAACATCAAGTGGAGAGCGTAACCGAATCTAATTCCACCGCTTCTTGTCGTCGTGATCGTCATTGTCGATCAGCTTGCCGTTGCCGTCGAAGCGGACGGTGCGGCCCTGGGAGCGCATGTAGACCTCGAACTTGCGCGCGGCGCGGCGGCGCTTCCATCGGTAATACCCGTTGCGCAGGCCGTACCATCTTTCACTAAGCGCGAAAGACACCCCGCGGCGCGGAGCCAACTGGATAAACAGCAGGCCGGCAAGCGCTCCACCTAATTGGGCAAATGCGTACATGCGCTGCTCGCTGAAAAGCATCGCGATGGAGATGAGCGCGTAGACGGCGGCCAGGTATTTCGCCTTGATGCCGATGGTGAAGAAGAGCAGAAACTCCATGTTGCCGTAGAGCACGCCGATGGCGATGAGCAGCCCAAAGATGGCGCCGCCGCATCCGTAGATGGGAGACTCTTTGAGCTGATAACCAAGCGTCCCGCTGGCCAGAAAGATGACGGTGGCCGCGGCTGCTGTGCCAAGGACGGAAGCGGTATAGAGGCCGGCGACCCAGTTCGACGTATGAAGCCCCTCGAGAAATCCAGCAATAAACCACAGTGAGAGCAACTCCAGGAGCGTTCCGACCAGACTAGGATGAACGAAACTGTAAGTGAACGGCTGCCAGATCCAGCCGTTCACGAAAAAGCCTGGAACAAAGCTGAAGCGCTCAAGCAGGGTAACGGCACTGCCCGGAAGAAACATCTGGACCAGCAGCAACGCGAAATAGGCGAGCAGATTGATCAGGACGAGGCGGCGGGTGGTGCCGCCAAAGTCAGGAAAGGAAAACGGGCTGCTGCCAAGTCTAGCCATCGTAGACAGTCTAATTGATCGGAGAACGGCGGACCCACGCTCGCCGGGCTGCTAAGCCAGGTTGATTTTGTTGGTGGAAACTTATCGGTATGCCTCCGCGTGGGAAGTTTCTGTTGGGAGATTGGATTTCACCCCTTGACCTGAGGCCGGGTTCTCCCCAAAAATAGCGGAGTCGTACCGCAAAGTACCGCCATCCCAAAAAAAACGAAATGCGATCAAGAGAGAGGAGCGTGTCATGCCCAACTGCCCGGAGTGCGACAATGGACTTGACATTGAATTGGACGAAGTAGAAGAAGGCGACGTGATCACCTGCGATGAGTGCGGCACGGAGTATGAGGTGGTTGGCGTTGAACCACTGGAGTTGGCGCGGGTGGACGAAGGCCTCGATGAGGACGACCTGCTTGTCGAGGATGAGGAGGAAGAGTGAGACTTCTTAGCTCGAAAATGGCGGCCGGGGCGGCGATTGCCGTACTGGCAGCCGGGTTGTTCCCCATGCATACACGGACGGGGTTCAGTCTGGGGCCGGCTGAAGCTCAGGCGCAAAATCTGGGGATGCGCGCCGTATACGGCTTTGTGATCGACGCGGACTCGAAGCCAGTGGCTGGAGCAACCGTCTTTCTCAGGTACATCAAGAACAAGTCGATCCGAAGTTTCACCACTGAGGCCGACGGCAGGTTCCGCTTCACACAGGTCAACATGGCTGAAGACAATGAAGTTTGGGCGGAAAAAGACGGCAAGAAGAGCGCGGTGAAAACCGTCAGCCAGTGGGATACACGCAAAGAATTCGAAACTGACTTGAAGCTGAAATAAGGCGCGTTATTTCTCCAGCTTCTTCGCGACCAATTCATTCAAGAGTGCTGGATTTGCCTGCCCCTTCGTCGCTTTCATCACCTGGCCAACAAAGAATCCGGCAATAGTCTTTTTTCCGGCGCGATACTGCTCCACCTGTTTGGGATTGGCGGCAATGACCTCATCGATCATGGCTTCAATTTCAGATACATCGGTGATCTGCTGAGGTTTCTCGCGCTCATAAACTGCAGCAAAGTCTTCCTCATTTTCAAAGCACACGTCAAATAATTGTTTCAGCTGTTTTGAGCTGATCTTGTCTTCGTCAAGCAGATCGGCAGCCAGAACGATTCCAGCCATCGACACAGGAGATTGCTCCTGCTCCAGGCCGAGGGCCTTGAGCCTTCCGCCGACTTCGCTGAGCAGTAAGTTGGCTACGCGGCGCGGGCTGCGGGCGGTGCGGGCCGCGGCTTCAAAGCGGTCGGCAAATTCGCGCGACGCGGTGAGTGTGAAAGCATCTTGCCTGTTGATCTCATACTCGGCGATCATGCGCGCGCGGCGGGCTTCGGGCAGCTCGGGGAGCTCCGCTCTCTTGCCTTCGATATATTCGCGAGTCAATACAAGCGGCGGCAGGTCGGGTTCTGGAAAGTAGCGATAGTCGTGCGCCTGCTCTTTCGACCGCATGGAGTGAGTGCGTCCCTCCGCCGCATTCCACAGCCGGCTTTCCTGCTTCACGTGACCGCCGGATTCGATGACCTCAATCTGGCGCTCGATTTCATATTCAATTGCCGCTCGGACGAAGCGGAAACTGTTGACATTTTTCACTTCGGCTTTGGTGCCGAACTTCTCCGCGCCCTTCAGCATCACGCTCACGTTGGCGTCACAGCGCAGCGATCCTTCTTCCATGTTGCAGTCTGAAACGCCTGTGTAGAGCAGTATTTCCTTCAAGCGCGTCAGGAATTCGAAAGCCTCGTCGGGGGTGCGAATGTCCGGCTCGGAGACAATCTCAATCAACGGAGTCCCGCAGCGGTTCAGGTCGAGGTAGGTGCGCGTGGCGGAGTCTGCAAAGCCGTCGTGAATGCTCTTGCCTGCGTCCTCTTCCATGTGCAGCCGGGTGATGCCGATGCGCTTGATGCTGCCGTCAGCCGTTGGCACTTCAATGAACCCATGCTCGGCGATAGGCTTGTCGAATTGTGAAATCTGATAGCCCTTGGGCAGGTCGGGATAGAAGTAGTTCTTGCGCGCGAAAATCGAGCGCTCGCGGACCTGGCAGCCAATAGCAATGGCAGCTAGGGTTGCGAACTCGACGGCCTTTGCGTTCAAAACCGGCAGCGCGCCGGGCAATCCCAGGCAGACCGGGCAGATATTCGTGTTTGGCGCCGAGCCAAAATGATTCGCACAACCGCAAAAGGCCTTCGAAGCGGTGAGCAGTTGTACATGGACCTCGAGTCCAATGACGGGCTCGTACTTGGCCAGAACTTCAGGAGCGAGTGCGGCTGCGGGCATATTGGAATTTTAACGCGGAGAGCCTCGATCTACTCCGCCGGATCATCTGCCGTAAACGCCGAACAGCAAGGCTTCTCGCTGGCGTGGAAATTCATCAACTCCACGCGAATCCCATCGGGGTCGTAGAGGTTGAACTGGCCTTTGCCGTCTTTGCCCATCTGCGTATTCTCCTGTGCATCGACGCCTGCGAGGCGGTCAGCGTCTTTCAGGGTCTTGAACGCGGCGTTTACCGAGTCAACGCCGATGGAGAAGTGGTCGAGGACGCCAAGATCATGCCGCGAGATGCCGGCGGGAAGCCCGGTGCCGGGCCCAATCGGCGTGTTCCCATAAGTCAACATGTATTCGAGCCAATCGTGGCTGTCGGGGCTTTGCTGGCTTACCCAGTCAACTCTGCCGTCAACCATACCTCCAAACCAGTAAGGCTTGAAGCTGAGCAGATCGCGGTAGAACAAGTTCTCGTCCACGCGGCTATGAACCAAAAATCCAACATGGATGATGTGGTGGCCAATGGCAGAAGGAGCAACCAGCGGCTTGATGTTCGCAGGCAGTTGCACAAACTGAACCTTGTTGCCTTCAGGATCCTTGACTTCGAACCACAGGGTTCCGTCAGCGGCTTTTTCCACTCGGTAGGGCACCTTCCACGATTTTGAGCCAAGAAAACGGCGCAGACCCTCCGCATCGTCGGTATTCCAGCCTGTGTGGTCTAGGCGGTTGATTCCGGCGTCCGCGGGCAGCGGTAGCACTTCAATAAATTGCGTTGCGCTCAAAGCGTATCGAACTCCTTTGGGATTCTCAGGGTCGGGCATTTTGACCGCGCCAATCACCTCGCGGTAGAAGTGATCCGTAGCGTCCGGATTCGAGCTGTAAACAGCGATATGCGAAATTCCGGTGATTCTGGGCCGCATCAACGGCCTATCGGGCATTTGAGCAGCGGCGTTCATTGACATAGCAACAAAAGAAAAAGCAAGCACGAACCGGAACTGCATTTGAGCACCTCAAGAATGTCGTGAGATTACGATAAATCGATTCGTTGCGCTGCACAAACCCCAATGGCTCTTATTCCACCAGGGACAGGGCGTGGCCATCTTACAATGCCCTCATGCGTAGAAGATTCCTTTCCCGTCAGATTTTCACGGCTGCTCTGTCCGCCTCGCTTGCAAGCCTATGGGCCTGCTCCGCAGTGTCTGCACAAACCGGGTTGCCTACGACCCCTTCTGCGGACCGCGCGGAGGCTCGCGCAATCTTCAAGCAGTTGATCGAGATCAACACGACAGATACGCCGTTGGGCAACGTAACCACTGCAACGGCGGCCATGCAAAAGCGATTTCTCGATGCTGGATTTCCGGCCGCCGATGTGCAACTGCTGGGGCCGGATGCACGTAAACAAAACCTGGTCGTGCGGTTTCGAGCTAGCGGCGCTCCCACTGAAAAGCCAGTCCTGTTTCTCTGCCACATGGACGTCGTCGAGGCGTTGCCTTCCGATTGGTCGACCGATCCATTCCAATTTGTCGAGAAAGATGGCTACTACTACGGGCGCGGAACGCAGGATATGAAGAACTCCGATGCCGCACTGGTGGAGACATTTCTTCGCCTGCACCGTGAAGGGTACAAGCCCAGACGCGACCTGATTCTCGCGCTCACCGCAGATGAAGAAGGCGGCAAGTTCAACGGCGCCGAGTGGCTGGTGCGCGAACATCGCGACCTGGTGGATGCGGCGTATGTGATCAATCCCGACGCTGGCGGTGTGGAGTTGGATCACGGCCGTGCTGTGGTCGCGGACGTCGAGGCTACCGAAAAGGTGTACTCGGACTTCCAGATTATGGCCATCAACCGTGGAGGACACAGCTCGCTTCCGCGCCCTGACAATGCGATTTATGAGCTGACCGCGGCGCTGAGCAAGCTGGAGGCATTCACGTTTCTGTTTGAGATGAACGAGGTCACTCGCACTTACTTCAAGAATCTGGCTCAGCAGGAGACGGGGCAGACGCGGCGGATATCCAGGCAGTTTTGGCAGCACCTCCAGATATGGCCGCTGCGGCGCGGCTTGGCAATGAGCCAAGCTTCAACGCAAACTTTCGTACGACCTGCGTTGCGACAAGGTTGGCTGCGGGGCACGCCAATAACGCGTTACCGCAGACGGCGCAGGCGATCGTCAATTGCCGGATTTTTCCCGGCCACTCTCCGGAGGAGATTCGCAAACAGTTGATCGGAATCTTGGGCGATGACAAGCTGACCGTGAAATACGTGTCTGACTCGGGCGATGTTTCCGACACTGCGCCGGAAAGAAAAGCCATGGTTCCGCCCGCTCCGATCCCCGCAGTATTCGCCCCGTTGACGCGCCTCACGCAGGCCATCTGGCCGGGAACGCCTGTAACTCCTGTGATGGAGAACGGGGCCAGCGATTCAATTTACTTTGCGCAAGCGGGCATTCCCTGCTACGGCTATTCGGCCATTGCACTCGAACGCGGCGACGAACGCGCGCACGGCCGCGACGAAAGATTGCCGGTAGATTCTTACTGGAAGTCGCTGGATTTTTTCTACTCGTTTTTGAAAGCGGAAGGTGACGAGTAGCGATCCTTGAGCCGAAGCGTGGGTGACGACTGCGCCAACTGCCAGAGACGGTGAATGCAGTCACCCAGCGACCGGTGGTAACGGTGCTCAGACTGATAAACTGGGTTCAGATGATTCTCCCGTTCGTCCGCGAAATCTTTGCGGAATTGGAGCAGACTTCGGGATTTGAGCGCGTACGAAGGCATCTCAGCCTTCATGCGGGGCGGAGACGTGTGTCCGGCCTCACCGCGACCGCTCGATCGCTGTATATTCCGCTGATGGCGAGGGCCGCCAAGCAACTGGTAGTTGTGGTGGTGGCCGACAACAAGGCCGCTGAGGAGTTGGAGCCGGCAATTCGCGCGGGTTGCGAGCTGACTGGCGCTGTAGACCCAGCCTCGGTGGTTCGGCTGCCGGCTCACGATGTGCTTCCTTTCGAAAATCTTTCGCCGCATCCCGACGTTCAAGAACAGAGAGCCGCGGCTTTGTGGAAGCTGGCGACCGGCGCGGTGCAGATTCTCATTGCGCCCGTAGAGTCGACGGCGCTGAAGCTGTTCGATCGCGACTACTACGCCGGGCTTGCCGTAACGCTTCGTCGCGGAGAAGAAGTAGACGTCGAGGTGCTGACGGGCCACCTGGCCAGCGTCGGTTACACCCAAATGGACCTGGTCGAAATGCCAGGACAATTCACGCGCCGGGGAGGAATTCTGGATGTATATTCGCCGGAAGCTGACCGGCCCGTTCGCATCGAATTCTTCGGCGACGAAATTGAAACCATCCGAAAATTCGATCCGGAGACGCAGCGTTCTCAAAGCGGTTTGGATGAGGCGCAGTTGTTGCCGCTGACTGAAACGCCGGTGACGGAACGATTGCTGGCCGCTGTGCACGGCCGGTTGAACCGTCAGCGTTTGGACTTCGAAGCCGAGGCCGAAGATACGGATGCCGATGAAGACGAGATGGCGATTGAGGCCGCGGCTGCAGGCGGCGTCAGCGTGTTTCCGGGCTGGGAATTTTTCAGCGCAGTCGCCGGCGCGGATAAATCGCTGCTGTCCCTGATGCCAAAATGCGCGCTGTTTGTCGAAGAGCCGGCGATGGTGCGCAACCAGATCGATCGCTGGTGGAACAAGGTGGAACAGCGGCATGAGCGGTCGGGGATCGGCTCGCTGATTACGTCCCGAAGATATTTATCTGCGTCCGGAAATTTTGCAAGCCACGCTCGACTCGCACATGGGGTCTCGATCTGGATCAACTGGGCGTGGTGGATGTGCTGGACGAGGACAACACGCTGGGCGAGATCGAGCTTAACACGCGGCCCACGCTGCGGTTTCACGGATCGATTCCAGCGCTGACCGAGCAACTGAAAGCCCTGATGGAAACAGAGACGCGCATTGTGCTGGCCGCGCCGAATCAGGGCGATGTGGAGCGGCTGGCGACCGTGCTGCGCGAATATCAGATTCCTTATCGGCTGGGCAGCCGCTTCCTTCATCCAGGCGGCGAGACCGTGCTCGATGAAGCCAGTTATCTGGCCGGCGATTTGCGCGTGCCGGTCATTGTGCGCACGCCGTTCGCAGCGGGCGTAAGTTTCGCCGACGCAAATCTGATTGTGTTCGGGGCCAACGATCTTTCTGACGACGCGGATGTTGCGGCGCGGCCGGAGCCGAAGCGATCGAAGACGGCGGCGTTTGTTTCCGATTTTCGCGACCTGACCATCGGCGATTATGTGGTTCACGTCGAGCACGGCATCGCGCAATATCAAGGCCTGAAAGAGATTGTGCAGGATGGGCTCTCGGTCGAGTTCATGATTCTGGAGTTTGCCGAGCAGGCCAAGTTATATGTGCCGCTGACTCGGCTGGATCTGATTCAGAAATACCGCTCCACGGACGCCGGACCCGCGCCGGTGCTGAACAGGCTCGGCTCGCAGCAGTGGACCAAGACCAAGGCGCGCGTGCGCAAAGCCATGCAGGACATGGCCGGCGAGTTATTGAAGTTATATGCCGAGCGAAAAACCGCGCAGGGCAACGCCTTCTCAAAAGACAACGAATTTCAGAAGGAGTTTGAAGACTCGTTCGATTACACCGAGACAGACGACCAGTTATCCGCGATTCGCGCCATCAAGTACGACATGGAATCGACTACGCCGATGGACCGCCTGCTGTGCGGCGATGTGGGCTACGGAAAAACCGAAGTCGCGATGCGCGCGGCGTTCAAGGCCGTGCAGGACGGCAAGCAGGTGGCCGTGCTCACGCCGACCACTATTCTGAGCTTTCAGCATTTCGAGACATTCAAGAAGCGGTTTGCGCAGTTCCCCATCAACATCGAAATGATCTCGCGCTTCCGCACGGCGAAGGAGCAAAAGAACATTGTCGAGCAGGTCGAAACGGGCCGCGTGGATATTCTTGATCGGCACGCATCGGCTGCTTTCGAAGGACATCAAGTTTCAGGATCTCGGCCTGCTGGTAGTAGATGAAGAGCAGCGATTTGGCGTGCGCCACAAAGAGCGGCTGAAACAGATGCGCAAGGAGATCGATGTGCTGGCCATGAGCGCCACGCCGATTCCGCGCACGCTGCACATGTCGCTCGTGGGCCTGCGCGACATGAGCGTGATCGAGACGCCGCCGAAAGATCGCATGGCGATTCAGACCGTGGTGGCGAAGTTCGACGAGAAGATTGTGCGCTCGGCTGTTGAGGTGGAACTGGAACGCGGCGGACAGGTCTATTTTGTCCACAATCGCGTGGAATCGATCTACGAAATTGCGGCGCGCATTCAGGAACTTGTGCCGACGGCGCGAGTTGCCGTGGGCCACGGGCAGATGGGCGAGAACGAGCTTGAACGCGTGATGCTGGCCTTCATGCGTCACGAATACGACGTGCTTGTGGCGACGACGATTATTGAAAACGGGCTCGACATTCCGCTGGCGAATACGATTCTGATCAATCGCGCGGATCGGCACGGGCTGAGCGAGCTATACCAATTGCGCGGCCGCGTGGGCCGGTCGAATCGACGCGCCTATGCGTATCTGCTTATTCCGCCAGAACAGGAGCTGACGGAGATTGCGCGCAGAAGGCTGGCGGCGCTGAAGGAGTTCAGCGACCTGGGTGCGGGATTCAAGATTGCCGCGCTGGATCTGGAATTGCGCGGCGCGGGCAACATGCTGGGCGGCGAGCAGAGCGGGCACATCGAAGCCGTGGGATTTGAGTTATACACCTCAATGCTGGAAGCCGCGGTGAAGGAGATGAAGGGCGAGAGCAGCGAAGAGCGGCCGGCGACGCAGCTTAACCTGGGCATTGCGCTGCGCATCGACGAGAGCTATGTGCCGGAAGAGAATCAGCGGCTGCGGCTCTACAAGAAAGATCGCGGGAGCGACGAGCGAGGCGGCCATTGCCGAGGTGCGCGCGGAGATGGAAGACCGCTATGGCGCGCCGCCCGACGCGACCGTTTACCTGCTGGAGGCAGCGCAATTGCGCCTCGAATGCGAGCGGATGGGCATTGCGCAGATCGATCGCAAGCGCGGCGAACTGCAGATTCGCTTCATGGAGAATGCCGCGGTCGATCCGCAGCATCTGATGCGCCTGGTGGCGAAGAACGCCAAGCGCGGAGCGCAGTTCACGCCGCAAGGGTTGCTGAAGTATCCGCTGGCGGCTATCGCGGCCCGACGAAGTTCTGCTTGAGATTCACGAAGTGCTTGAGAAACTAGCGGCGGCTCCGGCACTTGCATGAAGAATGCTAGCCGCTAAGTGAAAAGAGGCACTATGAAGAAGATCCTTGCTTTGGTTGCTATTGGAGTCTGTATGTCGTCTGCGATCACTGCTCACGCTGCGAGCGAAACCTGGAAGCAGCAGTTTGAAAAGGCATCGGATGAGTATTTCGACCAGGTGTATTTTCACTACGGCCGACCAACGGCACTCAGGCCGGTATCACCAGTACGACGCGCAGCTGGAGGATTATTCGCGGAAGAACATCGATGCGGAGATTGCCGCACTGAAGAGCTTTGAGAGACGCATCGAGGCGATTCATCCCGATGCGGAGCCACAAGTTTGTCCCGCGCAGCGACCGCGAAATTGTGCTTTCGAATATCCGTTCCAGGCTGCTGACTCTCGAAACAATTCGCCCGTGGGAGAAGAATGCGGATAACTATTCAAGCGCCTGCGCCAATGGAGCATTTCGCTGATGGAGCGGAAATTTGCTTCGCCCGGACGAGCGGCTGCGCTCGCTGATTGCGCGCGAAAAGCAGATGCCGGCGCTGCTGGCCGCAGCGCGCGTGAATCTCAAGAATCCGCCGCGCGTCTTTACGGAGATTGCCATCGAGCAGTTGCCGGACATTGTGAGCTTCTTCGAGCACGATGTTCCGCTGGCCTTTGCGGATGCGCAGGACGCGGCGCTTAAGGCTGAGTTTGCGCAAACCAATGCGGCGGTGATTGCAAGCTCAAAGATTATCTAAATTGGCTGAAGACGGACCTGCTCGCAAAGTCGAATGGAGACTTCCGCATCGGCGCGGATGCGTTTTCAAAGAAGCTCCAATACGACGAGATGGTGGATCTGCCGCTGGACAAGCTACTTGAAATTGGCTGGGCAGACCTGCGCAAGAATCAAGCCCACTTTAATGAGGTGGCAAGAGAGCTGGAGCCTAACAAGGATACGCGCGCTGTGCTTGAAGAACTCGGAGCGAATCATCCCGCGCCGGATCATCTGCTTGATGCTTTTCGCGCGACGTTCGATGGCCTCGTCAGCTTTATCCGCGCGCATCATATTGTGACCATCCCTTCGGATGTGCGGCCCGATTGTCGAAGAGACGCCGCCATTTATGCGGGCTACGACGACTGCCAGCATGGATACGCCGGGGCCGTTTGAGACGCACGCGACCGAGGCCTATTTCAATGTGACGCTTGCCCGACCCGTCGATGACGCCCGCTGAAGTTGAAGGCTATATGCACGGGTTCAATGTAGGCACGGTAATTTCGACAGCGGTGCATGAGGCTTATCCGGGGCACTACGTTCAGTTCCTGTGGCTGCCGCAGGCGCCGAGCAGGGTGCGCAAACTGCTGGGCGCGAACACCGATGTCGAGGGATGGGCGCACTATACCGAGCAGATGATGCTTGACGAAGGATATGGGCAGCCCGGCGCGGGTGCGAAGGATGAGCGCGAAGCAAAGTTTTTACGGCTGGGACAATTGCAGGATGCGCTGCTGCGCAACGCGCGCTTCATTGTTGGCATCGAAATGCACACGGGCAAGATGAGCTTTGAGGAGGCTGTGGAGTTTTTTCAGAAGGAAGGCTATCAGTCAAAGGAAGCGGCATTGGTGGAGGCAAAGCGCGGCGCGGCGATCCGACGTATCTTTACTACACGCTGGGCAAGCTGGAGATTATGAAGCTGCGCGAAGATATGAAGAAGAAACAAGGCGCGGCGTTTTCACTGGAGAAGTTTCATGACGATTTTCTGAAGCAGGGTTTTCCGCCAATCAAGATTGTGCGGGAGGCGATGCTGGGCGATGATTCGCCGACGTTGTAAGTGTGCGCTTAGATTTGTTTTGCGACACGGAATTGATTGCGCCATCGAGATGAGGAACGAAGAGTGAAACAGCGAGTACGGAAGGTAGTTTTTCCGGCAGGCGGATTAGGCACACGTTTTCTGCCGGCGACGAAAGTAGTTCCAAAAGAAATGCTGGCGCTGGTGGACAAGCCGATTATCCAGTACGGTGTGGAAGAAGCGATCGCCTCGGGAATCGAGCACATCATCATCGTCACCGGCCGCGGCAAGGGCACGATGGAGGATCACTTCGACCTCAGCTTTGAACTCGAAGCCACCCTGGAGCGGCGCGGCAAACGAGAATTGCTGGCGGTGTCCCGCGCCGTCTCCGAAATGGCGCGGATCAGCTACGTGCGGCAGAAAGAACCGCTGGGCCTCGGGCATGCCGTCCTGTGCGCCAAAGATCTGGTGGGTGATGAGCCGTTTGCCGTGCTGCTGCCCGATGATGTCATCGATGCAAACGTGCCTTGCCTGCAGCAGCTCATCAATGTATTCGATTTGAAGGGCGGATCGGTGCTGGCGACGATGACCATCGAGGGTGCCGCGATTAGCGCGTACGGTGTCTTGGCCGGCTCGCAGGATGCGGAGAGCCCGCGTATCTTTAACTGCACCGGCATGGTTGAGAAACCGAAGCTAGAGGATGCGCCCTCGAAGCAAGCAATTATTGGACGATATGTGCTGACGCCGCGCGTGTTTGAACTGCTTGAGCAAACAACGCCCGGCGCCGGAGGGGAGATACAACTTACCGATGGCATTCTTGCGCTGTTGAAAGAAGAAAAAGTCCTTGGTTATACGTTTAAGGGCAAGCGCTTCGATGCCGGAGACAAGTTCGGCATGTTGCAGGCAACGGTCGAGTTTGCGCTGAAGCGGGACGAACTAGGGCCGCAGTTCCGTGAATACCTGAAAGGGTTGCCGCTTTAGAAGCGAAATCGGAAGTCGCCGCAATTAAGCCACTTGATTGACCTTCAATCGGTATTCGCTGACTACCAATTTGTGCAGAGGCTTGCATGTGTGGCTTTGCTCATGTTGAGAGAGTTCTGCTTCCGTCTTCACCCTGGCGACCGTCAGATGACATAGGGTGCAGACCGAATCGTATGAGCCATCCGCGTTAAACCTATGAGGAAAATTTGGCGTGTATTGATGGACCATTGATGGACTCCCTCGCTGCAGGATTGAATGATGGTCAGTAAACGGTAATTTTCGCAAGCGATGGCGTCTGATCAATTTTATCCACACCGCTGCTTTTCTATCGACTAACCAATGATCAGCGCATTACTAAAGTCGCCAATGAGCGGGCTCCGGCAGGTAAAATCTCTAAAATGTCAATTAAGATCACTTTCCTTTTCCCTGGGCAGGGTTCGCAAGCCGTCGGCATGGGCCGCGAGCTGGCCAATCGCTTTCCCACCGCCGCAAAGGCTTTCGCAGAGGCCGATGAGGCCCTCGGCTTTTCGCTTTCGAAACTCATCTTTGAAGGTCCGGAAGAGGAACTCCGCCTCACCGAAAACACTCAGCCTGCAATTCTCACCATGAGCGTGGCAGCATGGCGTGTGCTCGCGGAACAAGGCGTCCAGCCTTCGCTTGCCGCTGGGCACTCGCTGGGTGAGTGGTCAGCTCACGTTGCCGCTGGAACGCTCAGCTTCGCCGATGCGGTGCGCGCAGTAAAGGCCCGCGGCCGGGCCATGCAGTTGGCTGTTCCTGCCGGACAAGGCGCGATGGCGGCCGTTCTTTCTTTAGACCCGGCGCTGGTGGCCGAAGCCTGCAAAGAGGCTGAAGCGGAAACAGGACTCATCGTGGCAGCCGCGAACCTCAACTCGCCCGGGCAGACGGTCATCTCCGGCGCGCTAGCGGCTGTTGAAAAAGCCTCAGCGCTGGCCAAAGCCAAAGGGGCCCGTCGTGCCGTCATGCTTCCCGTCAGCGCGCCGTTTCACTGCGCCCTCATGCAGCCGGCGCAAGAGGAAGTCGCTCGCGTCCTCGCGTCCCTGGCCCTGGCCGATCCTGCCATCCCCGTTGCCGCCAATGTAACCGGGGGCCTTGTCACCATTGCCGCGGCTGCCCAGGACGCACTCATTCGCCAGGTCACCGGCGCCGTGCGCTGGGTAGATTGCATGCAATCCCTGGTTGGTGCTGGAGCGACGCACTTTATTGAAGTTGGCCCCGGCAAAGTCCTCTGCGGCTTGCTGCGCCAGATTGATCCCGCCTTGAAATCCTTCAACGTTGAGGATCCGGCGAGCCTTGATGCAACGTTAGCCGCGTTGTCTTCAGGGGGGAACTCAGACCAATAGTCTCCGCGGGCTCGGACTCGAGATATTTCCGTCTAGACCTCTCTTGATCCGTCCGCCTCATCGACAAGCTTCTCAGAGTGCCTGTTCGCGTTCACGGAATGCTCGTGAGCTTGTTTGCTGAGTTCGTGGGCGGTAAGATGATCTGCCTTGCCGTGGGCAACCGCGGCGGCTGCATGCGCATGGGCTGCCAGGTTGTGAAGCTCCGCGGCTTGTGCGTGGCTACTTTGGGGCATTTTGTTCTCCTCGCCAGTTCGATGCAATCCAGCAGGCGTAGGTCCGGAAAAAGATTCAGCCTACGGCCCCAGGTAAAGCTCAACGCCCGGCGGCGCGAAATCGAGCGAGTGGCTCCTCGGGTCGTATTCCAGGTTCAGCGCCTTGCTCTTGCGCCCGTTGATCAAAATCGCCACCAGCACGCCGTTCCCATATCGCCCCGCCAATGCAATCTGGTGGCTCTGAATCACGCCATATTCATTATCCGGACTGGTCGAGCTCCAATCCTCCTGAAACCGCGAAAATGGGTAAGCTCCATCCTGCGCAGGATGCTGCTGCCAGTTCTTATCGTGGATCCAGACCCCGTAGGCCGCGGACAGATCGCTCTTCTCCACGTCGGTGAGGAAGCTGTTAACCGTCGCCCGTGCGAAAAAGTAATTGTTCCAGTTCCATGGCCAGTCCACTGGCCTGCCGGCCACCAGCCACCACGCCACCAACAACACCAGAAACGTCGCCGCTGCGCTGTAAATAATTAGCTGGCGCCGCTTCTCGCGGGCCTCATCGTACTTGGGAGCGTCGAGCAAAGTCATTGCACAATTTCCTCGAATTAAGAATAGGCCAAAACTCAGGGAACAGGGAGTAGGGAATGGGAAGGAATTGCAAAAACTGCCGCAATTGTTTCGTTCCTTGCATATGTAACTTGCTGATGAGTTAGACACCGGCAGCCTGGTTACTGTTCCCTGCGTTTCTCCTACTCCCTGCTGTAGACAGTTCGCCCTTTCTCCGCATGTCGCTCTAGCGCCAGCTCGATCAGCCGAGTAATCAGACTCTTTGTAACTAAGCCCAGTGGCCTCCCACAACTTTGGATACATACTGATCTGAGTGAAACCCGGCATGGTGTTTACCTCGTTCAGAAAAATGCGCCGCTTGCCGTCCGGCTCCATCAGAAAGTCCACACGCGCCAGCCCGCTGAGGTCGCAAGCCCGAAATGCCTGCACCGCCATCTCGCGAATCTGCCCGGTTTGCGCACGGCTGAGTTTTGCTGGAATGACCGGCACCGATCCTTCTGAGAGATATTTGGCCTCGTAGTCGTAGAATTCCTTGCCCGGAACAATCTCGCCCACAACGCTGGCCCGTGGGTCGTCGTTTCCAAGCACTGCCACCTCCAGCTCCCGCGCCTTGCCAGCCTTGCCGCCCACCCCCTGTTCCACAACCAGCTTACGGTCGTACCTGGCAGCCAGAGTCAGCGCCGGCCCCAGTTCTGTGCGGTCGTGCGCTTTGCTGATGCCCACCGATGAGCCGAGATTCGCCGGCTTCACAAATACCGGATACTTGAGCGCCTCCTCGACCTGAGCAACGGCTTTGCGCGGCTGTTTTTCCCACTCCGCGCGCAGCAGGGCCACGTGCTTGACGATGGGCAGCTTTGCCTGCGCGAACAGCCGCTTCATCACGTCCTTGTCCATCCCCGCCGCCGAGCCCAGTACGCCTGATCCCACATAAGCAAACCCGGCCAGCTCAAACAGCCCTTGGATAGTTCCGTCCTCGCCAAACGTTCCGTGCAGCACCGGAAAAACCACGTCCAGCGACTGACCTTCCAGAGAGGCTTGGCCACCCAGCGCCGCATGGCGATCGATCGTCAACTGTGTTGAAGCAGCGGTCGCGGAACCTTCGAGAAGCCCCTGCGCTGCGTTCGAAGTCAGCCAACGTCCCGTCTTGTCGATCCCGATCGGAACCACGTCAAATTTTTTCCGGTCGATCGCCTTCAATATCGAAGCAGCCGAGAGCAGCGAAACCTCGTGCTCGCCGCTCCGCCCGCCAAACAAAACACCAACCCGAAGTCTCTTAGCCATTTCGTTATTTGATCACCAATCTCAGCCGCGGAGGTTACTCCTCTGATTCAGTGTAGAATCCCGCGCGGCATCTTCATGCGAGCCTAGGGCAGGTCCAGGTCAGCCCAGGAACCCCCCTTCCGCCGTTCCCGCTTTACCGCGTATGAAGAATTAGTTACTTTAGTGCAGATCTGGCGCGCTCAAAAACTCAGCCCTTGGACAAGGTCGAACGGAAAACTCAGCCGTAGAAGCAAACGTGCCCTAAAAGGGACATGAGCGCACCCACATGTGAGCGTAGGATCGTTGCACGCAGATTTTAGGCCGAACCGCCTCGCTACCCGCTCGCGGCTCACCCCTGAATCCAGACTCACCTCTGAATCGAAATCTGCCGATAAGGATTGTGCGGGATTGCTCCATTCTGATTCTGCTCCGCATGGTTTTCTCAATGAAAAGATTGAACGCTTTGGCTGCGGTTATTTTAGGATCGGCGTGCGCTGCGTGGGCACTGCCGCCCACTCCGTTGACCACCCTGCGCGATATTCACGTCCTCACCAACGCTGAAGCCAGCCATGCGCTTCCGGTCTCTTTTGAAGCCACGATTACCTACTTCCGCGCCTACGAAAAGACCATGTTCGTCCAGGACGGAGACGCCGCCATTTATGTGCAGGCGACCACCGATGCCAGGTTAGTTCCCGGCGATCGCGTTCACATCAACGGAACAACTCACGATAGCTTCCGTCCGATCGTGTTGAGCAGCGACATTACGCTTCTTCATCATGGCAATTTGCCACCAGCCGTTCCGGCTACCCACGATGAGTTGATCCGTGCCCAGCACGATTGCATGCTCGTCTCAGTGCGTGCCAGGGTCCGCGCCGCCGACCTCATAAACTCTTCGAATGTAAACAGCACTTATCTGCAGTTGATGGCCGACGGAGGGTACTATCGATGCGACGGTCGACAGCGGCGATGCCAGCGCGCTCAAAGACCTGTTGGATGAGGAGCTCGAAATCACCGGCGTCGCTTCCGGGAACTTCGACGGAAAGATGCAGCAGACCGGAATACTGATCCACGTCTCTTCATTCGCGAATATCAAGGTCCTTGATCGTGCCG
The DNA here is from genome assembly GCA_963752215.1 of uncultured Acidobacteriaceae bacterium. Lineage (GTDB taxonomy): Bacteria > Acidobacteriota > Terriglobia > Terriglobales > Acidobacteriaceae > Telmatobacter. The sequence goes on along the minus strand of CAVVXR010000033.1, from coordinate 39,476 downwards.
TCTCCAGTCCATTGTCCCTCCCGGTTACACCCATGGACCAGAATCCTCAGCAGCTATCACGTCCAGGTCACGTCGGAAAGAATCAGGGTACATGGGACCATCACCTACTACCAGCCTGGTTCCGCAATCGTGCTGCAGAACGGCGCCAAGAGCCTGTGGATCCAGACCCGCTCTATCTTTCCCGAACAAATCGGCAATGTGGCGGACGTGACCGGGTTTCCCGGTATTCATGACGGTTTTCTAACTCTCACGAACGGAGAAATCTACGATACCCATGTTCAGGCGCTCGTTACTCCGCAAGCGGCAACATGGGGAAAACTTGTCTTAAGCGGCAATGTGTTCGATCTGGTCTCAATCGAAGGGCAAGTGGTTTCGGAGATCCGCGAAGCCGCGCAGGACGAGTACGTCCTGACCGCTGACGGGCAGATGTTCTCGGCGATCTTCCGCCATCCACCCGCGGCCTCTCTTGTGCCCGCACCGCCTCCGCCCATGCGGCAGATCACGGTAGGCTCCAGAATTCGCGTGACTGGGATTTGCATGCTCGACGATTCCAACCCTTTCAACGCTCAGGTTCCGTTCACCATCCTGATGCGCTCCTACGACGATTTGGTCGTTGTCGCCAGCCCTTCCTGGCTCAACGTGCGTAATCTGGTCGTCCTCGTTGGACTCCTCCTCCTGGTGGCGATTGCGGCAAGCGCCTGGGGCTGGACCCTCAAGTCCAAAGTGCACCGCCAGACCCTTGCAATGGCTATTCGGATTGAGGCTGAGGCCGCCCTGGAACGTCGCAACTCCCAACTTGAACAGCGCCGTAGCAGCATCCTTGAGGACATCAACGGCACCAGGCCGCTGGCTGAAATTCTGGAGGGAATTACGGAGATGGTTGCCATCCGGCTCGATGGCGTGCCCTGCTGGTGTGAGATTACCGACGGAGCCAGATTGGGTGATAGTCCGCCCGATTCCGAGAATCTGCGCGTCTGCAGCGAGCCGATTTCTGCCCGAGTTGGACCGCCGTTAGGCACACTTTCTGCCGCTTTTGACCCTGCCAGTCAGCCCACTCGCCTTGAACACGAGGCGCTCGTTGTCGGAGTGCGTCTGGCGACGCTGGCAATCGAGACCCGACGGCTCTACTCCGATCTCATACACCGCTCTGAATTCGACCTCCTCACTGACCTACAAAACCGCTTTTCCTTCGACAAGCGCCTCGAAGATCTCATCGATCAAGCGCGCCAAAGCGCCGGCATTTTCGGACTGATCTACATCGACCTCGACAACTTTAAAGATGTCAACGACAAATATGGCCACCGCGTGGGAGACCTCCTGCTTCAAGAGGCCGCCATCCGGATGAAGCGCCAGCTCCGCAATCACGACACGCTGGCCCGAATTGGCGGCGACGAATTCGCGGTTGCGGTTCCGGTCGTTCGCAGCCGTGCTGAGGTTGATGAGATCGCACTGCGCCTGGAGCATTGCTTCGACGATCCTTTCGCCGTCGAGGGCATGATCCTCCACGGATCGGCGGCGGTCGGCATGGCCCTCTATCCCGAGGATGGCGCCACCAAGAACAGCCTTCTAAGCGCCTCCGACGCCGCCATGTATGTCAAGAAACACACAAGAAAAACCGGCGGACCCGTCCTGACTCAGGGCTGAAGCGTTTTCTCCATTAGATTTCGTCAGGGTAAATATCTCCCTGAATGGCCTTGACTTCCTCGCGCTGAAAGGGGCAACCCGTCTACACACAAAGGCGCATTTCCGCCAAACGAGTGTTTCCTTAAAATTGAGAAGCGATTGGCTGCGAACATGCCGGTTTTCACTGCCGCCCGGGAATTCCTGGCGGCTGACCCGCTCCCGCCGCAAACGCGCTGGATTCTTCCTCGATGAAGAGACTGTTTTTCGTTCTGGCTTTGGTACTTGGATCCGCCTCGGCGGCCCCGGCGGCTGCGCAAGCGACGCTTACGTCCCTGCACGCCGTAAGAGCCTTGACCAATTCGAAAGCAAGCAACAAGATTCTCGTGGCCTTCACTGCCACCGTCGACTATGCGCGCGCCTATGACAATCTTCTCTTTGTGCAGGATGGCGACGACGCCATATTCGTGCGTCCTCCGGACGGCACTCATCTGGCCGTCGGAGATCGGGTCCGGGTGCAGGGAACCACTCAAGCGAGCTTTCACCCCATCATCATCGCCGACAGTGTTGTTTTACTCCGTCATGACGCGCCGCCTCGCCCAGTCCCAGCCACCTTTGAAGAGTTGATTCGAGCCCAGCGCGATTGCCAACTGGTCACCGTTCACGCCACCGTCCGCGCCGCCGATCTGATTGTCAGCCGATCCGCCCCCGTCCGCAGCACACAGCTGCAGTTGCTCACCGACGGTGGCCCAATGGAGGCATACGTCGACAGCAACGACGGGCAGGCAATCAAGAACCTGCTGGATGCGGAGGTTGAAGTAACCGGCGCGGCCGCCGGAAAATTCGACGACAAAATGCAGCAGACCGGCGTAGTACTCTACGTCTCGTCGCTGGCCAACGTCAGAGTAATCCATCGCGCTATCGCCAGCCCCTGGGCGCTGGCAGTCACTCCCATGGACCGCATTCTGGCTGTCTATCACGCACGCGACCTGACCCCCAGGGTGCGAGTCCACGGAACCATTACCTATTACCAACCCGGTGCGGCAATCGTGCTTCAGGACGGTTCAAAGAGCCTGTGGATCTCAACCCACACGAGCGAACCCCTGACGATCGGCGATCAAGCCGACGCAATCGGCTTTCCCGATGCTCACGATCGTCTGCTCACGCTCACAGATGGAGAAATTCAAGATACCCACATCTTCAAGCCCGTTACGCCGCAGTTCGCCAACTGGCGCCAGCTGGCTTATTGGAGCAGCAACGCAGCAGACGGCCACCAGGACGATCTGGTTTCGATCGAAGGCCGAGTTGTGACCCAGGTTCGGGAGGCCTCGCAGGATGAGTACGTGGTCTCTTCCGACGGACGGCTTTTCACTGCCATCTACCGCCATCCGTCCGGGGACGGCGTTCTGCCGAACATGAAGATGATCGTGCTGGGATCCAAAATCAGGGTTACCGGCATCTGCACCATCGTTGAAGCGAATACGGTCAGCCCGGGCGAAGAGGTACCGTTTAATATTCTGCTGCGTTCGTTCGACGATGTCGCGGTGGTCGGTTTCCCGCCTTTGCTTTCTATCAGCAACCTCACACTTCTCGTCGCACTGCTGGTCGCAATCGTATTCGGTGGCGGCCTCAGAGCATGGACCATCGAACGCAAGCTGCGCCGGCATAACGCCGCTCTGGCCTTTGTCGAAAAGCGCCGCAGCCGCATTCTCGAGGAAATCAACGGCTCCCGCTCTCTCGCCGAGATTGTTGAAGACATCACTTCCATCGTCTCTTTCTGGCTGCGTGGCGCTCCCTGCTGGTGCGAGTTGGCCGATGGGGTCAAGCTCGGAAACTGCCCGCCAAAACTCAACGGGCTGCGCATTGTTCGGCGCGATATTCCCTCCCGTGTCGGGCTCCCGCATGGGGCCATCTTGATTGCGCTTGATTCCCTCACCAAACCTCGCTCCGTTGAATCCGAGGCTCTCTCCATGGCGGTTGCGCTGTCCGCTCTCGCCATTGAAACGAGATGCCTTTACTCCGACCTGGTGCGCCGCTCCGAGTTCGATCTCCTTACCGACATCCACAACCGGTTCTCAATGGAAAAATCCCTCGATCAGAGAATCGAGGAGGCGCGCCGCAACGCAAGCACATTCGGATTGATTTACATCGACCTCAACGACTTCAAGAAGGTCAACGACGTATACGGCCACCAGGTCGGGGATCGGTACCTGCAGGAGGTGGCCATGCGGATGAAACACCAGCTCCGCTCGCGTGACTTGCTGGCCCGCCTTGGCGGTGACGAGTTTGCTGTCCTGCTTCCCCTTGCCTGCAGACGGGATGAGGTCGAGGAGATTGCCACGAGGCTGGAACGCTGCTTCGACAAGCCTTTTGCCCTCGGAGCGCACCTGCTGCAGGGCTCAGCCAGCGTTGGCATCGCCATTTATCCATTCGACGCCACCAGCAGCGATGGCCTCTTCAGCGCCGCCGACACCAACATGTACAAGGCGAAGAAAAACAGACGCGAAATCGAAACGGAGCACATCAGGTTCGGAAAAATCTAATTCACTCCCGTCAACTTGATCTGGTTTCCAGGATCGTCTTTTCCTCTCCTTCAGTGCCGGAAACAACTCCCGCCAATACAATAGGTTCACTGCTCGCCCGATTTCACCGTGCGGAGTATGTACCTCTCTAACCCAAAAGTTGGCATCCCCTGGAATCATTGCAAGCGTAGAATCAATAATGCCCTGATTCCGGGATTTTGAGCTTGACGCCTGTGATCGCGCTGAAGAATACGATAAGTAGCGCCGATAGTTACTTTTAGAGCGCAGAGCATTGGAAAGCTCCACCCGGGACTCCGCCTAATGAAGAGACTGCTGGCTACTTTCGTCGTTGTCGCCGGATGCACTCTGACCGCTTGTGCTGAGGCGCAAGCTCCGCTCACCGACTTGCGCGCTATCGGCACCCTCACTTATGACCAGGCCAACCAGAGATTGCCCGTAGCCTTTGAGGCGACTGTCACCTACTACCGGCCCTATGAACATACCCTCTTCGTGCAAGATCAAGGCGTCGCTCTTTACGTTCACGCCACGACTGATGCCAAGCTGTCTCCCGGTGATCGCGTGCTCGTGCGGGGAGCCACTCACGGAAGTTTCCGCCCGAATGTGTACAGTAGCAACGTCACCCTGCTCAATCACGGCGTCGTTCCCCAACCTTTACTTGTGACCTTCGATCAAGCCATTCGCGGGCAAACCGATTGCATGCTTGTCACTTTGCGCGGCGTCGTTCGCGCTGCCAATTTAGAGGGGAGCCTGAGCGCTCCGGTGTATTACACAAATTTGCAGATACTCATGGATGGCGGTTACATTGCCGCCACCATGGACAGCAACGACGTCAACGCGCCCCAGGAGCTGTTGGATTCCAACGTCGAAGTCACCGGAGTTCTCTCCGGTCAATTCGACGGCAAAATGCAACAGACCGGAATCCTGCTTCACGTACAGGGACTCGACGATATCAAAATCCTGAAACATGCGCCGGCCAGTCCCTGGGAACTCCCGCTTACGCCTATGCAGCAAGTGCTTCACAGTTCCCATGTACAGGATTCCACGCAAAGGGTTCGAGTTCAGGGAACCGTTACCTACTTTCAGCCTGGCTCCGAGCTTGTGCTCCAGAGCGGCTCCAAGAGCTTGCAGATCACGACCGAGTCTTACAGCCCTTTGCAATTGGGCGACCTGGTCGATGCATCCGGATTCCCCGATGTTAGAGACGGCTTTCTAACCTTGACCCGTGCCGTAGTCCACGACACCAATGTTCAGGCGCCCGTTGCGCCGATCGCTGCAAACTGGCAGAAACTGGCGTCGAGCGGCAACATCTTCGATCTGGTTTCCATTGAAGGATCTCTGCTCATGGAGGCGCGCGAGGCGACTCAGGACGAGTATGTCGTCGTCTCGGATGGCCATCTGTTCTCCGCAATTTACCGCCATGCAAATGCTGCCCGCCAGCTCTCCCTGCCGCCCATGAAAGAAGTGCCGCTCGGCTCTCGTGTCCGCGTCACCGGCATCTGTTCGCCCGAGTCGTCCAATCCATTCAATGGCCTGGTTCCCTTCAATATCCTGGCGCGCACGCCGGATGATGTCACCGTCATCGCCAGTCCATCTTTGCTGAACGTCCGCAATCTTCTTTTTCTAGTGGGCCTGCTGCTCGCTGTGGTTGTCGCCGCGGGCGTCAGAGGCTGGGCCATCGAGCACAGGACGCGCCGCCAAACCACCGAATTGGCTTACATTGAGCAGCGCCGCAGCCGCATCCTTGAGGACATCAACGGCGCCAGGCCGCTGGCTGAGATTGTCGAACAGATCACGGAACTTGTCTCCTATAAGCTGCGTGGCGCTCCCAGCTGGTGCCAGATCGCCGATGGAGCTCAACTTGGCAACTGTCCCGCAAAGCTGACTGACCTGCGCATTGTGAAACATGAAATACGCGCCCGCTCTGGCGCACAGCTAGGCATGATGATGGCCGGTTTCGATCCCAACACTGAACCGACTGCCATCGAGACCGAGGCGCTCTCAATGGCGGTAGCCTTAACCGCACTGGCCATTGAAACCCGCCGTCTCTACTCCGACCTCATCCACCGCTCGGAATTTGACCTGCTCACCGACATTCACAATCGCTTCTCGCTGGAGAAGCATTTGGAGCATCAGATTATCGTGGCTCGTGAAACGGCCGGGATATTCGGACTCATTTACATCGACCTTGATCGATTCAAGCAGATTAATGACTCTTACGGGCACCATGTCGGAGACATATATCTGCAGGAAGCCGCCATGAGAATGAAGCGGCAGCTTCGCCCCCACGACAAGCTGGCTCGTCTCGGCGGCGACGAGTTCGCTGCCCTGGTAACGGTGGTGCGGAACCGCACCGATATCGAGGAGATTGCGCTCCGTCTGGAACGATGCTTTGACGAGCCGTTTGTCCTGGAGCAGTACACGCTGCACGGCGCGGCAAGCGTCGGCATCGCTCTTTTTCCCGAGGATGCCGTTACGGTAGACGCTCTTTTAAATGCAGCGGACGCAATCATGTACACGGCTAAGTATGAGAAGCGACATGACGAGGAAATGGCTACCGGCCGCTAAAGCGCAGCGCGTTCTTCGCGCCTGAAAAATGAAAAAGGCCCGGCATGAGCCGGACCTTTTCAATTGAAACAACACAACATTGATTGACTCTTGCGCTGAGCGAATGAACAGGCAGCTTTATTCCGCCGCCATCTCCTCCGCTTCGCCTTCCTGGCGCATCAGTTCCAGTTCGCGCTCGGCGGCTTCGATCTCCGCGCTGACTTCCTGCTGCACGCGGGCCGCCGCTTCTTCCAGCTCCGGAGAGAGCTGAACGTTGCGGTAGTATTCGAGCCCCGTGCCGGCGGGAATCAGCCGTCCGACGATCACGTTCTCCTTCAAGCCGCGCAGGTTGTCGACCGCGCCGTTGATGCTGGCCTCGGTCAACACACGCGTCGTCTCCTGGAAGCTGGCCGCGGAGATGAAGCTATCAGTCGAGAGCGACGCCTTGGTGATGCCCAGCAGCAGCGGACGCCCGGTCGAAGGACGGCCTCCGTTGTGCCATCACGCGGTCGTTCTCTTCGCGGAAGCGGAACCGATCAACCTGCTGCTCGAGCAGGAAGTTGGTATCGCCCACATCGTCGATCCTCACCCAGCGCAGCATCTGCCGGACAATGACCTCGATGTGCTTGTCCGAAATGGCCACGCCCTGCAGACGGTAGACTTCCTGGATTTCGTTCACCAGGTAAGACTGCAATTCCTTTTCGCCCAGCACGTCCAGAATGTCGTGCGGGTTCAACGGGCCATCCATCAGCGGATCGCCGGCGCGCAGACGCTCGCCTTCCTGCACGTTGACGTGAATGCCGCGCGGCACCGAGTATTCCTTCTCGTCGCCGTTGTCCGCGGTCACGTAAATCTTGCGCTGGCCCTTGCTAACTTCGCCGAAGCGAACCACGCCGTCGATTTCGCGAGATGATGGCCGTCTCACGCGGCTTGCGCGCTTCGAACAGCTCCACCACGCGCGGCAGACCGCCGGTGATGTCCTTGGTGCGCGTGCTCTCCTTGGGAATCTTTGCCAGCACATCGCCGGGACCCACGTCTTCGCCATCCTGAATCATCAGGTGAGCGCCGCGGGGCAGCAGATAACGCTTGTTGGCCTTCGCATTCTTGACCACAAACGCCGGCTGACGCTTTTCATCCGGTGAATCGGCAACCACCCAACGCGACAGGCCGGTCACTTCATCCACTTCCTCGTTGAGCGTGATGCCTTCCTGCAGATCCTTGAACTGCACCGTGCCGCCGATTTCAGTGAGGATGGCGTAGGTGTAAGGATCCCACTCGGCCAGCAGCTGGCCCAGCTTCACGTGCTCGCCGTCCTTCACCTTGAGACGCGCGCCGTAGACCACCTGGTAGCGCTCCTTCTCGCGGCCGCGTTCGTCCACAATGGCAAGCGAACCGGAGCGGTTCATCGCCACCAGGGTCGCCGTCCTTGGCTTCGACCGTGTTCAGGTTGATGAAGCGCACGAAGCCGTTGTTCTTGGCGTCGAGGCGCGACTTGTCCTGCACGCGGCTAGCCGTGCCGCCGACGTGGAAGGTACGCATCGTCAACTGCGTTCCCGGTTCGCCGATCGACTGCGCCGCAATCACGCCGCAGGTCTCGCCCAGCTCCACCATGCGGCCCGAGCCAAGGTTGCGGCCGTAGCACAGCGCGCAAACGCCGCGCCGCGATTCGCAAGTCAGCACCGAGCGAATCTTCACCCGCTCCACGCCCGCGCCCTGAATCGCCGAAGCAATGTCTTCGTCGATGCCCTGGTTCACATCGACCACGATGTCGCCGTCGTAGTCCTTGATTCTCTCCAGCGTCACGCGGCCGATGATGCGATCGCGCAGCGGCTCGATGATCTCGCCCGATTCGACGATCGCGCCGACATAAATTCCTTCCACCGTGCCGCAGTCGTACTCGGTAACGATCACGTCCTGCGCCACGTCGACGAGTCGCCGCGTCAGGTAGCCCGAGTCGGCCGTCTTCAGCGCCGTATCCGCCAATCCCTTGCGCGCGCCGTGCGTCGAGATGAAGTATTCCAGCACCGTCGAGCCCTTCACGGAAGTTCGCCGTGATGGGCGTTTCGATGACTTCGCCCGAAGGCTTGGCCATCAGTCCGCGCATGCCCGAAAGCTGGCGAATCTGCTGCTTCGATCCGCGAGCGCCGGAGTCGGCCATGATGTAAATCGGGTTCATGGCGCCCTCATCGTCCGCGCGCTTCATGTTGCCGAACATCTCGTCCGCAACCTGGTCCGTCACCGCCGACCACATCTGGATCACCTTGTTCGAACGCTCGCCGTTGGTGATGGCGCCGTCCATATACTGCTTCTGGACCTCGATCACCTTCTTGTCGGCCGCGTCCACCGTGGTGTACTTCGTGTCCGGAATCACCATGTCGTCCAGGCCAACCGACAGGCCCGACTTCGTCGCGTAATTGAAGCCCAGCGACTTGATCCGGTCCAGCATGCCCACCGTGACTTCAAGGCCCAGATTCTGGTTGCAGTAATTCACCAGCTGCCCGATGCCCTTCTTCTTCAGCAGGCCGTTGACATACGGCATCCCCGCCGGCAGCGAGTCGTTCAAAATCACGCGACCAACAGTCGTCGAAATGTATTCCTTGTTGAAGTCGACCGGCTCGGTGTGCGTCAGATCCTGATCGTCGTAGGCCGTGGTCATGTCCAGAACCTTGCCCGTATAGCGCAGACGGATCGGCGAAAGCGTCTCGACTTCCTTTGCTTCGAGCGCCATCAGAATCTCTTCGGTGTTGGCGAAGACGCGCCCTTCGCCCTTGCCGCCCTTCTTGGCCTTGGTCAGGTAATAGAGACCCAGCACCATGTCCTGCGTTGGCACCGTGATCGGCTGGCCCGATGCCGGAGACAGAATGTTGTGCGACGCCAGCATCAAAACGCTGGCTTCAATCTGCGCCTCAGGCGACAGAGGAATGTGAACCGCCATCTGGTCGCCGTCGAAGTCGGCGTTGAAGGCCGTACAAACCAGAGGATGAATCTTGATTGCCTTGCCCTCGACCAGTACCGGCTCAAATGCCTGAATGCCAAGCCTGTGAAGCGTAGGAGCGCGGTTCAGCAGCACCGGATGGTCCTTGATGACCTCTTCAAGAATGTCCCACACCACCGGCTCCTGCATCTCCACCATTTCCTTGGCCTGCTTGATGGTCGTGCAGTGTCCCGTCTGTTCGAGCCTGTGATAGATGAACGGCTTGAACAGTTCGAGCGCCATCTTCTTCGGCAATCCGCACTGGTGCAGCTTCAATTCCGGACCAACCACGATCACCGAACGGCCCGAGTAATCCACGCGCTTGCCCAGCAAATTCTGCCGGAAGCGGCCCTGCTTGCCCTTGAGCGTGTCAGACAGCGACTTCAGCGGACGATTGTTCGCGCCACGCAGCACGCGGCCACGGCGTCCGTTGTCAAACAGCGCATCCACTGCTTCCTGCAACATGCGCTTTTCATTGCGCACGATCACTTCCGGCGCATGCAGGTCCATCAGCTTCTTCAACCGGTTGTTGCGGTTGATGACGCGGCGATAAAGATCGTTCAAATCGGAAGTCGCAAAGCGTCCGCCATCCAGCGGCACCAGCGGGCGCAGCTCCGGTGGAATCACCGGCAGCACATCCAGAATCATCCAATGCGGCTTGTTCGAGCTCTTGCGGAACGCCTCGACAACTTTCAGCCGCTTTGCGTACTTGATCTTCTTCTGCACCGAGGTTTCGGTCTTCATCCGCTCGCGCATCTCGACCGAGAGCTCCTCAATCTGCACGCGCTTGAGCAATTCCTTGATCGCCTCCGCGCCCATCATGGCCTTGAAGCCAGAGGGGCGGAACTGCTGGTCAAGCTCGCGGAACTTGCCTTCGTCCTTGATGATCTCGCGTTCCTTCACCGGAGCGTCGCCCGGATCGACTACAACATAGGACTCGAAGTACAAAATGCTTTCAAGATCGCGCAGCGAAATGTCGAGCAAGTGGCCAATGCGCGAAGGCAGGCCCTTGAAGAACCAGACATGCGAGCAAGGCGACGCAAGCTCAATATGACCCATGCGCTCGCGGCGCACCTTGCTCACCGTCACTTCCACTCCGCACTTGTCGCAGATCACCCCGCGGTGCTTCATGCGCTTGTACTTGCCGCAGAGGCACTCCCAGTCGGTTACCGGCCCAAAGATGCGCGCGCAAAAAAGGCCGTCGCGCTCCGGCTTGAACGTTCGGTAGTTGATGGTCTCAGGCTTGGTGACCTCACCATGCGACCAGCTGCGGATCTTCTCCGGCGAGGCAAGCATGATGCGGATGGCGTCAAAGTCGGTAATGGGGCTGGAAAGCTCGAACGGGTTCGAACGGAACAAGGCGACCCTCCTTGGCGGGCCTTTTGGGCAACTCGCCGCGGCTTTTCCCGGGATTCTCTGATGGGCTCTTCCTTCCCGGGAAGCGGCGTTTGCCGCTTTCAAGAAGAACCCTAAACAACAGCTACTAGCTCTTAGCTCCTAGCTCATCCTGCTGCTGCCTCATGCATCGAATTAGCACGAAAAAAGCTAGCAGCTAGCGGCTAGAAGCTGATTTTCAATCGGCAACCGCCGCCAAATCCGGCGCAGGTAACTTCTTGATCAGATCCGCGCGCTTGATCAACTCCACATCCAGGCAAAGCGACTGCAATTCGCGAATCAGCACGTTGAACGACTCCGGAACGCCGGGCTCGATCGCTGCCTCGCCCTTGACAATCGCTTCGTAGATCTTCGTGCGGCCATACACGTCGTCCGACTTCGCCGTCAGCAATTCCTGCAGAATGTAAGCCGCGCCATAAGCTTCAAGCGCCCACACTTCCATCTCGCCGAAACGCTGTCCGCCGAACTGCGCCTTGCCGCCCAGCGGCTGCTGCGTAATCAGCGAGTACGGCCCGATCGACCGCGCGTGAATCTTGTCGTCCACCAGGTGCGACAGCTTGAGCATGTAGATGTAGCCCACCGTCACCGGCTGCTCAAACTGCTCGCCCGTCATGCCGTCGAACAGCGGCGTCTTGCCCGATGAAGGCAAACCGGCCGAAGCCAGCAGCGCCTTGATTTCGCCCTCCTGCGCGCCGTCGAAGACCGCGGTCCCGAACCAGATGCCGCGCTCCATGCCTGCTCCCACGCGCAACAGCATCTCGTCGTCCAGATCGAGCAACTGCCGCAGCGTTGCCGTTCCCGCGAACTCCTTCTTCATCAGTTCGCGCGTGTAAGCCGCATCGGTGTTGGCCTTGATCAGGTCGGCGATCTTCTTGCCCAGCGCATGCGCGGCCCAGCCAAGGTGCGTCTCCAGAATCTGGCCCACATTCATACGCGAAGGCACACCGAGCGGATTCAGCACAATCTCCACCGGCGTTCCATCGGGCAGATACGGCATGTCTTCTTCGGGAAGAATGCGCGCAATCACGCCCTTGTTGCCGTGACGGCCGGCCATCTTGTCACCCACGGAAAGCTTGCGCTTCATGGCCACATAGACCTTCACCAGCTTGATCACGCCCGGAGGCAGCTCGTCGCCCTTCTGCAGCTTCGGATCTTTCTCGTTCGTGATCTTGCGCAGCACTTCGATCTGCCGCGAAGTCATCTCTTCGATCTCGTCGATCTGCTCGTTGACGCGGGGATCCTTGTCGTTATAACGGATCCTCTTCAGGTTCTTGGTCGAGATGCGCTCGATCGTTTCGCGATCCAGAATCGCGCCCTTGGTCAGCAGGCGCTTGTTGGTCCGCTCGTCGTGCAGGTCGGCCAGCACTTCCTTGCTGCCCAGGATGCCGTCGAGCCGCTTCAGCCGCTCGTCGGTCAGAATGCGGATTTCGTCGCCCAGGTTCTTTTCGAGCTTGGCCACATACTCGCCCTCGATCAGCTTGGCGCGCTCGTCCTTCTCCTGGCCCTTGCGGCTGAAGATGCGCACATCCACCACCGTGCCCTCGATGCCCGGAGGGCAGGTCAGCGAAGCGTCGCGCACATCGCCGGCCTTTTCGCCGAAGATCGCGCGCAGCAGCTTCTCTTCCGGAGTTAATTGCGTTTCGCCCTTGGGCGTGACCTTGCCCACCAGAATGTCGCCATGCTTGATCTGGGCGCCGATGCGGATCACGCCGCTCTCGTCCAGATCGCGCAGCGCGTGTTCGCTCACGTTGGGAATGTCGCGCGTGATCTCTTCCGGTCCCAGCTTCGTATCGCGCGCTTCGATCTCGAATTCTTCAATGTGCACCGAGGTGTAGTAATCCTCGCGCACCAGCTTTTCACTGATCAGGATCGCGTCCTCGAAGTTGTAGCCGCGCCACGGCATGAAGGCCACCAGCACGTTGCGTCCCAGCGCCAGCTCGCCCTGCTCGGTGCAAGGTCCGTCAGCAATCACCTGGCCCTTGACCACGCGGTCGCCCTCGCGAACAACCGGCTTCTGGTTGATGCAGGTGTTCTGGTTCGACCGCTTGAACTTGATGAGCTGATAAATGTCGGAGCCCACCTCGCGCGACAAGCTGCGTAGGATGATGCTCGCCTTCGACGCGCACAATAATGCGCTCGGAGTCGACCGAATCCACAATGCCGTTGCGCTTGGCCAGAATCACGGCGCCGGAGTCGCGTGCCGTCACGCCCTCCATGCCCGTGCCCACCAGCGGAGCCTCGGCGACCAGCAGCGGAACGGACTGCCGCTGCATGTTCGCGCCCATCAGCGCGCGGTTTGCATCGTCATGCTCGAGGAACGGAACCAACGACGCGGCCACAGAAACGAGCTGCTTCGGCGAAACGTCGATGTAGTCAACGTCGCCGCGAGCTCACCAGCACAAAGTTCCCCATGCGGCGCGCATTCACCAAGTCCTCGGTGATTACGCCCTCGTCGTTGAACTCGATGTTCGCCTGCGCGATGGTGTGCTTGTCCTCTTCCCATGCCGACAGATAGAAGCTGAACGGAATATGTCGATCCGCCGCTTGCCGGCCTTCTTCAACCCTGCGTTCAGCCGCGCCGCTTCTTCCTTCTCAATGTGGTCGCCCACGCGCAGTCCGCTTTCGCCCGCGTTCACGATCTCCACGAAATCCAGAATCCGCGAGTCCTTCACCTTGCGATAAGGCGACTCGATGAACCCATATTCATTGATGCGCGCAAAGCAGCTCAGCGAGCTGATCAGCCCGATGTTCGGACCTTCCGGCGTCTCGATCGGACAGATGCGCCCGTAGTGCGTCGGGTGCACGTCGCGCACCTCAAAGCCCGCGCGCTCACGCGACAAGCCGCCCGGCCCAAGTGCCGAAAGGCGCCTCTTGTGCGTGATCTCCGACAGCGGATTGGTCTGGTCCATAAACTGCGACAACTGCGAAGATCCGAAGAACTCGCGAATGGCCGCCATCACCGGCTTGGCGTTGATCAGGTCGTGCGGCATCGCCGTCGAAAGCTCCTGATACACGCTCATCTTTTCCTTGATGGCCCGCTCCATGCGCACCAAGCCGATGCGGAACTGATTCTCCATCAGCTCGCCGACAGCTCTCACGCGCCGGTTGCCAAGGTGATCGATGTCGTCCACCATGCCGATGTTTTTGCGCAGCTTGAGCAGGTAGCGGATGGTCGCGTAGAAATCTTCCGGCGTCAGCGTGCGATGATCCAGTTGCGTCGCGTCCTGATTTTCGTAGAGCTTGATGTTGAACTTCAGACGGCCCACGCGCGAGAAATCGTACTTGCGCGCGTCGAAGAACATGCCTTCAAACAGCGCAGTCGCCGTGTCCAGCGTCGGCGGATCGCCCGGCCGCAGCTTGCGGTAGATTTCGATCAGCGCTTCTTCAGGCTTGCGCACCGAGTCACGCTTCAGCGTGTTGGTAATGATGTTGCCCACATCGTCGCGCTCCGGGAAGAATACCTCGAAGCTCGCCGCGCCGCTCGACAGCACCTTGTGCAGACGGTCGGCCGTCAACTCGACATTGGCTTCGACCACCACTTCGCCGGTATTCAGATCGACCACGTCGGACGCAGTCAGCGCGCCATCCAGCTCGGCCGCCTCTACCTCGACCTGCTCGATCGCCGGCTGCGCGAATCGCCTTCAGCGTGTGCGCCGTAATCTTGCGGCCGGAGTGCGCAATCTCTTCGCCGTTATGCAGCACGGCGTGCGCCGGCTTGGCGCCTTGCAGATGCGTGCCTTGCTTCGCGTCCTGCGGCACGGCCCATTGCAGCTTGCCGTCGACAATATGAATCCGGTCGACGGTGTAGAAGGTCTTCAGAATCTCTTCGTCCGAACGCAGCCCCAGCGCGCGCAGGAAGATCGTTCCCAGGAACTTGCGCTTGCGGTCGATGCGCACATAGAGCGTGTTCTTCTGGTCGTACTCAAACTCCACCCACGACCCGCGATAGGGAATGATCTTGCCCAGGAAGTAGGTGCGGTTGTTGGCCGTCTCAAAAAACACGCCAGGCGAGCGGTGCAACTGCGAAACGATCACGCGCTCGGTCCCGTTCACGATAAAGGTGCCGTTCGGCGTCATCAGCGGAATGTCGCCGAAAAACACCTCCTGCTCCTTGATGTCGCGAATCGTCTTGGTGCCGGTCTCCGCATCCTTCTCATAGATCGTCAGGCGCACGGTCACCTTGAGCGGCGCGGAGAAGGTCATGCCGCGCTCTTCGCACTCCTGCTGGTCGTACTTCAACTGCAGGCTGACCGGGTCGCCGCACTTGTTGCAGAAGTCAGGCGTGTTCTTGTTGTACGTGCCGCACTTCTGGCAAAGCACGTCGCCGGGAAGGAACGGATCCGTGATCACCATCGCGCCGCAATGCACGCAGGCCGTGCGCAGGTGATGCAGTCCCTTCAAGTGGCCGCACTTGCACTCCCAGTTGCCGATCGAGAAGTCGACAAAGTCAAGTTGCGAGATACCCCGAAAGTCGGTGATCGGAAATACCGATACAAACACCGACTGCAAGCCCGAGTCGTCGCGCTCGTTGGGCAGCTTGTCCATCTGCAGAAAACGCTCATAGGAGCGCCGCTGCACTTCAATCAGGTTAGGAATCTGGGTTGCGGTGGGAATCTTTGAAAAATCGAGCCGGCTGCGAATCGCGCGCTTCTCGTTAGGCATGTTCACTCCTGAGGCTCGTCACTCCGGGTCCGGCCGCCAGAAATCGAGGCCAGTTCCGGGCCGCCGCCCGAGTCTCGGGGCGACGGCTGATTACGGTAAAATCACTCCGAAATTCCAGACTGGAAAACGCTCAAACCCAGTCCCACCCATGCCACTCCCGCGCTTCGCCGTCAAGTCAAAAACGTCGCGCGCGCCAGAGCGTCTATCATGCCAAGCATGTTACGGGAGTGTCACGGCAAAATGACGCGTTTGGGCATTGCCGCACATCCGGCAAGTGCGCTAGACTGCGCACAATCGAGAGAAGCAAGCGCAACGGGGAATCCGTTAAAAAGATACTTTTGCGCTTCAGGCGGAGTAGCTCTGAGCAAAATTGCTCACCCCGCCGCAGGTGGGAGACACGAAAAGCCCGTAAGGACGCAATGCCTCACGAGCGCGGCCTATGCCTGTGCCCCCATCCGAATTCTCTTGCACTGCTCTCGCCGATCCCAAAGCTCGCTTCTGCCGCTCGCCAGCTCGCCAACCCGTCAACATGTCCGCTACCTCGATCCAAGGTAAGCTCGCTGACACTAAGGCACTTAACATCGCACGTCGCACCGCCGCCAGAGTGCTTGGCCCTGCTCCGGCTGACCGACGCTTGCGTGCCACTTACTTGTTTCAAGACGCGCCGCCAGGCCCCGCTCCATTCCCGGGGAAACCGGAATGAGCCGGAAAGACGCGCAACGAACATCGTAGCGCGTCCCGGCACTGCTTGCAAGTCCCAACGCCAGAAGATCCGCCTCGTGAGACTCTGCTTACTTGATTTCGATGGTCGCGATGCCTTCGAACTTCTTCCGGATCGCCTCGGCCTCGTCCTTGGTCGCGCTCTCCTTGATTGCCTTGGGAGCGCCATCGACCAGGTCCTTGGCTTCCTTCAGGCCGAGCGAAGTCACTTCGCGAACGGCCTTGATGGTGTTGATCTTGTTCGCGCCAAAGTCCTTGAGGATGACCTGGAACTCGGTCTTCTCCTCAGCCGCCGGAGCCGCCGCGCCGCCGCCGCCGCCGCCACTGCCACCGGGGCCGCTGCTGCCGCCGAAACGCCAAGCCGCTCTTCCAGCTTCTTCACCAGAGCCGCCGCTTCCAGCAGGCTCAGGGATACAATTTGCTCTTCCAACTGCGCCAAATCCGCCATTTTCTTCTCCATTCAAAATCGTTTGAATTTGTGTTTCTCAATTGCCCGGCCGCCAGACCAATCCGGAAAGTTTCCGATGCGCCAGACCCGCGCACTTCCCGCCTGCTCCACGGCCAAAATCCTTAAAAGCTTTTAGGCCGCGACTTGCCGCTGCCGCGCAAACTTTTCCTTCTCCACGCCCTGGCCAAGCACCACCGCCAGGTCGCGGCCCGTGGCATTGAGCACCGTGACCAGACGCTGCGCCGGCGCATTGATCAGGAACAGCAGCTTCGAGAACAGCTCTTCCTTGCCCGGCATCGTCGCCAGCGCCTTCACTTCGGCCACGTTCAGCAGCTTGCCGTCCACAATGCCCAGCTTGAACTGGAACTCCGCCGCGTTCTCGCCCGCCCACTTGGCAAACACCTTGGCCAGCGCCACCGGGTCGCCCGCGGTAAACGCCACCGAGTTCACGCCCTTCAGGCCCTTCAGCGCGGCCTCAACCTGCGTGCCCTTGCCCGAGATCGCCGCCAGCTTGTTCTTCACCACGCGATACTTGCCGCCCGCCTCGCGGATCACCTTGCGCAGCTCAAAATCCTTGGCCACGGTCAGCTTGGTAAATGTGCCGATAATCGCCGTCGTCGAGCCCTCCAGCTCCTTGGCCAGCACCTGGACCTTCTCTGTCTTCTTCGCCTTCGAAATCGCCATTGTCTTCGCTCCGCTCGACAGTGTCAGGACAGGGTCAGTCAGACCTACTCACCGCCTCTGTCCTCGATCCCTCTTCATCGCTCGTCGAGCGCGTGCCCTGCTCATCGGCCACTGATCCCTGTCCCTAATCCCTGCTTTTAGTGCTTGCCCGCCGCGTCCGCAACCGCCGAATCCAGCGGCACCCCAGGCCCCATCGTCGAGCTCAGCGTCACGCTCTTGATGTACTTGCCCTTGGCCGCCGAAGGCTTGCTGCGCACAATCGCGCCAATCACCGTCGTCGCGTTGTCCATCAGCTTTTGCGGATCAAAGCTCAGCTTGCCCACCGGCACATGCACCAGGCTGGTCTTGTCGGCGCGAAACTCCACCTTGCCGGCCTTGATCTCTTTCACCGCCGCGGCCACGTCCAGCGTCACCGTCCCGGTCTTGGGATTCGGCATCAGGCCCTTCGGCCCCAGCACCTTTCCCAGACGGCCAACCACCTTCATCATGTCCGGCGTGGCGATCAGCGCGTCGAAGTCGGTCCAGTTTTCCTTCTGGATCTTCTCCACCATCTCCTCGCCGCCCACAAAGTCCGCGCCCGCCGCAGTCGCTTCCTTCTGCCGGTCGCCGCGTCGCAATCACGGCCACGATCTTGGTCTTGCCCAGCCCATGCGGCAGCACAACCGTTCCGCGCACCATCTGGTCCGCATGGCGCGTATCCACTCCCAGGCGCATGGTCAGGTCGACGGTCTCGTCGAACTTGGCATACTTCACCTGCTTGAGCAGGCCAACGGCCTCAGGCAGCGCATACGCCGGCTTAGTCACAGCCGCGCGCGCCTTCACAATATTCTTGCTGACTTTTCTTGCCACTTTTTCCTCGTCTCCCACCGCAGCTGCCAGCCCCGCTTTGCAGGGAACCCGCGGCTCGCCGCCGAGGCAACGTTTCCGTCTGCCTGGGCGAACACTCGAACGGGTCCAAAAGCCGTGGTGCTTATGACTGCCCGGAGATTTCTCCAGGCGCATCTCTGAATCATATCGAAAGGACCACTGGAATGCAACCTCGCATCGCGGAAAACAGACTATTTACCCTTCCCCGTCGGACCCCTCTTGTGGCACACTGGCACTCATGGGAAGCAAAGATAAAGGCAGAAAAGAAGCCAAGAAGGCGCCGAAGCCAAAGCCGAAACCTGAACCCGGTCAAAGACGCGAAGGGTTTACGCCAGCCCCGCCGAAGTAGGGCCACTCAAGCCCTTACCTCTCCGGCGGGCTTCCAATCACACGCAAAAAGGCCCTCCCAAACGGGAGAGCCTTTTTGTGGTTGAATCCGGGATACTTTGAACCTACGCTACAACTTCAATCCCCATCGACCGCGCCGTGCCCTTGATGCTCTTCACCGCTGCGTCGACTGAGGCCGCATTCAGATCGGGCATCTTCTGCGTGGCGATCTCGCGCACCTGCTTCTCGGTCACCTTGCCCAGCTTTTCCTTGTTCGGCGTGCCCGAGCCCTTCGCAATCCCGGCCGCCTTCTTCAGCAAAACCGCTGCCGGAGGCGTCTTGGTGATGAAGGTGAAACTGCGATCCGCGTAAACCGTGATGACGACCGGAATGATCAGCCCGGCCATCTCCTTGTTCTGCGTGCGCGCGTTGAACTGCTTGCAGAACTCCATGATGTTGACCTGCGCCTGGCCAAGCGCCGGACCAACCGGCGGCGCAGGCGTTGCCTTTGCCGCCTCAATCTGCAGCTTCACGTACCCGGTAATTTTCTTCGGAGGTGCCATTTGGTTCCTTTGGAACCAGCTTCCAGCTCCTGGCTTCTAGCTTTTAGCCGGCTCTTCTTCTTTTGAAGCGTTCATTGAATTTTGGTGTTGGAGCCGCAGCGTTCGCTTTCAACCGGAATCCGCCAGGCGGAGAGTCCGGCTAGAAGCTGGAAGCTAGTAGCTAGCAGCTGCAACTACTCAATCTTTTCAACCTTGCCAAACTCCAGCTCGACCGGGGTGGAGCGCCCGAAGATGGTCACCATGACCTTCATCGTCTCGCGATCTTCGTTGATCTCATCCACCACGCCGTTGAAGTTGGCAAACGGGCCGTCCGTAATGCGGACCTGCTCGCTCTTTTCAAACTTGATCTTCATCCGCGGCTTGTCTTTGGCCGTCTCGCTGCGGAACAGGATCGAACTGACTTCTTCTTCAGACAGCGCGACAGGCTTGTCGCCCGTGCCCAGAAAGCCGGTCACCTTTGGCGTGTCTTTCAACACGTGCCAAAGATGGTTGTCCAGTTCCATCTCCACCAGCACATAGCCGGGCAGGAACACGCGCTCGACAGTGCGCTTCTTCCCGTTGACAATCTCCGTCACCGGCTCGGTGGGAATCATGACGCGGCCCACGCGATCCTTCAGCCCAAAGGCTTCAATCCGGCTCTCGATCGACTCGCGCACCTTGCGCTCAAAGCCCGAATAGGCGTGCAGAATATACCATCTTGAAGCGTCTCGTTGCGCTCCGGCGGAGGCTGGCGCTTGCTCGGACGGGCGGTTCTAACTCATCTGCCATCATGCTCTCGTTTCGCGTCTGCACTTACTGCTGCAATCCGCCCAGTTGCTCAGTAACCGGTCCAGGCCGAAATCGAAGATACTGTCCACAATAAAGAAGAACAAGCCGAAGATGAAGACGGCGATAAGCACCACGGTCGTCGTCGCTTCAACTTCCTTGCGCGACGGCGTAACCACCTTGCGCATCTCTCCGCGTACATCGCTCAGAAAGTGCGTGAACTCTTTCCACGCTATCAACTTTTCGCCGAAATTCGGCTCAATTCGAACTCTGCCGCTTCGCCAAACCCGATTTCTTCGCGCTCGCTTCGTCGTCCCGGTTGATCAATGCTGCTTTAGTTGCCATACTTCTTTTCCTTCGCTTCCGGCGTCCTGCCGGTCGCATTCTTGACTAATCTGGCAGGGGCGGAGGGATTCGAACCCCCAAGTTCGGTTTTGGAGACCGACAGTTTAGCCGTTGAGCTTACGCCCCTAAAAGCAGGACTGGGGAATAGGGTTCAGGGAATAGATTTGCATCGCCGCGTCGGGGTTTGCATTTCCAAGTCCCAAGTCCCTGATCCCTATTCCCTGCTCTACTTCGTTTCCTTGTGCGGCTGGTGCTTGCGGCAGCGGTTACAAAATTTCTTGAACTCCAGACGGCCGGTGGTCGTCTTTTTGTTCTTCGTCGTCGAGTAATTCCGCTCCTTGCACTCAGTGCACTGCAATGTAACAATTTCCCGCATTTCAAAATCCTTTCAACTGACCAGCCTGCGTCTCGCCGCGCCCTGCATTGCGCCCGAAGGGCGGCCCGCCCGGCGCGGCAAGCGCCTACTTCACTATCTCTGAAACCGTGCCCGCGCCTACCGTGCGTCCGCCTTCGCGGATCGCAAACCGCAAGCCCTTCTCAAGCGCCACCGGCGTGATCAGCTCAATCTGCAGCGCAACGTTGTCGCCCGGCATCACCATCTCCACGCCCTCAGGCAGCTCCGCAACTCCGGTTACATCCGTCGTGCGGAAATAAAACTGCGGCCTGTAGCCCTTGAAGAACGGCGTATGACGGCCGCCCTCTTCCTTGCTCAGCACGTACACTTCGCTCTTGAAAACCGTGTGCGGCGTGATCGAGCCGGTCTTGGCAAGAACCATCCCGCGCTCCACGTCTTCCTTCGGAATGCCGCGCAGCAACAGCCCAGCATTGTCCCCAGCCAGGCCTTCGTCAAGCTGCTTCTTGAACATCTCAACGCCGGTCACGACAGTCTTGCGCGTCTCGCGGAAGCCGACAATCTCCGATCTCCTCGCCCACCTTCACCTTGCCGCGCTCGATGCGGCCCGTCACCACCGTGCCGCGGCCGGAGATCGAGAAGATATCTTCAATCGGCATCAGGAAGGGCAGATTGACCGCGCGCTCCGGCTGCGGAACATACGCGTCCACCGCATCCATCAGCTCGTCTACCTTGGCTTCCCACTGCGCCTCGCCGTTCAACGCGCCCAGCGCCGAGCCGCGAATTACCGGCACATCGTCGCCCGGGAACTGGTACTTCGACAGAAGCTCGCGAACTTCCATTTCAACAAGGTCGATCAGCTCGCCATCTTCAACCGCGTCGCACTTGTTCAGGAACACTACGATGCAGGGCACGCCAACCTGGCGGGCCAGCAACACGTGCTCCTTGGTCTGCGGCATCGGGCCGTCGGTGGCAGCGACTACCAGAATCGCTCCGTCCATCTGCGCCGCGCCCGTGATCATGTTCTTGATGTAGTCGGCGTGGCCGGGGCAATCGACGTGCGCGTAGTGGCGGTTGGCGGTCTCGTATTCAACGTGCGCCGTGGCGATGGTGATGCCGCGCTCGCGCTCTTCCGGCGCGTTGTCAATCGAATCAAAGGACCGGAACGTGTTCTTCGGGTTGTGCTTCTGCAATACCTTGGTGATCGCCGCCGTCAGCGTCGTCTTGCCGTGATCGATGTGCCCGATCGTCCCTACGTTCACGTGAGGCTTTGAACGGTCAAACTTTTCCTTCCCCATCTTCGTTTCCTTTCCATCAAACTTTCTTCTTTTCGCGCCGGCTATCTTCCGCCGGTAATATTCTCAAACACAAGACTCGAGGCGTCGCCTCAGTAATACGCGTACACCCTGAAATACCTCTGCCGCAGCTCCAGCGGAACCGCTTCAACCAGCCGCAGATACCGCTCGCGCGTCAACCCCTGGTCGGATACCGGCAGCGCCTCGTAAAGTCCGACCGCTTCCTTGCCGAGAAATCCGCGCTTCAATACGCCCTCGTAATCGCGAATTCGCAGCTTCGACTTGCTCACGCGGTCCAGCAAAACCTCAACATCCCGCGGGTCAAAGGCCGCATCGATCAGCGCATGAAGCTGCGCGTATCCCTGCTCATCCTGGACCGCGATTGCTGCCTGCTCAAACATGTCGCTTACCCTCGTCCTCAGCCTTGCCGCATCTTCCCGATCAAACCCTGCTCACCCCAGCGACAAGGACCCGTCGCCGGGGACCCCGAAACTGGAGCGGGAGACGGGGATCGAACCCGCGACCAACAGCTTGGAAGGCTGTGACTCTACCACTGAGTTACTCCCGCAAAACATACAGCTACTAGCGTTCTCAGCCCTTTCAGCTCCTGGAAGCTCGAACTTGCCAGCCTCTGCCAAACAAGCTAGAAGCTAGTAGCTGAAAAGCTGTCTTCTGGAGCTGATGACCAGGATTGAACTGGTGACCTCTCCCTTACCAAGGGAGTGCTCTACCAACTGAGCTACATCAGCCCTCTTCAACTCTCGCACTCCCCGGCCTTCGAGAGTGACTCTCTTGTCAGGGTTAAAACCCTGACCTACCGCTACATCAGCCCTCTTGCTAACTTCTGGGCGCCGCATTTCCGCCCTCGTCCCTTGCACCGTCAATCGCGCTGCGGCGAATCTTCTCTGCGTGACGGGCCAAAACTGTTCGTAAAGCCAACCCGCCAATCACCATCAGCGGAACCAACCTAATGTCAACCGGCTTGCCAAGGACGAGCACTTTTCCCTCGCCCACCGTAAACCAGACCAGAACAGCCAAAACCCAAACAGCCCAATTGCTATCCAGAACTTCCGGTCCAAATCCGAATCGGAACTCTGCAATCCTTCGCGCATCCCAACCCTCAACTCATGGTGCACAGGGGAGGATTCGAACCTCCGTAGCTCCAAGGAGCGGCAGATTTACAGTCTGCTGCCATTAACCGCTCGGCCACCTGTGCCCATTCACCCCAGCGACCAAGTCCTGTCACTGGGGATCCAACCCTGTCTGCCCCTCCGGCTACGTCCACAAGCCAACGTCAAATTCACGACATTCAGCGCATCAAGCCCCGTCCGGAGTCCTCCGGCATTTCGGAGCATGCACCTCTAGTGGGATCACCGCGGAGGACAGCCCGGCGCTAAAAATATGGCCGCCGGCCAAATCTTAAAATCGCATTTCTTCCTGTCTCAGAGCCCCGTCTTCAGGTTCCTTAAGTGGAGCTGGCGAAGGGATTTGAACCCCCGACCCTCTGATTACAAATCAGATGCTCTACCAGCTGAGCTACGCCAGCCCTATGCCACCCGGAAAAACACACCGAAAACACTTGAAACCGCTTCAACCGATTCCGAATATGCGCGGACACACTCCCGCCCCGCACGTACAACGGCACAGAAATCAAGGTTAGCACACCCCCGCCACCGGAGCAAACCGGCCCGATAGACCGGAATGGGAAGCTTTTGGACCGGCGGCATGACTCCGGCTGAATGGTTTCGAGTGGCTGCACAACCCGTTCAGCAGTTCCGGCGTCTACTCAAATGTGTGGCAATGTTTGCAGCGTTAAGGTTCACGGAAAGGCTTCCCAAAAAATGCAGATCGCACCCGTTCGACCGGTTCCAGCCCGGCTACGAAATTCGGCGATTCTGTTCTGCCTGGTCATAGCGGCAATGTCGGCGCACGCCTCTGCGACCCTGTTAATGGAAGAGCCATACGGCGGGTTCGGAGAAATGAATCCTACCGGCCACGCCGCAATCTACCTCAACAACGTCTGCGCCGATTCACCCACCTCCCTTCGGCCCTGTCACGACGGCGAATATGGCGTCGTGATCAGCCGCTATTACAAGGTTGGCAGATACGATTGGATCGCAATCCCCTTGGTTCCCTATCTCTACGCAGTCGATTCAGTCAGCGACATTCCCGCCACCATCGACAAGGATCAGATTGCGCAGCTGCGTGATGCCTACCGCAGGGCACATCTGCTTAAAATCGCCCCCGACAACAACGAGGGCGAAGCACCGAAGGGAAACTGGACCGAGCTGGTCGGTTCATCCTTTGACAGGAAGATTTATGGCTTCAGGATCGACAGCACCGCCGAACAGGATCAAACTTTTATCGATCTCTTCAACGACCGCAGGAACAAGAGTCACTTCAATCTGTTCTTTCATAACTGCGCCGATTTTTCCGGCACCGCGCTGGACATTTATCTGCCCCATTCAATCCATCGCAACTTCATCGCCGATGTGGGCCTTATGACACCGAAGCAGGCTGCGCGATCATTGCTCGCTTATTCCAAAAAATATCCCGAAATCAATCTGTCCATCTTCGTCATTCCCCAGGTTCCCGGCTCAGCGCCCAGAAGCCATCCCATTCGCGGCGTCACTGATTCGTTGATCATGAGCAAGAAGTACCTGCTCCCTTTAATTGTCGTCTCTCCCGAAGCGACCGGGGCAGTTGCACTTGCCTATCTGCTCGATGGCCGGTTAAAGCTCCCCAAAGCGCCTCCCGTCTTCGACGTCGGCGACAACGAGACCACAGGTGCGCCAGCCGCCCCATCTGCGCGGCCGCGCACTGTGCTCCCGATTCACCCCGCTCAGGATCCGGGTTCCGATGCCTCCCCCGCCTCTCCAGACCCGCCTCCATCGTCGAACCCTAATGCAACAAGCCAGGGATTCACTCAAGGAACAGCTGCCGGACCTTCCCGGCCCGCTGAGTCGCAGTAATCTCGAATATTGCATCCAGATCAGAATGCACCGTATCGATCCGTTCACCAGCATCTTCAAGCCTCATGAGTGAAGCGCAAAGATTTCTCTTGCAACGAAAGCCGACCGAAGTAGATTATTCTCTTGCGAAATCCAAACCTGGCTCAGTCGCTCTGGGGACCGAGGAGAACTTGTATGCGCAAGAGCTTGCTGTCAATTGTCTTTCTGGCATTCTGCCCCCTGCTGATAGCACAGCAGTCACTGAACAACGACGCCATCATCAAGCTGGCGAAAGCTGGACTGTCGGATGACCTGATTGTTTCCACCATCAACTCACAGGCCGGGACCTATGACACCTCGACAGATGGCCTGATCGCCCTCAAAGCCGCAGGTGTCAGCGACAAGGTTGTGGCGGCGATTGTGGCGAAAGCGGCCGCCCCGGCCCCAGCAGCAGCATCGACACTAGCGCCAGTTCCGGCCGCGCCGGACCCTGATGACCCGGCTTCGCCACATGATCCCGGCGTATACCTTATGATTCAAACCGGGAACGGCAAGGGGAAGATGGTACTCATAGAACGGGCCGGCTCAGGACGCGAGAAGACCGCTAACGTCTGGGGGTCGGCCTTTACTTACGGCATCGCTAAAGCGAAGATGAAGGCGGAAATACCTGGCCCTCGCGCCATCGTTCGTACCGATGAAAAAACCCCGACATTCTATATGTATTTCCCCCCAACAGGTAATCTTGGCGCGGCGGACACAATTGGTAGTCCGACGCAGTTCTCCTTGCTTTCTTTGGAAGATAAGAAGGACCACAGGGAAACGACAGTAGCAAAGGTGGGACTGGGAAGCGCGAGCATGGGCAACGATGAAAAGAGGACAATCAAATTCCATGCCGAAAAGATTCGCCCCTACACATACAAGGTTGCTCCGGAGATCAGCCTAAAGGCAGGAGAATATGCCTTTATCGCATCGACGGGATCGGCAGGCGCAGCGTCGGCAGGCGGAGTCGTCGTTTTTGATTTTGGAATCGACTAGACCCGCCGTCTTGACAATTACGCGCTGCGTCCAGGATGCAGGGGGCAGCGCGTTATCTGCAATCCTCAGAATGGCTGAACGCGATCCCAAGAGGCGGGCTCAGGAGGCCGCGCGGATCTCCTCGAATCCGTCGCATTCTTATCCTTCACTTCAATCCGATTCGGGGCTCGGGCTCATTTGCCACCTGCTTGCATACAAATATATCATCAAATGATGCTAAGATTGATGCGTGGAGGTTCTATGAGAACAACAATCACCCTTGACGACGAACTCGTCCGCACTGCCCAGGAATACACGGGAATAGACGGAAAAGACAGCTCTTATTCGGGAAGCTCTCAAGTCTCTCATCGAGCGGGAAAGCTCCCGCAGGCTTGGCCGCGCTGGGGGGCACGATGCCGGAGTTGGAAGATATTCCGCGCCGGCGTATGGAGTGAACGATGATTCTGGCCGACACGACGGTCTGGATCGATCATTTCCGTTCAGAGAATGCGGAGATGCGCAGCCAGCTCGAAAGGAAAAACATTGCGATCCATCCGTTCATCGTTGCGGAACTGGCCCTGGGCTCGCTGCGCGACCGGGCGAAGACGCTGGCCTGGCTGGACTGGTTGCCGCAGGTGCGAGTCGCGCAAATAAGCGAGGTGCGGCAGATGATCGAGACGCGCTCTCTTTACGCCAAGGCATCGGCCTGATCGATGCGCATCTGATCGCTTCCTGCCTCATCCATCCCCCCACCCTGTTTTGGACCAGGGATAAGCAGCTTCGAGATTGCCGAATCGCTCGGCATCGCCGCAAGGTCTTCCCTGAGCAAGCCGGCTGGTCCGCACTCCACTGCCGATCCCAAGTGATACCGTAATCTCTGACGGCCCTCAATGCACAGACGCACCCGCAGAACGCTCTGGATCGTGGCCGCAGTCCTGCTCCTGCTGGCCGTGGCCATCTTTCTGCGCTCCAAGGCTCCGCCTGAGGCGGCGCGCCTGCTGCCTGAGTCCGACGGCATCATCTACATCAACCTCAAGCCCGATTCGCGCCTTCCTGCACAAGGACCTGAAGCCGCCGCAGCGCGCGCCCGAATACCAGCAGTTTGTCGACGCCACCGGCATTGACTGGGAGCGCGACCTCGACCAGGTCGCCATCGCTCTGCACCGCATGCCCGACCCCAACGGACCCAACGGGCCGGTCGCTTATTCCATGGTGCTGGTCGGCAAGCTCACCGGCAAGCGCCTCAACGACTGGCTCGAAGCCCACGCCACCTCGCGTCGAATCCTACGCCGGGCACACCATCTACAACATTCCGTCCGAAGGCCGCACGGTGCGCGTGGCGCAGATCGGCTATGACATGCTGGCCGTCTCCAACTTGCCCACGCCGGAGCATGATCCACTCCATGCTCGACCGCCATCGCACCGCCGCGCTGCCCTTCGCCGGCTCGACGCTGCTCGCCGCAGCACTACCATGAAGTGCCGCTGCTGTCGCTGGCCTGGGGCGTGGGCCAGATCGGCATGCCGTTTTCTGAGAGCGGCGCCATCAGCGTCTTCGGCCTGGCTCTTCCGCTGGAGGACGACTCCACCATCGTCGCCAGCGTCACTCCGGCCTTGTCGCTTGGCGGCACGCTCAATCTCAAAGTTGAAGAGATCGCTCCCACCGACGATGTAGCCATCAATCAGGCTGCCGCCCTGGCCACGCTCGTCACCCTCGCCCGTGGATTTACCGCTCCGCTGGCCGCAAATTCCGCCAACAACAGCCTGAAGCAGTTACTGACAACCGCGGCGGTTGCTCAAAAGCGAAACCGCGTCGTGGTCACCGCCACGCTCACGCCTTCCCTGATCGCCGGCCTCGCCGAAGGTGAGAATTCCTCGCCCGCGTCCACTTCCACTCCAGACGCATCAAAATGAACGCGCGGAAAGCTTGGCGGGCCGCAATCTTTCTTAATAAAGCAAGTCGCAGCCATTCCCATGTTTTGCGCATCATTTAGAAGGAATAAAATTCCACTTGTTCTCCATGAGAGGTTCCATGATCATTTTCCCTGGCTTGACTCGTTTCCTGAAGTTCTCGCTCATTGCCTGCGCCCTTGCTTCGATTCACTCGCTCAACGCCCAGGGGACCGGCTCCTCGCCCAGGCCCGCGGTCGTCACTGGCCAGGCTGCCTTTGCGGATTGGAACCAGCAGCAACCCGGCATTCGCCGCAAGATCACGCTCGCCGATCTGCCCGAGCCCAATCCCGCCGAGGCCGTCGATAACACTCCTCACGTGATTCCGCGCCCCGCCGACGCGTGGCCCGTCGCGCCCCCCGGATTCAAGGTCACCCTGTACGCCGGTGGCGACACCGCGCCCATGCAACGCTCCGACAACAAAGAGTTCATGGCCCCGAGCGGCGGCACTTTCACCAATCCGCGTCTCATCATGACCGCACCCAACGGCGATCTCTTCCTGGCTGACTCCGGCGCCGGAATCGTCTTCGTCCTTCGCGGCGTTGGCGCCAATGGGAAGGCTGCGCAGATCGAGAAGTTTGCCACCGGCCTCGACCACCCCTTCGGCATCGCGTTCTATCCCGCCGAAAATCCAAAGTACATCTACATTGGTAACGCCACAACCATCCAGCGCTTTCCCTACCACTCCGGCGACCTGCACGCCACTGGCGCTGCCGAAACCGTCGTCCCTGACATTCCGGGTTACGCACAGCTTCGTGGCGGAGGCCATTGGACCCGCGACGTGGTCTTCAGCAAAGACGGCGCGCACATGCTTGTCTCCGTCGGCTCCGGCTCGAACGTGGACGACGCCGACACCCACCCCAATGAGTTTCACCGCGCCGATATCCTCGAGTACACGCCTGAAGGCAAGTTCATCGAGGTATACGCACACGGCATCCGCAACTGTGTCGGCGAGGCCATTAATCCCATCACCGGCCAGCTGTGGTGCTCCACAAATGAACGCGATAATCTCGGCAATCACCTGGTGCCCGATTACGTGACCAGCGTCCCCGAGAACAGCTTCTTCGGCTGGCCCTGGTACTACATGGGCGGCCACCTCGACCCGCGCCTGAAAGACCCGTGCAAAGACGGTACCGGACCCAACCCCCAGCGCACAGCCCCGCTCACGGACGAGCAGGCTCAAAACTGCCAGCGCGTCAGCATCGCCAAAACGGTTCGGACGCCAGACGTGCTGGTTCAGCCCCACATGGCATCGCTCGAAGTGGCCTTCTATCCATCCGCCGGCGAATTTCCCAGGCAATACCATGGGGATGCCTTCGCCGCTGAGCACGGCTCATGGAACCGCGCCAATCGCGCCGGATACGAAGTGATCCATATCCCCATGCACGATGGCCACGCGGCCGACGGCAGCTACGAAGACTTCCTCACCGGCTTCGTCACCAAAGATGGCCAGGTGTGGGGCCGTCCCGTGGGCGTTGCCGTTGGCAACGACGGCAGCCTGTTCGTCACCGACGACGGCTCGCGCAGCGTCTGGCATATTACCTACACCGGCGAAAAGTGAAGCTGCGAAGTGAAACAGTAAATAAACCTGACCTGAAAAACAAAAGCGGCTCCCGTCAGAACGGGAGCCGCTTTGCATCATTCTCCGAATTCTGCTTACTTGCCCGATCCAGCAATCGCATTGGTGTCGAGCGAAGCGACCTGCTCATAGGTGCTGCGCAGATATTTGTGCGGGTTCACCGGAACATTGTTGATGCGCACTTCATAGTGAAGGTGCGGGCCGGTAGCGCGGCCCGACTGGCCCACGTAACCGATCACCTGTCCGCGAGACACATGCTGCCCCGGCAGTACCGCAATCGCCGAGAGATGCCCATACAAGGTCAGGAAGCCATGCCCATGATCGAGCACAATCTCGCGGCCATACCCGGCGCCCATCGCAGCTCCGCTTACATCCCCGTCGGCCGATGCGCGCACCGGCGTTCCATAAGGAGCTTCGATGTCCACGCCCGAATGGAATTTGCCTTCACCGTTGAACGGATCTTCGCGCTCGCCAAAGCTTGAGCCAACGCGGCCCTCAACAGGCCAGATCGATGGCGCGTCTGCAAACTCTGTCCAGTCGCCGCCAAAGCCAGGCGTCAGGCCGCCCTCCAGCGCGCGAGAAACCTGGCCGGACATGGCCTCAGTCCGCAGCGCATAAAATTGATCGATTGAGTTCTTGACCTGCTGCTGATTCACATCGTCGGTAAGTGAAAGCGTCGCCGGCGTCGGCGCCGTGGCGACGCCCGCCGAAGTCGTTTGCTTCGGATGACCCAGCTTGTTCTGCTTGAGCCCATAGAGCGCGCTCACCTCGCTCGCCAGTGCTCCTAAAGATGCCACCTGCACATTGCGATCGTGCGCAATCTGCGCCATCTGCTTGTAGCTCTTGCGCAGGTTTTCATCGTTCTGCCGGAGCTGATTGAAGCTCTCGGTCTTAAGCAGCATTCTGGTATAAGAGCCCGCAAGCCCCACGATCGTAAACGCGCCGATCAGAGCAGCCGCGACAAACCCATACGCATACTGAAGAGGAATCGGAATCTTGCGAACCCGTCCGTCCTCATCTCTGGAAACAAAAAGAATGTAATAGCGCTTGCGTAGCATTTTCGCCCTTCATACCTGCAGACCGCAGGACCGCAATTCGCCCTGTCGCAATTCGCGCTGTGAGGAAAGCGCACGCTAAGAAGCTCTTCAGCCCGTTGAAAATATTAACTGCCCTGGTGGGCTTGTCTGGTTGATGCTCGTCAAGGCTAACAAAGGGTCCCATTACGGGTCAATGAATTCCCAACGAAATCCGTGTTGAAAATCCTTCGTACCCTGCAATTCTTCCTGCATTTTCTCGCCTGCCAAATCCGCAAAAAACTTGTTTCAACCCGCGATCAGAAGCCGTCATCCTCTGCATTATCAGTTCATTAACCTCAACAAATTTGGAGATTCACGAAGAACAATGAGACCTGAATGCACCGCTCCTGGTTCATTTATCGGCAAACTTTTGCGGGTTCATTTCAGCTACGATACAGTCATCTTGCATTGAGCACCTGCCAGCCAGAGGCATAGAACAGGAGGGTCGATTGCGAATTGTCACTTTGCTTGCCGGCATACTGTGTCTGTTTGCCGCGCTGCTCGATGCCTTCCAGACCATCATTTTGCCGCGTCGTGCCAGTGGCCGCTTTCGGCTTACGCGCCTCTTCTTTCTGGTCACATGGAGACCCTGGGTCTTCTTCGCCAGCCGGCTTCACCATCCGCGTAAACGGGAGACGGCATTCAGCTTCTACGGCCCCATGTCCCTCATCTTTCTGCTGGCAATGTGGGCGGGTTCTTTGTTGTTGGGTTTTGCGCTCATCTTTCATGCCCTGGGCAGCCCGTTTATTGACAGCTCGCAACAAACGCACATCTGGACCGACCTCTACGTCAGCGGAACGACCGTCTTCACGCTGGGCCTCGGAGATGTAACTCCTCACGGTGGTTGGGCGCGCGCAATCGTCATTCTGGAAGCGGGCACGGGGCTGGGCCTGCTCGCAGTTGTGATGGGATATTTTCCCGTTCTCTACGCCGCGTTTTCACGTCGCGAAGTGAGCATCTCCCTGCTCGACGCGCGGGCCGGATCGCCGCCGACCGCGGCGGAACTCTTGAGCCGCCACTCGTATGAAGGCGGGGACATCGCCCTGCGGTTATTGCTGCAGGAATGGGAGCGCTGGTCAGCGGAATTGCTCGAAAGCCATATCTCTTATCCGCTGCTCTGCTACTTCCGCTCGCAGCATAACAACCAAAGCTGGATCAGCGCATTGACCGCCATTCTCGACACCTCGGCTCTTTTGATTGCCGGCGTCAAAGGCCACGAGGCGCGGCAGGCTCAGTTGACGTTTGCCATGGCTCGCCACGCGCTGGTTGATTTGTCGCAAATCTTCTCGCTCGTCCCGGTCGCCGATGCTCCCGACCGGCTTCCGAATGATCGCTACGAAAAACTTTTCGACCTGCTTTGCCAAAGCGGTATAAGCGTCTGCCGCGATGGTCACTCCGCCGACAGACTTCGCGACATGCGTGTCCTTTATGAGGGCTACGCCGAAGCCCTCGGCGAGTATCTTTGCATGCCGCTGCCACCATGGATCGCCGACCAGCCGCACAAGGACAACTGGCTCGCCGTGGCCAAGCTGCGTGCCCAGACCGAGGCCGCCAATTCCACTGCAAACGGCGCAACGCAAGAGCAGCGGGCAGAGCAGACCATCGCCAACCTCGTCGACGATCATCACGACTTCTAGCGCCTTGCCCGCATGACCTATCCTCAATGCATGTCATCGACGCGGAAAAATTCCGGCGAATTCGATTTGCTCCGCCAAATCCGCGCGCGAGCCGGCCGGCCTTCAGGCGCAGCCCTTCGGCTAGGCATCGGAGACGACTGCGCCCTGCTCCGTCCTCGGCGCGGGGAAGAGCTGGCCGTTACCACTGATCTCTCGATAGCCGGTCGTCACTTCCGCCTTGACTGGCATCCTGCCCAATCCATAGGCCATCGGGCACTGGCCAGAGGTTTAAGCGACCTGGCCGCCATGGGCGCGCGTCCCATCGCTGCATTCTTGTCCCTGGGCTTGCCTCGCGAACTCATTTCTTCAACAGGCCGTCGTCCAGCATGGGTCGATTCGTTCCTTGATGGCCTGCTTCAACTGGCCTCCGCTCACAAGACCCCGCTCGCCGGCGGCGACCTATCCGAGTCTCCCATCCCCATCGCCGATATCGTCCTCATCGGCGCCGTTCCAAATGGAAAAGCCGTGCTCCGCTCGACCGCTCGACCCGGCCATCTCATCTACGTAACCGGATCCCTTGGCGGAGCCGCCGCTGCCCTCGCAAAACTAGCCGAACTTCAGCCGGGCCGAATCCCAAAGAAACTCGAAACCGAACTGGCTGCTCATCTCTACCCCCAGCCCCGCATTGCGCAGGGGCAATGGCTCGTCCGTCACGGTGCGGCCTCTGCCGCCATCGACATCAGCGACGGCCTTTCTACTGACCTTGCCCACATTTGTGAAGAATCACAAGTCGCCGCCGAAGTCCAAGCAGCCCTGCTTCCCATCCACCACGCCGCAACCGTTGCGCAAGCCCTCAACGGTGGAGAAGATTACGAACTCCTCTTCACTGCCCCCGCCAACGCTCGAATCCCAAAGAAAATCGGCGGCGTCCCCATCACCGGAATCGGCCGTATCGTCCCACTCCGCCGCAATCGCCCGGCCATTACGCTGCTCACCTCTCAAGGCCGCGAACCCCTCAATCCCAAAGGCTGGCAGCACTTCACATCGGAAAAGTGACCAGCTTCAAAATCCTCCCGGCCCCTTCACCGGCGGCCCCGAGTAGTGAACATGCACCAGCCGCCAGCCCTGCTCCGGCAGGTTTACATAAAACTGACTCTCCCGCCCGGTTGTGTGAACCTCGGTCTTGCCATCACTGCGCAGAATCGCCACGAAATCCCAATCGAATTCCACCACCGCCGCGTCGCCATACACGTGAATTGTGACATCGCTGACATTTTTCAGGGTGCGCTTCACAAACGTCTGGCCCATCAGCTTGCCGTAGATCACGTCGGCAATCTGGTCCCAGCCCCGCTCGTGTCCCAAGGGCTCAATAAAAGACGCATCCGGCGTTGTGAGCCAAACCGCGGCAGCAAGCTTCGGGTCCGCATCGTCAACCGATTGCATGTAGGTGTCCACCAGGGCTCGAATCTTCGCTTGCGCGTTTGCCTGAGCCGACGCCCCCGCGTCCTGCGCAGCCATCGTGCGCCCAACCGTCACCAGGCTCAAACTGACCATCAATGCTACGCATATCGACCTGCGATTCATTCTGCGCTCCTTGCCATCCTTCACAACAGCCGCAATTCAGGAAAATCCTGCCGGTAGACTTTCGGATCTAGCGTCAGTAGACGCTCAGCTTGTACCAGCGCGTGTGCGCCAACCAAGAAATCGGCCAGCAGTCGCCGGGGGGCGGCCCCGAAGGATTGTCTGCGCCTTGCCGCATACCGCGCAAAGCGAAGACCCGCCTCGATCCAAACCGTTTCGTCAAGATGCAGATCAACCGTGACACCGGTTAACTTAAGAAATTTCCCGATTAGAGCCTCTGACATTCTCGGGTACGCGTGCAATTCGGCAAAGACGAAAGGTGAAATAAGCAGAGCCCCTTCTTGTCTGGCTTCCTCCAGTTGAACCAGGAGGCGCGGTACCGATAATTCCTCTGTCCAAATTGCTGAAATGACATTCGAGTCTATCGCCGTTCTCAAAGTTCATCCTCGGAATGCAACGGGGCTTCCGGAGGATCATCATCGCGAAGTTCCCTGACCCAGGCATTAATCTCCTCAAGAGAAGAGAACGCTGGCAAAATACCCACAAAGGCCGCAAAAGGATTCACTTCCACCCGCGCTGGTTTCAGAACAGTGCGGCCATCCTCAAAGACAAACTCTACGCGGTCGCCTTGTTTGAGACCCAGGCGATGCCGAACCTCGATCGGGACAGTAACTTGTCCCTTGCTGCTAATTGTGCTGGACGGCGGCATCCTTACTCCTTTATCAAGAAGTAAAGATAGCATTCTTTACTTCCTTTTGCAATTGATCTTGATCTGGTTTCCTCGCACCTTCGGTCTATCATCATTACTGTCATGAACAATAAGATTCCCCGCGTCCGGTTTGCCCCTTCCCCCACCGGCCTGCTCCATGTGGGCAATGCGCGTACCGCGCTCTACAACTGGCTCTTCGCTCGCCGCGTCCGACGGCAACTTCATCCTGCGCATTGAAGACACTGATCTTGAGCGCTCCGAAGCCCGCTACGAAACCCAACTTGATGGAAGATCTTCACTGGCTCGGCATTGACTGGGACGAAGGCCCCGGCCACAACGCCTCGAACCCGACAAGGGCGACTACGGCCCCTATCGTCAGTCCGAGCGCCTCGCCATCTACGCAGAGCACACCGCGCGGCTGCTGGCCGAGGGCAAAGCCTATCGCTGCTTCTGCACCCCGGAAGAACTCGAAGCCGAGCGCGCCCAGGCCGCCGCAGCACATGGCTCGCAAGTCTACTCCGGCCGCTGCCGCTCGCTGGACAGCGACACCATCGCGCAAGAACATCGCCGAGGGCAAGCCCTTCGCCGTCCGCCTGAAGATTGAAGACCATCCGCTGCGCTTTCACGACATGGTCCGCGGCCCGGTCGAGTTTGCCGCTGAAGCGGTCAGCGACCCGGTCCTCGTCCGCTCGGCGCAGCGGCGTCTCGGCCGGCATGCCGGTCTACAACTACGTCGTCACCATTGACGACGCGCTGATGGGGATCACCCACGTCATCCGCGGCGACGACCACATCTCCAACACGCCCAAGCAAGTGGCCATCTACGAGGCCTTCGGCTGGCCGGTGCCGGAGTTCGCCCATCTCTCCACCATCCTCGGCGCGGATCGCGAGCGGCTCTCCAAGCGCCATGGCGCAACCTCCATCTCCGACTTTCCGCCAGATGGGCTACCTGCCTGAAGCGCTGGTCAACTATCTCGCGCTGCTGGGCTGGGGCGCGGAAGACGGCAAGACCGAGACCTTCACCCTGGCCGAACTGATCCGCGCCTTTTCGCTGGAGCGCGTCACGCCCTCGCCCGCCATCTTCGACTTCGACAAGCTCAACTGGCTCAACCGCCATTACCTCAAGCTGGCCGATCCCGAGCGCATCGCCAAGCTGGCCGAGCGCCAGTTTTGCCTGCAGCGCCCGGACGTCTTTCCGCTCTGGACTTCTTCGGAGCTCTATACCGCAGAGACGCATTGCGTTGCTGGCCAGCCTTGACCCGCCGATTCATCTGGACATTCCTTCGATGGAGCTGATTGCCCTGCGCAAGGCCTGGTTCTGCCAGCCTGCTGGCGCTTTTTCTCCCAACGTCGATTACCTGGCTCAGCTTCCCGTCAAGTCGGCGTTCATCTTCGGCTTCGATCCCGACGCAGCGCACGCCAATGAAGAAAACGCCGCCGTGCTGGCTGTCGATTCAGCCCGCACCGTGCTTAGCGAACTCGCTGGCCGCGTCCGCACTGCACAGCGGCTATGTGACCGCAGAAATCTTCAAAACCTGGACTGAACGAAATCAAAGCAGCAACCGGCGATCAAAGGCAAGGAACTCTACCATCCCGTTCGCATAGCGCTTACTGGCTTCCACTCCGGCCCTGAGTTCGACAAAATCATTCCGCTTATTGAAGATGGCGCCGCTCTGGGTCTCGCCATTCCCAGCGTCCCGCAGCGAATCTTTCAATTTGTAGGAGTTTAACCGCACGTGAACAATGTCTTCTGGATTGAAGGTAAGCCGCCTGCCTCGCTCGCAATTGTGCTGTGCCCGCGCGGTGACGATGGGCTGAAGGACGAGCTTCTCGAATTGAAGCGGGGCGGCATTGAAGCGCTGGTTTCGCTCCTGGAACGGGATGAGGCCGATATGCTCGGCCTTGGCGAAGAGGGTCTCTGGGCAGGGACGGTCGGATTGCAATTCATCTTCCACCCCATTCCCGATGGGCACGTTCCGCCCAACCTCGCCGATTTTCAGGCATTCGTCTCCGACCTGGCCGATCGCCTCCGCGCCGGAGAGCATATCGGCGTCCATTGCCGGGGAAGCATTGGACGAGCCACTGTCACCGCGGCCTGTACGCTCATTGAACTCGGCTGGGCTCCGAACGACGCTCTTGCGGCCATCGGGTTGGCGCGTGGCTGCGATGTTCCCGATACGCAGGAACAGGAAAACTGGATTCTCCGCTACAAGGCAAAATCATGACCGGAAAACTGCCTGCTCCAACTTTCGACGGCAGCTTTCCTCACCACTGGCAAGCGGAAATTCTGGCGGCGCGTCCACTGATTCTGCCCAGCCGTCATTTCGTTTATCCCGCGCAGGCTGAGGAAGTAGAGCGCGGCGCGCTGGAAGTCCTCATTCGACCCGCAAAGGCCGCGCAGGAGTTTCTCGCCACATGCGCCCTCGGATTCCGCGACCCGGCGGTTCCTACCGGCCTCTGGTCCACTCCAAACCCAAACGAAATTTGCGCCGTGGCCGGAGGCTATGCCTACATCATCGACACCACCGCCCCCGAAAACTTCGCCATGATTTCGTACCGCCCCGTCCTTGAAATCCGCCCAATTACGCGACTGAATTTAGTCCTCTTCACAGGCCACCATTCCTGTCTCGCGTTTGGGCAGAATGGCCAAGCCTGGAAATCGGAAAAGCTATCCTCCGAAGGCCTGACCATCAACTCCATTGACGGTCATATCCTCCACGGCCAAGGCTGGGACATGATGACCGACAAAGAAATCCCATTCGCCCTCGATCTGCGGACCGGGAGTACGACTCATTGAAAGTCTCCGCTGCTCTCCAGACGCGGTGCGATCTTCTTTTCACAGAGGATCTCCAGCATGGGCAGCGGTTCGGAAGTCTCCAGGTTAGAAATCCCTTCCTCTGAATTCTCAGAATCGATGCGTCGCGGTTACCGAACCGAAAGGCCTCAAAAACTGAGGATTAGGGACGCTGCCGAGGGTCGAGTCTTTCAGCGGCCTAATGCATGAACCTAATTCAGGATCGATTTGGTGTTATAATTGGTGCAAGGAGGGAGTATGAGAGCCACTGTGTCGCTCGATGACAACCTGTTGAAGACAGCCCACGAATATACCGGCCTCACCGAGCGTGCGGAGTTGCTGCGCGAGGCGCTGAAATCCTTAATTGCGCGCGAGGCGGGGCGTCGGCTGCTGGCGCTGGCCGGGACAGCTCAGAATATCGAGGATGTTCGCAGATTGCGGGTTGACGAACAGTGATTCTTGCAGACACGTCCATCTGGATCGAGATGTTCCGCCGCTGCCGTTTCAAGATAGAGTTGGAGGGCCTGATTGCCGATGACCAGCTCTGCATTCACCCGTATATCGTGGCGGAGTTGGCTTGCGGCTTTCTGCCGGATCGCAAGAACACACTGCATTATCTTGACAGCCTTAACCAGATTCTCCTGGTTCGCCTGGCGGACGTGCGTCTGACGATCGAGGCGCGGGGGCTGGCATCGAAGGGGATAGGCCTGACGGATGCCCATTTGATTGCGTCCTGCCTGGCTGTGCCTGGAACGCACATATGGACTATCGACGGCGCACTCGGAAGGGTAGCAGGTCTACTCGGAATCCGCGCCACGATTCCGGCGTTGAGCCCTCCTTGAGCCCGGTCGATGTCGCATCACTCCCCAGCCCCCTTATTCCGGGCGGCGGGTGACCTTCCGCTTCGAGGGAGGCGACGCCTACGACGTGGATTTGGAAGATTACCATCAGGAGGGAAGACGCGATGCCGATGAAGAATCCCGTTCACCCAGGCGCGATTGCCAAGGCAAACCTTGACGAACTTAACCTGAGCGTGGCCCAGGCAGCGAAAACTATGAAGATCACGCGCCAACAGCTTCACAACGTAATGCAGGGCAGAAGCGCCGTTACTCCTAAAATGGCGTTGCGCTTTGAAAAGGCCTTTGGCGGCAGTGCCGATATGTGGCTGCGCATGCAGGCGGCGTATGATCTTGCGCAAGCGCGTAAGCGACCAAGGAGAAATGGAGATCCCGCGCCTCGTCGAGCATCCGGCTCCTTAATGGCGCGACGTTTCACAATGGGTCCTTTCCGGGACTGGCGCGAAGTTTCCGAAATCTGACTTTCAGGAATGTTCAATCGGGCATCATGTGAACTTTATAGAAGCCGCGCTCCTTGAAGCGGAAGTCCTCATTCAGAATCATCGCCACTTCAACAGTCTCGAAGGCTTTGGGAACCTCGGCAAAGTCCCCGTCCCAAACCCCGTACAGCTCGACAACTGAGTCTTGATTCACCGCAGAAGACTGACGAGCAGTTCGCGATTCAGACGATCACTTGTAGCTTCCTCTGGCTCACTCTCAGGGTCTTCGTAGTAAGGCCAACCGCCGTTCTGTAACATAACGTGGGGGAAATCACAACCACAACCAGAAGTGGACCCGACGAATTGAATCTCTGGATTACTGAAATGTGTCTTAATCGCCGCATCGCGTTCGGTGACCGACTCGACGGGCAATAGTGTTGAGCCGAGTTCCCATTTCCGCCTAGCCTGCCGAGTAGTCGCGGCGTAGAGTTGGAGCACATTCAATCATTCTAATTAAGGGCTATCGGAAGACGATGATTTCGGAAACTTCGGGGCGAAGGCCCGCTTCCGTCTCGAAAAGGGTAAGTTTCGGGACAATTCGGGACAAGCTCCCTGTGCAAACCGGCAGATGCTGGGCACGGCGGCAGAGAAGCAGATGGAGCTTTCGTCCCCCTGCGAATCCATACCTCACAAACGACGTGTGAGCACTCGGTGTGCGGGTTCGTTCAGATGTCGTGCAACTTCCCTTGACAGGGGGACTTTTCCGGGGTCAAAGATCAGTGAATCAGGCAACGGCAAATCACTGCTTCAGCAAGAACGGCTGCACACA
>CAVVXR010000032.1:0-8099 GCA_963752215.1 uncultured Acidobacteriaceae bacterium | reverse complement strand
TACTGTCATTCCTTCGTTCAGTGGTCTTACTGGCAGCAGCAGCACGGTGGCTCCGCCGACGATGAGCAGCGTGTAGAGCCAGTAGAAGAACGGCGCTTCCTGAAACTTTTGTCCACGCCCGATTCGAAGCCGAGGCCCTCGCAGACCGTGTAGGCCGTGGAGAGCGGCAGAATGGACGCCGCGAAGAGCGACGCGTTGAAGAGGCCGAAGGCGAAGAGGAGGAAGGCGTAGTCGCCGGCCAGCGGCCGCATGGCCTCCGCCGCGTCAGCGGCGACCTGATGGCGCCCATGCCGTGCACGATAGAGCGTGGCCGCGCAGGCCACGATGATGAACCAGGCCACCACGTCCGTGAAGATGCAGCCGACGATCACGTCGAGGCGCGAGGCTGCGTAGTCCTTGACGCGAATGCCCTTTTCAACGATCGACGACTGCAGGTAGAACTGCATCCACGGCGCGATGGTGGTGCCGACGACGCCGATCGCCATGTACATGTACGCCTTATCGCGCCACACCGTCTTTTGCGGGCAGCTGTGACCGTGGCCAGCAACGCATCGTGCCAGCTCGGGCTGCGAAAGCACTCCGGCAAATATGTAGGCGATATAAACCAGCGAGGCGACGAGGAAGATCTTCTCCGTGCTTTTGTAGCTGCCGCGCACCACCATGTACCAGACCAGCAACGCGCAGAACGGCACGGAGATGAACTTCGACACATGAAACAAGTGCATCGAGCCGGCGA
The DNA here is from genome assembly GCA_963752215.1 of uncultured Acidobacteriaceae bacterium. Taxonomy (GTDB): domain Bacteria; phylum Acidobacteriota; class Terriglobia; order Terriglobales; family Acidobacteriaceae; genus Telmatobacter. The sequence continues at coordinate 7,363 of CAVVXR010000032.1, read as the reverse complement.
TGCCGATGAACTCCGTGACCACGTTGGTGTAGTTGACCACCACCAGCACCACCATCACCATAAACGTGAGCCGCAGCCCGAATTCCTCGCGGATCAGGTCGCTCAGGCCCTTGCCGGTGACCACGCCCATGCGGGCACACATCTCCTGCACCACGATCAGCGCGATGGTGATGGGAATCATGGTCCACAGCAGCGAATAGCCGTACTGCGCGCCGGCCTGCGAGTAGGTGAGGATGCCGCCGGAGTCGTTATCGACATTGGCGGTAATAAATCCGGGGCCGAGCACGGCCAGAAACAGAAGTATCCGGATTCGCCAGCGCTTCCACATTCCCGCGGTTCCTATGGGGGATTCATTCAAAGTTTCCTCACTGACCATAACAGGCGAGACCCGCGCGCGCGAACTGCCGCGACTTTGACAGATCGAACGGCTCTCGAGAACAGCCTTCGCGGACAAGACTCCGGAGTTAGATCATGCGGACTCAAAAACCCGCTTGACAGGCACGGCATGCGAGGCTACAACTCGCTTTCATCAGTCTGCGAGACAGAGAGGCCAACTCAATGCATCCTTCCGAATCCGAATAAGAGCTTGCCCGCGCGGCGGCAATTGCTGGGCACCTCGTCTCCGGCAGCCGCTCTGCTGGGCATGAACGCGGCGGGAGCAGCCGCGGCAACCGCAGGCTCTGGAGCAGCGCGAGCCGACGCCAGTGCCAGAGGAGCTTGCTGCGGCCAGCGCGTCTGCGCAACTACAAGACGCGCCGCTCCTCAAGCTGGGACCGCACCGGCGGCAATGGCGACGCGGTTCCCGTGGAGCCGGGCAAGACGGCAACGCTGCTCGACGTGACCGGCGCCGGCGTGGTCACGCACATCTGGTTCACCATCAACTCGCAGGATCGGATGCACCTGAAGAACCTGGTGCTGCGCGCGTGGTGGGATGGCGAAGCCACGCCCTCCGTCGAGGTGCCCATCGGCGATTTCTTCGGCCTTGGCCTCGGCGAATATTTCACCTACCAGTCGGCGTCTGCTCGCCGTCGCCCCCGTCAAGGCGCTCAACGCCTACTTCCAGATGCCGTTTGCGACCGCGGCGCGTATCACCCTGACCAATGAAGGCAAGGTCCGCACCGACAACCTCTACTTCGCCGTCGATTACGTGACGCTTCCCGCCCTGCCCGGCGACGTCGGCCGCTTCCATGCGCAATATCGCCAGGCCGCGCCCTGCAAGGGCTGGACCGACAACTGGACGACAACGGCACGACCCAGTAGACGACGAAAAATCTGGACGGCATGGACAATTACGTGTCTTCATGGAAGCCACAGGCAAGGGCCATTTTGTCGGAGTGACCCATGCCGTCGAGCAGAACCAGGACGGCTGGTTTGGCGAAGGCGACGACATGATCTTCATCGACGGCGACACGCTGCCCACGATCAACGGCACCGGCACCGAGGACTACTACAACGGAGCATGGGATTTTGGCGGCCAGCCTTTCGCCTATCATGCACAACGGCGCGCCCTAATCGCCGACCCGGAGCGGATCGGCGGCCGCTATTGCCTTTACCGCTGGCACATCGAGAGCCCCATCGCTTTTGAGAAGTCGATCCAGGTGACCATCGAACACGGCCACGCCAACCATCGCTCGACAATTTTTATTCGACGGCTTACTGGTACCAGACGGAGCCGCACGCGGCGTTTCCGGCGCTGCCTGAGCCTGCGGCGCGCGCGCCGAGGATATTTCGCGTTGGAGGGGCCGGGCCGGCAGATATAGCTAAGTAGGGCCGATTGGCCTCGCAAGCTGAGAGACTATTCTGGTTTCAAAAAAGGCAGGGAGATGGCCATGAAGCGAATTCTGACTGCGGCTCTTTTGATAGCGTTCGCCTCAACACTTGCCGGCGCGCAAACGACGAAGACCGCCACCGAGTATCTGATGACTTTATATGCACCACTGGATACACCGCAGAAGATCGATAATTCATTGACTATCTACAATGTGGGCCCTGGTGGCTGGGTTAAGGGCCCCAGGATCAACGGAACGCTGATTGCCCCAGCGGGGGACTGGATTCGCATCATGCCTGATGGAAATCTACGTCAGGATGTTCGGTTGACGATCAAGACGGATGAGGGCGCTCTGATCTATGTCACTTACAACGGCATCATCAGCCGGTCCAAGGAAGTCGGCGAGCGGATTGCAAGCGGCGAGGTGATGACTTCGGCGGACGAGTACTTCCTCATGGCGCCTACGATGGAGACCTCCGCTAAGGCCTACGCTTGGCTAAACCATGTGCAATGCGTAGGCAAGATGGTCGAGGTCAAAACCAGTGGCAATTCATTCGTAAAGTACGACATTTTCATTGTGCGTTGAGCTTCGACACGCGATTTCTTCGGGAACGAACGGACCGCAGAAAAACATTTTTCCAGGTCAACCGGCGGAAAAGCATCCTTCGTGACCTAAAGAGCCGGGAGTTTTGACTTATTTTTCAGCACGGCTAAAGGCCTCCCTTTCAAAGCAAGGAGCTTCTTCGGCCGACTGCTAGGCTGTGGCCAGGATCAGGGGCTCGGCTTCGTCGGCAGTCTCTGAAGCGACGCCGCTCAAAAGGGATCTGACCACATCGGCGGCGCTGTAAGTATCGCGGCCCGGCGCAAGGAAGTTTGCAATTGTGTTCAGGTCGTCACCCACTGTGACCAGCGCCGGCTCCATTACATCATCTTTGCGCGCCTGTGCGTGACCGACGTTGGCCATCAGCGCATTGCACAGGCATTTTCTGCCTACGGTATCCTCAATCTTGCCACCCTTGGCGACGTAATTATCCACCGGCTCGGCGGCGCAACGGTAGCCAATCCGGCCATCCTGCCCGGAGTATGGCTCGCGGAGATAGCCCAGGTCGCAAACCCGCTTCCGCTCCTGATAGATGGGAAAATCCGAACCAGTGCCCTCAAGCAGTGCTACCTTGAACGGGAACCCGGTTGGCGAGGCCAGAGGATCGGTAAACACGACACCAGAATTGGTCTTGGCCTGGGACATGAGCCGCTTCTTGATATCAGGGCTCATGCCGGATTCCTGCGAGAACGCGAACGCGGTTCCTACCTGGATACCCGCGGCACCCTACTTCGAGCGCTTCACGCAGTTTCTCGGCGTTTCCATATCCGCCGGCCAGCCAAAACGGAACGCCCAGCGCCCGCATCTCAGCAAGATCGACCCGATCGCGCTCTCCATACACCGGCTCTCCGGCGGCATTGAGCTGCAGCTTTCCGCGTGGCGGCGCATTGTGGCCTCCCGCAGTGGGGCTCTCGATCACAAATCCGTTCACCCGACCGTTGGCCCGGCGCAGCATCGTTGTGGCCAGAGTGTTGGAGGAGACAATCGCCAGGAACTGGGGACGATGAAGCAGCGGAAGTGGACCCTCGACATAATCCGCCGGATCGAAGTGCATCTGCGTATCCTGCCCCGGCAACGCGCCCGCCACTGCCAATTTGTATTCGGCCTCATGGTGCGCCGCATAGGCATCAAGCACGCCCGGGATGTGCAGGGGAATGCCCGCGCCCATCAGCACGTAGCCCACACCGGCCAGCATCGCTCCATAGATTGAGGAGAGGTGAGGCATCTGCACTTTTTCGAGGAAATTGATTCCAACCGGATTCTTGTGACCCTCCCTGGCAAGGAAGACCTCAACGAAGTTGCTCACGATGCAGAGTTCAACCAGCTTACGGGTGTCTTTGCGCTGGTGCATCGGAATGGCCGGATAAGGCACATCGCTCGGCTTGCCGCCCGGAACAAAATATTCCTGCCAGATTCGTTTCGCCATATCCGGAAACGGAAAGGCCTCCAGTCCACGGCGCATGTTTCCGCCCTCGTCTCCATCGGCGAGGCGACGGACAAACAATGAATCGATCGCCGTCCCCGAGACGACACCGAGCTGGCCAAGCCTTGAGACCGCGTTGGCCAAGCGCCAATTCGAGACGCCTACGCCCATGCCGCCCTGGATGATTTTGGGAAACTGGATCATCTCTGGATTCTTTCACAAATCCGGATAAATTCGCGGATTTTCTCTGAGCCTAGACTCATTTGGGGAATAGAAAAGTCCAATTCTGCTCAACTTAGGGCTATTTTGGGACCTTCTGGGGACGAATCGGGGCTTTATTAGAGCTTTTCGCGCAGCAGGCTGATTACCTGGTCGGCCTGAACTACACCCACCATGCGACCCTGAGTGTCCACCACCGGGAGCGCGTGCAGGTTGTACTTGTCAAAAAGCTCGGCCAGGTCGTCCCGATGCATATCCGCGGGACAGGAGAGCACGCGGGGCTCAGCCAGAACGGCGAGGTGAGTTTCCGGCAGCGCCATCACCAGCCGCGCCAGCGAGACGGCTCCGCGCAACACGCGTTTATCGTCGAGCAGGAAGACTTCCGTGACGCTCTCCGGGTCGCCGTCGAAACTTCGCAGCGCCTGCACCGCCTGGGCCACAGTTGAATCCGTGCCGAGATAGATGAAGTCTGTGGTCATGCATCCGGCGGCGGAGCGCTCATCGAACTCGAGCAACTCCTCGACCTCATGCCGCTCTTCCGGCTCCATCTCTTCGAGAATGGCGTCGGATTGCTCCTCCGACAGTTCGGCCAGCAAGTCGGCTGCCGCGCCGGGATCCATCTCCTCGACGATGTCGGCGATCTTTTCTTCGTCGAGCTTTTCGAGCAGGGCTTTCTGCAGCTTGGGCTCGACCTCTTCGAGGGCTTCCGCGGCCACTTCTTCATCGAGCGATGTAAATACGGCCTCTCGCTCGGCAGGCGCAAGATCTTCCAGAATTTCCGCCAGGTCGGAGGGGTGCATCTCCGCAAGCCGTTCGTAGGCGATGCGCAGCTTGACACGCCGCGCCGGATCGACCTCGATCACGTCCACGAACTGCCACGGGATTCCATTCGCACCGAGCTTGCGCGAAATGCTTTCAAGCTTCGCGCGGGGCAGCAGCCCTTTGAATACCCTGCGAAAAGCTCCGCGCAGGCCAACCTCGACCTCGGCCACGCGCAGCAGATGCGCGGCGCCGCGGCCCAGCCACTCCAGATCTACATCGTTCACGCGGACGACCTTGCGGCCGTGAATGTCAATGATCTGGCGGTCCACAAGATCCTGGGCAAGGTAAAGGTAATTTCCGTCGTCCTTCAGGGGAACCATGGCTCCAGACGATCGCAGCTCGAGCGTACCGGCGGGCGTCTCCAACACGTCTTCCGAGGCAACAATGCAGAGCCCGGTACGGGTCTTAAGCACTAAACCGGCCACCTTGCCCGCATCCGGGCCGGTGGCCACGGCGATGTCCTTGAGCCGTCCGCGCAGATGGCCTTGCGCGTCGGTGACGGGAGTGCCGAGCAGCCCTGTCAGGCTTACGCGGGATGTGGTGCGAGGCTGCATGAGGAGAGTGTATTCCCTCAAACCGGGTTTGCGCCTTGATTGAATAGGCGACCAATGCGGTAGAAATTGGATACCCTCTTTTGGCGCCCACCCCAAACTCCTTGACACAGTTCCCTTCCAGCCATGAAACTGCCAGCAAGGTTGATGTGGCGCGGAATGGCGAATGTGCGCCTCCGTTCCGGGAGAGGCGGATTCGATCGCGGTGAGCACACCCAAGGACGGACGAATCACTTTTTCGCTGAGCTCGACAATGGAGAGCGTAAGCGAGGTGGAGGCAGCCGCGGAGAGACTAGCGGAGCAGGCCGGCATCGACGAAGAGGAGCGATTCCGCGTGACCATGGCGGTACGCGAGGCAGCGGTTAACGCGGTGTTGCACGGCAACGAGTACGACCCCACCAAGAAAATTACCGTCAGCCTGGAAAACACCGGCTCGGCGCTGGTGATTACCATTGCCGACGAGGGCAAGGGCCTGAATCCGGAGGCGGTTCCAGACCCTCTTGCGCCGGAAAATCTTTTGCGCGGCACTGGCCGCGGCATCTTCCTGATCCGATCGTTCATGGATGAGGTACACTTTCGACAATTGCATCCTGGGACCGAATTGACGCTGGTCAAGAAGCTGGCGCCGGCGGCGGAAAAGACCGGATAGGCACCTTGCGGGGCGACTGCCGGCGGCAATGGAGATTGAATCACGCCCTGTGGACGGCTCCGGGGGGTTCAAATTTTTCCATGCCGCTGGGCCCGGCGAAAGTGCTATAACCGTAGTACCAAACAAGGAGGAATTTCCGTGGCACTTACTATTGCTTCCCGTGAATTGGACGGCGTAACCGTTCTGGACCTCAGCGGCCGGATCACTCTCGGCGAAGGCAGCGTCCAGATTCGCGATGCCATTCGCGACCTGATCGGCAAGGGGCAGAAGAGCATCCTGCTGAACCTGGGAGACGTGAACTATATCGATAGCTCCGGTTTGGGCGAGCTGGTGAGCGCTTTCACGACCAGCAAGAACCAGGGCGCCTCGCTCAAGCTGCTGAAGCTGACCAAGAAGGTTCATGACCTGCTGCAGTTAACCAAGCTTTACACGATCTTCGACATCTACGACGACGAAGCTAGCGCCATCGCCTCCTTCAAGTAGGCTGGAGTCTAGTTCCGCAACGCCAAGAAATTCCAAGCGCTGAAAAGGCCATCCTGCAATGCGGGATGGCCTTTTCTGTGTCCGATAGATCACAGGTGCCCCACCCATATTTCTCATCTTCATTCTTCCGCCATCGAGGGTGCCCCATCCTTCGCTTTCTTCTAGCGAAGGGTGGGCGGCACAAATCTCAACCGTCCTTTTCAATGTAACGGAGATGTTTCGGCAGTTGATTCCCTCGTCGGAACGCAGTCCGCTGCGACTCGATCTCGACCGCACCAACTTCACCCGTCGCGTAGTGCCGGAAGCTGGACCAAGGCCAGTCTTCAGGCTTCTCAACCAGACCGCGCTTGACGGGATTTCGATGCATGTACCTCAGCTTCTCGACGCGCTTTTCTTCGTTATGAACGTTGACATCGTAATACCGCCGCTGCCAGAACTGAACCTCTCCGCGCTGCTTCAGCTTTCGCGATGTCCGCTGCTTCAACACCTGGAGCGCAACCGACAGCGACGACCGGCTGCGGTTCGCCGACAAGCAAATGAACGTGCTCCGGCATCAGAACATAGCCTGCAACCACGAATCCGTACCGCAGACGCACGGCCTCAAGCTCACCCTCGAAGACGCCGTATGCCGTCAGGTTGTCAAACCACGGTTGTCTGCGATAACAACTGAAGGTGAGAAAGTGAAAACATCCACACTGCTGGAATCGGACGAGACCCTTCGGCATGACAGAAGAATTCTACTCCCGATTCATCCGGTCAAGGGTCGCGGTCTCCCACCCTTCGCTAGAAGGAAGCGAAGGATGGGGCACCCACAGTTTTATGGGCGGGTCAAGGGTGGGCCACCCGC
>CAVVXR010000031.1:0-53050 GCA_963752215.1 uncultured Acidobacteriaceae bacterium | reverse complement strand
ATGGTCGACTCTGGCCGGCAACGCGCGCAACTACGCAGCACAGGGTGAAGAGAGTCTGGCTGCCTTGGAGCGAGAGGCGGAGCGATTAGCGACCGAGATCGGACAGGCGCGCAACGAGCACGAGAACCTGGGTGTAGAAAGTGGCCAGGCCAGGCTGCGATTTGAGTCCGCTGCGGACGCGCTCAAGCGCCTGGAGGGCGAGATTGCAGCTCTTCGCGAAGCTCTGCTGGCGCGGCGCACGGAAGAGAATACCCAACGCACTCTCGCCAACCAACTGCGCAGTGAACTGGCCACCGTTGCCGGGCGACAGAGTTCACTCGAGGCTCTGATTCGCAATCATAGCTACTCAACTGACACTGTGCGGCGGCTTCTCAAGCCCGGCGCCCTTGGGGAAAACATGGCGCCGGTGGGCACGCTGGCGGACTTCATTGAAGTAAGCAGCGCCCACGAAGGCGTGGTGGATGAGTTTCTGCGCGACGAGTTGAATTATGTGGTGGTCGAAAGCTGGGGCGCCGCGGAAGAGGGTGTGCGCGTGCTCAAATCGGGCGTCGATGGGCGCGCCACATTTCTGATTCACCCTGCCGGCGAATCGGAGCGTAGCAGTGTCGACGATGGGGGTGGACCCTCCAGCAGACCGGGCTTGACGCCGCTCAAAGACTCAATCCGGGTTCTGAATGGATTTGGGGGAACGCTGGAATCGATTCTGCCTAAATTGCGGCACGGGTATCTGGTTGAAGATTCAGGCGAAGCGCAGCGTCTGGCCTCGCAGTACTCGCAAGGCTACTTTCTGACGCCGGGAGGCGAGTGCTTTCACAATGCCACGGTGACGGGCGGAAAGCCGTCGAGTGAAGGTCCGCTGGCGTTGAAGCGTGAGTTGCGCGAGACCGCCGCACGTCTGGTTGTGCTCGAGACGAACATGGCGCAGGCGGAGGCGGAAGCAGTTACGCTGACTCGAAACATCGAAGAGATGACGGTGCAACTTGAGGCGCGCAGCGGTGAAAGACGTCAGGCTGAGACCGAAGCGGCCAATCAGGGGGCGGCTCTGAAGCAGATGGAAGGCGAGGTTCAGCGTATTGACCGCCGCTTGCAAGATTGGAGTCTGCAGGCCGCGCGGAACAAAGACGCGCGCGAAGCCAAACAGTCGGTCATCGCCCAGCAGCGCGAAGAAACGCTGCGCCTGGAGGCCGAGCATGTAACCGCCGAATCCGGCCTGGATGCATTGCAAACAGAGTTGACTTCGATGCGTCAGAACCGCGAGGGCTTGCAACAGGAGGCTGCGCGGGTAACCGCCGAGTTGGCTGGGCTGGAAGAGCGCCGTCGCGGCGCGGAAGCCGCATTCCAGCGCATCGATCGGCTGCACGGCGACTTGGAACGCCGTGTGCTAGCTATCGAGCAGCAGAGGGCATCATCGGAAGCGGAACGCGAGCAGCGCATCCTCGAAAGCGCGGAGCTTGCTGTGCGGCAGAAGGAAATGGCGAATGCGCGCGCCGATGCTCTTGCTCTTGCGCAGAGGCTTGCCGAGCAATCACAGGCATTGCGCCAGCAGTTGGCGAGCATGGAAACGCAACTGAAAACCGGGCGAGCCGCAATCGACCAATTACGCGAAGAACGGGCCAGCCGTTCAAGTGATGCGGCCAAGTTGCATTCCGACCTGGAACACCTGGAAGCGAGCTGCCTGACGGAAGTCAGCGTCGAGGCTCAGGCTCTGCGCGCCGATCTGCTGATTGAGCGGCTAGTTGATGAAGCGCTGACGGCCGAAGAGGAAAGCTGCCGCGCGCTGCGCGAACGTATTGAACAAATGGGTCCGGTTAACATGATGGCGCTCGAAGAGTATAAAGAGACGGCCGAACGGCATGGTTTCCTTGAAACGCAGCGGAAGGACCTGATCGATTCGATCGAGAACACGCAGGAGACGATCAAGGAGATCGATCAGATTTCGCGCACTAAGTTTGACGAGGCTTTTGCGCGGATCAACGAGAACTTTGCCCATGTTTTTTCGCGCTTATTTCAGGGCGGGCATGCCTTTCTGCGCCTCACCGACCAGGAGAATCAGGCAGAGAGCGGCCTGGAAATCGTGGCGTCGCCGCCGGGAAAGAAGCTACAAAATGTGCTGCTGCTCTCCGGCGGTGAAAAGGCGCTGACAGCGCTGGCGCTGCTGGTGGGCATCTTCCAGTTCCAGCCCAGCCCGTTCTGCGTGCTCGACGAAGTGGACGCGCCGCTGGACGAGACCAATGTGGGCCGTCTGGCCGAATTATTGCACTCGCTCAGCAAGGAAACACAGTTCCTGCTCGTCACCCACTCCAAGCGCATGATGCAGGCGGCAGACATGATCTACGGAGTGACGATGCAGGAGCCTGGCGTATCCAAAGTTGTGAGCGTGAGACTGGGAAGCCACGAACAGCAGCGCGCCACCGCTTGAGCTGATGCTGGAAATAAAAACGCAATCAGAACAACTCGTCGTAAACTGTGCTGCGAAGAAGCTTCGTGGTCCAGTACTGGTTATGTGCCGCGATGGGAATCCACGCACCGGGGTCTTTCAGATTCAGAACGCACGGGCCGTCCGTCTTTCTCGTGGGCGTGCCCTTGGCTTTCTGCGCCTTCTCCTCCTCAGCCTTTCTCACGTCAGGATCGTCATAGTAGTCCAAATGGCCGCTGATGATGTCCATCCGCGACCACAGGTTGATCCATTTTGGCCCTTCTGGCACTCGGCCTGGTTTGAACCGGTATTGATAGTCCGCAATGAGAGGTTGCACAGCACTTACCATGGTCTCTCGTAGACTGCCTTCTTCATCCAGGCTATGGCTCTCAACATCCAACTGAACGCGAAAAAGAAATGCTGTCTTATCCAAAGGTGAGCCAAAGGTAATCAACGCGCGCGTTCGATCGACCGCGGGGTTAGGATCGCCTTGCTGATTGCGCGCGGCCTCCATATTGATCATCGCGTTCAACGTGTCATAGGCAATGACCGATCCAAGCGAGTGGCCAAGAATGACAACTTTTTCGTATTTCGGAATCCACTTGGAAGGTAACTTGTATCCCTCATAGATAAGATTCGCGGCGTCCAGTCCCACCTGCTGAATCGAAGTGCGGAGTTTTTCGAACTTGCTGTCTTTGTAAGGCGAAAGATAAGCGACTAGCGATCCGGCGTACTGCGTCAGCACGTCGCGCAGCCAGAAGGCAAAAGCAATTAATGCAGCCCAAAAAAGAAAGACCAAAAGCCATTGCCACCAAAATGCTCGGGGCAGGCTGGAACTCAAAGTCATATGCAGCGCCCATCCCGGCCCGCCAATGAAGCGCCCTGCAAACTTTACAATCCAATTCCATGGAATCGCAATCTGGTTGTAAATAAAGTTCAAAGCATTGACGATACCCGCCTTGTCTCCTGAACCGGCATACTTTAGAGCTCCCGCCGCGGCAGAAGCTGCCATGGCAATCATCGCCGCGATGAAGCCGATGATCCCCATCAACACAACCAATAGCGGAAGAGTTCCAGCCGTTGTTTTCAGCTCTCGAAAATCTCCGAAAAGCCAACGCCAGAAGCTGCCGGCATTTCCCGAAAAGACTGTGCCCCGAAGTCCGTTCCAGCCCGACGCGGCCAGAAAGCTGACCGTCTCCGAATATGAAACCTGCCCCATCGTGAGAGGCGCCCAGTAGACCTCATAAACATGAACTCTTCGTTCAGCACCGTCGGCTTCGGTCCAACTCAATTCCGAACGGACCTCAAGCTGGGCCGCTTTATCATCCTTGGGAACAGAGCGAACAACGACAGAGACGCCGGTCGCGTCGCGCTCCTTGGCCTCCGTGAGAATCAGCGAAGCAGCGCGGCTCAGAGTCTCAAATCGCACCTCTTCTCCGATGCCGTGAAAGACGAGAACGGCGGTGGGCAGCTCAGGCGGAGCCAATTCAATTTCAGGCCCAATCAAGCTCTTGATTTCCGAAGGTGCTCTGGGTTCCGGAGCCGGCTTGACGGAAGGCGGCGCTATGGTCGGATTCCATTGGGACAAGCGCCTTGAAGACATATCAGGCTCCTCCACTTCGGTGTCCAAATCCGTGCACGCAATATATCATTTTCTCGCCACATGCCAAGCGGAAATAGCTTTATTTATTAAGGAGTAATGGGCAACGTAAGGCGCATAAAAAATCGCCTCCGAAGGATCTCTTCTCTTCGGAGGCGCTTGCTTGCACAAGAAAAAGACGGGGACCAGCAGCCGGAACTGGAGGTCGGTAGCTCGCGGCTACTGGTGATCCCTGCATAAACGAAGCAAGCTGCGGCTTCCCCTTTCCACGGCTACTTCGTATCGCCCGGCTCTAAGAGAGCATTTTTGCCCGCCCTCCGAACCATGTTGACAACTGGAGTATCGCCCATTTCGAATCGGCGCTCCGTGATGGCCGTCACGGGTGTATTGCTTTTCTACAAAGAATCACCATTTCCATTTTCCCGTCCCATTGAACCTCCCGCTGCTCAATTCTGACCGAAACTGCGCTGATTGACGAACATTGACAAACCAAGGCTGTCGCTGGAGAATCGGAGATTCAGCTCCCTCCAGCGGAAGGCTTTCCCGTGACAGCTCTGTTGACAACAAACCTGGGCGCAATCCCTTTGATCGGCAGAGGCAAGGTGCGCGATTTGTACGCCGTTGACGATGCGTTGCTGTTGGTCGCGACCGACCGCATCTCAGCATTCGACCACGTTTTGGGGACGGGCATTCCGGGCAAAGGCAAGATTCTTACCCAGGTTTCCCTTTTTTGGTTTGATCTTCTTTCAAGTCTGGTTCCCAATCATCTGATCGCTGCCGATGTTAACGAGTTTCCCGCGGCGTTGCAGCCTTTCGCAGACCAGTTGGAAGGCAGATCGATGCTGGTGAAGCGGGCAAGCATGTTTCCCGTGGAATGCGTTGCGCGCGGTTACCTGGCCGGTTCGGGCTGGAAGGAGTACCAGGCGAGCAAAACTGTTTGCGGCATTCCACTCCCCGGCGGATTGCTTGACGGATCGAGGCTCCGCCAGCCGGTGTTCACTCCCGCGACCAAGAGCCAGGACGGCGCCCACGACGAGAACATTCCTTTCGCCGATGTTGAGACCCTGGTCGGTGCGCAGGACGCTGCCGAGTTGCGCCGGTTGACGCTGGAAATTTACCGGAAGGCAGCAGCGCACGCTGAAACCTGCGGCCTAATTCTGGCAGACACGAAATTTGAGTTTGGCAAAACGGCAGAAGGCATTATCCTTGCCGATGAGGTATTGACGCCTGACTCCTCTCGCTTTTGGGAGGGCGCGATGTGGAAGCCCGGCGGCCCGCAGCCTTCATTCGACAAACAGTTCGTTCGCGATTATCTTGAATCAATCCAGTGGAACAAACAGGCGCCTGCGCCAGATCTACCGAAAGACGTTGTGGAGCGCACACAGGCCAAGTATCTTGAAGCCTTCCGCCGTCTAACTGGACGTCATCTTAGCTTGTAAGAAGGAGCACTGCGTGACGTTTGCAGATTGGACCTGGGTGGATTGGTCGATTGCGGTGATCATGGTGATGTCCATACTCGGCGGCCTGACTCAGGGGTTCTTCCGTTCCGTCTGCTCGCTGGGCGGACTTCTGGTGGGCCTATCGATAGCAGCTTGGAATTACGGGCACATTGCGGCACTTGTTCTGCCCCTTGTGCGAATCCGTTCGGTCGCCGATGCGATTGGGTTTATCTTGGTTGCACTGCTGGTAATGACCATTTTCGCGATTATTGGAGCGTTTCTGGCGAAAGCCTTCAGGATGCTTGGGCTGGGATGGCTGGATGGAATTGCGGGAGCGTTCTTTGGATTCGTCCAGGGCGTATTTCTGGTAACGTTAGGAATCCTGGTGATCGTGGCCTTCTTTCCAGAAAACCAATGGCTGACTGAGGCCAGGTTGCCAAGAATGTTTTTTGGCGCTTGTCATCTTAGCACCCACGCTAGCCCAACCGAGCTGGCAGAGCGGGTCAGGCACGGACTGAAGATACTGGAAGAGGAGTCGCCGAGGTGGATGCATCCAAACCACGGTTGAGGGTGAAATGAAGATGCGGTTGGGCCAAAAAATCAGGTTAAGCTATTTAAGGAGCTAGAGGCAGACGTGAGACGAGAACTGGAAAGCCTGGTAACGCAAATGCATTCAAGCGGCATGCGCTATGAGGACGCCGTGCGCGATTTCAAAAGGCAATATTTACGAGAGGTACTTATCGCACATCGGGGAAACCAGTGTAAGGCGGCAACAGAGTTGGGGATGCATCGCAACACGCTGAGCCGCGCCATGGCTGAATTGGGACTCGATCTTGCGGAAGTTCGCGCCGGGCTCAAGCGTCCGCCCCGCAGCGAACGTCCTTTGTATAGCGCGGCAAGGCAGACCTACCGCCAAGGCTGACGCTTAACCTGAGGACATGCTGACAATTTCATCCACCCCTGAAGCGCGCGTAGAGATCGAACCGGGCTTTGCCTGGGATAGGCAGGATGCCTACTTGTTCGATATCGACGGCACGCTGTTGCGCAGCCGCGATCGCATCCACTACGATTCTTTCGCGTCCAGCGTGCAGCGCGTCACTGGATTTGAGATTACGCTGGCCGGCATCCTGTTGCACGGCAATACGGACACCATGATCCTGCGCGAAGCATGCCGCCAGGCTGGGATTCCGGCTGAAGTGCTGGAGTCACGCATCGAAGCCATTCTGGAGGCCATGCGTCTGGCCGTTGCCGAGCGCCGCGATGAGCTGGACTTGATTCGTATGCCTGGCGTGGAGCAAGCTCTGGACCATCTGGCGCGGCGCGGCGCTTTGCTGGGCCTCGCGACAGGTAACCTGGAAATGATTGGCTGGATCAAGGTGGAGCGAGCCGGTCTGCGCGAGTGGTTTCGTTTTGGCGGATTTAGCGACCACTTTTCCATCCGCGCAGAGGTGATTGGGCAAGCGGCACTAAAGGCCAGAGAGATGGCCGGTAAGGGAGCCAGTATCTGTGTCGTAGGCGACACGCCACGCGACATCGAGGCAGCGCGGGCCAATTTTCTCTCGGTGATAGCTGTGGCTACCGGCAAGTACAGTTTCGATGAACTGCTTCAGCATCAGCCGGAGGTCTGCGCTTCTTCGCTTGCGGACCTGATGACACGGACAGTGCAATGAGGCCGATGAGGCTAAAGATGGGCGCCTGGATGAAGTGTCTTTCGAATTCTCTGTCGAATTCCCCGTCGAAACGGCGAGCAAGGTTCTGGACAGCGGGTTTGCCTCTTGCGCTTTTTCCTGGCTTGATCCTGGCGCAAACGGCCAGCCCTGCTTCTGCAACACAACCAGTTCAGGCCTCGTCCGCCGCCGCCTCGTCGTCAAAAAATGAAAAGGATGCCAAACACTCAAGCGACGGCGACAAGCGGCGCGCCGTAAAGCTCTTTCTGGATGCCAGCAAGCTCTTTGAAAAGGAGAAGTTCGAAGAGGCCATGCAGAGTTACGAGCAGGCGGCCAAACTTGACCCTTCGAATGCCAACTACGCTCTCGCGGCCGATCTTGCCCGCAGTCATGCCGTGACAGCGCTGATTCAGGCCGCTGCAAAGGATCGGTTTCGCCGGGATAGGGAGGCCGAGCGCGCTGCGCTTACGCGCGCTTTCGAACTCGATCCCAAAAATATTCAGGTTGCCGAGCACCTTCATGAATTGAGCGACGACACGGCACAAGGGCCTTCAACCTCGCGCTACGAGCAGGCGGCCAACACCGTTGCAGAAGCGGTCCCCTTTGATTACCCGACTGGAGTGCACAGTTTCCACTTCCGCACTCTTCAGACAAGAATAATCCAGGATGTCTTCAAGGCCTATGGGCTCGACGCTACGATCAACGACAGCATTCGACCAGCCGTGCTCCGACTGGATTTGGACGACGCCAACTTCGATCAGGCTATGGAGGTGCTGGGTCTGGTGACCCATTCGTTCTACGTTCCGCTGGATGCACACCGTGTGTTGGTGGCTCTCGACACCAAAGCTAATCGCGATCAGTTTGAGCACCTTGATCTGGAGACTGTGTATCTACCGGGGCTCACTGCAAACGAATTATCCGATATGAGCAACCTGGCCAAGAACATCTTTGATGCGCAGCAGTCGGCTGCCGACCCCTCGGCGGGAACATTGACGATTCACGCATCCGAGAAATCGCTGAACGCATTCAACTCCACAGTTCGCGAACTGCTGGACGGGAGAAGCCAGGTGCTACTCCAGGTACAGATGTTCCAGCTTGCGCATACCACGAATTTAAACACCGGAATCAAGCCACCGCAATCGGTCTCAGCCTTCAACGTTTACACCGAAGAGCAGTCGATTCTGAACGCGAACCAAAGCCTGGTGCAGCAGATCATCTCTTCAGGCCTGGCCGCACCCGGTGACACACTGGCCATTCTCGGCATTCTGCTGGCCTCTGGCCAGGTTTCAAGCTCTCTGTTCTCTAACGGCGTCGCTCTTTTTGGCGGCGGGCTTACTCAGTCCGCGCTGGCACCGGGCGGGGCTACGTTTAACCTGAACCTCAACTCCTCCGACTCACGCGAACTGGACGATATGCAGTTGCATCTCGGAGATGGCGATGCTGCCACCCTGCGTTCCGGCACTCGATATCCAATCCAGACTTCTTCTTTCTCGGGCCTGTCAGGTTCCATTCCAAGTATCCCAGGATTAACCGGCGCGGGAACCTCGGGTAGCCTTTCTTCGCTGATCTCAAGCTTGTCCGGCAGCGTGCCCAATATTCCTCAGGTGGAGTACCAGGACCTCGGCATGACTCTGAAAACAACCGCCAACGTGATGCGCAATGCTGAGGTTGCTCTTACCCTCGATTTGAAGATCGTCGCTCTCAGCGGAATTTTCATCAACAGCAATCCCGTGCTCGACAATCAAGCGTATTCCGGTGTGGTCACGCTCAAGCAAGGCGAGGGCGTTGTGCTGCTCAGCGACTTGAGCAAGCAGGAAAGCACCGCCATCAGCGGCGTGCCGGGCCTGAGCGAAATTCCAGGACTCAACAACATCACGGAGAGCAACCCGCAAAAGAGCGTAGCCACGCTGCTGATCGTCATCACGCCCCATGTAATCCGCGGAATACAAGCAGCCGGGCACTCGCCGGTGATGCGGGTGGATAGAAGCCAGCCTTCGCTTGCCCGTTGAACCAGGGTTCGTATCTCCGAGAAGAAGCGGCGGGGGATACAATTCTTGAAAATAGATTGCGAAATCTGGGCTGCAATCGGAGAGTCCCCTTGCAATTCCACTTAGACCAGGCGATTGAAGTGTTGGCGCAGACTCCCGGCGTCCTGAGTGCTCTGTTACGTGGTAAGTCGGATGCTTGGTTAAATTGCAGGAGGACCCCCGATTTGTTCAGCCCCATCGACGTAATTGGTCATCTGACGCACGCGGAGATGACCGATTGGATTCCGCGTGTGCGAGTTATCCTGAGTCACGAGGACAAAAGCGCATTTGAACCATTTGACAGGTTCGCGTTTCAATCTTTGATCGCCGGCAAATCCGTGGAGCAGTTACTCGATAAGTTTGCGGACTTGCGGCGGAAGAGCATCGATACGCTCGCCGGTCTTGACATTGGAGAGCAGGCACTGGACCTTCCTGGCTTGCATCCCGAACTCGGCCCGGTAACCTTACGTAACCTGCTGGCCACCTGGGTGGTTCACGACTTAGGACATATTTCGCAGATCCTGAAAGCTATGGCCGGCGAGTACCGTGACGCAGTGGGTCCGTGGCGGACGTATTTAACTTTTCTCGATTAACCGCGCTACAAGTCCGGTTTTCGCGCAATCAAGTCCCAGAAGAACGATTTGAATATATCTGGAGTCGAATCTTTTCGATACTCCGCACTTCATCCCGAATCAGGGTTCGGTGATCGGCTCCCGAACCCTTCCAAGACTTCCCTATTGGGGGATGCCGTCCAGCTTTTCCTGATACTCGATGATCTTCTTGAGGATGTCGTATGGCGCGCCGCCGACGGGAACCATGCGGCCGTTGACCATGAGCGTGGGGGTCTCATTGATGTTCAAATCCTGAGCCAGCTTTACTGAGGCTTCGACGGACGCGCTGACTTCATGGGTGAGGGAGCAGGCATCGATCTTAGCCGGATCGAGGCCCGCCTTGACCACAGCGCTATTCAAAGTAAGGGTCTCGCCATCTGGCGTCGCCAGTCCTTCCTGCCCATCGAAGACGGCTGTCGCGTATTGAAAGAAGGCAGTGCTGCCGCCCTGCTTGGCCACGCAAACACCATACTCTGCGGCCTTCGTAGCCGCGGGGTGGAGCTTGGCCAGCGGATAGTTCTGAAAGACGATACGAGCCTTGGGGAAATCAACTGCCAGTTTATCCATGTTGGCCTGTGCGTCCTTGCAATGTGGGCACTGGAAATCGGCAAACTCCACCAGTTCAAGATCCTTCGAGGCCGAACCGCGATACGGGCCATCGGCACGCTCCTGAAGCAACGCACGATAATCCGCAAATGGGTGCTCGCCGAAGGTAATGACCTGATCCTCGGCGATAATATGCTTTCCGTCCGGGAGCGCGAAAAAGCCGATAGCACCCGGCTTCTGTTTGCCGCTCTTGTCTGCCACAACAACAACAACTTTGCTGATTCCCTCGACAGGAGTCTTGAGGATGGCCTGAATCTGCCAGATTCGGTTCTCGTCGTACCCCCAGCTGGCCTGCAGGAACGCATTGACGGTTTCCCTGGTCGGCGACGTCGCGGTGAAGTTTGCGGGGTCCGGCTTGGGAAACGCGGGCGCGGCGGACGGCGCCGGCGCCGCGGGCTCCGCTGCGGATGTCTGCTGCGGGGGCGCTGCCGGAACTTGCTGCTGAGCAGCGGCTATGAAGATGGATGACGAATACAGGGCCAGCACGGCCACACCGGCAAAACGGATCGACGGACGGATCAAGCTAATTCTCCTTAGAAGACGTAACCATGGATGCATCTTCCATGGTAATTTGTTGGCGCGGGAAACCGCACATTTATACCTGAACTTTGACGGCAATTGGAAACCTGCGGCCCATGCCAAAAGATTTGGTGGTCACCTTCAGGACCGGCGCGGCCTGCTGGCGTTTGTACTCGGAACGCTCCACCAGGCGTACAACCTGTTGGACGAGCTCAAGAGAAAATCCGTTTTTCTGCGCGATGCTTTCGGCGGTCTCATATCGCTCCACATAAGCCTCGAGAATTGGATCGAGAACCTCGTAAGGTGGCAGCGAATCGGTATCTTTTTGGTCCGGGCGCAGCTCGGCGGAAGGCGGCTTTTCAAGAACCGTTAGCGGAATCAATTCATGGTCTCGATTGAGCCACCGGCAGACGGCATACACGCGTGTCTTCACCAGATCGCCAATCACCGCCAGAGCCCCCACCATATCTCCATAGAGGGTGCAGTAGCCTACCGCCATCTCCGACTTGTTGCCGGTAGTAAGCACCAGGGATGAAAACTTGTTGGAGAGAGCCATCAGCAGCGCGCCGCGTATCCGCGACTGAATGTTCTCCTCGGTGGTATCGATCTTCATCCCAGCGAACTCCGGTGCCAGCGCCCGGATGTATTCGTCGAATAGACGGCTGATTCCGATTACCTCATATCTAATTCCAAGATTTCCGGCCAATCGCCGGCTGTCCTCAATCGATCCCGCGGATGAGTAGGGGCTGGGCATGCCTACTCCCAATACGTTCTCGGCGCCCAAGGCGTCTTTGGCGATTGCCGCCACCAGCGCCGAGTCGATGCCGCCGCTCAGGCCCACGATAGCTTTGCGAAAACCGCACTTGTGAACGTAGTCGCGAGTACCCAGCACCAATGCGTGATAAGCAGCCGCAGTATCGTCCTCCTCCGAGGCAGGCACAATGGAAGCATCGGATCCGTCATTCAAATCGATCACGATCAAGTCTTCCGCGAACGAAGCAGCCTGGGCCATCAGCCCTCCACGCGCATTGAAGGCCAGCGAGGAGCCGTCGAAGATGAGGCTGTCGTTGCCGCCAACCTGATTGCACATCAGCACCGGCACCTGATCGCGTCGGGCAATCGCTGCCAGCATCTCGCGGCGAAGCGCTCGCTTCCCGTGCCAGAAAGGCGAAGAAGACAGGTTGATATGGACGGACGGATTCTGACGCATCAACTCTTCCATTGGGTCTATTTTGTAGAGACGCCGCGGCCAGAAATTCTTGTCGTTCCAGGCGTCCTCGCAGATGGTGATGGCCAGCCGCACGCCATCCAGCTCCACCACCTGTTGCGGTTTGGATGGCGCGAAGTAGCGCTGTTCGTCGAAAACGTCGTAAAACGGCAACAGCCGTTTGTGTTGTTCCAGCAGCACCCGGCCGCCATCCAGGAGAACCGCCGCATTCACCGCCGGTTTTCCGCTGTCACCTTCGGCCGGCAACGCCACGCCTGCCACCACTGCAGTCGGCAAATCGCTTGTTGCCGCGGCAAGCTCATTTACAGCCGTGCGGCAACGAGCCAGAAAGCTGGGCTTCTCCAGGAAATCGGCCGGTGGATAACCGCAAATAGCCAACTCGGAGAAAACCGTCAAGCGAGCACCCAACTCCGCCGCCCGTCCGCTCGCAGCGATGATTTTTTCCAGATTCCCGGTGAAATCTCCGACAGTCGGATTGATCTGGGCCAGTGCAATCTTCACATCTATAGTTTAATCCTCAGGATGAAATGTGCGGCCAGGCACTGCAAACGGTCCACAGACACGTCCAGCTCCACAGGATTGCCAACTGCTGTGAATTGGACTTCCAATGACCTAAGCCGTAGGTAGTACGTAAGCATCCAAAGTCAGGAACTGGCGAATATGCGGGTCGGTAGAAGCCAGAAAATCCTTCAGCGGGCCGAAAAACCGCGCCTGACTCTGATCGAGAAAAAGAACCTGATCGGCAAGCCGCTTGGCAAAACGCATATCGTGAGTAACCACGATGCTGGTAAACCCCAATTGGCGTTTGAGACGCTGGATCAAATCACCGAGGCGGCGCGCGATAATCGGGTCAACCATGGTGGTCGGTTCGTCGTAGAGCACAACCTCAGGCTGCGCGGCCAGCGCGCGCGCAATAGCCACAGCGCGTTTTCGCCCGGTAGACAGGCTGGCGGGCAGATCGTCCACCACGTCTTCAGCGCCCACAAGGCCAATCAGCCGATCCACAACCTGCTGAATCTGGTCCTCCGCCAACCCTCCTTTTTCGCGTAACGGAAAGGCGACGTTTTCACGCACGCTGAGTGAGTCGAATAGTGCCCCGTTCTGAAACACCATGGTCACTCGCTTGCGAATGGCCTGCATGCCGGATTCCGTGAGGCCGTTGATTTCTTCCCCTTCGACACGGATGGAGCCGACCTGCGGGTGGAGAAATCCCATCAGTATCCGCAAGGATACCGATTTCCCTACTCCGCTTCGTCCCAGGATGCAAAGGGTCTCCCCTCGATTCACCGTAAAGCTGACATCATCCAGAATCCTGCGCTCGCCAAACCACATCGAAACATGGCTAAAGGAGATCATGGGGACGAGCGGCTCCGGGGCCAAAGCGGAAGCCGAAACATCTACCTCACGGCTGATCGACCCACCCCCGAACGATTCAGGAAGTATTTCGGGAAGCTCCGGATTGGATTCGGAATCGAACATTGCGATGAAATCAGATTACGCGATCCGGTTCGGTTACGCGATTGGGTTGAATGCGATAATTCTGGGCAAGGCGCAGACCTTCGGGCGAATTGACATTCAAGAACCAGCGAGTTGCTGGAAGGCTCTGAGGATGGACCATCTGACTGCATTGAACCAACTGCTCCACCGGAACAACGCTTATCTGCGAACCGAGATTGGATGCGGCGGTTTGTAAGGCCGCGTAGCAACCCAGCCGGCCGGCCTGAAGTTCGCTCTCAAGTTCGGGCAGAAGTTTACGGTCCAAAATAACAGGAAATGTCTGAGCGAATCCGTTGACCGATGGAACAGTAACCGGGCTGCCCGTGTTGCACGCGTTGGCCAACAAGTGGGAAATCAACGAGGCGGGCAACAACGGAAGATCGATCGGCAAGAATACTGCCAGGCGAGCGGAAGTTGAAGCGAGCGCCGTGCAAATTCCAGCTAATGGGCCCAGTCCAGGCTGGGAGTCCTGAATCAGTGGCGCAAATTCAGCCAGGGCAACCGATCCGCCGGCCAACGAAGCCGTCAGGCTGGCTGCGCGCAAAATCTCTAGCGCGTGCACCACCAGCGGCTGACCGCCTAATTGAACGAGCGCCTTGTCCGTTCCCATGCGGCTGGATCGCCCTCCAGCCAGGACAAAGCCAACGGCATCCAGGTTGGGGTCGAGGCGTGCCACGCTCAACGGCCAACTTCCTCCAGGAAGCGAATCAGCGACTCGATGCCCAGCTCGAAGTTCTTCAGGTTGAATTTCTCATTGGGCGCGTGCAGATTGTCGTCGGGCAGGCCGAAGCCCATCATCACGCTGGGCAAGCCGAGGTGGCGGGCAAAGTCGCCGACAATCGGAATCGACCCTCCGGAGCGGATAAAGACCGTGTCCTTGCCCCAGACCTCATGCAGCGCGCGGGTGGCCGCCTGGATGTATGGGTTGTCGACGGGGATCAGGCACGGGTCGCCGGAGTGAATCAGCCGCACCTCGACATCCACGCCGGCAGGCGCGATCTTCTCAACGTAGCTCCTGTACTGAGCGAAGGCCTTGGCCGGCGTCATGCCCGGAACCAGGCGCATGGAGACCTTGGCCACCGCCTTGGCGGGAATCACCGTCTTCGCTCCCGCGCCAATAAAGCCGCCGGGAATCCCATGCACGTCGAGCGTGGGTCGCGCCCAGGTGCGCTCCAGCACGCTGTATCCCGGCTCGCCCACCAGTTGCCGCGAGCCCACCTCAGCTAGATGCGGTACTGCTCCTCGTCGAAGGGCAGGCTGCGCCAGGCGGCCAGTTCTTCCGGGCTGGGCGGAATGATGTCGTCATAGAAACCGGGGATGAGGATGTGGCCATCTTCATCCTTGAGCTTGGCCATATCTGCGCCAGCGCAGACGAATGGGTTGGGGCCGCGCCGCCATACATGCCGGAGTGCAGGTCGGTCTTTGCGCCGCGCACTTCAATCTCGGTGTAGATCATGCCGCGCAGGCCGACGCACAGTGTGGGCAGCCCGGGCGCGAACAGTTCTGTATCGGAAACCAGCGCGAAATCGGCCTTGAGTTCCGCCGGTTTGGAAGCGACATAATCGCGCAATTCCCTCCCCGCCCACTTCTTCTTCGCCTTCGAACAGCACGCGGACGTTCAGCGGCAGCTGACCGGTTGGCAGCCAGCAGCGACTCCAGCGCCTTGACCTGCGCCACCACCTGGCCCTTGTCGTCCACCGCGCCGCGGGCATAGAGATTGCCGTTGCGCTCGGTGGGCTCAAAGGGCGGAGAAAGCCACTCGTCCAGCGGATCGGGGGGCTGCACATCGTAGTGCCCATAGCACAGCACGGTCGGCTTGCCCGCTGCATGCAGCCAGTCGGCATAAACCAGCGGATGGCCCTCGGTTTCGATCAAATCGCACGTTCTCCATGCCGATGCGTTTCAGCTCGGCTGCGAGCACCTCAGCCGCATGGCGGCAGTCGCCGCATGTGCTCGGGCAGCGTGGAGACGGATGGAATGCGCAGCAAGCGCCTTCAGCTCATCCAGAAATCGGGGGTGATTCTTGGCGGGCATAAGCAACAGCAGACGAAGACATTCAAGCGGCTCCTTTCAAAATAATGCGATCAAAGAAAGTATAGGCCGTCCGAGCCGCCAGTCGCTCTGAACGTGAGCTAGTCTTGGCTCAGTATCGGCCACGTCGCATCGACCTCGCCGACCAGGCATCAATGCCCGCCGCGCATCGACTGCGCTTGCTCAAAGCCCTGGTTGCGCAGCCAGACCGTCACGTTCATCGAACGCAAGCCGTGGTGGCAGAAGACGACGAGTCGCTCGTCGGGATCCAGTTCCTGGTGAGCGCGAGCCGGCACGTCGCCCATGGGCATCAGCAGACTGCCCTCGACATGCGCCGTCGCGAACTCCCATGGTTCGCGCACATCGATCAGTTTGGCGTTGCCTTCGCTCAGCAGCGAGGCAGCGGCGGCGGCGGAAATTTCATAATCCAGCATGAGATAAGTGTATGGCCCCATAATGGTCGAGAGAGGAACAGAATGCTATCTAACCGATCGATACCTCACGCCACAGTGATTCCAGTGCTGGCTTATCCAGACGTGAATCAGGCCGCGGCCTGGCTTTGCGACGCATTCGGATTCAGCGTGCGTCTGCGCATCGGTGACCATCGTGTGCAGTTGAACGTGGGCGATGGAGCGGTGATCGTAACGGAAATGCGCCATAACGAGGTCAACTCGCAGCTGGGCATGGGCCACTCGATCATGGTTCGCGTGGAGGATGTAGATGCCCACTGCAAGCGAGCCACCGAGCATGGCGCGGTGATCACACAAGACCCGGCAACTTATCCGTACGGGGAGCGGCAATATAGCGCTGACGACTTCGCCGGACACTCGTGGAGATTTACGCAGTCAGTGGCGGATGCTGATCCGGCGGAGTGGGGCGGAACGGCAGAGCGGCTGTAGTTCTTCCCTGCTCGCCGAACGTCGGGCGCCTACACGACCCAATTTTTCGCTGAATGGGCCGGCACGGTAGTCTTGAGGAGATGCCTCCGATTCTCAATGCGCAGTCCGTGACCAAGCAATTTGGCGCAACGCCCCTGTTTCGCAATATTTCGCTCACCGTCGAAGACGGCGACGCATCGGCCTCATCGGCCCCAATGGCGCGGGCAAGTCGACGCTGCTGGCGCTGCTGGCCGGGCAGGTCGAGCCGGACTCGGGCGAACTGGCCGTGCGCAAGCGCGCCCGCGCTGCCTATGTGCCGCAGGATTCGCGGTTTGCCGCCGGCCTCACCATCCGGCAGGTGCTGGAGCAGGCGCCTGGCCGCCGCGCATGTGAATGAAGCCGAGCGCGAAGGCCGGCTGCGCGAACTCGCCGGCCGCGCCGGTTTTGCCGACCTCGATGCCGAGGCCGCCTCGCTCTCCGGCGGATGGCGCAAGCGGCTGGCCATTACTCGAGGCCATGGTCATCGAGCCGGAAGTGATGCTGCTCGACGAGCCCACCAACCACCTCGACCTGGCCGGCATTGAGTGGCTTGAGGAGCTGCTGCCTCTTCTTCATTCGCCGCGGTGACCGTCAGCCACGATCGCTATTTTCTTGAATCCACATCGAGCCAGATCATCGAGCTGAACCGCGTCTTTGCCGACGGACTGCTGCGCGTGAAGGGAACCTTCAGCCGCTTTCTCGAAGAGAAGCAGGCGTATCTGGAATCGCAGAGCAAGCAGCAGGAGAGCCTGCGCAATCAGGTGAAGACGGAGATCGAATGGCTGCGCCGCGGCCCCAAGGCGCGCACCACAAAATCGAAGGCGCGCATCGACACCGCCAACGCGATGATCGGCCAACTGGCGGCGATGGACTCGCGCACGGCGGTCAACTCGGCGGGCATCGACTTTGAAGCCAGCCAGCGCAAGACCAAGCGGCTGGTCGAGTTCAACGACGTGGCCTGCGATGTTCCGAGGCGGCGATCGACCGATCGGACAAGCCGAAGCTCGGTGAATCCGGCAAATTGCAGCCGCCTCGACGGCTGTTCACCGGCCTCAATTTCATCCTCACGGCGGGCATGAAGGTGGGCCTGGTGGGACCGAACGGCAGCGGCAAAACCACGCTCCTGCGCCTGCTGCGCGGCGAACTTGAGCCTGCCGAGGGCACGCATTCGCCGCGCCGAAGCGCTGCGGCTGGTCTACTTCAGCCAGATGCGCGAGCTCGACGAGAGCCTGACGCTGCGGCGCGCGCTTGCGCCGGAGGGCGACGGCGTCATCTATCAGGGGCGCACCGTGCATGTGGCCAGTTGGGCGGCGCGGTTTCTGTTTACCGGCGAGCAGCTCAACCAGCCGGTACGCAATCTCTCTGGCGGCGAGCGAGCGCGCGTGCTGATTGCCAAGCTGATGCTGGAGCCGGCAGACGTTCTGCTGCTCGACGAGCCGACCAACGATCTGGACATTCCGACGCTGGAAATTCTCGAAGAAAACCTGCTCGACTTTCCCGGCGCGCTGGTGCTGGTGACGCACGACCGCTATCTGCTCAACCGCGTCTCCTCGACGGTTCTCGGTCTCGACGGGAAAGGCCATACCGGCCGCTTTGCCGATTATGCGCAGTGGGAAGACTGGATTGAAGAGCAGGACGGCCTTCAAAACGGACAAGGCAACGCAGGCCGACGTGCAGACGGTTCAAGCTCCACTCAACGGACAGGAGTTGTGCCGGCTTCAAATTCGGGCGCAAAAAAGAAGCTCTCCTATCTTGAAGCGCGCGAGTTCGCGGCGATTGAGCACCGCGTGGAAGAGTCCGACGCTCGCCTCGCTGCGGCGCGCGATCGCGTTGAGCAACCGGAGATCGCGACCAATGCTACGGCTCTCGAAGAAGCGCTGGCTGAGCTGGATCGAGCGCAGCATGAGAACGACACCCTTTACGCTCGCTGGGCGGAACTGACTGAGAAGGCAGGTTAGCGCAAGCAGCAGGCTCGTGATCGGCAAAAACCCCGCATGATGACCATGCAATTTATAATTCGCACCGCGAGAGGTTGTGTCTGGATGATCAGAATGAACACACTGCGTATGATGCGAATTGCAACAGGGGTTCTGGCTGCCGCACTGGGCGGCGGCGCGGCGGCGCAGACAGTTATTCAGTCATCGCCGGAGCCGGTGAACCCGCACGCAACACCGGAGGCGCGGGCGCTTTTGGCTTTCCTGGTTTCCATTTCCGGCAACGCGACCATCGCCGGCCAACACAATTATCCCAACGACGGCTCGCGATGGACTGACCTGGCTTACGGCCTGACCGGAAAGTATCCCGGTCTGTTTGGACAGGACTTTGGCTTCTCGGCGGGGGACGACAAAGACTCAGTGCTTTCGCGGCCTGCCATGATCGAGGAAGTCGAGCGGCAATATCGCAGCGGAGCGGTCATCACGCTCACCTGGCATGAAGTCAGGCCCACGGACGCCGAGCCGGTCACGTTCCACGAGAGCGTCCAAGGCCATCTGACAGACGATGAATGGAAGGAACTGCTGACCCCCGGCAGCCCGCTCAATAAGCGCTGGTGCGCGCAGGTGGATGTGGTGGCCGGGTATCTGAGCCAACTGCGCGATGCGCATGTTCCGGTGCTCTTCCGCGCCTATCACGAGATGAACGGCAGTTGGTTCTGGTGGGGTGGGCGTCCGGGTAAGGATGGTTCCGCGGCGCTGTACCGGATGATTTACGACCGCTTCGTCAACGTTCATCATCTGGATAACCTGGTGTGGGTCTGGAATGTTAATGCACCCAGCGTCAATGCCGGCGCGATCAGCGACTACTATCCCGGGCCGGAATTCGCCGACTTGGTGACCATGGATATTTACGGCGAGTTCAAGCAGAGCTACTACACCGAGATGCTCGATTTGGCCGCGGGCAAGCCGATTGCGCTGGCTGAAGTGGGTGGAATGCCGAGTCCGGAGGTGCTTGAAAGACAGCCGCGCTGGACCTACTTTATGACCTGGAGCGAATTTATTCGCTCTGGAAACACGCTTGAACAGGCCAACGCAATCTACCACTCGCCGCGCGTGCTGAGCCGCGACGATCCGCGATTGGCGGAGCCAATGAAGGCGGTCCGAGAGGCAACCGCGAAGCGGGCAGACGACGAGAGACTGTGGCCAATGCTATGAGCCCGGGCGTGACCACCGGGGCAAAAGTGCCGGCGCGCCACCAACGTGTGCGCGTAATAGAAAGTAAACTAGAGTAAAGGGTTGGCGAACAACAGGATTGACTCATCAATGGAAAGCTCCGTAAAAGTGCTGATTGTTGAAGACGAGCCCCACGCGTTGATGGGGCTTGCGGAGCTGATCTCCGGATGGGGATACCGCACGGAGACCGCGCGCGATGGCATCGAGGGCTGGGAAAAGGCGCTGGCCTGGGATCCGGCCATTGTGGTCACCGACCTGAAGATGCCGCGGCTTGGATGGCATTGGCCTGCTTGACCAAGCTTGCCGAAGAGGGATCGGCGTTCACGGCCAATCTGGCGGTGGTGGTGCTCACCGCGATGGGCTCCATTGAACTGGCTGTCGAAGCGATGAAGCTGGGCGCGTACGACTTTCTGCAAAAGCCGGTCGACGCCACCCGGCTGCGCACCATTCTGGCAAACGCCACCCGCCAGCGAGACACACAGATCGAGCTGGAAGTGGCGCGGCGGCGGCTGCGCGAGACCGGAGTGCTGGGCGCGCTGGTGGGCAACTCCCGATCGATGCGCGAAATCTTCGGATTGATCGAGCAGATTGCGCCATCGAATGTTTCAGTTCTCATCACCGGCGAGAGCGGCACCGGCAAGGAGCTGGTGGCGCGCACGCTGCATGACCTGAGCCCGCGCAAGGCGCGGCCGTTTGTCGCGGTGAACTGCGCGGCGATTCCGGAAACGCTGATTGAGAGCGAAATCTTCGGCCATGAGAAAGGCGCGTTTACGGGCGCGGTGGAACGGCGAGCCGGCTGCTTCGAACTGGCCAACGGAGGAACGCTGCTGCTGGATGAAGTGGGCGAGATGCCTGTCGCCACACAGGCCAAGCTGCTTGCGTGTGCTGGAAGAGCGAAAGCTGCGCAGGCTGGGCGCGCGCACTGAGCAGGAGATCGACGTGCGGGTGCTGGCGGCTACCAATCGCGATCCAAAGTCGGCCGTTGCCGATGGGCACTTGCGCGCCGACCTTTTTTACCGGCTCAATGTTTTCAATATCACCATGCCGCCGCTGCGCGAACATCATGGAAGATCTGCCCGCCATGGTGGAAGCGATGCTGAGCGAGATGAACGAGAAGCACGGGCGCAGGGTCTCCGGCGTGGCTCCGTCGATGCTTGACCGGATGATGGCCTATGACTGGCCGGGCAATGCCCGCGAACTGCGCAACACGATTGAGCGGGCGGTGATTCTCTGCCCTGACGGCGCACCGCTCGATGTCGGCCACCTGCCTCCCGGATTTGGAGAAAGCAGGATAGCAGGCGCTGCAGGCGCTCGGATGCCAGGTGCGGTGCCGGTGCATGTGGGCACGACCGTGGATGAGGCCGAGCGGCTGCTGATTCTGCGCACCCTTGAAGCGACGGGGCAGAACAAGACCCGCGCCGCGGAGATTCTGGGTGTGAGCCTCAAGACGCTGCACAACAAACTCAAAGAGTACGGACGCGTACGCGAGGACCTGCAGGGCTTGATCGATGCGCCTTAAGACCAAACTCGTTCTGGCCATCACCGATCCTGGTGTTTCTCATCTCCGGACTGCTTTCGCTGGTCTACGTCACTCAACTGCTGCATCTCGGCCGTGCAGCAGTCCTACGACACCAACCGCATGGTTGCGGATCAGATTCAATTTGCCTTGCGCAATGCTCTTGAAAGCGGGCTCAAGGACCAGACGGTCGATCCTAACAATCCGGCGCAGTTGCGCAACCTTGAAGCGTGATGCGGTGCGCAACAACGCGGCGCTGCAGGCGGTGATTGAATCGGTCAACCGCTACTCGCTGACGATCTACGACATCAACATCGGCGACGCGCAATCGAGCACGCTGCTGAGCACCAATCCGGAGAACGAAGACAAGCCGCTGCCGGTCAGGCCGAATTACGACCAACTGCTTCACGCCGATGACTTCCAGTTGCTCGAAGCGGTCTTCGGCCCGCCGACGGTCTTCGATGTTGTTGTTCCGATCGAACGAAATGGCCAGCCATTTGTGACCGTGCATGTCGGCGTGCGCACGTCGCTGTTGCGCGCTTTCTATGCGCCATGGCTGAGGGATGCGTTTTCGCTTATGGGTTTTGCGCTGATAGCAGCGCTTGTGGCCGCCTTCCTGCTGAGCAACGGTGCGCTCAGGCCCATGGAGAAGATCAGCATGCAGCTGGATATGTTGACCGCTGCTGGCGAGGCCCTGGGTCCGGCTGTAGACCCCGGCAAGCAGAGCAATCAGGACAAGCAGGATATGGCGGCTCGCGTCTCCAGCAAGATTGAGCGCATCGGCCAGCGCATGCGCAATGTGGAAGAGGTGTTCTCCGCATTGAAGGAGAATCTCGACCAGATTCTGGGCAATCTGCAGGACGGAATTCTGCTGTTTACGGGTGACGGGCGCGCGGTGCTGGTGTCGGAGGCGGCGCGGCGATTTCTTCGCGTCGAAGGTGGCGGCATTCTGGGCAGGCATGCGCGCGAGATCTTCGATCGTTCGACGGTGCTTGGCCGAACTTTGCGCGATGCATTCGAAGCGGGCATCAACCTGATCCAGGAAGAGGTTCTAACCGAGACTGGCAGACGGATTCAGGCTTCGGTCGACTTTATTCACGATGACAAAACACGGCAGGGGCTGGGCGCGCTGATCACTCTGCACGATCTCGAATCCGCCGAAGAGATCGAGTCGGAACTGGAGCTCTCACGTCGCATGGCGGCAATCGGCAGGCTCACGTCGGGCGTGGGCCATGAAGTCAAGAATCCCATTAACGCCATCGTGGTGCACCTGGAACTGCTGAAGAGCAAACTCGGCGCCACCAGCACTCCGGCTTCCCGACATTTGGATATCATCGACGCGGAGATTCACCGACTCGATCGCGTGGTGCAGATGCTGGTGGATTTCACGCGCCCGGTCGAACTTCAACTCCGCGAACAGGATCTGCGCTCGGTCATCGACGACGTGCTGGCGCTGGCTGCGGAGGAACTTTCTACTCACAACGTCACGCTTGTCAGCCAAATGCCGCGCAACCCTCTGATGGCGAATTGCGATGCAGATCTGCTTAAGCAGGCGGCGCTCAATGTGATTCAGAATGGTGCACAGTCCATGCCCGAAGGGGGTACGCTGGAAGTCTCGCTGACTGAAGACCGCAAGTTTGCCGTTCTGCGCATCGCGGATCAGGGCTCTGGAATTCCGGACGAGATCAAGGACAAGATATTCGATCTTTATTTCACGACCAAGAGCGGTGGCAGCGGGATCGGCCTGGCCATGACTTACCGAATTCTCCAGTTACATCATGGAAGCATAGAAGTACAATCGAATGTGGGCAGTGGAACGGAATTCCTGCTGCGAATTCCACTTGCCGCCACGGAATGGACGCGCCGGCATCTTCAACCGGCCGGCGTTCAAAGAGAGAAGGGGTCGGGAGGATGAGGTTGCTTGCCAGGAGCACCGCGTTGCTGCTGCCGTTGTTGCTAACGGGTTGCTTCTTCCATAAATCCCGCCCGATCAACATAACGCAATATTTGCCACCGCCAAGCACCGTTCCCATGCCGGAGGTGCAGACCGTCGAGCCTGAGCTTTCGCAAATAATGATTCCAAACGTGCCGCTCGCTCCGGACACTGGGGCGGAGCAAGCGCCGAAGCAGCCGGTAAGGCGCCGCAGGCCGGTTAACAAGAATGCCCCACCTGCCGCTGACGCTACGCAGCAAGTTGCGAACAATACGCAGCCTGCGCCCGTTGAAATGCCGGCTGTCAGCGCCATCGGGCAGCTATCCACAGGGAATTCTTCCGACTTGCGACAGCAGACACTTGATTCGATCGCGGCAACTGAGCGGGGCCTGAATGGAATCAATCGGGCATTGAACGATCAGGAGCAGAAAACGGCATCGCGCATCAGGGAGTTTCTGAAGCAGGCGCGAGAAGCGCTTGCCACGGGCGATTTAGATGGCGCCAGCACGCTGGCGGCCAAGGCAAAAGTGCTGCTTGGCGAGCTGGGAAAGTAGCCTTTTCCAAGGCTAGAGTCCACGCCCGTTCCGTCGACTTTATGCGGGATTTCAAGCCCCGCCTCTCCCCTGTTTGATACAGCGACGTGGGCTGAATGCAGCCAAGTTGATCGATCCCACGAAATCCACTCAAGCAGAAACGTCGCGTGGGTGGGGCACCGAGTTCTTATGCCGCCTTTCGCAAGACGCTCCAACAACGGCGCACCCAGGTTTGAGCATGGAAGCTGCTACCGCTCGCCCCAGCTTAGCTTGCTGCGAAGCGCCTCAAAAAAGCTGCTCTCACTCATGCGGACCAGATTGACCGTAAAAGTGGAACGTTGGCAACGCACCTCATCTCCCAGTTCCAAAGCAACCGCTTTTTGCCCGTCGACGGTCAGCAGCGCCTGATTCGGAATGCCTTCGATGCGCACTGTGAGAAACGCATCGCCGCGCACCACGATGGGCCGCAGGGTGAGCAGGTGGGGACAAATCGGTGTTACCACCATTGCATCTACATCGGGCGTCAGAATGGGACCATTGGCCGCCAGCGTGTAGGCCGTCGAGCCGGTTGGAGTGGAGACGATGACGCCGTCAGCGCGAAAGCGGGCTACGCTCTTGCCATCCAGTTCCACCGCGAAGTCGCCCATGCGGGCAATATCGCCTTTGGTGACGACTACGTCATTCAACGCCTCATAGGTCGAGTGAATTATGCCTGCTCTCCAGAGCGCGGCATGCAGCATGACCCTGGCATCGATGCTGTGACAATCGTCACACCAGCTCTCCAGCGTCGAATAGAGATCTGCCAGGCGGACTTCGGTCAGGAAGCCGAGATAGCCTAAATTCACACTTAGGATCGGCGTGCCGCTTCCGGCGAAGATCCGAGCCACCGAGAGCAGCGTTCCGTCACCGCCAAGAACGATTACCAACCCAGGGTCGAGGGCGGGCAGAGCGGCCCGGTCCACAGCGGGCGCGTCGCTGGTGTATTGGCCGGCTTCGAGGTCCAGCACCGGCTCGTAGTTGTGTTGACGCAGCCACGCGATCAGCTCCGGCAAAAGCCGAACCAGCTCTTCCTTCTGCGGTTTGCAAACAATCGCGACGCGAATCATGCAGTCTCAGTGTAACGGACCACCTGCGGTGGGGCAGAAGGCGCTTGCGAGCCATTAATCTTTCGCAGCGCCCACATACTCCTCAGTTCCTCAATTCTTAGGTCCTTCAGCTCCATGGCGCCTTAACTCTAACACCGCTGTGCGTAGAGCAGAAACTCCAGGTTGCCTTCTGCGCCGGTAATGGGCGACGGAATTATCTCGACCACTTGCCAGCCCAGCGATCGGATGCAATCAGCCACCTTGTCGACGGCCAGCTTATGCGCTTCAGGGTCGCGGACTATGCCTCCCTTGCCGACGTGTTCGCGGCCAGCTTCAAACTGTGGCTTGACCAGGATTACGGCCTGAGTGAGCGCAGGCGCAGCAGCTAGCACCGGTCCCAGCAGCAAGGTCGCGGAAATGAACGAAACATCCATGGTCAGGAATTCAAGCTCCGGAGTTCCCTCGGCGGCTGAAGCCCCAATTCCATTTGCAGCATTGATGTACGGGCTAGAGCCCGTACTCTTCGAGCCGAGGCCGGCACCCTTCGAGCTAAAGCCTGTACCCTTCAAAGTAGATCCCCTACCCTTCATCGGATCCAATCTATCCTCATTCGGTATAGCCAGCGATCCCGGCTGAAGCAGGCGGGCGTTTTTCCGCTCCAGCAGGCGCACGCGCGGGTCGTTGCGCAGCTTCATGGCAATCTGGCCGAAGCCGGTATCAACCGCTGTCACGTGCGTTGCACCGTGCTGCAGCAGGCAATCCGTAAATCCGCCAGTGGAAGTTCCAACGTCGAGACAGGCCTTGCCGCTTACTGAAATCTGCCAGTGATCCAGAGCGCCGGCCAACTTGAGGCCGCCTCGACTGACATAGAGCGGCTCTTCGCCCAGCAACCGGATGGGCGAATCGGCTGGAACCGTTGTGCCGGGTTTGTCGACCTTCTGCTCGCGCACCAGTACACGCCCGGCAAGAATGTAGGCGCGGGCACGTTCGCGGCTCTGTGCCAGCCCACGCTCGACCAACAGGAGGTCCACACGCATTTTTTCGCCGGCTGTCATCGTCGTTGTCGATTCGCCCGCCAAATAAGCAGCCAAAGGCGTTCTCCTTTCGGGGAACCTCCTCTGGCTGCTTCACTCACAGTTGTTCAGATGAGCTTTATGGAATGGCCTGGCAGGCTTGCAGCAAAGTCTGAGTCCCTGTAGGTGCGGGTGTAGGGTTAGAAGCCGTGGGCGGCAAATTGCAGGGCTGTCCCCAACCGGGAACGCGGCTCACGTTTGTGGTGTTTCCCGACGTTCCGTTTTGAGTGGTGACTCGAACATCTACCACGTTGCCTTCAACCAGAACGGTTGTGTCGACAATGTCCAGGTCGGTGCGAATGATGGTGAGATATGGACTGTCGGGCGAGGCAACGTAGACCTTGCCATACTCCGAATTCTCAGTGGAGACCACGGTGCGCGGATGGCCTATGACTGGCAGCGGCGTCTTTTCAACTTTGTGGCTGGATAGATCCACGATGGTCACTGTCTGGTCTGACTGGTTGGCCGTATATGCGCGGCTGCCGTCGTAGAGAACAGTCACGCTGGCGGGATTCTTGCCCACTGGAATCGTATACGTTGTGCCGAACGTTGAGCTGTCGTTACCGTATTCATCTTCGCTCACATCGATCACACTGATGGTGCCGCCGTCATAGTTGGCGATGACGAGCTGGGCAGTTGCAGAGTTGTACTCGGCATAGACCGGGCCGGCCGTGTTGGTCATACCTGCGGTTCCGTTTGGCGGCGTAATGCCAGTTGCGGCCACGGCGCCGAGAGAAAGCGGCAACGTGGGATGGCAGGTGACCGTCTGTCCGCTCTGGTTCAGGAACGGAGCGCATTGATTCAGCGTGTTGAGCTGGCTGTTGATTACCGTGATCGTGTCGTCGCCGCGATTCAATACGAAGAATCGCCGATTGTCACCATTCTGCACGGCATAAACAGGGCATTTACCTACCGGAATGTTCGTCGAAACCGTAAAGGTCGCGATCTCAATCGCGGTCTGCCGTACCGATGGGACCGGTGGTCGGCGCGAGGTTGCATACCAGGCCGGCGCCGCCGGTGAGGTTGGCATTGGGAATGTTCTGGCTGATCGCGTAGTTACGCTGGCCGATAACGCTGGGGCCGACGACGGTTATTGGCGTGGATGCGGGCCGAGGGGAATGGCGAGCTTGAATGACTCAGGAATGTTCTGAAACAAATCGATATCATTGCCATTGAGATCGGCAGCCCAGAGTTCCGCGGAGGGCGAAAAAAGATTCACTGGCTCAGAATTGGGCGCCAGGGTGGAGAAACTCACTTGCTTCTCCTGCAACTGTGGAGAGATTGGGAAGTTGCTTAAGGTGCCATCGCTGTTGATGGTGTAACCATTGGCGCCGACCTCGTCAATGGTGAAGACGCTGGGCCCGGGGCCGATGGCAGCATAGGCCAGGACCGAATCGCCGGAGTAATCAATGATCGTTGCGATTCCGGGCGCGGTCGGCGACGGGGCCGAAACCACAACCGCGTACGAGGTCGGCTGCGCGGCAGGGCCGCTGGAATTTACGGGCGTAATCACTGGACGATAGGCCGCGCCGCAACCGGCAATCAAGGAAACAGCAGTGACGACAGCGCCCGCCTGGGCCAATCGCAGGCGCGTATGGCCTAAATTCATGAAGAAAAACCTCATTCAGTTCTTTCCTGCTTACTTGGTGATTGTAAATCAGGCAGCCGGGGGTTAGACGCGGGCGAGGAGCAGAAGGGTATCGACCCGCGCAGGTCATTGCTGCGAGTACTCCGATTCAAAACAACAGCGCGGAATCGGTGTGTGGCGGCTA
Organism: uncultured Acidobacteriaceae bacterium; assembly: GCA_963752215.1. Taxonomy (GTDB): domain Bacteria; phylum Acidobacteriota; class Terriglobia; order Terriglobales; family Acidobacteriaceae; genus Telmatobacter. The sequence continues at coordinate 25,413 of CAVVXR010000031.1, read as the reverse complement.
CGCCAGATTGGCCGCAGTTTCGTTCGCCGCGGCAGAAGACCCGGGAGCCGAACGATACGATGAAGAGAGGATCAAATGAAGCGAATGCCGGAATCGAATTTGGCCTGGCAATCGAAGTCGGTGCTGCTCGTGGTGATTCCCATTGTCGGCGCCGGCTTGGTTTTGCAGGGTCATTGGTGGGCAACGCAATCGGCTCCAGTGGCCATCTGGACGATCGGCCTCAGCCTGGTGCTTGGCCTCATCGTGCTGAAGCTTCACGCCGCCACGCCCGCAGGAGCAGCGGCCGGTGCCGCTATCACCGCAAACCTCATGTTTTCGACGGTGATATTTCCGTATGCACCATGGCAAACGGCACTGCCGCCGGTGCTGGCCGTCTCGCTGCTCGCCTGGGTTGGCACAAAACTGGGGCGAAAAAAAAAGGAGCGATTGGGAACAGCGGAAAAGCGGCAAGGCCGGAACGCGTCACAGGTGGCTGCAAATCTTGGCGTGGCGGCGTTGGCCTCAAATGAAGTTGTCCAGTCGTGGCTGACTGACTCCAATTTGTTTGCTGGCGCTACCCTGATGACTATGTCGATGTTTGCAATCCCGTTGGCGGCGCTGGCTGAAGCCGCGGCAGATACGTCTCGTCGGAAATAGGACAGGTTCTGGGCGGACCCCCGCGCATGTTGACCACCTTTCGACAGGTCGATGTTGGTAAGGATGGAGCGATCAGCCTGGCGGGGTCACTGGCCGGTTTGGCCGCGGCTGGAACTGTGGCGGCGCTTGGCGCATTTGCAATGCGTGGCGGCTTCGCCATGTTTTGGATTAGTGGCACGGGAGCCGTTTTCGGCATGTTTTTCGACAGCCTGCTGGGAGCGACGCTGGAGCGGCGCGGCTGGCTTAACAATGACGCGGTAAATTTTCTTTCCACTGCCAGTGCGGCTGCATTCGCGCTGGCAGTGCTGGCGATTCTTGTGCACACCGGAATGGACCAGTTTCCCATGATCCGGCTGAAGCAATGATTTCAATGCAGGTCCAGCCGCCAGAGCGTATAACTCAATATCTCGTGGGCGAAGCGCTCGGCTTCCTGCGAGGCCTCTGGCACCGCGATTTGTGGCCGGGGTGAAGTCAGCACGTCGAGGCCGTCTGCCGCGCATATTTCGTGAATCCGGAACATATGCGTTCCGTCACTGACGATGACCAGCCGCCGCAAGCCGTTGGCGCGGGCGATCACGGCGATGCGGCGAGCCGATTCTTCCGTATTGCGGCTCTCGGTCTCGGCAATAATAGCGTCTTCCGGAACGCCCATTCCCATCAGGTATTCGCCGCCCACGGCGCCCTCCGAGTATGCGTCGCCGCCCGCGCCGCCGAGGGTGATGATGAGCGGAGCAATGCCCCGCCGATAGAGCGCGAGCGCGTGGTCCAGGCGGGCGCGGTACACCGGGGAAGGCCGACCGTCGTACTCGGCCGCGCCAAAAACGCCGATCGCGTCTGAAGGCGCGGCCTGGTCAAGGTTCGCGTAGGTCTCAATCTGGACATAGACCCAGTGGCACCAGGCAAAGATACGCCACCGCCAGCGCGAGCAGCAGCACAAGCGCTGCGCGCAGTATCCAATTGCGGCGTTTTTTGGGCTTGGCCCGGCGCATCATGCGCACCTTCTCAGTGCGGGGAACAGGGAGTACAGAACAGAGAACAGTTTTTCTTGTGATGAACGATCTGCATTCGGAAAAAATGAGAAGGTCGTGCTCTTCCGTCCCGCGTTCCCTTTTCCCTACCCCCTGATCCCTGCTCTTTCACCTCTGCAAGACCATTACGATTTCGTGCGTTGGAATCGCGCCCTCGCGCAGAATCTCCCAGCGGCCGGGGCCAAGCGAGAGATCGACGATGGTTGTTGGCTGGGAACGGCCTGTCGGGCCGCCATCGATGATCAGCGGAATGCGGTCGCCGATCTGGTCGCGGACGCAGGCTGCGTAGGTACACTCGGCGCTCCCTGCAGATTGGCCGAGGTCGCGGTGATGGGCAGCCCAAACGCTCCACAACGGCGCGCGGAATGGCGGCATCGGGCACGCGCAGGGCGACGTTGCCGGTGTTGGCAGTGGAGCGCAAGCGGCAGCTTGGTGCCGGCGCGGACGATGATGGTCAGCGGGCCGGGCCAGAAACGGTCGGCGAGCTTGTCGAGCAGCGGATCGGTGTCGCGCGCCAGCTCATAGGCCTGCGCCAAAGAGCCGAGATCAGCAGCGAAAGCGGCTTGTGCTTCTGGCGTGTCTTGATCTTGTAAATCTGCTCAACAGCGACGCAGATTCACGGGGTCAACCGCCAGGCCGTAGAAGGTATCCGTCGGCAGGGCGATCACGTCGCCCTTGCGCAGGCAGGAGACGATGTAGTCGATCCGGTCCGGCTGGGGTTCGTCGGGATGGACGCGCAAAATTTCCGCGGACAAGCAGGCCTACCTCAGTTCTCGAATGGAGATGCTGTAAAGACGGAAGCTATCACAGCACCAGCCGCGGTGCAAGTTAAGCCGGAGCATTCAGAGCGATTCCGCCCGGCGCAAACGGCTTAAAATCGGCTAAGGACGCACAGGTTTCCGACAGATGCCTGTTCGCATTGTACAGAGTAAACAGAATGCGCGGCTGAAGGAATTGCGACGGGCGCTGGCCCAGCCCGCTTCGCGAGACAGACGGCGAAGGGCGTGCATTGGCCGGTATCGAAGGGCCGAACCTGCTGGAAGAGGCGCTGCGGGCGGGACTGCGCGTAGACTGCGTCTTTGTGGCGCAGGGCGCGGAGCATCTGCTCGAATCACTCGCCTTGCCGCCAGGATACCGAGATGCTGCTGCTGCCGAGAGAGCTGCTCGACGCTGCGCTGACGACCGAGACGCCGCAGCCGATTGCCGCGCTGGTTGAGATGCCGGACTGGACCTGGGCGCACGTGGTCGGTGGGCAGCGAAAGACCGCGGCATTGGTTCTGGTGCTTGCCGGCCTGCAGGACCCGGCAATCTGGGCACGATTCTGCGCTCTGCCGAGGCATTTGGCGCCGATGGCATTGTCTGCCTGCCCGGAACGGTGAGCGCGTGGAACCCGAAAGCAGTTCGCGCTTCGGCGGGAAGCGTGTTTCGTCTTCCGTTGCTGACGTTAAGTGAGAGGACCTGCTTCGATCAGCTCCGGGATGTGGGCGTGAAGATATGGACCGCATCCGCGCATCGCGCTCGGCCGGCCAATCTCGTCGACCTGGCGGGACCGGTGGCGCTGCTCATCGGCAATGAGGGAAACGGCGTGCCGGATAATCTGGCTGCGATGGCCGATGGGGCGATCACAATTCCCTGCCCCGGACCGGTTGAAAGCTTGAACGCGGCTGTGGCAGCGAGCGTTTTGCTCTACGAAGCATCGCGGCAGCGGAGGGACCATCAATGAGCCTGTTTGACGGAGAACCCGAAGGCCCGAAAGGGTTGCCGCGGACCGCACCCCTGGCCGAACGCATGCGCCCGCGCAGCCTTGAGGAGCTGAGTGGCCAGGAACACCTGGTCGGTCCCGGTAAGCCTCTGCGCGTTCAGATCGAACGCGACAGTCTCGACGGGCTGGGGTCCGGCTCCATGATTCTTTGGGGTCCGCCCGGCGTGGGCAAGACTACACTGGCCAAGATCATCGCCGAAACCACTAAAGCCAGCTTCATCGAGTTTTCCGCCGTGATGAGCGGCATTAAGGAGATCAAACAGGTGATGGTCGCGGCCGCGCAAGCGTCGGAGATGCACTCGCGGACCATTCTGTTCGTTGATGAAATTCATCGCTTCAACAAGGCTCAGCAGGACGCCTTCCTGCCCTATGTCGAGCGCGGAACCATACGGCTGATTGGTGCTACCACTGAGAACCCATCGTTCGAGATCATCTCCGCGCTGCTGTCGCGCTGCCGCGTCTATGTGCTTGAGCCGCTCACCGAAGAGCAGATTGCGGCGCTGCTGCGGCGTGCCGTTGAAGACCGCGAACGCGGCCTTGGCGCACTCGACCTGACCGCGGACGACGACGCGCTGGATTTGATTGCCAGCTATTCAAGCGGCGACTGCCGCAGCGCATACAACACGCTTGAAGTGGCCGCGCAATTGGCAGTCGATCCGGCAAGGGCCGGTGCGAAGCATATCGACAAAGCGCTGGCCGGCATGGCCATTCAGCAGCGCGTGCTCATGTACGACAAGTCCGGCGAAGAGCATTACAATCTCATCTCGGCGCTGCATAAGAGCGTCCGCAATAGCGATCCCGATGCGGCGCTCTACTGGCTGGCGCGCATGTTTGCCGCCGGCGAAGATCCGCTCTATCTGGCGCGGCGCGTGGTGCGCATGGCCGTTGAAGACATTGGCCTGGCCGCTCCCGAGGCGCTCAATTTGTGCCTATCGGCAAAGCAAGCCATGGAGTTTCTCGGCTCGCCTGAAGGCGATCTGGCGTTGGCTGAGGCAGTCGTTTATCTTTCGCTGGCGCCCAAGTCTAATTCCGTCTACACCGCATACGCTGCCGTGCAGCATGAGATCGAGCACACCCGCCAGGAGCCGGTGCCGCTGCACCTGCGCAACGCGCCTACGCGGCTGATGAAAGAACTCGATTACGGCAAGGGCTACCTCTACGCCCACGACCAAGAAGGCCGGGTAGCAGACATGGATTGCCTTCCCGATTCACTTACGCGGCCACAGCTACTACCAGCCCACGCAAGAAGGCCGTGAAAAGCTGCTCGCGCAGCGCATGGAAGAGATTCGGCGGATTCGGGCCCGGAACCACGGCACCGCCTGACAATTGCGGGAGGGCGCGAAGTTGAAGGTTGTGTGGAACGCATGGCGCACGAGGCCTACGCCCACGGATTGACGACCGACAATCCAATGTCGTCGAAGCGCTTGACGTTGCGCGTGGCGAGCGTAGCGTGAGAGGCGATACGATTCCGGCGATCATCGTATCGCGCGAGTCCAGCGGACGGCCCTCTTCCTTCCGCAACAAGTTCAGTTCCGCTGCTCTTCGAGCGGCCGATTCGTCAAAGTTTACAATTCTCCCATGAACGACTTCGACAAGCCAGCGTTCAAACAACTCCATTAGTGCGGTCCGCCTCCGGCCCACCGGCATCGATTGCAGCCCGCTGCGAGTCTCGAAGATGTTTATCGAGGTGATCCAGATTGAGGAACCAGGCTGTCGGTCCAGCCAAATGAGAACTTGGCGTTCCGGCCTCAGCAACATGATTTCCGAAATCACGTTCGTATCCAAAACGATCATGATTCGAAGTCCGGTATCTGCATGCGCATTTCCGCGGATTTCCGCGATCGGCTCATCGAGAAAAACTCCCTGCCCGCTGAAGAGAGCAACAGAAGCCGTTCCAAACCCGACCGCTGGCGTGTCCCCCGTCTTTCAGCGCATTGCGCAGGATCTCGCGGGCTTCAGCTTCCATGCTGTGGCCGTGCTGTTTGGCGCGACGCTGCAAGCGTCCTTTGAGCCGGTCTTCAAGATTGCGAACCAGAATCTGCGCCATCTTCACCTCCGAAACCCTAATGCAATCATGATGCATTTTCTCGAATTGTGCATGGAACCTGCTTGTATCAACGATCATTTCCCTGACTTTGGCAACTTATCCAAGGCATCGGTGACGATGCCAGGAGTCAGCACTTCCGGCAAGAGCACGGGCTCGCTCTGGCCCGGCGTGTAGAGCGCGTAGGCTGGCACTCCGCTGCGACCAAGGGCAGTCAAGGTCTGCGTGATGGCTTCATCGTGGCGGGTCCAGTCGGCTCTCATCAAGACAACATTCCTGGCTTGAAAAGCCTGCTCGACTTCAGGTTGGCTCAGAGCCACGCGCTCATTCACCTGGCAGCTCAGGCACCATTTCGCGGTGAAGTCCACAAATACGGGCTGCCCTGCCGCAAGCGAACGGCTGAGGGCCTGCGCCGACCATGGCTGCCAAAGGCCGGATTTTTCATGCTCAGCTGAGGTCTCGGAGGCTACCGCCAGCTTGGTGGGCGCAACGATGCTAATGACAATTACGCCAAGCAGGATCAGGGCAGCGACTGTTGTCGACCAGCGCTTGAACGGCCAGCGGCCCAGGAACCAACCGGCAATGGCAAGCAGCAAAAAGCTCGCCAGCAGCGCAGCCAGAATTGCGGCTCCATATGCCTGCGCCAGCACCCACGCCAGCCAGATTACGGTAATGAAAATGGGGACTGAGATCGCTTGACGCAGCACCTCCATCCATGGGCCCGGCTTGGGCAGCAGGCGCGTCCAGGCCGGATGCAGCGTGAGCGCGAAATAAGGCGCGGCCAGCCCGAGAGCCAACGCCGTGAAGACGGCAAATGTCACCCCAGCGGGTTGGGCGAGAGCGTAGCCAATAGCCGCTCCCATAAAGGGCGCAGTGCAGGGCGTGGCCACAATCACCGCCAATACGCCTGTGAAAAAGCTGCCCGTGTAGCCCTGCTTTGCGGCAAGCGCCCCGCCGGCGCTAGTCAGCGAGAGTCCAATCTCGAATTGACCCGCAAGCGATAGCCCAAGGAAGAACAGCAACCCGGCCATCAGTTCGAGAAAGATTGGCGATTGAAATTGGAATCCCCAGCCAAGCGTTGCCCCAGCAGCGCGCAGCCCCAGAAGCACGGCCACCAGTACCCAGAAGGAAACGAGTATGCCGGCGGTATAAACGAATCCATGCGTCCTGAGCTTGTGCAGTTCCTTGTGCCCGGAGTGCACCAGCGCCAGCCCTTTCAGAAACAGAACCGGGAAGACGCAAGGCATCAGATTCAAGATCAGGCCGCCAATAAAGGCCAAGCCAGAGACACGAAGCATTTCGCTCAAGGAGAATGGCCTGGCTCCGCTTGGGGCTGCTAGCGCGGAAGTTGACGCGGCATCCGGTGCGCCCGACGGTGTTGCCGAGCCGGTGACCGGCTGCGCGATGGCTAATGCAAGCGGTTGAGCAATAGCTTTGCCGGGAAGTGCGGTGAGTTCGAATGCGCGTCCGCCGGAAAGCTCAAGAACTCCCTTCAATTGAGCAGGATTAGCAGCAAGGCTCGCGTCTTTTTTTAAATCGAGAATCAGGCCGTTCGCCGTCGGCGCAAGTTTTTGAGGAGCGGGATTGTCGAGAATGTTCTCGTCGGACGGGAAGAACGAAGCCTGGGTCTCCGTCTGGCCGGTTTCGATGGCGAGACGAAAGCCTTCTTTCGTTGGCTGAAAGATCGCCTTGTCCTTTGCCGGCAAAGCTTTCGGAAGAAGTCCCACAAAGCGTTTGAAGATTTCGGCGTCAGCCTCGGGCAACGCTGGCTTGCCCGGGTGGTCATGAATGTCCCGGCTCACTTCGAGCTCTGCTTTGCCGGGAATGCAGGTCGCGCGGCAAACCAGCCAATCCACCTTGGCGTGAAGAGTGGCTGGACCGGGCTTTGCAGTCTTCGCCACGTTGAACGTCAGCGGGAAAAGGACTTCGTCCTCATAGCCGAAGTCCATCAAAGGGCCAAGCGGCAAGCGGCTCGGAGCGGGAAACTGCAACGCCCCGGCAATAATGCCTTCAGGGAGGGTCCACTGAATGTGCGGAGGCTCGCCGGCGTCGCCAGCGTTCTTCCAGTAGATATGCCAGCCCGGCTCGAGCTTGAAGTAAAACCCGGCGTCTGCCGGCTCGCCACGGTTCAGCCCTTGAGAAACAATGAGCCGCAAATGCACGTGCGGCGCGTCGGCGGAATCTGTTGCAGCCAGTGCGGACAGGCCAGCGAAAAACGAGAGCAGAAAAACGGAGATCATTCGGACAAGGGGCATGAAGGCGAAGTCGTAACTCCTGTTGATTTGACTCTCCGGGTTGATCGTTGGTCGCACTGAGTTTTCCCTTTACCCGCGTGGGTGCAATTCCGGGCGTGCTGCGTGCTCGCGGAAGATGCAATCGTTTTGGACGCATTTGACTCCGGCGGCGCGTGCTCGGGCCACAGCTTCTTCGTGGATCACCTCGTCCTGCAGCCATAGGTATGGAATTCCCAGCCGTATAACATCGTCGACGATGGCGGGAACATATTTGGACGCGCGAAATACGTCTACGAGGTCGATTCCAGCGCCGGTTTGATCGCGCGCGGCAGCCTGAGCAGCTTCGAGGTCAGGGTAGCATTTCAGGCCGAGCACCTCGTTCAGCGCCGGATTCACCGGAATTACGCGATAACCGTTGGCAGCGAGGTAGCGGCCGATGTTATGGCTGGCGCGCCAGGCTTTGTCGCTGATGCCAACGACGGCGATCGTCTTCGCGGCACGAAGCATTTCGTCGATGATAGCTGGATCGTTGCTCATTGTTTCGTCCGAATCTGGCAAAGGCCAGGGCCTGAAGGCCTGACGCATTCGCCTTTTTTCAGGGGGTTGAAACCCCCTGCTCCCTCCGGAAACTGCGATTTGCAACCGAGTTTCATACGTCGATTTCGTCGTCGGCCTCAGCGGCAACGGCGGTTCCGCGGCGCTTGGCCAGCAGATAACCGCGCAAGAACGGCTCAAGGTAGCCGTCCAGCACCTTGTCCACGTCGCCCACCTCTACCTTGGTGCGGTGATCTTTGGCGATCCGGTAAGGCTGCAAAACATACGAGCGAATCTGCGAGCCGAAGTTGATCTCCAGCTTCGAGTCTTCGAGCTTCTTGCTTACAGCCCGCTTCTTTTCGAGCTCGTATTCATAGAGCCGCGAGCGCAGCATCTTCATCGCCTTCTCGCGGTTCTTGTGCTGACTGCGCTCGTTCTGGCATTGCACCACGATGCCCGTGGGCAGGTGAGTCATGCGCACGGCGGAGTCAGTGGTGTTCACGTGCTGGCCGCCCTTGCCGCCGGAGCGATAGGTATCGATGCGCAGGTCTTCCAGCTTGAGATCGACGTGGATGGTTTCGTCGATTTCTGGCGAAACGTAGACCGAAGCGAACGACGTGTGACGGCGCTTGGCGGAATCGAACGGCGAGATGCGCACCAGGCGATGTACGCCGCTTTCGCCGGCCAGCTGCCCGAAGGCGTATTCGCCGATGATGGTGAATGTGGCGGACTTGATGCCGGCCTCTTCGCCGTCCTGGTAGTCGTTCATCTCGGTCTTGAAGCCCTGCTGCTCAGCCCAGCGCAGGTACATGCGCATCAGCATCTCGGCCCAGTCCTGGCTCTCCGTTCCGCCCGCGCCGGGATGCACGGTGACGATGGCGTTGAGCGGATCGGCCTCGCCAGAGAGCATGGTGCGCGCTTCAAGCTCTTCGGCGAATGTCGCCAGGGCTTTGATGTCACGCTCTAAATCAGCCAGCACGTCTTCGCCCTCGCGGGCCAAGTCGAAGATAGGCCTCGATGTCGCCAGTGCGGCGGACCAGTTCTTCGTCGTCGGCGACAAGTTTTTCAAGGCGCTTGCGGTCGCGCATCAGCGGCTTGCTGGCACCGGTGTCGGTCCAGAGAGCCGGATCGGCCAGCTTTGTTTCTATGTCGGCGAGTTCCCTGCGGATGCGAGCCGGGTCAAAGATACTCCCGCAGGTCGCGGACTTGGTCGCGCACGGGAGCATATGCGAATTCGAGATCGTTCAACGACATGTTTGCTCTTATGACCTGACTTTGATTTGAACTTTGGATCCGATGCCGAGACGTAGACTTGCGCGCAATGCTCCGACAACAATCCCCATCCCAAGTATGGCACACAGCCACCCGAACACGTCGCCATGCGCGGTGTAGAAAGTGATGTCGTCGCGGAAGCCGTACTCGGCGGGCAGCGCGTCCACCTGGTGGCGCGGAATGCTCTGGCGCACGCGGCCGTAGGGATCGATCACGGCCGTGACACCCGTTGTTGGTGTCGCGCAGAATCCAGCGGCGGTTTTCAATGGCCCTCATGCGCACCATGTTCAGGTGCTGCCAGGGGGCGCTGGTGTCGCCGTACCAGCCGTCGTCGCTGATGTTGACGAGCACCTCTGCGCCGAGTTCGCGGAAACTGACGGACCTCGTCGGCAAACACCGCCTCATAGCAGATGAAGACGCCGTAGCGATGCGCCTGGCCATCCTGAGTGGGAAGGCGAAAAACCTTGCGCTCATCCGCCGCGCGTGAACGAAGAGACGCGGCCGGTGAGCTTGTGAGCAAAGGTAAGCAGATTCTGAAAAGGGATGTATTCGCCGAAGGGGACGAGGTGAATCTTGTCGTAGCGGCCGACGCGGCCGCCGTCCGCGCCCACGATGAGCTGCGGAATTGTAGTAGTGCCAGGAGCCTGTCTTCAGGTGACAAATCCGTGCCGATGTTGCCGACGACGAGGGGCGCTTGCTCATGGCGGGCGATTGATTCGAGCAAATGCTCAAAGCGGGGATCGCCGCTCTTCAAACGGCGCAGGCGATTCCGGCCATGCGACCAGATCGGGATGCGTTGCATTCGGCGGGCAGACGCAGTCTCGGAACGATTGTCGGCGCAGCGGTCTGCGGAATTCCGGCGATGTAGGTTTTGCATTGCTCGTCGGCAAGTTTGGCGAACTCGGCAATATGCCGGTCCCACTCGCCGGGACCGCGCCAGAGGTTGTCGGCAGCCACGTCGAGATTGGGCTGAACCAGCACAGCGGTTGCTGTGGGCGCTGGCTTGGGTGGTGCGACTGCAAACCCACACCACCCAACATCAGCAGGATCGCACCGGCAATCCCCGACGGCAGCCTGCCTGAACGACTGATCCAGCACCAGCAGCCACCAGCGATCAGCGCGTTGACCGCAACCAGCACAAAACTGATGCCATAGACGCCGGTCCATGGCGCGAGCTGATTGACGAGAGCGTTGTCGACCTGCGAATAGCCGAGCTGATCCCACGGCACGCAGGTAATGCGCGAGGCGGCCAGCTCAATGCCGGCCCAGAGGACGGGCGCAGCCGCAAGCGCCAGTCGCGTGCTTCCCGTTGCCCGGCGCACCAGCATCACGCCCAGGCCGAAAAAGCCGAAATAGAGCCCCAGCACCAGGCTGTATCCGAGCAGCAGCAGTGTGGGCGCAAACAGGCGGCATGTCGCCGTAGCCCGACATCGTGTCGCGAACCCAGTAGCAATTGCCGATGTACCAGAGGAAGCCGCAGAGATAGGCGAGAAGAAAGGCGCGACGGAGAGGCCGCGGCTGGTCCGTCGTAGTCCTTGCCAGGATGGCCCAAAGAAGTGGAACCAGGCCGAACCATGCAAAGACGCTGCGCCATACGGGGCAGCGGGCCGGCAAGCGGAAACGGCAATTCGAGCAGAGCGGCGGAGACTACGGCGGCGATCCAAAATAGCCAAGACCCCGAATTCCTAAACGGGCGGGACATACAGGGGCGAGTCTATCGCATCCGGCGCTGAGTTGCAGCAACCAGCCTGCTGGGTGGCAGGTCAGTTTGAAGGAACTTTCCCTTCAGGGCTAAATCCCAGAATCATTTCTCGCAGATTTATGTACGGGCTGAAGCCCGTGCCCTTCACGCTGAAACGTATGCCCTTCAAACTGATCGACTATGGAAGCTTGTTCCATTCTTTCGGCATCGACAATTTTGAGTCGCAGAGAATTGCGGAACAGGTTACAATCTGTCTATGGTCTTCGCCATTTTGGGAATGCACATTCTGAACCGCGATGTTTTTCATCGGCCTTGCTGGCTCGGCCGTGGTCGTGTTGATTAGCTTTTGGGAAGACGGCAAAGAGCTTTTCGGCAAAGACTGACAGCGGCTATTCACGCCATCTTTATGCAATCCTTATATCGCGAGTTGACTCTCGTTCCATTCCAAAATAGACTCACCGCAGGGCCGGCGATGATATCGCTCTCTCGAGTTTGAAGCGCCGACCAAAGAGCCGGCAACCCTAAAATGGCATCTTCCCGAACGACCGTAGCCCCACCTTCCAACCGCGTCCGGCTCATCGTGGCATCCTCAGTGATGCTCACGTTCATTTCATTCTGGCGTGCGGCGGCCATCGTTCTCTGCGATCTTGGATCCTCAGCATTTTATGCCGGGGGCATTGCCGAAGAAGCTGTGGGCGCGGCGGCGCCATGGTTCATTCTCGGCATCATGCTGTTCAGCTTTGCGGTTCGCGCGGTCTATGTCGAAAGCTGTTCGATGTTTACTCGCGGCGGCGTTTATCGCGTGGTGAAAGAAGCCCTGGGAGGCACCTTCGCCAAACTCAGCGTATCGGCGTTGATGTTCGATTACATTCTTACCGGACCGATCTCCGGCGTTTCCGCCGGGCAATATATTACAGGCCTGATGAACGAGCTGATGACGGTGGCGAACACCAGCCACTGGCTTCCTCCGGCTCTGATGGACTGCACAGAATGTCCCTTTTCAATTTGATATGAATCACACCTCGGCGGTGTTTCGCGGCTGTGGTAACGATCTATTACTGGTGGCAAAATATCAAGGGCATCGAGGAGTCCAGCGGCAAGGCTCTGCGGGTGATGCAAATCACCACGGTGATGGTGATTATTCTGTTGCTCTGGGGCGTGTTTTCGGTGATTTTCACGCCGGGCGCTCATCTGCCTCCCCCGCCGACGGCCGGCAATCTCAAATTCAGCAGCGATGCGCTGGGCTTTCTCAAGGGAACTCGACTTGTTCCAATTCTTGGCCTGTTCGGAATTCTAATGGCCTTTGGCCACTCTGTGCTGGCTATGAGCGGCGAGGAGAGCCTGGCGCAGGTCAATCGCGAGATCGAGCACCCCAAGCTCAAGAACCTGAAGCGCGCGGCAATCGTCATTGCCATCTATAGCCTGATCTTTACCGGCGGCGCAACGCTGCTGGCCTCCATGCTGATTCCTACGTGGGAGCGCACTCACATTTATCAGGACAACCTGATTGCCGGTCTGGCCATGTACATGGTGGGGCCGATGTTCTGGCGCATCGCGTTCCGAATTTTTGTAGTGCTGGTCGGCTTCCTGATCCTCTCCGGAGCCATCAACACCTCGATGATCGGCTCGACCGGCGTGCTGATGCGGGTTGCCGAAGACGGCGTGCTGACTGACTGGTTCCGCAAGCCGCACCCCAAGTTCGGCACCAGCCATCGCATCGTCAATCTTGTATTCGTTCTGCAGATGATTACCATCGTGGCCAGCCGCGGCAATGTGATCACATTGGGCGAGGCGTACGCATTCGGCGTCATCTGGTCGTTCACCTTCAACAGCCTGGCCATGCTGGTGCTTCGCTGGAAGTATCACGGCGAGCGGGGCTGGAAAGTTCCTCCGAATATCCGCATCGGCAAGACCGAAGTCCCGGTCGGACTGCTCTCGGTGTTCATGGTGCTGCTCTCCACTGCGATCGTCAACCTATTTACCAAATCGGTCGCCACGGTGAGCGGCATGTGTATTTGCCGCAGCCTTCTTCATCATCTTCACGATCTCTGAGCGGCAGAATCTGCGCAAGCACGCGATCACCGCGCGGCAGATGAAGGACCACTTCCAATTGGAGCATCAGGACACCATCAGCCGCGAGTCGGCTGCCATTCGCCCTGGCGGCGATCATGGTCACCATGCGGGACGCCGCCAATCCGTTGGCGCTGAAGTGGACGCTCTCCCGCACCAGCACCGACGATAAAGGACGTCGTGGTCATCAGCGTCCGCATGATGGGCGTCGGGCGGCCCGGAGTTTCTGAGCGCCGAGGATCAGAGCTTCAGCGAGCACGAGCAGATGGTCTTCACCAAGGCCGTTTCGTTGCTGAGAGCTTCGGCAAGAAAGTTTCGCTGCTGGTGGTGCCCGCCGGAGATGTTTTTGCCGCGCTTGTGCAAGGCGCCAACTCTCTTGAAGTGGATTCTGTCGTCTCCGGAGTTTCAACCAAGTTGACCGCCGAGGAACAGGCCTATTACATGGGTCAGGCATGGGAAGCGCTGCCGGAACCGAAGCGCCAATTCAATTTCTATGTCATCGATTCCAGCGGCGAGTGTGAAGGTGTTTTACATTGGGCCGCACGCGCCCAACCTGCAGCCCCGACGATGTGCAACTGGTTCACAGGTTGTGGCTGAACATGCGCCGCGATCCTTCGGTATCGGACCTGCATCATAGCGACATTATCACTTATGCCCTCACGCGGCTGGCCGGCCAGTATGCACGCGAGAAGCAGGAGATACTTCGCGATCTGCGGAACTATCGCGCGGCTGAATCTCCGGCCTCCCTGCGCATCGGCGGACAGGCGCTTTCTAAAATCCCCTCAGGGCCAGCCGCGCCGGAGCTTCCCTCGCCTGCATCCTCGCCGAAGTCATCAGGTTCTGAATAGCATTCTGAATTCGCTGTCGTCACGCGATAGGTACGGCGAAGTTACGCGCCGTGCTTCCGGAGCAATGTGCGTATCTGCGAGTAAGTGCTTCGGCACGGCTTTATCTTCGCATTTTTCATTTGTAAAAGAGTTTACAGTTGCGTATCTTGTTTCAAGAACAAGCGGCTGGTCCTGCACTTTTCACCCAGGCATAACCGGTGTGAGCTAATTACAAAGAACCAAAAGGAGGGACTGTGGCAGTTTCAAACATTCTGGCAGAGATCGATCGTGAGATCGCTCAGTTGCAACAGGCGCGCGCACTGCTGAGTGGCACAGCCGCGCCGAAAGCCAAGAAGTCCGCGGCGGCCCCTGCCGCAAAGAAGAGAGGCCGGAAGAAGAAAAGAAACCTCAGCCCTGAAGGCCGGAAGCGCATTGCAGAAGCCGTGAAGCGGCGCTGGGCTTTGCAGAAGAAGGCGGGTAGGTAGCCAAACCTCGGAAATAACTGGGCTGGCTTACTCGCCGGCCCAGTTTCCCTTTCTGTGAGGCCGAACGCAGTTACGTTTTACTCTAGATAGAATCTCCCGGCGCGCATTGGATAACCTGGACGCCGGCATCGACAAGCGCGATAAGTTCCTGAGGTGTTCCGGTCAGGGGCGGGAATGTGCCGAAGTGCAATGGGAGCACGGTTGCCGGTTTCAAGTAACTAACTGCCAGCGCGGCCTCCTTCGGTCCCATCGTGTAGTGGCCGCCGATCGGCAGCATTGCCAACTCGGGATGATATAGCTCGCGAATCAGATTCATGTCGGTAAATACGGCTGTATCTCCAGCATGATAGAGAACCGGGCCGCCTGCTATGGTCAACACATAGCCGGCTGCTACTCCCACATAGTGCGTTCCACTTTCATCCTGCGCCCCGGCGGAGTGTTTGGCCTCGACCATTGTGGCCGCTACATCATCCAATTGCACCGTTCCGCCCAGATTCATCCCAATTGTATTTGCAACTCCCTTGCCCGTCACATAATCTGCCAGCTCATAAATTGCTACCACGGTTGAACCGTGCTTCTATGCCACCGGAACTACATCGGAGATATGATCGCCATGACCGTGAGTGAGTAAGATGTAATGAATCTTCGACGGCAGCACATAGTCTTTGGGATACTTAGGATTATGCTCAATAAATGGATCGATGAGTATGTTAGTACCTTTAGCAGTCTGGACCAGCACGGTCGCATGTCCAAGCCACGTGATCTTTGTTCCCTTCAATGATTTCATGTTTCCTCCCGCGGGATCATGCACGATCTAACGAGTCATAATTACTTCAGAGACGCTGTCTTTGGCCAGAAACTGGCGATGGCCGGACCAGCCGTTGAAAAGCCGCTCGATGCTGCGATTGGTAAACGCGCGCTGAATTGGGAATGACTCCGCGAGCTGCACTTCCACATCGTCGCCGGCGGTAACGTGGAAGCGACAGATGTACGTTCTCCTCACCCTTGGTCCGGGTGTGAAAGAAAGCCAGCACCTGCCCGCCCGGATTCATGGCTGAATGCAGATGTACGACCACGGGCGCCACCAGCGGTTCGGGTAGATAGTCTAAATCCGTCCAAAGCAGCGCAACGTCGAACATGCGGCCTGAAAAATTGAGCGATTGTTCCAGGAACTTGCTGACATTCCAAATTGGATTGCCGTCTTCATCTTCGCCGTCTTGCCAATTCCCCTTGCAGGCATCGTGAACCAGATCGGCAAGAAAGATGCTATGACCCAGCCCGGTGAGGTAATTGATATTCGCGGGCGACGTATAGCCAGTGTCAATGATCGATAGCCCAGGCTCAGCCTGAAGCCGCTTGCGCAACGCCGCCCAACCGCCGGAGTAGCGCGGCACCCTGGGCCCACTGAACCCAGTATTGGAAACGGCCAGGCCGCCGTCATGCTTCTTCTCAAACCAACGGCTAAGCAACCCGACATCCCCTTGCGGTCAGACAGATTACCGCCTGTGAGACCGAATTGTTGCGGCCTTTCAAAAAATAAGGCCGGTCTGCGCCGCGTAGGCAGGTTCCTGTCCCTTGGCCGCGGTTGTGCTCTGGGTCAAGTCCACCTTGCCGCGGAATACCGCATTGTCTTCGACCGCCAGGCGGAGCGCGCGGATGTCGCCCTCCACGTTGCATCCGGCGCGCAGCTCTACGCGGCCACTGGCAACCACGTTGCCTTTCACCTGGCCCAGAATAAGCACATCTTTGGCACTGAGGTCGGCGGCAACGCTTGCACTGGGGCCGATCGTTAAGCGGCTGTCAGCCAGGGTGACGGTTCCCTCAACGCGCCCGTCCACAATCAAATCTTCACTGCCCTTCACTTCGCCGCTAATTACGATGGTCTTACCGATTCGCGCGGGAGCATTCTCCACTGGCATGATCTTGTCCCTTCCGTGGGCCAGAACAAGGCCCTGCCCGAACTATACGCAAACGGGCCGCCCCGATTCAAACGGTCGAACCAATCCGGAAACCGATAGGTACCACCGCGTCTAACAATGCATGGCGAAATGCAATGAACGACAAGGGCTACGTGTCGTTAAATCGATCCGGACCTTTAGACTAATGTTGATGCGCAGGCCGTTGACTCTCGTCGTTCTATCTGCATTGGTCCGGCCTGGTCTCTGTGCCGGCTGTTCTGTTTTCTGTGCCGTCCGGGGCTCAAACCGCTTCATCCACCCCGCCTACTCTCACGTCAGGCCAGGCTCAGGCACTGGTGCAGCGGGCGCTCGCCACCGAGTCCCTCGCCGCCCAGGAATATGCCCACCCAAGCCATCCCATGCGCTATCGTCTGCGCAAGTCCAGTCCGCGACTGACCACGACCAAGGAGATCGTGGAAACCACCGACGGCGATGTGGCCCGCCTGCTCCAGTTCAACGACCAGCCGCTAAGTCCCGCAGACGAGCAGACTGAACAGGCCCGGCTGGAAGCACTGTTCGACAATCCCAGTCTGCAGCAGCAACGCAAGCAGAGCGAGGACAGCGACACAGCGCGTGCCATGAAGGTCTTGCAGGTGCTGCCAACGGCATTCCTCTACCAGTTCGCAGGGAACGGCAACGGCGACCACCGGAACCGTGGAGAAATTCACCTTCAAACCCAATCCGCAATTCTCGCCCCCTGACCTCGAGACCGGCGTTCTCACTGCCATGGCCGGCGAAATCTGGATCGATCCCGCCCAGGAGCGCGTGGTGCGCCTGGCAGGCAGCCTGCAGCAGGACAAGGACTTCGGCCTTGGAATTCTGGGCGAATTGGATAAGGGCGGATGGGTCGAGATCGATCAGGCGGATGTAGGCGGCCATCAGTGGCGGATCGTGCACTTGCAGTTGGAGATGAACGGGCGTGTGCTTTGGAAGACCAAGAACTCCGATTCGGTGCAGGATTATAGCCACTTTTCTCAGGTGCCCACAGGGCTGAGCTACAAGCAGGCCATTCAGATGCTGCGCGCAGATCCCGGAGGCAACGCGCAGGCAAGTCAGTAGGAAATCCAGACAATCAATGAGAAATAAAGTGAGAAACAAAACGGCCCCACCCCAATCGGATGGAGCCGATTTGCTTGAACTAAAACCAGCCTTACTTGACCTTGGCGAAGATGATCACCAGGGTGAACAGGGTGAGGGACTCGATGAAGGCCAGGCCGAGAACCAGAGAAGCTGGATGCCGGCGCGGGCGCCGGGGTTGCGGGCCAGCGCTTCAGCAGCTGAAGCCGCTGCCTTGCCCTGACCCAGACCGCAGAGGCCGGCGGCCAGACCCATGCCAATACCGGCGCCGATCGGCACCAGGTTGACGGCGGCGAGCCGCCATCCGCAAAGGCCGGAACGGCGAAGCAAAGCGCCGCCAGGGCCATGAACACATATTGAAGTTTACGCATAGTTCTCCTGCTTCCCTTGAATTGGCCGCCAGTGGGTGGTTGAGGCTCACCGTGCTGGCCCCCTCACGCTTGCGGCCTTCCGTTTGCCCGGAGCGGAAGCGCTCTCCGGCGGAATCTTTTTCTCGTTAAACGAGATGCGTAATATTGGAAACCTAGTGCTCGTGCGAAACCGCCAGCGACAGATAAATCATCGTCAGCAGCATGAAAACGAAAGCCTGAATCAGCGAAACAAAAAGATGCAAGCCCAGGAAGATCGCTGGAATCGCCAACCGGAATCAGCGAGAAGAACACCAGCGTCACCAGGTCGCTGGCAAACATGTTGGCGTAGAGACGGATGGTGAGCGACATGATGCGCGCGATGTGCGAGACGATCTCGATCGGGAACAATCAGCCACGCCATCCACCAGACCGGCCCGGCAAAGTGCTTGATGTAGCCAACAATCCCTGCTCGCGGAAGCCGTAGAAGTTGTAATAGAAAAACGTCGGCACCGCCAGTCCCAGCGGCACCAGGTGGCTGGTCGGCGCGACGATGCCGGGGATCAGGCCGAGCAGGTTGTTCAAACAGCACGAACAGGAAGATGCAGGTGACGAAAGCCTGAAAGCGCTCGTATCCGTGGCCGATGATCTGCTCCCCGTTGCTGCCGGTGAACTCGTGGATCATTTCGGCGATCTGCTGCGCCGGGTTCGGCTTCTCCACCGAAAGCGTAACCCGCACAAGCAGGAAAAACGCGATCAGGCCCGCGGCGACCAGCAGTTCCAGGGCGAGCGCCTGATTGACCTTGAGGGCCTGTGCCGCGGCAGCAGCAGGATCAAGACCAATCGCCCGAAAAGCATTGACCTCGATACCCATCAAGATGTTGTTCAGTACGCGAACCAGTGCGAAAGTTTCCGGCATCGAGACTTGGATCTTTCTGTTTCCTGCCCGGGTCGCTCAAAATGCGCTGATATCAGTCTTTGAGCAATCTCAGAGCCTCCCAGGCTGTGGCCACAACCGCCAGCCCCAACCCGCACAGAAGCGCTATCACTGAGCCCTGGAAACACTTTAGGCTACCATAAATGACCCCTGCAAAGACGATGAGCCGCAGAAGAAAGAAGCCAACCACCAACGCCGCACTTCGGGGCCGCTTTTGGCTGTCCAGCTTTGCCTGATCCAACTTGAAATTGATCAGCCGGATGAGTCTCTGCCACTCCAGGATATTTGCGGCTGAGATTGCAGCCCCAGTGGCCAGCATCGCAGCATTGCGCCATCCTGAAGCGATCAACAGCACCACGGCGGGAATCAGCCCCAGAATCAGCGTGTCGCGAACGGCGCGCTTAAGCAGGCCCTCAAGAGCTTCATCGGTTAATTGAACCAGTGGGTGCGTATCCTCACTCATGACTGAGTACCGTCGCTTCCCTTCCCATCGCCGCTCGCTGTGCCGGGAGGTCCACCGCTGGCAATGACCAGCCGCACTACATAGACCAGTCCCGAGATTCCGCCAAAAACAATTCCCGCCAGCCCGATCCACGACTGATGCAGCCGGCTGTCCAGCCATGCGCCAGCCAGCCACCCAATAAACGCCGACGAGGGCAGCAAAATGGCAATCTGCATCAGCTTTTCAGCCTGCACCAGCGTCGCGATTCCGCCAGCGCCCTTGCTCTGCGGCTTGGAGTTCGGGATGGGGCGATTGAAGGCCATTGCAGGTCTTGTTCAGCATACAGCGCAGACCTATCGAGCGGGTATACTTCCCTTTTGGGCGTTGCCCTTAGACATGGAAGGAATCATGGAGTTCGATTCGGAGTTCGAGCGCAATCTCTTCGATCTGCGCAGATCAAAACTGGAAGAAATTGAGAAGCTGGGACAGGCCGCCTATCCCAACCAGTTTGTTGCCGCGCATACTGTGCCGGAGGTTCGCACAAAGTGGGGCGACACAACGGCGGAAGAGCTCGACGGCGACCGTGTTATGGTCACTGTTGCCGGGCGCATCATGGCTATTCGCGCGCAAGGCAAGGCCGGCTTTGCGACCCTTCAGCAAGGCGGCCAGCGGCTGCAGATTTATGTCCGCCTCGACGCTGTCGGGCGAGCAGGATTTTGCTCTCTACAAGCTGCTCGACCTTGGCGATCACATCGGCGTCAGCGGCTACCTCTTCCGCACCCGCACGGGCGAGCTGACCATCCACGTTGAGGACCTGACCTTTCTGGCTAAGGCCATGCTGGCGCTGCCGGAAAAGTTTCACGGCCTGGCCGATGTGGAGCTGCGTTACCGCCAGCGCTATGTGGACTTGTTCGCCAACCTCGACAGCCGCGAAGTCTTCGTCAAGCGCGCCAAGGTGCTGCGCGCGCTGCGCAAGTTCTTCGATGACCGCGGCTACCTTGAAGTAGAAACGCCGATGATGCAGCAGATCGCCGGTGGCGCGGCAGCGCGTCCCTTCACAACCCATCACAACGCGCTCGACATGGATTTGTTTCTGCGCATCGCACCGGAGCTTTATTTGAAGCGGCTTGTCGTCGGCGGACTGGATCGCGTTTACGAGATCAACCGCAACTTCCGCAATGAAGGCATAAGCACGCAGCACAATCCCGAGTTCACCATGCTCGAGTTTTATCAGGCGTATGCGAACTACCACGACCTGATGGATCTGACCGAGGAGCTGATTGCGTTTGTGGCGCAGCGAAGTGAACGGAACCACCATCGTCGAGTTCAACGGACACACCATCGACCTTGCCAAGTGGACGCGGCTAACGATGGTTGAGGCGATCATTGAGTGTCGGCCCCAGGAGGCTGGAGCCAGACCGACGCCCAAGCAACTCGGGATGGTTGAGGCACTCCGTGTATACCTAACACAATCGTTAACGACACTCTTCGATTTCCTTGGGTGCGGGCGCTCCCCTATCGGAAGAGCAGGAAGACGGAATCGGCCTCGACGCGGGCGCGACGGAGAACGAGATTGATCCCGATCCGATAGAGGTGAATTCAGAAAACGCGCTACGGACCAAGCTCCTGATTAGCGCCCATGTTGGCATCGAAGGAGCATTGCGCGAGGTAGAGAATGGAGCACCGCTCGGTAAAGTCATTTACCACCTCTTTGAAGCTATCGTCGAGCCCAACCTCATTCAGCCGACCATCATCTACGACTACCCGACGGAAGTTTCTCCACTCTCGAAAGCCAAGCCCGACGATCCGGCGCACGTGGAGCGGTTCGAGTTCTTTGCCGGCGGCTTCGAACTGGGCAACGCCTTCAGCGAGCTGAACGATCCAATCGAGCAACAGAAGCGGTTTGAAGAGCAGCTCGCCCAGCGCGCCAGCGGCGACGACGAGGCTCATCAGATGGATGAAGACTACGTGCGGGCGCTGGCGTATGGTTTGCCTCCGACTGCTGGCGAGGGCATCGGCATTGACCGGCTGGTCATGCTGCTGACCGGCTCCAAATCCATTCGCGACGTAATTCTGTTTCCGCTCATGAGAAACAGGGAGCAGAGGTCGGCAGAGCCCGTTGGTTGAGATTTTTGCTATCCCACCCTAGCGACAAAAACAAAAGCGTCGCGAGGGTGGGGCACCCAGGTTGATCCAATCCCACCCATCGAGCAAAAAGCGCTCGATGGATAGAGCACACACATTTGTGCTGGGATGGATACAGGGCTTCTAGCTGAAGGCTAGAAGCTAAGGCTAGGAGCTGTTTTTTGAACATTCTTTTTGTCGGCGACATCTTCGGCAGCGCGGGGCGCAAGATTGTGCGCGAGCACATTGGCCATCTACGCAAGGCGCACGCTGTGGACCTGGTCATCATCAATGCCGAAAATGCCGCGGGCGGATTTGGCTTGACTCCGCAGATCGCCGAAGATCTCTTCGACCTGGGAGCGGACGTGCTGACCACCGGCAACCACGTCTGGGACAAGCGCGAGCTGATCGACTACATGAACTCAGCGCCTTCAGATTCTCAGGCTCGGCCGCGCCGCGTCCTGCGCCCGGCCAATCTACAGCCCGGCCTTCCCGGCCACGGCGTCTTTGAAGGTACAACCCAAAGTGGCGTGGATTATGCGGTGATCGACCTGATGGGCCGCGTGTTCATGACCGGAACCAACGATCCTTTCCACTTCGTCAACGACCTGCTGGCCGGAATCACCGCCAAGGTGATTGTGGTGGACTTTCATGCGGAGGCAACCAGCGAGAAAGTTGCGATGGGCTGGCACCTGGATGGCCGCGTCACCGCGGTGTTGGGCACGCATACTCACGTTCCAACGGCCGATGAGCGCGTGCTGCCCGGTGGAACGGCTTACCAGACCGATGTGGGCATGAGCGGTCCCTACGACAGCGTAATTGGCGTCGAAGTAGGATATGGTGCTGCGCAAGTTTCTCACCAGCATGCCCAGCAAATTCGAAGCAGCGAAAGGCAATCCGAAGATGTGCGCGGCCTTGATCACATGCGATCCGCTGACCGGGCGCGCTTCTGCAATTCAGAGAATCATGCTGGGCGAGTAGCGAAAGACAGTTGTCAGGGGTCAGTTGTCAGTGACCAGCGGTTACGCGTTATGCAAAAAGGGCAGCCTATGATGGGCTGCCCTTCCTGTTTCATCTGTTATCAAATCGGCGAAATATCCGATCCTGAGATGGCCGGACTACTGCGCTGTGTGGTGCACGGGAGCGTGGTGCACGGGAGCCGCCTTCTTCTTCTCCGGCACAATCACGCCATCGCGAAGCACGATCTGCGCGGTCTGCGCCACGGTAGCCGTTGCCGGAATCTGCGTGTAGGTGTCGTAGGTTCCGTCGAGCTCGGCTGCGGGTTGAAGCTTGAACTCGAAGCCTACGGCAGGAACGTCCTTGTCAGCCAACGGCGACTTCAAGTTGACAATGAAGTCTGGGGTTTTTGCGTCCTTGGCGTCCTGGGTGACGGCCACCTTGATCACCGAGTTCGTGGCCTCAAGCACCACTCCCGGAACCGGGGTCGCCTGATCCTTCATGACCGCCCAGATTGTCTCTGCGTCGTCCTTAGTGCCGAGAGCAAGAATGGTCTCCTTGTCCGCAAGCGCCAATTTCGACTTGTCGGTTGTCGGATCGGTCAGCATGGCGTGAA
The DNA here is from genome assembly GCA_963752215.1 of uncultured Acidobacteriaceae bacterium. Classification (GTDB taxonomy): domain Bacteria; phylum Acidobacteriota; class Terriglobia; order Terriglobales; family Acidobacteriaceae; genus Telmatobacter. Next base: position 2,361 of record CAVVXR010000031.1, on the reverse strand, counting down.
TCTGCTCGGCCGGCGTCGGCGCGGGAGGAATGACAAACGTTCCGGGAGGAAATGTTGTGGCTTTTGCCTGGGCCTTGATGGCATCCAGTCCATCGAGCTTGCCGTGATACTTCTTGTAGTAGTACTCGAGCTTGGGTTCGATTTGCGCTTGGTAATTCGCTGGAGCAAAATCCCAGACGCGCGCGAAGAACCAGACCGCCTTCACCAAATCCTGGCCAGGCCCGGGCAGGCTAAATGCTGTTGCAAGCTGCAGCGTGTCGGGCAGTCCCGTGGTCTGCGATTGCGCATCCGTATACAGCATCAATTCGGCCGTATACTCCGCCTCGGCGGCTTTGAGGTCCTTCTTCGAGATGGCATCATCCAAAGCGATGGCGGAGTGGTAAACCGGATAAGTTGCACCTGTCAGCTTCTTCCAGTCGTCGTCTGAGGTAGCATCCGGCTTGGGAGTAGCCAGTCCCTTTGTCGCCAGGGCCGCGGCATCATCGCAAGTTTGCGCATCCTGGGTTTTGCCGCATTGGCTCTTCTTGATCAGGACCGAGAAATAGATAGCTTTGGTGTTAACCGGGTCCAACTGTAGAAGGCGACTTGCGGCGATCAGGGCGTGGTCCTGGTCGTTCAGGCCCTGGTAGGTATCGAGGAGCAAATCAAGGACAATCTTCTTGGCCAGGCTTTGAGGATAGGTCTGCAGAAACTGCTCCAGAGCCGAGGCCCTGGCCTTGGGGTCGGACTGCGTGGTGGCATTTTGATAGGAGTTGATATTCGGCAGGATCTTTAATCGATGATCCTGCGCGCGCAGCGTGGGCGTGTAAACGAGGCTCATGATCGCCAAGGCCATCACGGACGCAAAGAGAAACTTCTTCATGCAGTGCTCCTGGGAAAAACCGGAATGCAGATCGAAATCCAAACACTCGCTTGCGGAATGGGCAACCTTTCTGTAGGTCGGTTGAGTGCCGGGGTGATTGGTAAACGATACCACGGCTTCCTAGGCGGTCTTCAATGGATTATAGAAAGCCATGCCCTCCATGACAAGCATAGTTATGACGGAAAAGCGCAATCGGACCAGTCAGTTCCGTTCCAGTCCACGGATGGGGCAGCGGCTGGACACACTGGCTTAGACACCGCATTTTGAAAAATGGTTCCTCGGCAGGCAAGAATTGCCGACAGGCTCCGGGCGAGCCGCCTTCACTGCAGCAGCCGGATGCTATTTCAGCAGCCGCACCAGCTCAGCCTGCTCGGCCAGAAAGGCGTCGTGGCCATGCGCGCTGGTCATTTCCTGGTAGTCGGTCTTGACCCCGGCAGAGCGAATTGTTTCGGCAAATTGGCGAACAGCCTCCGGCGGAAACAGCCAGTCAGAGCTGATGCCGACAAAACTCAACCGCGCCTGGATGCGGCTGAAGGCCTGCGCCGGCGAAGCGTATCCATGCAGCGGATCCCACGTATCCATGGTCCTCAGAATGGCCAGATAGGCATTCGCATCGAAGCGGTCAACCAGCCGCTGGCCCTGATGGTCAAGGTAGCCGGCAATGTCAAAACGGCCTCCAATCAGCCCGCCGCCCTGGTCGTCGAGTCCCCAAGGGTCTTCCCCGTTTCGATTCGGTTTACGTCCAAAGCGCTCGTCAAACAGCGCAGCGGACTTGTAGCTGAGCATGGCAATCTGGCGGGCCAACGCCAGCCCCCGCCACGGAGGACGCTGCGGTAGCATAGCGCCCACCCTGCCATTCCGGGTCGTTCAGAATTGCGTGGCGCTGCAGATGATTGAGCGCCAGCCCCATTGCTGAAACCGGCGTGACCGCGATAATCAGCGCCCGCTCCACTTGTTCCGGATTGAGAATGGCCCAATCCAGGGCCTGCATGCCGCCGATCGATCCACCCAAAACCAGCCTCAGACGACGAATTCCCATAGAATCCAGCAGTCGCGTCTGCGCACGGACGTTGTCCCGAATTGAAACCAGCGGAAAATCAGGGCCATAGACTTCGCCTGTCTCCGGATCTAGCGAGCCCGGCCCGGTGCGAGCAGATTTCGGGTCCCGATTGGATCAACCAGAAGATGGAGCGGTACGAGGTCACGGGGAAGGCTTCTCCGGATACTCCGCCGGAGCAGTTGATGCGGATGCTGCAAACGCTGTTGAAGGAGCGGTTCCAGATCGCGATGCACACGGAGCAGAGGGAAATGCAGCATTACGAACTGGCGATCGGAAAGAATGGTCCGAAGCTGAAAGAATCAACGGTAAATGCGCTCGACGCTACGGGCGCGGCTCGCCTGGATGGGATTAAATCGAACCGCATGACGATGAACAAGCTGGCGGCCTTGCTTTTTCGCATGACCCGGATGCCGGTGATCGATAAGACCGGGTTGAGCGG
>CAVVXR010000030.1:0-61512 GCA_963752215.1 uncultured Acidobacteriaceae bacterium | reverse complement strand
AAAAAAAAAAAAAAAAAAAAACTGTTCATCATCAGGGTCCAATCGACTTCCATGAGTGGATCGGCGACGGTTGGGCTGTGCTCTTCTCCGATCCGAAGGACTTCACGCCGTCTGCACCACCGAGCCGGCGCGGTCGCCGCCCTGGAAAAGCAGTTTGCCGAGCGCGGCGCAAAGGTCATCGGCCTCAGCGTCGATCCAGTTTCGAACCACAGCAAATGGGCCTCGGACATTCTGGAGGTCGGAGGTCATGCGGTGAACTATCCGCTGATTGGCGACCCGGAGCTGAAGGTCGCCAAACTCTACGACATGCTGCCGGGCGATGCCGGCGACACTTGCGAAGGCCGCACGCCGGCCTCAATGCCCCGGTTCGCACGGTTTTTCGTTATCGGCCCCGAAGGCATCAAGCTCACGCTGGCCTATCCGATGACCACGTCTTCGATGAAATCATCCGTGTGCTCGACTCCATCCAGCCGACGGCCAGGCACCGGGTGGCGACTCCGGCGAACTGGAAACAGGGCCATGTTCTTATCACTACCGGCGCCGTTTCGAACGAAGAAGCCGACAAGAATCTTTCCCGGCTATAAGACTGTTAAACCGTACCTGCGCACCGTTGCGTAACCCAACTCAGGGCGGCCTTCACTTTGCGGTAACCTCCCGTGCCAATTTTTAACTTGAACGGATCGTGCGACGAAATCACCTCTCGTGCGGTGACGGCGGGGTGATCCGAGTTTAAGGGGCCGCAGTTGCCTCTATCTCAACTCGGCACCCGCACAATGACAGCGATAAGCTAATTCAGCGTCTCTCCGGATAAAACTGCGAGTGCGCGGAGCCCGTCGCTGCAGCCCAGAAGGGTGCAACGATAGCAAGTGCTCCGAGGAATGCTAGTGGGTCAAATTGTTTCAGCGCGGCCTGTGCACAAAGCAGGGTTCACTTATTAGGGGGGCTTTTGGATAGGTTCACATTCGGGAATGGTTGTGCCAAATCGATCGCAATTACCCCATAAAGCATACTTATTCAACCATAGACAGTCGCATACGGCGGATAATCTCTCATCGACCATTATTGGCGCTACTTGTCGCATATGGGCGCTTGACTAACGGGGCGTTGACTTACGATCATCACAGCTCGAAAGCAAGATTCTCCAATGGCTTTGTGAGGCGCGCTTTTGTTCGTTGTTTGCTTCGGACTCAGCGAGAGTGCTTCAGCTTCATGGTGTCCTGATGAATGGATAAAGGGCTCAGCCGAGGTTGCTAAGTTAGGATGGCAGAGCCATGCGCTCTGCTTCACTGAACCGCTCTGCCCCCCCCAACCAGGTTGCGAAGCATTCCACGGTCACCTTTACATACATCCAAACATTGCTCTCCGTTGCTCATCCAACGCGGCCTGAAACCAAATGCTTTGGCTGCGTAACCGGAGGCAGCCCCAGGACTCGCCCGCCTTGGTTCCTATCGCTCAGCGATCATGGCTACCATGGGTGGTCACTCTGAGCGTGCGGATGACTCCAGGCCTCTCGATTTTGGATGAGTGCGTAACGTTTCGTGCCGGCGTCCAATGCCACGCAATTGTAATGTGGAGTGCGTATTAAATGCCAACTACGCTTAAAAGCTCAGTGCGGGGAGACAGATTCTTCAGGCGGCGGGTAAGCTGTTTGCGCACCAGGGATATTATGGAACGAGCACTCGCGAGATTGCCCGCGTTGCCGAGGTGAGTGAAAACACGCTCTTCCGACATTTCGAAAATAAGGAAGGCTCTTCAAGTCTTCGCTTCGGTCCTATTCGGCGGGGCTCAAGTTTCGCCAGGACGTGCTGAAGGGGATTACACAATGCGACTCGCCGGAAGTGGTCCTCCCAAAGATCATTGAGATGCTCGCAGATACAGTCAGTTACCGGCCGGAAATGCTTCGACTGTTTGCTGTGGCATTCGTCGAACTGCATACAAAAACCGAAGAACTCTGCCTTGAGCAACTCTCTCCGGTCTTGTCGACTATCAACCACTATCTGGAAGTGAACATCAGGAGCGGGAGAATTCGCGATCTGGAACCGACCATCTTGACATCCGCCTTGATCGATGGCGGTGCTGATGCATCCAGGCATCTACAGTCTGATCGACGGCGACAAGCCTGCATATTCAAATGGTCTTAGTCGAATCGAGCTTACGTAAGGTTTTGGCTGGACTTGATTGTTCCAAGAAGCCCGTCCTATCTGTCGCCCATTTCAACCTTGACTGGAAACACCCCGACTGAACCGCATGCGGCGAGACTCAAAAAATCACCGGCTCTTTGAAAACCGGCCGGAACCGACAGCCGGTTGAGACTCGAGCATTCGGCAAACCCGCCTTCATGCAGATGCTCGACCGGTCAGCGAAAGACGATCCTATCCTTCCGAACTGAGACCTATAAGCTTATTAGGCAAACCAAACCTGGCCCTCCGGCTCATCCGCCTGCATGGACGGATGACCAGGTATTGATCAGGGCCCAGGAGTCGATAGACAGACAATGTCTGCTAATTCAGGTGAGGAGAATTATAGCCTCTTAACCAAAACTGGCCCTCTAAACAGGGCGCGGCGCATCAAGCGTCAATTCGTTGTGTATTCCCTGTACTTCGGAACATTTCCCCTGTCGACTATCCTGGTGTTTGAGCTGCCATTTGACGGCGCACTGCCAGCCCAATATTTCCACCCAATGGCAGCAGCCCTCTGCCCAGATGCAGAGGGCTGCTGCCATTGGGTGGAAATATTGGGCAGGCAGTGCGCCGTCAAATCGCAGCTCAAACGCCAGGATAGTAGACAGGGCAAATGCTGCCAAGTCCAGGGAATACACAACGAATTGACGCTTGATGCGCCGCGCCCTGCTTAGAAGGGCCAGTTTTGATTCCGAGGACATAATTCTGCTCACCTGAATTGACGAACCTTGTTTGTCTATCGGCTCCTGAGCCCTGATCAATACCTGGTCACCGTACATGCAGGTGCTATCAATGAGCCGGAGCCCCTAGAGTTTGGTTGGCCTGATAAGCGTTGAGTGCTCTCAGTTCGGAAGGATAAGATCGTCTCTCGCTGACCGGTCGAGCATCTGCATGAAGGCGGGTTTGCCGAATGCTCGAGTCTCAACCGGCTGTCGGTTCCGGCCGGTTTTCAAAGAGCCGGTGATTTTTTGAGATCTCGCCGCATGCGGTTCAGTCGGGGTGTTTCCCAGTCAAAGTAGAAACGGGCGACAGATAGGACGGGCTTCTTGGAACAATCAAGTCCAGCCAAAACCTTACGTAAGCTCGATGCGCCTCAAGACTATTTGAATATGCAGGCTTGTCGCCGTCGATCAGACTGTAGATGCCCGGATGCATCAGCACCGCCATGATTAAGGCGGATGTCAAGATGGTCGGATCCAGATCGCGAATTCTCCCGCTCCTGATGTTCACTTCCAGATAGTGGTTGATGGTCGACAAGACCGGAGAGAGTTGCTCAAGGCAGAGTTCTTCGGTTTTTGTATGCAGTTCGACGAATGCCACAGCAAACAGTCGAAGCATTTCCGGCCGGTAACTGACTGTATCTGCGAGCATCTCAATGATCTTTGGGAGGACCACTTCCGGCGAGTCGCATTGTGTAATCCCCTTCAGCACGTCCTGGCGAAACTTGAGCCCCGCCGAATAGGACCGAAGCGAAGACTTGAAGAGCTCTTCCTTATTTTCGAAATGTCGGAAGAGCGTGTTTTCACTCACCTCGGCAACGCGGGCAATCTCGCGAGTGCTCGTTCCATAATATCCCTGGTGCGCAAACAGCTTACCCGCCGCCTGAAGAATCTTGTCTCCCCGCACTGAGCTTTTAAGCGTAGTTGGCATTTAATACGCACTCCACATTACAATTGCGTGGCATTGGACGCCGGCGCGAAACGTTACGCACTCATCCAAAATCGAGAGGCCTGGAGTCATCCGCACGCTCAGAGTGACCACCCATGGTAGCCATGATCGCTGAGCGATAGGAAACAACGCCGGCGAGTGCTCGAACTGCCTCCGGTTACGCAGCCAAAGCATTTGGTTTCAGGCCGCGTTGGATGAGCAACGGAGAGCAATGTTTGGATGTATGTAAAGGTGACCGTGGAATGCTTGCAACCTGGTTGGGGGGGGCAGAGCGGTTCAGTGAAGCAGAGCGCATGGCTCTGCCATCCTGACTTAGCAACCTCCGCTAAGCCCTTTATCCATTCATCAGGACACCATGAAGCTGAAGCACTCTCGCTCAGTCCGAAGCAAACAACGAACAAAAGCGCGCTTCCGAAAGCAGGATTGGAGAATCTTGCTTTCGAGCTGTGATGATCGTAAGTCAACGCTCCCGTTAGTCAAGCGCCCATATGCGACAAGTCACGCCAATAATCGTCGATGAGAGATTATCCGCCGTATGCGACTGTCTATGGTTGAATAAGTATGCTTTATGGGGTAATTGCAATCAATTTGGCACAACCATTCCCGAATGTGAACCTATCCAAAAGCCCCCCTAATAAGTGAACCCTGCTTTGTGCACAGGCCGCGCTGAAACAATTTGACCCACTGACATTCCTGGGAGCACTTGCTATCGTTGCACCCTTCTGGGCTGCCAACTACGCGCTGCACGCACCTCGCAGCCGTATCCGGAGAGACGCTTTGCTGAATTAGCTTATCGCTGTCATATCAGGGAGTGCCGAGTTGAGATAGAGGCAACTGCGGCCTTAAACTCGGATCGCCCGCAGTCACCGCGGGCGATCTTTTCATTTCGTCGCACGATCCGTTCAAGTTAAAAATTGGCGCGGGAGGTTACCGCAAAGTGAAGGCCGCCCTCAGTTGGGTTGCGCGACGGTGCGCAGGTACGGTTTAACAGTCTTATAGCCGGGAAAGATCTTGTCGGCTTCTTCGTTCGAAACGGCGCCGGTGATGATGACATCATCGCCCTGTTTCCAGTTCGCCGGAGTCGCCACCCGGTGCCTGGCCGTCAGCTGGATGGAGTCGAGCACACGGATAATTTCGTCGAAGTTGCGGCCCGTGGTCATCGGATAGGCCAGCGTGAGCTTGATGCGCTTGTCGGGGCCGATAACGAAGACTGTGCGAACCGGTGCATTGAGTGCCGGCGTGCGGCCCTCTGAAGTGTCTCCGGCGTCACCGGGCAGCATGTCGTAGAGTTTGGCAATTTTCAGCTCCGGGTCTCCGATCAGCGGGTAGGTAACGGCATGACCGCCGACGTCCTGGATGTCCGAGGCCCATTTGCTGTGGTTCGAAACAGGATCGACGCTGAGGCCGATGACCTTTGCGCCGCGCTCGGCAAACTGCTTTTCCAGAGCGGCGACCGCGCCCAGCTCCGTGGTGCAGACGGGCGTGAAGTCCTTCGGATGAGAGAAGAGCACAGCCCAACCGTCGCCGATCCACTCATGGAAGTGGATTGGACCCTGGGTAGTCTCGGCTGTAAAGTCGGGAGCGATATCGTTGATGCGAAGTGACATCTCGGCAATTCCTCCTGGGGAAGTCCCCATGTTCTTGGTTATGGAACTGGAAGCAAAATAAAAACCCATCGGCCGTTTGAGGGCGGGTGGGCTCTGGGCAACTGTCAATGCTTGATTCGATTCCCCTAGGCACACCCCCGCACTTTGCAGCCTCGACAGCAGCATTGACACCTGCGAGTTGGATAGTATGGAGGCATTGAATGGCACGATGCGCAAACGACGCATCCTTGACCTCAAAATCAGCCTAGAGTGTTGGCTAAAGCGATGTCAACCCCATATCTTAAGACACACCGGCCGGCCGGTCCTCCGGAGCCAATGCGGATTGGCGATGAGTCGGGCTTGTTATCGTACTTATGAGCCCTATTATGGATGAGCTGCGAATGATGGCAGGGGATGTGGCATGCCCCGGTACAGTTGAAAAACGCATTGTCGAATGGGGTGAGGAGAGTAAAGTGAATCTCAAGGGTCTAGCGGCAATGATGGCAATTTTGAGTGCAAGTCTGGCTGGTTCGGCGCAGAGCGATTGGCGGCAGAAGGTGGGGGAAGAGTTGCCGCTGCTGGGTCATCGCAACTGGATCGTTATCGTGGATTCAGCTTACCCCCTGCAGACTTCACCGGGAATCGAGACGATTGAGACGGGCGCCGACGAGTTGTCGGTTTTGGACCATGTATTGAGCTCGCTCAAGAATTCCAAACATGTGAGTCCGATCGTACACACCGATAGGGAATTGGAATTCGTGTCAGAGAAGGAATCTCCGGGAGTGGAGGAATTTCGAGCAGCCCTCAAGAAGCGAATTGCGGGCTTTCCAGCGGATTCGCAACTCCATCTCTCTTTGATCGAAAAACTGAATGAAGCGGGAAAGGACTTTCATGTTCTGGTCCTGAAAACGAACATGACAATTCCGTATACTTCGGTGTTTTTGCAGCTGGACTGTAAATATTGGAACGCCGGGTCTGAGGCAAGATTGAGAGAATTGATGAAACAGGCTCAATAAACTGAGCCCGCTCATCTATTGCCGGCCCATCCATTCAGGATCAGGAGCCCACGGTGGAGCTTTCGATTTACAAACCTGGCACCGGCGGGCATCCGGGGAAGTCTGGCAGAAATGTGTTGCCCTTGTACCCCAAATACTTGATCCCAATCTTGCTGGTGAAAAACCCGTCCGAAGTCAGGTTGCGCAACAGCGAGAAGAACTCCACACCCTGTTTCAGCCCCTCGTCCTCTGCCGCATTCTTGCGGTAAGCAATAAGATCGAGAATCTCTTTCTGTTGTTCAGGCGCGCAATCAAGATAAGCCTTGCCATAACGGCGCACGCAAGTGGAATCGAGCCACTTCAATCCGTCGCCTAATATGAGCTGGTAATGCGCATTCTCGCTGGTTATCAAGTCAATAAATTCCGGAGCACCGGCCTCGATCGCGCCGCCGGAATCCTCGTCAGCGGGAAGTATTGTCTCGCACAGCGTCTGTAGCGTCTTGTATCCATGCGGATCGAAATACTTCGGAATATAGGCCCCAGCTTTGGCATCGGCCTTCTCGGCCTCAATCATCTGTGGGCGTGTTCCGCGGCCTGAAGCGGAATCACGCGCAGAACCGAGCCCGCCACGGCGCCCATACCCAGTGACTTCAATACCGCCCGTCGTGTTACCTGGTCTGTAATCATATTGCGCCTTTAAAGCTCGCCTTTCCTGGCTTGATCCAGCAGATAGTCTGACGTTCTCCACGACAAGGCCATAATGGTCAGCGTTGGATTCTTGTCCGGATTCGTCACAAATGGAGCCGCATCGGCCACAAACAGATTCTTGACATCGTGAGCCTGGCAATTCTTATTCAATGCCGACGTCTTCGCATCGTTTCCCATTCGCACCGTGCCCAATTCATGGATGATCTCGCCGCCTTGCGAAATGCTGATAGCGGGTTGTTGTTCGGCATCCTCTTGAGGCTTCGGATGGCGCCGAGTTCCGGCGATCACCGTGCCTCCCGCGGTTTCAATGATGGAGCGGAAAGTCTCCTGCATATCCGCCGCCATCTTTATCTCGTTCTCGCCCCATTCCCAATGAAAGCGCAGCACGGGAATGCCCCACTTGATCTTTGACTTCAGGGTCCGGTCTCACAATAACTCTTCTCGTTGGGAATCATCTCGCCCCGTCCGCTGAACCCGATGACCGTGCCGTAAGAGCTGCGGCACTTCTGCTTCAGGCTGACACCATAGCCCTCGTGCTCTCCGCATACGCCGTCGAAGCTGCCAACTCCGGGCATGTCGCGTCCCCCGCCAAACTCAATGTGATAGCCACGCAGGAACTCGTTCTTCTTTCCGAACCGCCACCAGGGCATGTAAAGGTGCATGCCGCCGACGCCGTCATGGTTATGCGCCGGCATCTTTTCAAGTTGCGGAAAATATCCAGCCAGATCGCTGCCGACTGAATCCGTCAAATAGCGTCCGACAACACCGGATGAATTCGCGAGCCCGTTGGGAAAGCACGACGAGCGCGAATTCAGCAGCAGTCTCGCCGACTCGCAGGCACTCGCGGCCAACACAACAGCTTTAGCATATACGCGCTGTTCGCTCCCGGTTGCTTTGTCGATATAAGAGACCGCCTCCGCCTTTCCGCTGTCCCCGATCACGATCTCTCGCGCCATCGCACCGGCAATCATCGTGAAGCGGCCAGTAGCCATTGCCGGCGGTATCATCACCTGGCTGGAACTGAAGTTCGACGCAGACCTGCATCCACGGCCGCATTGCGCGCAGTAATGGCACGCGTCGCGCCCATTCAGGGGTTTAGTCAGAATCGCCAAGCGCGACGGAATGCATGTAATGTTCAGACGGTCGCAGGCCTTCTTGACGATGGTCTCAGTACAGCGCGGCCGTGGCGGAGGCATGAACACTCCGTCGGGAGAATTGGGAACGTTTTCTTTCGATCCGAACACACCGATGTACGACTCCACCTTGTCGTAGTAAGGCGCAATTTCTTCATAGGTGATCGGCCAATCGTCTCCCATGCCGTCGGTCGAGTGCGCTCTGAAATCCGCAGGCCCAAAGCGCAGCGCAATACGCCCCCAGTGGTTCGTCCGCCCACCCTCAATTCGTGACCGGAACCAGCGAAACGATGAGCCCGGCGCTGTCGTGTAGGGTTCCCCTTCGATCTCCCAAAACCCGTTTGGCGCAAGGAACTCGTTCACAAATCCTTCACGCGCTCTTGCGCCGACACCCGCGCCACGATGGGCCAGTTGATATGGCCATACATGTTCTTTGAAGTCTTTGTCGGGATCGAGCCGCGGTCCCGCCTCAAGCATCACCACATCAAGTCCGCCCTCGGTGAGCACCTTGGCGGCAGTTCCCCCTCCCGCGCCGGAACCGATGATGCAGACGTCGTAAACCTTTTTGCGTATGTTTAAAAGCTGCATCCGAGCTCTCCAGTGATTTCATAGTTGCGCTGCGCGGACACGCCCATTATCAGTCGCCGGATTGGGCCGACCAACTGCGGGCTTCAGCCAATCCATCAAGTAGGGGTCTTCATTTTGATATTCCAGCACCGAATCACTATACCCTTCTGCTGCAAATCAGGGAAGCCACGCCGTCACGCCGCCCGGAATTGCTACATCTACATGCGCGAGAATGCCATTTTCCGCTAGCTTTGCGTGGCGATCTGCGATGCAGAGCGCTCTTTCCATCGTCCGCGTGTGAAGTCGGGAAACTTAACGGGCGCGCTACCGTTGGCTACCGACATCACGCTCAGCGGTCCGGGCGCGGACCAGGCAGCGGCATCGTACACATCCATATCCGGCGAAAGTCCGTCGCGCATGCACTGCAACAGCCGATAAAGCATGATGTAATCCATGCCGCCATGTCCGCCTAACTTCTGCGCAATCTCTCCTTCTTGTCTCCATAGCGGGTGCTGATGTTCCTTCCAGGAGTCGATGCTGCCCCAGGCCTCGTCGCCTGGCTGCCCGTCGAAATAAATGCGCGGGGGATAGTCAGCGAACGCGCCTTTTGTGCCTGCAATAATGTTGATTCGATCGTAAGGATGCGGGTTGACGGTATCGTGCTTGAGCGTAATCGATAGACCGTTCGCGGTCTTGATGATCGACGTATTCATGTCTCCGGTCACGTATCGCTCGGCCCATCTGGGATCCGAAGCCGGCAGATGCGCCTTTCGATACTCCTCGAGTCCTCGTTGCGGCGTACTGACGGAGACTAAGTAGTCGAATCGGTCGCCTCGTTGAATGCCCATGTAGTTAGCAACCGGACCCAGCCCATGCGTAGGATAAAGATTGCCGTTTCGCTGAGTGTGAGCGGTGCGACGCCAAAGCCCCTCACCTTTGTCAGAAAAAAGCTCTTCGCGCAGATCGTGGATGTACGCGCCTTCTCCATAGAGAAGATCGCCGAAGAGCCGTTCATGGACCAATCTGAGAATGAGCGTTTCGTTGTAGCCGTAGCAGCAATTTTCAAGCATCATGCAGTGCCGCCGGCTCTTCTCGGAGACATTCACGAGTTGCCAACAATCTTCAATCGTGGTCGCGGCCGGCACCTCTACCGCGGCATGTTTACCATGATTCATCGCCGCGACTGCCATCTCCACATGCCAGTTCCAGGGAGTCGCGATGATGACGAGGTCCAGATCGTCTCTGGCGACAAGCCGCTCAAAGGCGTGATCGCCGTCCGTGTAGAGCTCGGGAGATTGCTGTCCGGCCTTTACGACCAGCGATTGCGCATGTTCAGCCTTCTCCTTCACAACATCGCAGAGGGCGAGAATCGCTGCATCGGCAGCCAACAGATTTTGGAGCAGGCTGGTGCCGCGTCCACCAGTGCCAATGATGCCGATCCTCGGATTCGCCGCAGCAAATGGCATGGCGATCATTGACTGGGCTTGAGACTCGGTGTGCGGCTGTGCTTGCGGTTTTGCCGATTCCGCCTGAAGCTCCGGAATGCTCAAGCCTGCGGCAGTGATGCTGCCAAGCCGAAGAAAGTCTCTGCGCGTTAATTCGCTGAGCGAATCGGGCGTATCGTGGTTCATAACACTCCTAAGGCTGAATGCGCTTCATCCATGCATATTATTCCAGTCAAAACATGCTGTACTACCTTACAATTGGCTTTTGCTCCAAGGATTCACGCGAAGTGTCCTCGACCGGGGAGACAGCTGCCAGAGCAGGAGTGTGAACAGGGTGCAACCGATGATTGGCACGGACAATGTTCAGGTCAGCCAGTCACTGCCAACTGGCCGGACCAGGGGATCGTCGTCTGCACGAAATGTAGCCGTTGACGCCTATCGAGGCCTCGTGATGCTGCTCATGATGGGCGAAGTGATGAGGTTTGTCGCCGTCTCCCGATCCTTTCCCAATAGTCTGTTTTGGCGAATTCTTGCTTACAATCAAACGCATGTTCCATGGGCTGGAGTAAGTCTTCATGACACGATCCAGCCGTCATTCAGCTTCCTCGTTGGTGTGGCTCTCCCTTATTCCATCCACAGCCGTTCAAGCAAAGGGCAGAGCTTCAGAATGCAATTGGCGCATACCGTCTGGCGCAGTCTGATTCTCGTGTTTCTTGGAATCTTTCTGCGCTCCACACACAGTGGGCAGACCAACTTTACCTTTGAAGATACGCTGACTCAGATAGGCCTGGGATACACATTTGCGTTTCTGCTGGCACATTGCCGGCCCAGGTGGCAGTGGACGGCGTTTGTGGCGATCCTTTTTGGGTATTGGCTGGCGTTTGCGCTTTACCCAGCTCCTGGGCCTGGCTTCAATTACATCGCCGTTGGCGTCCCAGGCGACTGGCACTTTAACTTCTCCGGGTTTGCCTCTCACTGGAATAAAAACAGCAACCTTGGCTGGGCGGCTGACAAATGGTTTCTTAACCTGTTTCCCCGCCCGGAGCGATTCCTTTACAACGCGGGCGGTTACGCGACACTCAGCTTCATACCGACACTTGGAACAATACTCCTCGGCCTGTTCGCGGGTGAATGGTTTCGCTCCGCAGCTCCGCGGATTCCGGTGCGGCGTTTCATGATCGCCGGGATAATCCTTATCGCTGCCGGCATTCTGCTGCATGTAACGGGAGTCTGTCCAATTGTGAAGCGCATCTGGACGCCAAGCTGGACGCTGTTCAGCGGCGGCATTTGTTTCTTCTTTCTCGCTGCTTTCTCCTGGGCAATAGAAGTCAAGTCCTGGCGAAAATGGGCCTTTCCGCTGGCCATTGTCGGAATGAATTCGATTGCGGCCTACTTGATTGCCGACCTGTGGGAAGACTTTATTCTGGATAGCCTCCATATCCATCTCGGCACCCGGGTCTTTCAAATATTCGGCGCTGGTCTGGAGCCTCTTCTGTATGGCATCGCCACGATGTCGATATACTGGCTCATTTTGTATTGGATGTATCGGAAGAATCTCTTTCTTCGCATCTGACACGAGCGCACTGTGCATGGCAATGTCTGTTATCTTCGAGCCGAAGCAATCCTTCGCAATATGAGCAAGACAGAACAGACGTGCCTGCGAGCCTAAACGATGATGGACAGGACTTGAGTGGACTGGCGCCATCACGCGGGGACCAGTCCCGAGCTTCTTGGCAACTGCCAGGCAGACAACTCGGGTCTGCGTCGCTTTTCAAGCTGCGTGAGGTGCATAGTTCCCGGTTTAAAGCGCCTTTCTGTGGCCTTTGATCGGTTGTCGCAGTCGACATTGCTTATCCAGTCCGCGTAGAAGGTGGGCCCTGTGTCTGTAAAGAAGAAGTCTATCTCCGATTTTGATCCTGCCGTCTTCCTTGCCAACGAGGGTCTCGGTAGAAGAATCGTCGAATTGAAACAGAGGCAGACTTTCTTTGCTCAGGGAGATACTGCAGACACTGTCTTTTATCTTCAGAGCGGCAGGGCAAAGCTCACAGTGGTCTCAAAGCGCGGCAAAGAGGCCACTATCACGCTGCTCTCCGCCGGCGACTTCATTGGTGAGGAGTCTCTCGCGGCGGTGCCAGGTCTGCGCCTGGCTACGGCCACTGCTGTCAGCTTGTGCGTTGCGCTCAAGATCACGCGCGATGAGATGATTCGCCAGATGCATGACGAACCTGCATTCGCGGATGTCTTTGTGCGGTTCCTGCTGGCCCGCAGCATGAGATCCCAGGCCGATCTGGTCGATCAACTGTTCAACTCCAGCGAGAAGCGCCTGGCGCGAATTCTTCTGCTGATGGCGGAGTTTGGCGAGCCTGGCGAACCGACAAACTTCATCCCTCCCATTACCCAGGAAGCACTGGCGGAGATGATCGGCACCACTCGATCCCGCGTCAGTTTTTTCATGAACCGCTTTCGCAAGCTCGGCTTTATCGATTACAACGGACGAATCAAGGTACACAAGTCGCTGCTCAACGTGGTCCTGCTCGAGCAGGTGTCAGAGGAAAACAGCAAGAAGCCCGTCATTGGGCAACTTCCCTAAGGCGGCCATCAAGCGTCCAATTCCATCTTTGCCTCAGCAAACTTCGTCAGCGCAAATTCGAGGACTGCCCGCGTGTGAGCAGCTGAAATCTGCGTGCGAATGCGAGCCTTCCCCTGCGGCACGACCGGGTACGTAAAGGCCACAACGTAGACGCCCTTGGCCAGCAGCAGTTCCGCCATACGGGATGCGGCAACAGCGTCGCCGAACATGACCGGAACGATCGGGTGCTCCCCAGGCAAGATGTTGAAGCCGGCCTTTACCATCCGTTCGCGGAAGAACCGTGTGTTATCGAGCAGGCGATGGCGCAGCTCCGTGGATTCGGTCAGCAAGTCAAGCACCTTCAAAGAAGCTGCAACGATTGGCGGCGCCAGGGAATTGGAGAACAGATATGGCCGCGAACGCTGCCGCAGCAACTCGATGATCTCCTTGCGCCCGCTCGCATATCCGCCGCTTGCGCCGCCCAGCGCCTTGCCCAGCGTTCCCGTAAGGATGTCCACGCGGCCTTCAACGCCGTAATACTCTGGCGTGCCTCGCCCGCGCTCACCAATGAAGCCCACCGCGTGGGAGTCGTCAACCATCACCATCGCATCGTACTTCTCCGCCAGTCCGCAGATACTATCCAGTTTGGCGAAGTAACCGTCCATCGAAAAGACTCCGTCGGTCGCGATGAGACGGTGACGTGCCGATGCGGCTTCTTTCAGCTTTGATTCCAGATCGCCCATGTCACCGTTTCGATAGCGAAACCTGGCGGCCTTGCAGAGCCGAACGCCGTCAATGATGCTTGCATGGTTCAACTCGTCGGATAGGACGGCGTCCTGTTCATCGAGAAGAGTTTCAAACAGTCCGCCATTCGCGTCAAAACAGGAACTGTAGAGGATGGTGTCCTCGGTTCCAAGAAAGGCGCTGATTCGCTGCTCCAGTTGCTTGTGAATCGACTGTGTACCGCAGATGAAACGCACGCTTGCAAGCCCGTATCCCCAATCTTCCAACGCCTGCTGTGCAGCCTCGACCACATCGGGATGATTGGCAAGTCCAAGGTAGTTGTTGGCGCACAGATTCAACACTTCGGTGCCGCCAATCACTGAGACCGTCGCCTGTTGCGGTCCCGCGAGTATGCGCTCGTTCTTGTACAAGCCGGCATTTTTGATCTCTGTTATTTTGTTTTCGAGGAAGCTCTGAACCTTACCGTACATGGCATTCCTTTCCGGCCGTTTAGCCCAGGCTCGTCCAATCCAGCACCACCTTGCCCGTCTGGCCTGAGATCATTGCGTCGAACCCGCTCTGGAACTCGTGATATGCGAATCGGTGCGTGATTACAGGAGATATGTCTACACCCGACTCCAGCATCACCGACATCTTGTACCAGGTCTCGTACATCTCGCGACCGTAGATTCCCTTGATAGTGAGCATATTGAAGATCACCTGCCGCATGTCCATCTGCATCTCTTTGGCGGGAATCCCAAGAACGGCAATCTTGCCGCCATGACTCATGTTCAAGATCATGTCGCGGAGCGCCTGGGCATTACCGGACATCTCCAGCCCGACATCGAAGCCTTCGATCATGCCGAGTTGTTTCTGCACATCGGCGAGCGTAGTCTCGTTAGGATTCATTGCCAGCGTCGCGCCCATCTTCCGCGCCAACACCAGCCGGTAGGCATTCATATCCGTGACAACAACGTGCCGTGCACCTGCATGACGCACCACCGGAATCGCCATGATGCCGATGGGACCTGCTCCGGTGATGAGCACGTCTTCACCCAGCACCGGAAACGAGAGCGCGGTATGCACGGCATTGCCGAATGGATCGAAGATGGCCGCTACTTCCTGATCGATGCCGGGGTGGTGCCGCCAGATATTGGTCATCGGCAGCGAAATCAATTCGGCGAAGGCCCCCGGCCGGTTCACGCCAACGCCGAGCGTGTGAGCGCACAGATGCCGCCGGCCTGCCAGGCAATTTCGGCACCGGCCGCAAACCACATGACCTTCGCCGCTGACGATGTCGCCGGGATAAAAGTCGTTTACGTTCGCGCCGACCTCGACGATCTCGCCGACAAACTCGTGGCCAATCGCCATGGGCACGGGAATGGTCTTCTGCGCCCAATCGTCCCACTCGATAAATATGAACGTCGGTGCCGCAGATGCCGGTATATCGCACACGCATCAGGACATCGTTGATGCCGATGGCGGGCTCCGCAATATCTTCCAGCCACAGACCCCGCTCGGCCCGGCTTTTTACCAATGCCTTCATCGCTCGCCCTCTTCCGTGCGCGGTTTCTGTACCAGCAACGATGTTAGTGTAGCGCCAATTATCCAGAAAGGCTGTGCGAAGCGCAGCCGTCGAACATACAATTCATGGCAGGACATGCTCATGAAAATGCATTTGGTATGCGTCATGCTTGTAGCTGGCGTCGCATCTCCAGCTTTGGCCGAATCGGTCATTACTTCGCGGCTGGACGATCCCAGGGCGGTGTATCTCACGGCACAGGAGTTTGGCGTGCATGCCGATGGGGAAGCCGATGACAGCAGTGCGATCCAAGCCGCCATCGACAAGGCCGAAGGCACTAACCATGAGGGCATTGTCTTCGTGCCCTCAGGCCGCTACCGGCTCACGCGCACCGTCTACGTCTGGCCCGGCGTGCGGGTCTTTGGCTATGGAGCCACGCGGCCTGTCTTTGTGCTGGCGGCCAAAACGCCCGGCTTTCAAAATGGCGTTGGCGTCATGGTGATGTTCACCGGCGCCAGTCCGGCCGACCTGGCGCGTCCAGGCGGCCACGTTCCGTTCCCGCCGCCTGGCACGGTGCCCCCCAACGACGCCATTGCCGACGCCAATCCGAGCACTTTTTATTCGGCCATGAGCAACATCGATTTTGAGATCGGCGACGGCAACCCAGCGGCCATCGCCATCCGCTTCCATGCGGCTCAGCACGCATATCTCAGCCACATGGACTTTCATATCGGCTCCGGCCTGGCCGCGCTTACTGAGATCGGCAACGAGGCCGAGGATCTGCATTTCTACGGCGGACGCTACGGCATTCTCACCGATAAAACCTCGCCAGCCTGGCAGTTCACGCTCATCGATTCCGATGTTTGAAGGCCAGCGCGAAGCCGCCATCCGCGAGCACGAGGCCGGACTCACTCTCATCCGCGATACGTTTCAGAATGTCCCCGTCGCCATCGACATCGATCCTGAGTACTCCGATGAGTTATGGGTCAAGGACTGCCGGTTCGAGCGCATCTCAAGGCCGCGGTCATCATCAGCAACGAGAAAAGCCCTCTCACCGAGATTGGATTTGAGAATGCAGTCTTGCAGGATGTTCCGACCTTCGCCCGCTTCCGCGAAAGCGGCAAGACCATCGCCGGCAAGGGCGCAATCTATCAGGTCAGCAATTTCAACTATGGACTGATCGTGCCCGGCGAAGGCACGATGGGTGCCATGGGCATGATCTACAACGCCACGCCGCTGGACAGCCCTGCCCGCGCCGCTTCCGCCGGCCATTCCCGCACTGCCGCCGACTGAGGACTGGGTCAATGTGCACACCCTTGGAGTCATCGGGGATGGCGCGACCGACGACACCGCTGCGATCCAAAAGCGCTCATCGACACTCATCGCGTGCTTTATTTTCCCAGCGGACATTATGTCGTCAGCGACACGCTCGCGCTCAAGCCCGACACGGTGCTGATCGGCCTGCATCCGACTCTGACCCAGTTTGACCTGCTCGATGGCACGCCCGGCTATCAGGGCGTCGGCGCGCCGAAGGCCGTGTATCTCAGCGCCCGCAGGCGGCGGCAACATTGTCAGCGGCTTCGGGGTATTTCACCGGCGGCGTCAATCCACGCGCCGTCGCTGTGCTGTGGAAGGCGGGAGAACGTTCGCTGGTGGACGACGTGCGCTTCCTGGGCGGCCATGGCAGCGGCACCAATCCTTATAACAACAACCACACCGCCGACTCCGACCTGCACAAGCGCTGGGACGGCCAATATCCCAGCCTATGGGTGGCCGATGGCGGCGGTGGCACGTTCGCCGATATCTGGACTCCCAACACCTTTGCCCAGGCGGGATTCTATCGTCTCCGAACACGAAGACGCCCGGCCATGTCTACGAGCTTTCCACTGAGCACCATGTCCGCAACGAGATCAAGTTCGACCATGTGGAAAACTGGGACATCAACGCGCCGCAAACCGAAGAGGAAGCAGGCGAAAGTCCTGAGTCGCTCTCGCTCGAATTCGATTGGTCGAAGAACATCACCGTCGCCAACTATCACGGCTATCGCGTCACGCGGTCCCGCGCGCCGTTTCCCGCCGCGGTTCGCCTCTATCACTCCGACGAACATTCATTTCCGCAACGTGCATGTGAATGCGGAGAGCGGCTATGCCATCTGCGACAGCAATGGCTGCGGCACGTTTCTGCGCGTCAGCAAATTTCCATACGAGAATGCGATCGAGGACGTGACGCATCATCTGGAGGTGCGCGAGCGGGAATTCGCAGTGCTCGACGTTCCTGCCGAGCCGCCCGCGCCCGCCGACTGCCGATGCATCCGCGGTGCTCGCGCCCGGCGCGCAAGTTGAGAAACTCGAAGACGGCTTCTTCTCTATCTCCGGCGCGGCTGTGGATGCGGCAGGGCAAGCTCTACTTCGTCGATCACCATCAGCAGCGCATTTTTGGCTGGTCGGCGAGCGAGGGGCTCACCATTGAGCGCGACAATCCTCTCGATCCGGTCAACCTGGCTTTCGACAAGGCGGGCGACCTGCTGGTGCTCTCTTCCGAAGGCGCGGAGGGCACCGTGTATTCGTTCCGCCCCGGATCGCCGGCGGATCAAATTACGGTGCTCGCGCCGCAGGCGATGCATCGCCGCATCCAGGCGCGTTGGCGCTGTTGCCGGTCGAATTACTGGAACAACGGCGAGTTTGAGGATCAGCTCGATTTCAACACTATGACGCTACACGACGCTGGCAGAGATGTTCGCCCGCGACGTGTCCACTCCGAAGGCGACGAGAATACGTCTCGCCCGACGGCAGCCGCTTCCTGCCCGCGGGGCGGGTTTTCCAGCAGGGCCCTCCGGACTGCGAGCGGCTGGCGCTTCTCCGACAATCTCGACGCGATGTGGATTCATCGCAGCGAGCACTCGGCCAGCGAGTTTATGTCAGCAGTTCGTCGGAGGACCGCACCTATAGCGCGCTCGTCGGCGCTGATGGCACGCTGACTGATCTCAAGCCCTTTGCGGAGCGCGGCGGAGAGAGCGTCGCCGTCGATAGCAACGGCAATGTCTACGTCGCCAACGGGCAGATCTTCGTCTATGACCCGGCGGGAAAGCAGATCGCGCAGATCGACGTGCCCGAGCGGCCGATCGACATTGTGTTCGGCGGCGCCAGACCATCTCACTCTATTCATTCTTGCCCACCATGCACTTTTCGCGGTGAAAGTGAAAGGTAAAGACTGAACTCGCCCGGGCTGCTTAAGCCTCAATGGAGTGCACCAGCTGTTCCATTCGGCTCTCTTGCTGCTCGATGGATCGACGAGCTTGAACTGTGTGCGACAGCGGTCAAGGTTGTGACCGTCGCGTTGACCTTGTAATAGGTGTCACCCGCGAGATAGTCGGTCAAGAAGCGGATGCCCTGCTCGAAGGTGATCAGTTTGCCTGAGAAGGCGAGGTACTGCTTCTCCGCTGCCGTCAGAAAGTCTCCTGCCGAAGCGAGATAGCCGCGCAGCAGCGCCTCGAACATGGGGAACTGCATGGTCACCTGGCGAGATCCCGCTCATCTTCCTTCGCGGGGCTGGTCGCCGTCCGCACCATATCGCCGAAGTCGTAAAGCGCCAGTCCTGGCATCACGGTGTCGAGGTCGATCACGCAGATTCCTTCGCCGGTGTTGTCATCGAACATCACATTGTTGAGCTTGGTGTCGTTGTGGGTGACGCGCTCAGGCAGATTGGCGTTGATGCAGAACGCCGGTGATGGATTCGCGCGCCAAGGCGAATTCAATTTCTGGGTACCGCGCATCTTACGCGCTGGGCACGTCGCTGCCATGGCCTGCTCGAATGCGGCGAACCGCTTCGGGTGTGTGATGAAAATCCGGGATCGTGTCGTGCAGCCGCGGTGGGGGTAAGTCGATCAGCATCTTCTGGAATTGACCAATCGCCTTAGCAGCTTGATAAGCCTGCTCAACAGATTCGACGGTATCAAAGGTATGCGTTTTTTCAATGAACCGCCATGCGCGCCAATAATAGCCGTCCTGGTCCAACTGCCAGGTGCGGCCGTCACGCGCAGGAATGAGCGCGAGCACGCGGCGGCGGCGGTCAGGCTCATCGGCAACCTGCGCGGCGAGGTGAGACGTAACGCGCTCGATGTTTTCCATGAGAGAGAGCGGGTTCGCGAAGACATTGCGATTGATGCGCTGCAAAATGGACAGCACAGGCACGCCCGCATGGCTAAAGGCAACGCACCAGGTATCGTTAATGTGACCGTTGCCGTACGGAGCAGCTCTATCGAATTCGCCCGGGATCTCGAAGCGGCCTGCCATGGCTGCGACGGTCTGCACACCGGTCATGACCAGAGTCTCTTTGGATAAGAACCATCCTCAATGAGTCGGCCAATGCTTTCTACGACGCGCGAACGGTCCTCGCGACTGGTTACGCCGAACCAGGAATCCTTCGAGCGCAGGACCTTCACCCGCGCCTGGCCCGCCACAATCAATTCATTCACCGCAGTGGGCAGGTAGCACTCAGATCGCATCTCTGAGTGGTTGTGCGCGAGAAACTCCCGAAATCGTTCATGCAACTGGCCGAAGACCTGTGGAGTAAATCCCCACATGTTCATTGAAACCATTTCGTCTCCGGAAAGTCGGGTCGTGATGCCTGCCGTATCTATACTCCTGGCGTGCTCGCCGTCCCGTTCGATCTTCGTCAATTCCACAACTTCCTGCAGGTAGCCATCGCTGTTCATCTGGCACACGCCTCGCGACACGGCTCCGAAATCGGAGAGCGTGTTGCGCAAAATGAATCCGATCATTGCGTAGTCCGTTGTTTCAGACAGCAATTGTTGGGCGAGTGCGCGATAACTTTCATCGCCGTAGAAGTCGTCGGCATTGATCACGGCAAAGGGCTCGTGAATGTAACCGGCCGCCGTGAGAACCGCGTGCGTGGTACCCCACGGCTTGGTGCGTCCATTTGGCACGGAGAACCCTGGCGGGAGCATGTCGATTTCCTGAAAGACGTAGTCGACAGGCGCCTGCTTTTCAAACCTCGCGCCGACAGTTTCCTTAAAAGCTTTCTCAATGTCTTTGCGAATGATGAATACTAGCCTGCCGAACCCGGCGCGGATAGCGTCAAAGATCGAATAGTCGATGATGGTCTCACCGTTGGGACCGACCGGGTCAATTTGTTTCAAGCCGCCGTAACGGCTGCCGAGGCCGGCGGCGAGAACTAACAAGGTTGGCTTCATCGCATCCATTACATCACACAGCGGGCCCTTCGCAACGCAACCTGAAAATACACCGGCACCGGCTTGGACAAGTGCGACGTGGACTGTTCTATGTTAGGTAATGAATCGGGGGCAAGCTGGAGATGAAAACAGTTTGGGAACAGGTGTATTTCATCTGGGGACAAGGGCTGGCGGTTTCTGCGCTGATAGCCGCCATACCGACGGTGGTGCTGCTGTTCCTGCTGGGAATAAAGCGGAAGGCGGCTTGGGTTGCGGGGGTGTCTGGACTTGGCGCGACACTATTTGTCGCCTTGTTTGGATACAAAATGCCGCTGATGCTCACGCTAAGCGCCGCAGCCCATGGGGCCGCGTTTGGTCTGTTTCCTATATCGTGGATCGTTTTTTGGGCAATCGTGCTTTATAACATGACAGTCAAATCGGGGAAGTTTGCCATCGTCAAGGACTCGATTGGCTCTTTGACTCCAGATTTGCGCATTCAGGCAATTATCATCGCTTTCGGCTTCGGCGCGTTTATCGAAGGCGCAGCCGGGTTTGGAACTCCTGTGGCCGTAGCAGGCGCGATGATGGTGGGGCTTGGATTCTCGCCTTATTATGCCGCTGCTCTCTGTCTGTTGGCGAATACCGCACCTGTTGCGTTTGGGTCGATCGGAATTCCCATCATTACACTGGCCGGAGTTACGGGACTGCCACTGGAAAAGCTGAGTGGCGCGGTTGGAACTCTGTGTGCGCCAATCGCGGTTATCCTGCCCGCTTACATGATTCTGACCATGGAGGGTTTGATCTCAGTTTTAGAGGTGTGGCCTGTCGTGCTAGTGGCGGGATTGACGTTTGGGGGAGTTGAATACCTTGTTTCGAATTTCGTGGGCGTTCAACTCACCGTGATCCTGAGTTCAATCTCGTCTATGGGCGCCCTGATGATTCTGCTTCGGTTCTGGCGTCCAGCCTCTCATACGCATCGCAGGCCGAAGAGAGGCGCAGGTGCTGGCGAGCCAGGTCCCTTCGAGCTTGCAAGAGCGGCTTCGACACGAGGATTCTGAATCCACGAAACACACAAGAGGGCAGGTGCTGGCTGCCTGGATGCCCTATATATTTCTTGTGACCCTTGTCCTTTTGTGGGGATACAAGCCCTTTCAGTCCATTCTGAATATGGCGACTTACGCATTACCGTGGCCGGGGCTTCATAACCTGATTCTTCGCACTAAGCCCGTCATGGCAATCGCCTCGCCCTACCCCGCGATTTACAACTTTAACGTGCTATCGGCGTCTGGGACAGCGGGCATGTTTGCGTGCATTCTCTCAGCAATTTTTCTACGCATTCCGGTAGGCAGTTTTGCGAGCGTGATCCTGGCTTCTGCCCGGCAACTGGCTCTACCGATATTGACAATTTCCTCTGTCCTTTCCATGGCCTTTGTGATGAATTATTCAGGCGCAACGGGAACTCTGGGGCTGGCTTTCGCCACCACCGGGGTCGCATTTCCTTTTTTCAGTCCCTTTCTCGGCTGGCTCGGCGTCTTCCTTACCGGGTCGGATACCTCGTCCAATGCGCTGTTTGGAAGTCTGCAAGTTATCACGGCCGGCAAGCTTGGACTCAGCCGTGTTTTGATCGCCGCCGCGAACTCGTCGGGAGGCGTGATGGGAAAGATGATCAGTCTTCAATCCATCGCAGTTGCGGCCGCCGCGACTGGCATCACGGTGAAGGAGCAATCGCAGGTGCTTCGGTTTACGCTGAAGCACAGCATCATTATGGCGGCGGCCATCGGGATTGAGGTTCTGGTGTTTGCCTATCTGTTCAGAGTTATTTAATTGAGAGGATTATATACTTGACGCGAGAAAATATCGGCGTTATCCTTTCTTTGGTGGATGTTTTGAGGCTTTCTTTACAGGGGTTTTGAAGGTTTCAGCGACTAAACCTTTGACGTGTTTGACCACCTTTGGATGGAAGATATGCTTCAAGGCCTCATCGGTGGTCATTTCGCTCGGATGCTTTTTGAGAGGTCTAGACATGGCAAACTCCGTTAATCTCTGCACTCTGATTGAGCAGTTCGGCGATGAATCCAAATGCCGCGAATACCTTGAGGCCCTGCGCTGGCGCGATGGTACCAAATGCCCGCGCTGCGATCACAAAGAGGCGTCGAAGATAGCGAACCGTGAGCAATACTACTGCCTCAAGTGTCACTACAATTTTAGCGTCATGGCAGGAACAATCTTCAACGACTCCCACCTGCCTCTGATGAAGTGGTTTCTCTGCACTTATCTTCTTTGCGAGTCCAAGAAGGGCATGAGCGCCAATCAACTTAAACGGACGCTGGGCATCTCTACAAGACGGCATGGTACTTGTGCCACCGGATCCGCGCGGCGATGAAGGAAGCCAATCCTGAGCCTTTGAGCGGTACGGTGGAGATGGATGAAACGTATGTAGGCGGCAAGGCGCGCGACAAGAATTGGCTCAGTCGCGCGAGTAGCAAAGAGATCGTCGTGGGAATCAAGCAGCGGAATGGCGATCTGCGTTTCTTCCATGCTGAGGATGCCAAGAGCGGGACGCTGGCAAAATACATCCAAGAGAATGTCAGTTCGGATGTGGATGTGATTTTTACTGATGATTGGGGAGCCTATGTTCCGGCGATAGTAAAGGCTGGCATTGCGAAGGATAGGCACAAGACGGTCAACCACTCTGCCAGAGTCTATGCTGACGGTGACATCACGACAAACGGCATCGAGTCTGCATTCTCGCTTTTGAAGCGGGGCATTATTGGTTCCTGGCATAAGATCGGCGCGAAGCATTTGCAAGCCTACCTCGACGAAATGACGTGGCGTTTCGATAATCGCTCCAACCCCTACCTGTTTTCGCGACACGCTAATGAAGCTGATTGAAGCGCCCGCGCTGGAATACAAGAGGCTCACTGCTGCCTGAACGGCGGTTTGGGGCCATTCGTCACTCTTAATAACTTCACTGATGTCGCGGAGGAGACGGTCACGACAATCGGATGATCCTCGGTAACGGGGGATCTGTCGAAAAATCCAGATGCTCTTTAGGTTCAGGAGTTCCGTCTGGATTGTTTATTCGACCATCACCGACACTCATCCCCGACGATGTGGGCCAACTGACTAGGTTCACTTCTCCGTAAATAGAAGTGCCAGATTAGGAGAATCAACGGAACCTCCAGCCGCCTTGATTGTGACAGTATTCCCGTCTTGTGAATAGGTTATCTTTCCCGGCACAGCACCGTTGAAGACTTGCTGTGTCCCATTGTTCGTGGAATCCTGATTACAAATGCTTCCAGTCTCGCAATGCTGCTTTTCGCCGCCAGCATTAGCGTGTGCCACTACCGGAATTTTCCTTTGATCCGTGGGCGCTCTATTCGCGGACTGCTGTTGCGGCAGAGCTAAAACTGCTTTTGGTCTTAATTGCGCGAATACTGGCCAAACGAAACCATTATTGATCATGATCGTACCGCCGACTCGGAGAACATGGATAATTTTGAAATCTGAGCCGGCTGAACCGTCTCGGAAGAAGTACGAGAATGGCCTTCGCAAACTTCAGCCGATAAACTCTCGCCTCAAATTCTCTGGACACCGTTATCTCGATGGTCTGCCCAACCACATCTCGTAACGAACTTTCTTCGATTCGTGGGTCTTCCATTTCATCAATCGCGCTGTCCTGAACGCGCGCGATTAGTAATCATATGTAAATGAAGACTGGAGGCAGGGGGCGATTCAACTGTTACGTTCGCGAATACTTTTGCCTCCGGCATTCCTCCCCATCCCGTCATAATCACCTTGCCGCCAGAATCCGGCTGACCTACTTCCTTCGTAGGTGTAGCGGGAGTCGCAGCTTGTGCGTGATGATCTTTCCGGTATTGCACGCGAATTTGTTTGCCTACCAACGAAAAATATATGACTGCAAGGACACAGATCGTAATGACTCGCAATCGTGCACGGCGTGGTAACTTCCCCTCCCATATCCAAAGACCCCATGCGATAAGTGCAAAGGCAATTGCGAAAACAGCAAATCCGAGCAGCAGATTGATCGTGACGCCGATCATAGGCAGCCCGATTCCCAGGAGTCCGAGCACGAGTCCTGCGATACCAGGCAACCACCCGCTCGGCCCTCCCGTCGCAACGCGCTGGATTTCAGAATCGGCCATGCCCCCAATCCTCCCACCGGGGCACAACTCGCGTCAAGTAGATAATCCCCTTAATTGGTAAACACTGCGGCGATGAAACGGACGGTGTGGGATGTGCTGAGAAGACTACACATATAGAGAGACATTTTTAAGCACGAAATTGGGCGAAAAATGTCAGTTATCTTTGGCGCAGCTGCTCTATTTTTGGGCAAATTGGCCAGCCGGCACGCTGAAACACCGAACTGATTGGAACTCGAAAACGGGCCTCTCCCGTTTGCTACACTTGACTTCTCCCGTTTTGGCACCTCTTGCGGTACCAAAGATTGGCATTGAACGGGCAAGCGGCGACCAGGACCGTGAACAGAAATACTCTATTTGCTCAGGACCATTTTCCCCAGGGAGCGAATCATGCAGAGCAGTCCATGGAACGTGCTTCATGTAATTACAAACCATGAAAAGCGAGTTGCTCAGCACCTTGAAGTTCGTTCCGTGGAGCACTACCTACCTCTCTATTCGGAGCGCGTGAAGTGGACCGACCGAACCGTAGTCACGGAGCGGCCGCTTTTTTCGGGGTATGTTTTTGTCCGCTACTCAGCCCAATCCAGGCTTTCGGTAATCTCGACCCCGGGCGTGCTTCGCATCCTGGGCAATGAAGAACGGGACATGGTGACCGGCGCGGAACTGGAAAGTATCCGAGGCGGTCTGGCGAGCGGGTTGCTTCTGCGGCCGCATCCCAACGTCAGTGTGGGCACGCGGGTGAGGGTGCGCGACGGCTTTTTTGCGGGAGTGGAAGGTGTGGTGACGGAACTTCGTCGTCAGTGCAGAGTTGTCCTTACTCTTTCCGCGGTCAATCAATCATTTTCTCTTGAAGTGGAAATAGATGACCTCACTATTTTGGATAAGCCTCCGTCCGTAGCCGGGTTCGAGCAAGTTCCTGTATTCAGCTACTGAATGTTGAAGGGCGAAGTTCGACCGCAGATTCAGTGAACTTCTGTGAAACTCCGCGAATTTCCGGATGGAGTCTATTGTTGGCGTCTTTCCGGAACGGGATCAGCGAATCCACATTTGCGGATTACTGGTTGAGATAGAGCTTAGCCCCTGCGCCAGCAACTCTTCTACTTCCTTCAAGGTTTGGATCAGTCCGCCGCCCACGACCGGAAGGTCGGGCGCAATGGAGCGCACACGGTCCATAATCCTGGGAGCGACCAGTGCAGGCAAGACCTCAAGCGCATCCACAAGTGTGTTCCTTAGATAATTTGAGATAGCCTCCATGGCGCCGCTATCCAGCAGAAAGGTTCTCTGGACCCCATAGAGCCCGATCGAAATCGCATGGCGCAACGGCTCAAGGTGGGTGGAAATGATTCCACGTGCGCCGGCTCGCTTGAGATAATTCACGGCGTACTTGTCTCTCGAAAAGCCATTCAATAAATCCAGATTTACGATGGGCAGCTTGTCCGCGGCAAGCACGCTCTGGATCATGGATTCGCAGTTTTCCGGATCGCCAGTCAGCAGGTAGACGATCTTGCCGTGGGCTGCGATTGCCTGCTCAACGTGCTCAAATCTGCGAACTGCGGGAATGATGGGAGTTTGTACGCAGAAGGCCCGAAGCGGCGTCAATGGCTCCTGAATCGCACTCGCTTCGATCATTTTCGCGACTCCCTCCGAGTCGGACTATAGCTTGTATTGAAGTGAAAGACCGTCCGTCCGGACCACCGCGCAATCATGCCCGATAGGACGCCCCTGAAGTTCCACGCCGCAAAAGAAGAACCAATTATAGACTCTGTGGACGTGTAAGAATCCGAGACTTCAAAAACGGGACCCATGCGGCAGGCTCTGGGCCAACCGCTTGTCTCGCGGAGCCTTCTTAGGGTTGAACGTGCAGCGGCGTGGCGTTTGCCGTCGGCATTGGAACATTCAGAATCCCAGCCACCGTCGGCGCAATCTGCCGCATGTCAATCACGCCAAGGTCGCGATGGTGGGCTATGCCCGCCCCGGCCATGAAGAACGATGCGTGCATCTCTGGAAATTCCGGTGAGAATCCATGAGAGCCTCTGTGGCCTGGAATCGCACTAACTATGCTGCCCGTCAGCCCGTTGCCCGCAAGATAGTAACCCTGCTTCAGAACCACTACAAAAGCCGCGTCAGGAAACCCTCCGCGCTTTTTCATCGCGTCGCGATCGAGAATTTCTTGAATGCCGTTGTTCTGATCCGCAGCAAGCTTAGTCAAAAGTTCGCGCACCTGCTGCTCGGTCTGAAGGTCTCTGGCGTCGTGAAGCATGATGGCAGCCATGCCTCCGGCTGACCAGGGGATGGCCTTCCATGAAGCAATCGCGGACGAGTTCCCATCGGGGCCGGGAGCCGTCTGGATCAACCCGGCCTGCACGAACGGAATATTCAAATTCACTGAGTGCGTGAGGGTGAGGAATCCGTGATCGGAGACGACCAGCACGACCGCCGCCGCATCATTTTTCAGCGCCGCATCCGCCAGCCTCGCCACCATTCCATCGATTGCTTCGATGGTCTGGCAGGCCTCGTCGCTGAATGGGCCGTGCGCATGCTGAGCGTCATCGAGCGAGCTCAGGTGAATGGTCATGAACGAGGGCTTCTGCCTGCGCAGAATCTCGATAGAATAGCGAGTCTTGGTCTCATCTCCCGCAATGCTGGTGTCGTTGCCCATCATGTATTCGCCGGCTGCCGGCTCTAATTCTTTGAGCAGTGTGGCCGGGCGTGAGAGCGCGGCAATGAGTTCGCGATCCAGCGGATTGGTGGCGTGAGAGGGATCGGCGGTGCGCCAGTATTCCGGGATCAGATCGTCCACATCCGTTGCGCCCACGCTTACAGGCCAACCCACGCTGGCAGTGCGTAGTCCGGCGTTGTGCGCAACCTTCCATAACGTCGGAACCCGAATCTCAGGCGCATACCAGTTCCATGATCCAGAAAAACGCCGATCGGGATCGAACTCAAGGTTGGCATAAATGCCGTGCTCGGCCGGCGTCACACCTGTCAACAGCGTGGTGTGACTGGGGTAGGTTACGGTCGGCCATACTCCAACCACACCTTCCGCGTACGTTCCATCGCGAACCAGAGTGCGGAGATAGGGCAGCTTCAAGCCTCTTGCGTCGGCTTCGAGAACGTACTCCGGCTTCAATCCGTCGATGGAGATCATTAACACGGGAGCGGCCCCAGCCTGGCCGAATGCGCCGGCCATCATCAACGGCAGAAGCAACAATTGCAGAGTGGAGAACCGGCGAGACATCGACCTCATGAGCAATCCTCCTGTGCGGCAAGCGGCCTTGCAACCTCTAACATGAGCGGCAGCCCGCTGGTGAGGTCAATTTCGGAACGATCATCTTGCGTTTACGGCCACGTGGAAATATACCACTGGGCGCCTGCGCGCGACATAGTTCGCACTCGCTTCACGGCCAGAATTCTTGTTGCCGTCACATTAAAATGAACCACTGTTAATGAAGTTGATTCCTTGATGAACGAGGTTCGGTAAGCTGACCGCGGCTGGTGTGGACGGTTCTGAGGCGCGGATAATTGGAAGTGTGGACAGCACACGCAATTTAGTGCTTTTGAAGGACTACCAAGTCTATCTGCGGGTTGAGAAGGGGCTGCGGCCGTTGACCTGCGAGGCCTACGACGGTGATCTTAAGACGTTCGCTGAATTTATCGAGGGCCGCCAGGGCGTGTTGTTGACTGCGGCGCAGCAGGATGTGGCCGCATTTCTTGAACACTTGCGGGGACATGGGATTGACTCGAGATCGTCAGCGCGCAAGCTGAGCTGCCTGCGCGGATTCTATAAGTGGCTACTGCTGGACCGGCGCATTCATCACGACCCGACGGTGAATATCGAGTCGCCAAAGGCCTGGAAGGTGCTGCCTAAATCCTTGGCTGAGCCTGAAGTGGTGGAGATGCTTGAGCGGGCCGCCTTGGACGCATCGCATCCGCAGGCTCATGCTACGGCGTTGCGCGACCGCGCGATTTTGGAGTTGCTATACGCGGGCGGACTGCGCGTTTCTGAAGTGACTGCGCTGTCGACGGGCGATCTTGGGCTGGATGCAGGCCGGGTGCAGGTGCGCGGCAAGGGCGACAAAGAACGCATTGTGCCGCTGGGACGAGCCGCTGTGGAGGCTCTTGAGACTTACTTGCGAGAAGGCCGTCCGCACCTGGCGCGCATTACCACGGCGCGGAAGACGAACGCGCCGCGCCTGGGTGGTGCCCGGCTTTTTCTCTCCATGCGCGGAATGCCGCTGACGCGCCAATGGGTCTGGCACCTGGTAAAGACGTCGAACGGAGCGGCCAGCCCGCACCGGCTGCGCCATAGCTGCGCCACTCACATGGTGGAGCATGGCGCTGACCTGCGCAGCGTGCAGCTGATTCTGGGCCATGCCGATATTTCAACGACTCAGGTCTATACGCATCTAGCCCTGGGACGGCTCAAAGCAGTGCATCGCGAGCACCATCCACGAGGTCGCCGGCAACCGACCGAGGTCGAAGAGTCTACAGGCTCACAGGGTGATCTGGATGGTGGCTTGCATCTCGTTTCGCGGAAGAATTTGAGCGGGAAGACGTCATGAGCTCGACGGCAATTGCTTCGCCGTTAGATCCGTTAGTGGCCGACTATCTGCGCGTGCTTGCCAACGAACGGGTCGCGTCCGCGCATACTTTGCGCGCTTACACGAGGGAGCTGAATAACTTTGCGGCCTTTGTGAACGAGCGCTATGGCGAAGGGCAGACTGTAGACAAAATCGAGCATACCGACATCCGTATCTACCTTGGAACGCTCTATGACCGCGGTCTTTCCAAAGCGTCTGCGGCGCGGGCGCTCGCGGCCATTCGCAGCTGGTTCAAGTGGCTGGCTCGGGCCGGACACCTGGATCAAAATGCAGCCTCGCTGGTGTCGACGCCGCGCTTGCCCAGGCATTTGCCGCGCGTGCCTTCGATTGAACAGATGAACCGAATTGTGGACTCGGTGGGCGAGGATGCAGCTACGTGGCCGGCGCGAGATGCAGCAATTATGGAAATGCTGTACGGATGCGGAATTCGTAATGCGGAGTTGACGGGGCTGAATCTCGACGACATTCATTGGGCCAATGAGGCAGTGCTGGTGCGCGGCAAGGGGCAGAAGCAGCGCTACGTTCCATTGGGCGATGCGGCAGCACAGGCCTTGCGGGCCTATCTTGGCGAGCGATCGGCGCGGCTGACGGCGGCTGGAAACGGAAGCGGTCGCGCTACACCGGCTTTGTTCATCAATCTTCAGTTGCGCGGCCTTGACAAAGCCGGCGGACAGGCGCGGCTTACCACTCGAAGCGTGGGCCGCATTGTGAAGCGCATTGCTGTGGGGCGCGGACTCTCCGCCGACGTGCACCCGCACACGCTTCGCCACGCCTTTGGTACCCATCTGCTTGAGGAAGGCGCCGACCTGCGCGCAATTCAGGAATTGTTGGGCCACGAGCGGCTGTCAACGACGCAGCGGTACACGCAGCTGACTACTGCTCAGTTGACGCAGGTCTACGACCGGACGCATCCGCGGGCGCGGTAGACGCTCAGTCTTGTTTTTGCCAATGGATGAAATAAAATCTCGCAATGGCGGTTCGTTTGAATAACGGATTCGGTCGCGCGGCTCTTCTGGCCGTGCTGATTGTCCCAGGAATCCTCGCTGCCTACCTGCTGCACGCAGCCGTTTGGGCAGTTATCGTTCCGGTTGCGACGGTAGTGCTGATGCTAATTATTGCGGCCCTGCCATCAAAACGCAGAGTCACGCAGGAGAAATTTGGGGGCCTACATACAATTGTGACCCAGGGCAACAAGGGATCCTTTCGGACCCCTTGTATTTAAAAATTCAAATCTCCTTGCCCGTGGAAACGCTTAACGAAAAGTTTCTTGAATTGAGTGATGCTATCGGATACAGAGACCAGGGTTAGAATCTCCTGCACCTGACGCCGTAGCTTCTCGATGCCAAACCCGGCTTTCAAATGCTGGTGGAAGCGGTGCTTGCGTGTACCCTTCTTATCCACCACTGGGTTAACCCGGTCTAGTTCCTTCAAAACCTCGCCGTTCTCAAGAGGTTCGTAGACATAGCTGCGCGTGAAACCAGCGATATGCTGAGGCCGATTCTGCACAACAATACCCGTCTTGGTATGCTTCAACGCCTTGTTGCCGTACATGCGGTTGATTTCGTCATAGAACGCATCTGGGAATTCTTTCTCCCACTGACGCATCTCCTCGTCAACATATTGCTGCACGAGAAGGCGCAGGGCTTCGGGATTACGGATCTGCTGGTATCCAGTAGCCTCATCAATGAGGGCGACTACGCCGACCTTGGCGAACGCGTTGACAAGAACCTGAGCCTGCACGGCTAGGCGGTGCTGTGCGTTAGTTAGTATCCCAGCCTTGTCAGCCGCGACGATGGCTTTTGCAACATCCACGAGTATGTCTGCGTCATAGCCGTGGGCTAGATCCTGCGTTAATGGCTTAAAGTTGATGGGATTGGCAATCTGCTCTTGAAGTTTCTCAGGCAGATCGGATCCGAGCCCTTTGCGACCCATCGTCTTCATGAAGGCGTTTCCGCCAGTCGGAAACCATGCGCAAGGCTTTCGCCATACCGCGCTTGTGGAATACGCGCCGACCATCCGCCAGCACATAACAGTCCAGTAACAGATCCCCTACGGGCATCTGTCCTTGATGAGTTGCCTTTGGCAGTTCGATCTGCCCATCAGCGGGAAGTCTTCCAAGTCTTCGTCCACTTCGATCTCCTTTGGATCCGTGTTGATAAATCGTTCAAGTGCCTCATCGAATGGAACGTCTATGGATAGCGGTGGATCTTGTTTTTCTGTTCTGTCATGCGATTAGCTCCTTATAGGTCAAACGACCGTTTGCTAATTCCAAGAGGGCGTTGACACGGTTGCCTTCGCCAATTCTACGATTATTGAAACGCCATGTCATTTCGCCAAGGTAGCGGCCAAAGTGCTTGGGGGAGAGGAAATGGTGAGTACCGATGATCTGGCGCTTGAATAGCGCCCAAACACTCTCGATGCCGTTTGTGTGGAACACTCCGCCACGAACATACTCGCCCATAGTGTGATTCACGCGCTCATGGTTATAGGTGGATCCAAGCCGATTGAAGGCGTGGTGGGAATCTGTCATAAGGTTGGATCCGGGCCGGACGTTGGCTTTGATGATGCCTTGGAGTGTGGATCCCTTGGTATCTTCCGCAATCGCCGTGCGAAGCTCGCCAGAGCGTTGCAGCATCCCTAGAACGGCAACTTTGCCGGATCCACCCTGCTTTCCCCCGGTGCGCTTGCTGGCGTGTTTGTTCCGCTCCTTACCCCCGTGTACATCTCATCCGCTTCGATATCGCCTTCCAGTGGAGCGTTGAAAGACTTGGTGCGGATGCGTACCGAAGCGCTGCGTCATAAACCACGCTGTCTTTTGCGTGACCCCCAGATCCTTAGCCAGTGTCGTGCTGGCGATGCCCTTTTTGTGGGACGTGATGAGCCAGATCGCCATGAACCAAACGCGCAGTTCAATCTTGCTGTCTTCAAAGATCGTTCCAACCTTGATAGAGAAACGCTTGCGGCAATCGGCGCATTTGTGTGCCCTCTTATCTGAGAAATGGTAGACGCGGACGGATCCACAATAGGGGCAAAAGTCGCCACTCTTCCAGCGCACCGCAGTAAAATGGTCGATAGCGGTTTGCTCATCAGGAATTGCGGCCATCAGCTGGAGGAAAGTATCAAGGTTTTCATGGATCCAGACTCCTTATCAATCTGTATCCATCTTAGGTGATACTGTGACCCACGTCAAGGGGGTTGGGTCACAAATGTATGTAGTTCCAGAAATTTGCCGACGAACTTGAGCGGCATCTGCTAGGCACAGAGGGCCCATATGATTGGGATGACGCCACATCCGTGAGGATCGCCGACGAACGTCTTGAGCAAGTTCGATTATCGCTCGGTCCACGATTCGGCTCCCTATCTCGGCAGGAAGACCGTGATGAATTAGGCCAGATCATTTCGGCACTCAGGCGCGATGAGACTCCTGACGTCAAGTGCTAAGAGCAGAATCCACTTGAGGATCACAAGACTCCTTTCGTGATAACACTGTTATTACATGGAGGATGTCATGCTTACGACGATTCGGCGTCTGGGGAACTTGCAAGGGATATTGATTCCCAAGCCGCTGCTGCAGCAGGTGGGGCTGGTGGATCACGCCGAGATGCGGGTGGAGGGCGACGCGCTGGTGTTGCGTAGGCCCAAGGTTGCGCCGCGCACTGGTTGGGCCGAGGAGTGCAGGGCACTCGCGGCAACTGGCGACGATGCCCTGGTGCTTCCCGAGTTTGCGAATGAAGGCGATGCTGAGCTGAAGTGGTGAAGCGAGGTAAGGTCTGGCTCGTGAATCTCGACCCTGCGTGCGATGGAATTAGTGATTGATTGACCTGGCTGCGGCGTCGAGTTCACTACTGAATTTGGTGATAATTTCCTGCTTGAGTTTCTCGCTGAAGACGCCCTTGCGAATCAGATACTTCTCCATATTCTGGATGGGGTCGCTGGGGTTCAGGACGTAGGGTTGGCATTCGATGAGGGTGGGGCCGTTACCCATGCGGGCGTGGGCGATGGCTTCACAGGCGACCCGGTATACGGCCACCACGTCATTGCCGTCGACGGGGATGGTTGGAAAGCGATGTGTCCTTGTTTTCTGGGCGGGGTGATTCCAGGATAAAAAGATCATGGGCAGGTCGTGGAGTTCGGCAGAGGCCAGCGCCTCCTGCCAGGCAGGCGAGAGTTCGTTGGATATGGCTACGGCTATCTTCCTGTTATTGCTTAGCTTATTGAACTTGGCTGCTTTGATGGCGGTTTTTAGCCGGCCGGCAATAGAAGGTGGCGGAGAAATGGGCCGGAAGAGGCTGCGGAGCAGATCCTGGAGCGGCAAACCGCTGATAAAGAATGGGATGATGTCGCCAGGCTGCGGTGTGATGGTGTCTCCTGCGAGCAGGTCGATGGTCACGCCAACAAGGGCCGCTTCCCGGCTGGAGGGAACTGCTGGTCTCAGAGCCAAATCCAGGTTTGCCGGTATTTTTTTTTCTTCGGCCAGGATGCGAAGACGTTCCTCGATCGCCCAGCACTTGAGCATCATGGCGTAGAGCTGAAGCAGCTTTTCATTCGAAATGAGTGAAAATCCGTTCTGGATCATTGGCGTTGCTGCTAAGACGCTTGTTTCCTTTGCCTTGGGCGTCATTGAATGGGGGACCTCATTTGTTGTTCGGATTGTAAATGAATTTGTGCGGGAGGCTGAATCTTGTTAATATCAACGAAGAAATGGTATGCGCTTACCAATGCTGCTCTTGTTGTTGCCTGTCGAAAATCTTCGACGGGTGCATGAATTAGTCTCTGATCTCCGAGCACAATCGATCAGCAAGACACACCCGTAGCTGAGTGGCCGGGTTCGTTTTCGTTTGTCACCGGCATCAGCCCCAGATTGAGGTCACATGCCGGTTGCCGAAGGCGTAACAGCTTCATCCCGAACGACCGATGAAACAGGGCGGCTAAGCCACTTGCGTCTTCTCGAAGCGGAGAGCCTGCACATTCTGCGTGAAGTGGCTTCGGAGTTCGAACGGCCGGTGATGCTGTATTCGATCGGCAAAGATTCCTCGGTAATGTTGCGGCTTGCGCAGAAGGCATTTTATCCAGGTCCGATTCCGTTTCCCCTATTACATATTGACACCGGCTTCAAGTTTGCGGAGATGCTCACCTTCCGCGATGAAATGGCGCGCTCGGTTGGCGCCGAGTTGCTGGTTTGGCGCAATGAAGGTGCGATTGCCGCGGGAACGAATCCTATTGCGCTGGACACCAAGCGTTGCTGCGGACTGCTGAAGACGCAGGCGCTGCTTGATGCTCTCAGGCATTACAACTTCGATGCGGCGTTTGGCGGGGCAAGGCGAGATGAAGAGAAATCGCGCGCCAAGGAGCGGATTTATTCTTTTCGCGATGGCGCGGGGCAATGGGACCCGAAGAATCAGCGGCCCGAATTGTGGAACCTCTACAACGCGCGGATTCATCCGGGCGAAAGCATTCGTGTGTTTCCGCTGTCGAACTGGACGGAGATGGACGTTTGGCAATACATCCACGAAGAGAAGATTCCGGTGGTGGATTTGTACTTTGCCAAGGAGCGCCCGATGTATCTGCGCGGCGATGGATTGCTGCCGATTGAACAGGATTTTGTTGCGCGGATTGGCGAGAAGCCGCAGATGGTGAAGTCGCGGCTGCGTTCGCTGGGATGCAGTCCCTGCACCGGAGCCATTCGCTCGGATGCAGAGACGATCCCCGACATCATTGCGGAGCTGATTTCATTTAATTCGTCGGAGCGGGCGAATCGCGCAATCGACCACGACCAGGAAGGCTCGATGGAATTAAAGAAGCGGGAGGGCTACTTCTAAATGGCCGCTGCGACAATTCCAAGTTTTTCGATTGAAGAATTTCTTGAGCGGGAGCGCGAAAAGGATCTGCTGCGCTTTTCGACGGCGGGCAGCGTGGACGATGGAAAATCAACGCTGATCGGAAGGCTGCTCTACGATACGCAGTCGGTCTACGAGGATCAGGTGCGTTCCATTGAAGGCAAAGGGACGACTGCTCCGGGACAGATTGATTTCGCGCTGTTGACGGACGGGCTGCGTGCGGAGCGTGAACAGGGCATCACGATCGATGTTGCCTATCGCTACTTTTCCACGGCTCGGCGCAAGTTCATCATTGCGGATACGCCTGGGCACGAACAGTACACGCGCAACATGGCGACGGGGTCTTCGACGGCGGATGCCGCAGTGGTGCTGATCGATGCCGCTAAAGGCGTGTTGGTTCAGTCGCGGCGTCATGCTTATATCGCGTCATTGCTGCGGGTGAAGCACATCCTTGTGGCCGTAAACAAGATGGACCTGATCGGTTACGATGAGTCGGCATTTCGCGCGATCGAACGCGACTTCAGGCTGGTGCTGGAGCAGATTGCGGCCGATACGGGCAATCCGGTTGAGGCGATTTTCGTTCCGGTCAGCGCGTTGGTGGGCGATAACATCGTACATCGAACGGATGCGATGCCGTGGTATGGCGGGTCCTCGCTGCTTGAGTTGCTTGAAACGGCGCCGACTTCTGTCGACACGCGCCTGGCTCCATTTCGCTTTCCAGTGCAGCGCGTGACGCGCCCTGATCACACGTTTCGCGGATTCGCGGGGCAAATTGCTTCAGGAACGGTCCGCAAGGGCGATAGCATTGCGGTGCTGCCTTCAGGGCGAACTGCGGAGATTGAGCGCATCGTAACCTGGGATGGAGACCTTGCCGAGGCTCGTGCCCCGCTTTCGGTCACCCTGGTGCTGAATCATGAGGTCGATATCAGCCGCGGCGATCTGATTGTTTCAGCTGACGCTCCGGCAACGGTGGCGAAGCGAGTTCAAGCGGCGCTGGTGTGGATGGACCAGCGGCCGCTGCAACGAAGCCGTCGTTATTTGCTTAAGCACACAAGCCATACGGTGCCTGCATTCGTTTCATCGATCGAGCATCGCACCGATATCGGTACGCTTTCGCGCGAGCCGGCCGAGACGCTGGAAATGAATGGGATCGGCGTAGTGAATATTACTTTGCTTCGACCGATGGCTTTGGATCTCTACCGACAGAATCGTTCGACGGGTGCTTTTATCCTGATCGATCCCGAGACCAACGCTACGGTTGCCGCGGGAATGATTACCGCGATATCGGAATACCGACTGACAGGCGCGAGCCTATCGGGACCCGTGACGGAAAAGGAGAGATACGCGCGGTGGGGCCATCGGGGCGGCGTGCTGGAGTTGACTGGACCTGCAGAAGCGATCGATCAGATCGAGCGCTCGTTGTTCTTGCGAGGGGTGATTACGGTGCGTATTGAGGCCGGGGACCAGGATTTTAGCACGGGATTGTCTGAATCACTCGCGAAGTCGATTGCTGCTTCAGGATTGCTGGCGCTGGCAATTAGTCCGAATGACAGCAATGAACTGACCGCGCGGGTTGGCGAGCACCGAATCATCGTCAATCCAAGCGACGTTGATAAGGCAATCTCAGACGTGGCCGCGTTGTTGGAGCGAGCCGGCATTTGCCAGTCGCCGGGTCAGATAGATTGGGTGATCTAAGCCGGGTTCGGTTCCGGGCAGAGCAGAAGAGGGTAGAGACATTGAGTATCGCAGAGATTAATTCGGATGTGGACGCAAAGCTGGATGCAGTACGCGCGACGCTTGCGCGGGAAATTACAGGCGCCGGAGATGTGTGCCTGACTTGCAGCTTTCAAGCTGAAGATGTGCTGTTAACAAAGCTGGCGATTGAGTTAGATGCGAAGATGCCAATTTTGTTTCTCGAGACGGGCTATCACTTTGCGGAGACTTATACCTACCGCGACCGCATCGCACAGGATTGGAAGTTGAACCTGATCAACCTTCTGCCGGAGAAGACAGTTGCCGAGCAGGAGGCGGAATTTGGAATTCTGTATCAATCCGCGCCCGACCAATGCTGCAAGTTACGCAAGGTTGAGCCGCTGTTCAAGGCGGTTGCGGAGTATCGCGTATGGCTTACGGGGTTGCGCAGGGAGCAGGCGCGGAGCCGGACGGCGCTGGAAGAGTCAGCGCTGTTTTCATTGCCGGGCGGGAAGCAGGTACTAAAGCTTGCTCCGCTGGCTGAGTGGACGACTCGGGATGTCTATTACGCGTGCGAGAAGCTATCAATTCCGCTGCTGCCGTTGTATGAGCGCGGCTACTCATCGATCGGCTGCGAGCCATGCACATCGCTTCCGCTTGATCCCAACGATCCTCGGTCAGGACGCTGGGCCGGCCGCAAAGTTGAGTGCGGTATTCACATTGAGGCAGCGCCAGCGAGATAGGGTGCGACCGAGGAATTTAAATTGCTTTATGCAGCACGTGATGAACGCGCTGCCAGGCACGATTCCGGTCGCAACTTCGGCTTGGCAGCTTATCGTTTTTCTCGGCCGATGAAACAAAATGCAAAGCCGTCGGATTGTTACCCGCGCAATTGGTGGGTACTGACCTTGCGTTCCGTTTGGTCGCATAGTTGATCGGCAGCGGAGCGCATTGGTTCACACTCGCTTATGACAAGGACTTGCTGTTTCACCTGATCGAAGCAAACGTCGTAGGCTCGATCGTGGGAACGATGGTTAACACACGCGTCCTGCGCCGCCAGTTGCCATTTGGTTCTTGCTGCTGATTCCTGGCGGACAATTTCTTTCAATGGTTATAAGGTGAAGGCCGCGCCAGTGAAGGCGGCGGGTCAGACTCATGCAAGTCAAGCAAATAGCCCAGGAACTAAGTAACGCGGAGTGGGATGTCGTGCGACTTACGATGAGTAATCCGCGTTGATGTGGATGTATTCAACCGTGAGGTCGGTGGTCCAGAAGACGCAGGAGCCGGAGCCTTGATGGAGCTGGATGTTGATGGTGAACTCCGGTTGCGCTATGTAGGCGTGGGCGGCTGCTTCGTTGAATTCAGGTGCGCGGCCGCCATTGCGGCAGATGGGCAGATCGCCAAACTGGATGTCGATGCGGTTGGGATCGATGTCTGCGCCGGAGTAGCCGATGGCGGCGACCAGGCGTCCCCAATTGGGATCGCTGCCGGCCCAGGCTGTTTTTACCAGCGGCGAATGGGCGATGGCTTTGGCGATGCTGAGTGCGTCCGCGTCGGTGGCCGCGCCTTCGATGTGCAATTCGACGACATGGGTTATGCCTTCGCCGTCGGCGACGATCTGGCGGGCAAGCGAAGTGCAGACCTGGGTTAGCGCGGCGGCGAACTCAGTATTGGCGGGGCCGACCACTGCGCCACTTGCGCCGGAAGCGAGCAGCAGAACGGTATCGTTGGTGGAGGTGTCGCCATCGACGGAGATGCGGTTGAAGCTGACTTCGATGGACTGGCGGAGATAGGCGTCAAGAACGGACGGCTCGATCGCGGCGTCAGTGAGGATGTAGACGAGCATGGTGGCGTGAGGCACGAGCTGGGGGTGAATCATGCCGGAGCCCTTGCCCAGCGCGGCGATGCGGATCTCCTGAGCTCCCATCGGGCCCATCGATTTCGAATTGCGCAAAAGCCGTCTTTTTTACGGTGTCGGTGGTGAGGATGGCCTGCGCTACTTGCTCGAAGTGATCTAACTCCGAGCCGAGCAATGCAGCCAGCGCTGGAAGAGCGGCGATGAGCTTCTCAGCGGGCAGCGGTACGCCGATGATGCCAGTAGAGGAGGGGAAGACTTCTTCCGGCTCGCAATCGAAGATCTCGGCGGCTGCGGCGCAGGTGGCGCGCGCGGCAGCCAGGCCCGGTTCACCGGCGGCGCAGTTGGCGTTGCCCGCGTTGATGGCTACTACGCGGACGCGGCCGCCGGTGGCGCGCAGATTGGCCTTGTCCACGATGAGCGGAGCGGCGGTGACGCGGTTGGCGGTGAAGGCGGCGGCGGCGCTGGCTGGCTGATCGGCAACGATGAGGGCAAAGTCGGTGCGACCGCTTCTCTTCAAGCCGGCCTTGGTGGCGCCGAAGCGGAAACCGCGGGGAATGAGGAATTGGGAGGCGTCGGGCATTTTGTGTAGGTCATGTTTTCGGGAGGTAACCCATTTAATCTAGCAGGTAGATGAGGGCTTGATGGCGGAGAAGACCAGAGCGAATTCGGAGCAGGCTGATTTTCTTGAGCTGCGGAATGTGAATGTGGCGCGCGGGGAGCGCGTGGTGCTGCACGACGTGAACCTGAGGTGCGCACCGGAGAGCATGTGGCGATTCTGGGGCCGAATGGGTGCGGGAAGTCGACGCTGATTATGGCGATGACCTGCCAGATTTATCCTATGGTGCGGCCGGGGATGGTGGTGCGGATTTTTGGGCGCGAGCGGTGGGATTTGACGCAACTGCGCAGGCATTTTGGCGTGGTTGGCGCGGAGTTGCCGGGGGAACGAACGGCTGTGACGACCGGGCTGGACGCGGTGATGGCTGGGTTCTTTTCAGCTTCGACGCTGTGGCCGAATCTGCATGTGACCGAGCAAGATGCGGGAGCGGGCAGCGGGAGGCGCTGGAGCGGATAGAAGCCACGCATCTGGCGGAGCAATTGGTGGGCGAGATGTCGGCCGGAGAAAAGCGGCGGATTCTGATTGCGCGGGCGCTGGTGCATCGGCCGAAGCAATTGCTGCTCGATGAGCCATCGAATGCGCTCGACCTGGCGGCGCAGCGGGAGCTGCGCGAGACGCTGCGGAGGCTGGCGCAGGAGGGAACGGGCCTGGTGCTGGTGACGCATCACCTGGGCGATATTTTGCCGGAAATTGAGCGCGTGATCCTGATGCGGGAAGGTCGCATTGTTGGAGACGGGCCGCGGACGGAATTGCTGACTGAAGTGCGGCTGAGCGAACTGTTCAGCGCGCCGGTGCGAATTGGGCGCGATGAAGAGTGGCTGCATAGCTGGTGAAAGAGCTGTTGTGATAGTATTCGGGCAATTGGCTGCCCGGTAGCCAGTGGCGGAGGTCAAAATGGCAAATTGGTCCAGGCGAAATTTCATCAAGACCGGTGTTGCGGCGGGCGCGCTTGCGGGCGCCGGCGGGCTCACGCTGCGGGCAGAGCGCGCAACGGCTACGGATTGGGTCACGCTTGGCAAATCCGGCGTGAAGGTTACGCGGCTGGCGTTTGGCACGGGGAGCTTCAGCGGGCAAGTTCAGCGCGGCCTGGGGCAGGAAGACTTTACGCGGCTGGTTCGCTATGCCTACGATCGCGGAATTCGCTTTTTTGAAACGGCCGAGTCATATGACGGGATGCACGCGATGCTGGGAGTTGCTCTGAAGGGGATTCCGCGAGATAGTTACCGGCTTATGTCGAAGGTGACGACGCGTGAGGGCGTCGATCCGCAGGCGAAGTTCGACGAGTTGCGCAAGTTGGCAAACACCGATTACTTCGACATCATGCTGCTGCATTGGCAACACACGGCGACGTGGCCGGTTGATACGGTCAAATGGCAGGACGGCATTATGGAAGCGCAGGCAAGGCATGCAATTTTGAGTCACGGCGCATCGGTGCATGGGCTTCCTGCATTGCGGCAGGTGCCGAGCTTC
The DNA here is from genome assembly GCA_963752215.1 of uncultured Acidobacteriaceae bacterium. Taxonomy (GTDB): domain Bacteria; phylum Acidobacteriota; class Terriglobia; order Terriglobales; family Acidobacteriaceae; genus Telmatobacter. The sequence goes on along the minus strand of CAVVXR010000030.1, from coordinate 20,988 downwards.
AAATGGCTTGACCTGGCAATGATCCGCGTAAATCACAAGGGCACGCGCATGGACGCCGAAAACTACGACATGGCGGAAACGGGCAATGTGAACGAAGTTGTTACGCATATCAAAGAGGTCAAGGCCCAGGGGCGCGGCGTGATCGGCATGAAGCTCATTGGCGAAGGCACATTTGGCCGCGAGGACCGGCAGAAGGCCATGCGGTTCGCAATGAAGAACGCCGGCGTGGATTGCGTCACGGTTGGATACAAGAGCACGGCGGAGATTGACGAGGCGATGGACAATTTGAATCTGGCGCTGGCTTAACTTCTTACCTAGCCGCCGGGCTTGACGCACAGGCGGGGTTGGCGGTAGCTTGGGGTTACACGGGAAAGGAGGTTGATCCAGCTGATGCAAAGTGACTGTTCCAGTTGTTTCGTTCGTGAGGTGACTGAGGCCTGAGGCCCTTGCGCCCCAGCCCCAGGTAAGGCCCGGCGGAGGAATTCCGTCAAGGCTCTGGCACTCGCGGAAGCGCGAAGGCCTCCAGTCCAATCCCAACAGTCTACCGGCAGCGGCCTCATTTGAGGCCGCTGTTGTTTTTGGGAACCGGGACAAGGATATTTGGTTCTGTCCCAGCCAAGCCACAAAGAACGTGGCTTGGATGGGGCACCATTGTTGTAGCAAGGATAATGGAATCCCAGGTCTCAAAACCGAGACCTGGGGCACCCGGTTGGTTTAGCGATTCATGGGTTGACCCTCTTGGGTATAGGAAGGCGTCCATGTCCGTGACAGTGCGCAGCAAAAAAGGCGTCAGCTCATTTGCCCTTCGGTTTTCTTCGAAGGGAATGCTGAAGTTTATGCTCCTTTGGGCCTCTTGGGCATTGGGTACAACCGTTCTTGCACAAACGCTTGAGATCAAGCTAGTGAATGGGCGAACCGGTCGTCCAATAGCAGGTCACTGCATGTATGTTTGGGTGGGTGATAAGTCCAACCCTAGCTCTGATCCCTTGCTGGAGACCGAGACAGACAGCGGGGGTTCCGCCATTCTCCGTCTAACCCATGAAGGTGCCGAAATCGAGAACCAGAGTCAGCGGCTAGCGTGCGGCCTTCAGGGGGCAATCAATCCGGTAGTAAAATACGGCTATACCATCAGCATTCGCACAGGTTACGTGTCATGCCAGCCGCGTCCACCCAGCTACTCATGGTTAGCGAGCACAGAATTTGCGATAGAAGACGTGCTTCAGCACGGAATTGTAACAGCGAATAGGTGCGGGAAGGCTACAGATTCTCCTAAACCTGGAGAGGTGATCATCTTTGTGAGGCCCTTGAGTTGGTGGGAGAAATGGAAACAATAGTTTCTTGCAGCCGCAGCATGACACGGTCTACCTGGCTGCGGGCGGCTGATCCAGGGGATCGAATTGGACATCGCGAACGAGGGCTGGTGCGGATCCGGGCGGGGTGGCGGTGGAGTAGAAGGCCAGGCCCTGGCTGGTTGCGGCGGGATAGATTAGATCGGTGAGGACGGTTTCGCCATCTTCGGCGAAGACTTCGATGGAGTTGCTGTCTACTACGATCTCAACTGGAACTGAATTGGCTTGCGGGTGCCTGAGCGGGGCAGATACGCGGGCGGGGAAATCGGGCGACCAGTCGGTTTTGCCGGAGCGGGTGCGATCGACAAAGATGCGGCCGGTTTCAAAGTTTACGCCGACTACGGTTTCTTCGTTGGCTGGCTCGCTGGGATCGCTGGTGCTGCGGCGCAGGCGTACGCCGGCTTCTTCAGCGTCGCCGGGGTTCAGGATAAAACTAAGCCGATAGACGCTTCCGGACTGCTTTTGAGCGGCTATGTGGGCATTGGCCTGGGCTATCGTTTGAAACGGTGGCGCGCCAAACATGGCGGCATAGCGCTTTTCGTCAGGGATTGGCAGGATGGGTTGCTGCACCAGCAACAGCGGCTCCTGAGACGGCGACAGGGCGGGATGGGCCGGCGATTGATGGAAGTAGAGGCGGCGGGCGACGGTCATTTCGCCTCGGCCGGGCAGCGAGGGCAGCTTGTCGGCATACAGCCAGTTGCTCATCCAGGCGATCCAGACGCGGTCTTTTTCCGGCGGCAGATTTGAGATCGAAGTGCTGGCGTAGAAATCCTTGCCCCAGTCGGCCCAGTGCGGTCCAGAGCCGGGATGGTCTTCAGTGAAACGGTAGCCGTCAAATTGGCCGACGAAATACTGATCGGCTGAACCTTTGGCGGGGCCGCCTGGGTTGATGTTGACGTTGAGCAGCCAACGGCTTGATACCCAGTTACCCTTGGCGTCGCGGACCGCAAGCTCGAAGAGATCGGGGCATTCCCACACGCCTGAAGTTGAGCCTGCAGGGCCGAATTCGCTGGCCTGTTCCCACTGGCGCAGGTTCTTCGAGCGGTAGATGCGGATCTTGTGCTGGGTCGGGAGCGCGACGACCATGATCCAGCTTTGCGATGGAGCGTGCCAGAAGACTTTGGGGTCGCGGAAATCTTTGAGGCCGAGGTCAAGGACTGGATTCGATGAATATTTCGTCCAGGTCAGGCCGCCGTCGCGACTGGAGGCGAGGTTCTGTGTCTGCTTGTCCTGCGAATTTCCGGTGTAGATGGCGATGAGGCAGCCGGGAGTCTTCTGTCCGGGGTCGCCGCAGAGGCCGCTGGTGTTGTTGGCATCCTCGACTGTCGAACCGCTGAAGATGGCTACGCCGTTCTCAGCGCCGAGCGCGACGGGGAGCTGCTTCCAGTGGGACAGGTCGGGCGAAACTGCGTGGCCCCAGCTCATGTTTCCCCATTGATCTCCGGAGGGGTTGGTCTGAAAGAAGAGATGGTATTGGCCGTTGAGAAGGATGGGACCATTGGGGTCGTTGATCCAATTGGGCGGGGCGTCAAAGTGAAATTTCGGCTGCCATGGAGTGGTCTGGGCGAGGGCCTGAGTGCAGAAGAGCATTGCGAGAGAGATGCTGAATGCGATTTGCGCCGGTGCTCGGCGGGACGTTTCCGTGGGCATGGTTCGATTTTAATAGTTTCATGCAAGGCTGCATCGTGCATGTACGTGGGGACAGAGTAATTGCCTGAAGGCCGGATACAAGGTGTGACGGTGATTCGTTCCGCCTCTACAGGGCGAGCGGATTTGGTTGGGACGCTTTTCCCGGATTGCGCTACGCTTCATCCGGGGCTATTTTCACGACTTCCCTCCGGGAAGAATTGCGTCCCGGCGGCGGACTTCAGCCTGAGTTATTCTTACGCAGACTTTCCGGGAAGAATTGCGGTCGCTTCACTTTTGGCTTTGTGAGTCGTGCGGCCAACTATATGATTGTTTTTTCCGAGGAGGACTACGTGAAGCTGCTGACAAAATTCAACCTGGTTCTGGTCGTGGTTTTCGGGCTGGGCATGTTTTTGATTTCCCACTATGCATACAACTTCCTGATGAACAATGCCCGCGAGCAAGTGCTGCAGCAGGCTGAGCTGATGGAAGCCAGCGCCAGCGCTACGAAAGACTATACCGTGCAGAAGGTAAGTCCCATTCTTGAGCACACTCCGCAGCACAGCAGCGACTTTCTCGCGCAGACCATCCCGTTCTCGGCGGTGAGCGTCACCTTCAAATATCTTCGATCGACCTATTCCGATTACGTACTGCGCGAGGCTGCGCTGAATCCGACTAACCTGGACGACCGAGCCACGGATTGGGAGACTGACCTCATCCATTACTTTCGCGACCATCCCAATGAGACACGCCAGGTCGGGGAAAGGGATACTCCCACCGGGCGTGTGCTCTACGTAGCTTCCGCGGTTGTTGCGGAGCCGGATTGCCTGCAGTGCCATAGCCGTCCGTCGATCGCGGGAAAAGCCATGATCAAGCATTATGGTCCCGATCATGGCTTCGGCTGGAATGCGAACGAAGTTGTCGGGGCGCAGATCGTATCGGTGCCGATGTCAGTTCCCATTGCTCTTGCCAATAAGGGATTCCACGATTTGCTGATCAGCCTCGGGGCGATCTTTCTGCTGACAATTGTGCTCATCGACATGGCCATGTACTTTATTGTGATTCGTCCACTTCGCCGGGTTTCAAAGAATGCCGACATCATCAGCAAAGGCAATGTGGAACTGCCGGCACTAGAAGTCAAAGGCAAAGATGAAATCGCTGAAGTTACGGCATCTTTCAATCGCATGCACACCAGTCTGGTGAAGGCATTTGAGATGCTGAACGGATGATGTTGCTACTGTGATCGCGATCTCAGGAAGGCGGCCCGGTCGGTTTCGGAGCCGATTTGTTTGGCGGCTTCGCGATAGATGAAATCGACGTCGTCGGATTGCGCGGCGAGCTTCTTGACGATGAACTTCGCCACGGGGCCGATATAGACGGCGAGCTTTTTGCTCACTTCCTCAATCGGCAGACTTTGCATATTGCTTGCTGAAGGAATCTTCTGCGGCGGTGATCCGGCGGAGGGTTGGGAAGTGTGGGCAATCGGATTGGGGAGCGGGAGCGTCACCCCTATCGTCTGCTCCCTAACGGATGGAGTCTGATGAAGCGCGCGAAGGAACTCTTCCGCAGTGGCGAAGCGATGAGCGGGATCCTTGGCCAGGGCACGCATCACTGCGTCTGAGATGGCCATAGGAACCTGCGGGGCAACCTGATGAGGGGGGATGGGCACGCGCTGCATATGGCCGACCATGATGTCGTAATTGGTCTTGCCGGTAATGGGTAGAGTGCCGGTCAAGAGTTCGTACAGCGTGACGCCGAGTGAATAAAGATCGGATTGCGCTGTTGCCTTGTTACCTCCGACTTGTTCAGGAGACATATAGTTGAGCGAGCCGAGCATGTATCCGGCTTGTGTCAATTCGGCTGAGTGGTCTGTAAGTGCAATTCCGAAGTCAAGCAACTTGACCGTGTCGTTTTCAGCAATCATGATGTTAGACGGCTTGATGTCGCGATGCACCACGCCGAGGCGATGCGCATAGATGAGGGCCTGAAGCACCTGCTCGGCGAATCCCAACAATTGAGGAAGCGTGATTGCTCCCTTTTGGCGACGGCTGCTCAGCGTCTCGCCGTGGACGAGCTCCATAATCATTGCCAGCTGATTTTCGTAATAGAAAGCTGTATGCAGCGCTGCGATATTAGGATGACTGAGAGTGGCCAGGGTCTGCACTTCGCGGCGAAACCGCTCTACCATCTCAGGCGTTCCCATCTGATCCGGCAGCAGGATCTTCAGGGCTTCGCGCCGCTGCGAAATCAAGTGACGCACTTCGTAGACGACGCCAAGGCCGCCGACGCCAAGCTTCGCCACGACCTCGTAATCGCCAACTCGCTGCCCGGGTTCAAATGCCATAGATTGTGGAGTGGCCCCTCGGAAAGAGGGTTGCCTCCATCGAGTACACCTGATCGCGACCGCCAGCGTCAAGCTACTATTGACCCGCTATTAGTGACTAAGGGTAGTCCCTTTCTATAGGCTGGACGGCTTTTCCCGCTGAGTGGCGCGGTGAATGGCTCGCGGCGTGCAGCGCGCAATGCATGGGTCTGGATTTAGTGGGAATCGGCAAGTGGCTGCGGTAAACTTGGACCCGATGAGGGTGTTCGGGATTGATTGCGGGACGGAGACTACGGGCTTTGGTGTCGTGGAGTCAGACGACGCCGGACGAGCGCCCCGACTTGTGTTGAAGGCGATGGGAGCGATCCGGTTGAAGAAGACGCTGACGACCTCAGAGCGGCTATTGCAGGTATTTCGAGAACTGAGCGTCGAAATGGAGCGATGGAAGCCGGATGCGGTGGCGATCGAGGAAGTGTTCTACTCCGTGAATGCAAAGTCCGCATTGAAGCTTGGACAGGTGCGCGGGGTGGCGCTGCTCACGGCGGCCGCGCAGGGGCTGCCGGTGGCCGAGTATGCTCCATTGAAGATCAAGTCGAGCGTGGTGGGCTACGGCCTGGCAAAGAAGGAGCAGGTGCAGTTTATGGTTGCGCGACTGCTGGAGATGGCCGAAGTGCCGGAGCCCGCGGACGCGGCGGACGCACTGGCAATTGCCATTTGCCACATTCATACGGCGCAGACGCTTGCACTGCAAGGTGCGGGACGATGAGGCGTGGGGCGCTGGTGGCTGGGCTGGCCCTGGCTTTGCTGGGGTTGCCGGCACTGGGCCGGGGCGACAATGCGCCGGAATTTCAAGTTGATTACTCGAACCCTGGGCTGACGCCATCGCACTGGATACTGACACTTCATCCGGATGGGAGCGGCCATTTTCATTCCGATCGGCGCAACGCGACGGCTGCGGGAGCCGCGGGCGGCAGCCAGGAAAGCGCGACAGAGAACAGTACCGGGATTCACCTGCCTGATGTAGACCGGGACGTAAAGGTGAGCGCGAGCTTTGCGGCAAACGTCTTTCAGACGGTGCGTCAGCACCATTTACTCAACACAGATTGTGACAGCCACTTAAAGGTGGCGTTCCAGGGATGGAAAAAGCTCAGTTACAGCGGGCCCGAGGGGACCGGTAGCTGCGAGTTCAATTACGCCAAGGACAAAGATATTGAGACCCTGGGGGATTCGCTGATCGCGGTGTCGGGAACCATTCTCGAGGGTGTGCGGATGGAAATGCTCCTTCAGCACGATCGGCTGGGCTTGAACAGTGAGATGGATTATGTTGAAGAGGCATCAAAAGATGGCCGTTTACAGCAGCTTGTTGCGATCCGGGGGATTCTTGAGCGAGTGGCGGACGATCCGAACGTGATGGTGCGTGTGCGGAGGCGGGCCAGGGCGCTGATGGATGGGATAGGGAAGTAGATGGGTGCAGGGAGAGATACCGTGGCGCAGAATATGCCGCTTGCGAGCGCAAAATGGCCGTGACTTTTGCTGGGGCGAGGGTGTCCTAGTTAACGCAGGGGTGCCAATGAACCGCCCGTGGGCCGGAATCTCATGATTGGGAGACGGTACGGGCTGGCAATGGGAGGGCGGATCAAGATGAAGCTATGTCGGAATCGCATGGGGTGGGTTGGCAGTCGGTTGGGCTGCTGCGTTCTGGGACTCGTTGCGCTTGATGCTGCAACAGCCTTGCTGGCGCCTTCGGCACTGGCCGACGATGCAGCGCAGGCAGTAAGCGCGGCGCGGCTGAGTAGCGTGGACGGCCAAGTTCAAATTTCTCAAGGCAACCAGGTGATCGCAGATCAGGCGGTTGCCAACGCGCCACTGTTTGAAGGTGGCCGAGTGACGACCGCTGAAGACGGCCGCACAGAGATTCAGTTTGAGGACGGGAGCGTGGCGCGACTTTCACCAAACAGCTCATTGACGTTGACGGTGTTGCGTGAGCAGCGCGGAGCCGGCGACACAGAGGTCACGCTCAACACGGGGCTGGGCTACTTTGAGTTGCGTGGCGGAGGACAGACTGGACAGGGCGGCATTCGAATTCGATTCGGCGATGCAGTGGTGACCGCGAGCGGATTCACAGTGTTGCGGATTAACCTGGACAATCCGCCGGGAGAGCTTGCAGTCTTCTCAGGCAATGCGCATCTGGAAGGGAGCAGCGCTCTGGCAGTGGACCTGCATGGGGGCGAGAGCGTGGTGTTGAATGGCGCTGATGCCGGACGCTATGACTTGTCGGAATCGATCGAGCCGGATTCATGGGATACGTGGAACTCCGACCGTGATCAGATGCTGGCGGCCGAAGGCTCGACCAGGACCGCGGTTACACAAGGATTCGCGGATAGCGCCAACCCTGCGTGGAACGATTTGGATGCGAACGGCAACTGGTACAACGTTCCGGGGCAGGGAAATATCTGGTCGCCGTATGACGCGAGCGATGCGGGATTTGATCCTTATGGCAACGGCTATTGGATGTCGACGCCACAGTTCGGCAATGTGTGGATATCCGGTTATTCATGGGGTTATCTGCCCTTTCAATGTGGGATGTGGAACTTTTACGACGACTTTGGCTGGGGTTGGTCGCCCGGAACCGGTGGCTGCTCGCCTTGGTGGGGCGCAGGCATTTATGGACTGAATCTCGGTATGATCCCTGGAGGATACCGCCCGCCGACTCGCCCCCATCGGCCCGTTGACCCAGTTGGACCTCCAGGCAGAGTGCATACGCTGCTGGCAGTGAATCGCCGACCCCTGAGCGTAGTCGGCAGCCTGCCCTTGCGTGACAGATCTGGGGCTGCCGTGATTGCCGGTCATGCGGTTCAGGCCTTCCGTCCGCTGTCACCCCGGCCGCAATACGAGCACTCCGCCTCAGGGTTTGTTACCACTGCGGGCGGCTCAAGACCGGTTACGGTGACGGGCCCGAATTACGGGGCCGGCCGGGTGGGTTACGCTGTCAATTCAAATGGGGCAAGGACAGCCGGCAGCAGCGGTCAACATGCTGCGCCGCCAAGCCGTCCAGCTTCCGGCGGGTATTCGGGAGGAGCTCCGCCGGCTAATCGTTCCTCCGCAGGAGGTGGCGGATTCTCCGGCGGAAGCGCCGCGCGTAGCGGTGGCGGCGGATCGCACCGCTAGCACTGATTGCTCTCTCGATTGGAATCATCGCGAACTAAACATCGGCCGCAAGACGCATTCTCAGAAGTGACGGCCTCGGCGTTTCGGTGTGCCGGGAGGAGTTGAGGATGAGTCATGTTGAGGAAGAACTAGTGTTCCAGATTTATAAGTTCAGGAACATCATTAGTCGCAACCGGAACCTTGGATGGAGCTCTGATAACAGACCTCACGGTGTTTTAGGCGCACAGGAACAAACTATTTGCCAATAATATTTACCGCAAAACAAAGGCCGCTCCAGCTTTCGCCGGGCGGCCTTCGGCGTCACAGGTCGCAATTACACTCATTGCCTAAAAGCGTGACGCTGGTGATGGCGAATAGCGCGTGAGGTGCGATTGAGGCGATGGTTAAGCGAGATGCGGTCGGCGCGGGTCAGGCGGCCATGGTCGACGGCTCGCATGTGCCTTTCAGTGCGGCTGATGCGCACTTCCCGGCGCTCTAAGCGGTTTGCCTGGCGTACGGTAAGACGGCCGCTTCTTTCGCCTTGTGCGATGCGGTGTTGCTGCATTGCGCGGCGTTGATTGATGGTGGCATGCTGAGGCGCAATCGACGGTGCAGCAGGCGGAGCCGCCTGGCAAAAGCCAATGGTTGAGCTGAGTGCGAGAAGTCCGACGCCTAATAGTGAGACTTTCATGGGTGTATCTCCTTTGGAGGCGGACGATGTTATTGGTGCTCTTTGCCGATCCGCACTCGCACTTATGAAGACACAAGCCATTGAAGAGTGTTGCGAGGTCGAATGTAAAGATTTGTTACGGAGAGTTATCGGAGCGCGTGCCAGATGGACGCGAGTGCTTCAACCGGCAGCGCTTCAGCGCGAACGCGCGAATCGATCTGTGCCTCATTGAGAGCAGCGGAGATCGAATTGGCGGAGAACCCGGCAGCGCGGAGATTGTTGACGAAAGTCTTGCGCTTTTGGGCAAAGGCTTTGCGGACAAATGGAAGGAAGGTCGATTCCTCAACTCCGAGCTCGGCGAATCGCGGCGCAAAACGCCAACGGAATACGGTGGAGTGCACGTCGGGCGGCGGCGAAAATGATTCGGGCGGCAGGGTAAAGAGCGATTCCACGGGGCCGTACATCTGCACGGTGACGGAGAGCAGACCGTAATCGCGGGAGCCCGGCCTGGCGGTGATGCGGTCGGCCACTTCGCGCTGAACCATCAGGACGGCGCGATCCAGGATGGGGCGTCCGGAAGCAACATGGCTGGCTGCGAGCTTAAGCAGAATCTGCGACGTGATGCCGTAGGGCAAATTACCGACCACTAGAAGTTGCCGGCCGGCTTTGAGTGCGGCTTCAGCAAAGTCGAAGCTCAGCACATCCTGTGTAATCACGGTGACGCGGTCGGATGCAAATTGGGTGCGGAGATGAGCGGCCAGACCGGGGTCCAACTCGACAGCGAGAACGTGAGCAGCGCGGGCGGCAAGCGCTCCAGTAATGGCGCCTGCACCGGGGCCGATTTCGACGACGGTTCGGCCGGTCAGATCGCCCGTTGACGTGGCGATGCGCTGGATGGCCTGCGCGTCGTTGAGGAAGTTTTGGCCGAGCTTGGGCTTGACGGGCATGGGCTTTATTGATGGTAGACGAGTGGGGTGACTCTGTCCGAAGCGATTCCGCCGGGAACGCATTGCGATCTTTGACGTAGTAGACTGGCGCTTTGGTCAAATGTTTCGGCTGGCGCAAACTCCTGCGCCGGCTGGGGAGATTCCTCGAATGCGCATTGTTTTTGCTGCTTCGGAGTGTGTTCCGTTTGCGAAGACCGGTGGGTTGGCCGACGTGGTGGGCGCGCTGCCGCCGGAGTTAGCGAGGCTGGGACACGACGTTACGGTTTACCTGCCACTGTATGAAGTGGTGAAGGCCCATCTTCCCGCCGCATGGAAGTATGCAGTGCGGTCAATCACGATTCCGTTTGAATATTACAACCGGTTTGTGGGAATCGTGGACGGTGGGATTCGGCAAGGAGTGCGGTACTACTTTGTAGATTGCCCTGATCTGTTTGACCGGCCGGGACTTTATGGGACAAAGGCCGGTGACTATCCCAACAACTGGGAACGGTTTGGGCTGTTCTGCAGAGCCGTGCTCGAAGCTGCCAAACTGCAAGGAGTTCCGGAGGTGTTTCATGTCCATGACTGGCAGGCGGCGCTTATTCCGGTGTATCTGCGGACGGTCTACTCTCTGGACCCAATGCTGCAGGACGCAGCAACTGTGCTGACGATTCACAATGCAGGCTACCAGGGGTGGTTTCCGCCGGCGACGACTGAGCGGCTCCTGTTTCCGTGGGAGATTTTTACCATGGATAAAGTGGAGCAGTTCGATACGTTCAATTTTCTGAAAGGCGGAGTAATTTACGCCGACAAGTTGACGACGGTCAGCCGGAAATACGCTGAGGAGATCCAGACGCCGGAGTTTGGGGAGAAATTGGATGGCGTGCTGCGAGGGCGATCGGCGGACCTGCGCGGAATTTTGAACGGCGTCGACTATACACAATGGGACCCGGAAACAGACGGCAATCTGGCAGCGCATTTCAGTGCGGAAGATCTGGCGGGCAAGCTGGAATGCCGAGACGACCTGCTGCATGCCTTTGGACTCCAGAACGTGGAAGATAAGACGGCTGTGATCGGGATTGTTTCACGATTTGCGTCGCAAAAGGGATTCGACATTGTGGCGGAAATTGCGGAAAAGCTGACGGAGCGGAATGTGGTTGTCTTGGCTCTCGGGAGCGGGGAACCTGTGTTCGAGAGATTCTTCCGAGATTGGGCATTCCGGCATCCGGGGCAGGTGGCCGTGCAGGTCCGCTACGACGAAGCGCTGGCTCATAAGGTTGAGGCAGGATCGGATATTTTTCTCATGCCTTCCCGCTACGAACCTTGCGGGCTGAACCAGATTTATTCGCTCAAATATGGGACGGTGCCCGTGGTAAGGGCGACGGGCGGGCTCGACGACACAATCGAGGAATGGAACGCCAGGTCGGGCACAGGAACAGGTTTCAAGTTTGAGGGTTTTGATGGCGCGGAGTTGCTTGCGGCGATCGACCGGGCGCTCGCTGCTTTCAAGGACAAGCATGGATGGAAGAAGTTAATGCGGAACGGGATGGCGAAAGATTACGGATGGGCAGAGCCAGCACGCAAGTATGTAGAGGTTTATGAAGAAGCAGTTAGACGACGAGTATAGATTCGGCGATTTACTCCGGCGAGCATGGCTGGATGGTTGGCGCGGAGCTGGATCACTCGGGTAAGATTCGGCGCATGAAAACATCGTTGCTGACCCGCCGGGAATTCTTACAATCGACAGTTGCGGCAAGCTCGGGCGCCGCGATTGCTCATGTGGCTCCAAGCCTGCTATCGGGTCAGACTACGGCGGCAGCCCTCGCCGAGCCTGTTCTCTCATGGGCAACTAAGCCAATGCGCTGGATGCAACTGACGCTGGTTGAGGACGACCCGGCGCACTTCGACCCCGGTTTCTGGCTCGACTACTTCAAGCGCACACGCACCGATGCCGTTTGCCTGAGCGGCGGAGGGTGCGTGGCCTACTATCCTACCGAGATTCCCTTTCATCATCGCAGCGCGTGGCTCGGCGATCGCGATGTTCTCGGAGAACTGATTACGGGTTGCCGCAAGCAGGGCATGACGGTGCTGGTGCGTACTGACCCTCACGCAACTTATGACGATGTGGAGGCGGCGCATCCGGACTGGATTGCGGCGGATGCCGAGGGAAAGCCGCGGCGGCATTGGGCGTCGCCGGAGATGTGGGTTACCTGCGCTTATGGTCCGTACAATTTCGAATTCATGACAGCGGTGCATCAAGAAATCATGTCGCGCTACCGCGTCGACGGAATTTTTCTGAATCGCTGGGATGGGAATGGAGTTTGCTACTGCCGGCACTGCGTGGAGAATTTCAGGGCGGCCACGGGAATGGAACTGCCGCGCGCGACATCGATGCAGGATCCGGCTCGGCGCGCGTGGTTTCTGTGGCGACAGCAGCGGCTGATGAGCCTGCTGGATGTGTGGAATCAGACGATTCGAAGCATCAATCCTGAAGCCTCGATGATCCCCAACAACGGAAGCGGGGCCTTGAGCTCGCTGAATGCAGTGGAGACGAGCCGGCGAGCGCCGTTGCTGGTGGCCGATCGCCAGGCGCGCCATGGGCTTGCCGCGCCGTGGCTGATGGGCAAAACCGCCAAGGAGTTTCGCGCCACCATGGGCGACAAGCCCGCGATTGGGCTGTTTGGAGTCGGTCTGGAAGAGCCGTATCGCTGGAAGGACAGCGTAACCAGCGATGCAGAGATTCGCATCTGGGTGCTTGATGCCATTGCCAACGGCATGCGGCCCTGGTGCAGCAAATTCAGTCGGCACGCTGCATGATGAGCGCTGGCTCAAAGGCGTTGAAGATATCTATTTATGGACAGAAAAAAATCAGCGCTACCTCGAAGGCCGCAAGCCGCTCGCGCGCGTGGCGCTGGTTTATTCGCAGCAGACTGCGTGGTACTACGGCGATGAACGCGCCGAGACCAAGGTGGAGAACTACTCGCTCGGCTGGTATCAGGCGTTGATCGAATCGCGCATTCCTTTTGAGATGGTGCACGACCAGCTGCTCGATACGGCCCATCTGGCTAGCTACAAGACTTTAATATTGCCGAATATTGCCGCACTGAGCGACGCGCAATGTGACCAGCTTCGCGCCTTTGTGGCCCACGGCGGCAGCCTGGTGGCAACTCATGAGACAAGCCTTTACGATGAGCAAGGCAGGCGGCGAAAGAACTTCGCGCTTGCCGATTTGTTCGGCGTCGATTGGACCGGCAAGACAGAAGGCGCCGATGCTGAACTCGTATATCCGTCTGGAACATGAAGCTCTGCCGCATCACGAGCTGTTTACTGGTCTTGAAGATGCGCCGCGCGATGATCAATGGCGTCTCACGGCTTGAAGTGACTCCGCGCGAGGCCTTTGCCGAGACGCCTCTTACGCTGATACCAAGCTATCCGGACCTGCCGATGGAGAAGGTGTATCCGCGAATCGGCAAGACAGATATTTCCTGCCTGTATCTGCGCGAGCCTGCGGGACGTGTCGCATATTTTCCGTTCGACATTGACCGGACTTTCTGGGAGGTGCTCTGCGCCGATCACCTGAAGGTGATGCGCAACACGGTGCTCTGGGCCAACAATGAAGCGCCGATCGTTGAGGTGGATGGGCCGGGGTTGCTCGATGTTACTGCGTGGCGGAATGCTGGGTCGATCACAATTCATCTTGTCAATTTGACCAACCCGATGGCGATGAAGGGTCCCTATCGAGATTTCTTTCCGGTGGGCCCACACACAGTCCGGCTCAACTTGCCGGGCAGGATTCGCGAGGCCCATGCTCGGCTGCTGGTTTCCGAAAAGAGTGTTGAAGTCTCTCACTCCGGTTCGACGTTGACCGTCACCGCGCCCTCCATTCTGGATCACGAAGTTGTTGCGATTGATCTCTGACCTCGAGCCATTGCCAACAACCGGAGGGCAGCTCACCAGGGATTGTCAAAATGTAAGCCAGGGATAAATCGTAGCGCTCAATTGAGTTTCCAACCATGCGGCCATTTGCTAGGATGCAGGTATGAATCAGCCAATCATTCTTGTAAGTGGAAGCAAGGGCGGCGTCGGAAAATCGCTCACTACGATGGCCCTGATGGACTATTTCTCGACGAATCACAAGTATGTGAAGCTGATCGATGCCGATGTTACCAATCCGGACGTATTTCGCTGCTATGGCCGTATCACTGCCGGCGAAGTGTTGAATCTGGACGACGTGGAGGGTTGGATCCAACTGGTGAACACCTGCGATGCAATGCCCTTTAAGGCAGTCGTCGTGAACACGCCGGCGCAGAGCAATGTGGCCGTTGGCAAGCATATTTCTCTGCTCGTCAACTCACTTCGGGAACTGGCGCGTCCGCTGATTACGCTGTGGGTGGTCAATCGGCAACGGGACAGCCTGGAACTTTTGAATGAATACATGGGTCACGTAAATGGTGGAATCATTCACGTAGTTTGTAATGGATATTTTGGAGATGCAAAGAAGTTTGAGCTATACGAGAAAAGCTCAATTCGCCAGGCGATAATTGCGCAGGGAGGCAAGAGCCTGTTTCTACCGGATCTATCTGATCGGGTGACCGACGAACTTTATAGCAAGCGCATCACGTTGGCGGAAGCGGCGCTACAGTTCAAGCTGGGCGATCGCATTGAACTGCAACGCTGGCGCGAATGGGTTGGGGCAATGTTTCGGGAGGTCGGCGTTTGATCGGATCCAGGCTGGCAGCATCGAATGCTGGAATGCCAGAGCCAGGCAACGCTTCTTCGCTTGCCTCATCAATACCAAAATTTTAAGTTGGCCCAGTCAGCCTCGAAAGAGCGCTTGCGGTGGCGTAGCCAGAAGTAGTGATGATGCTCGAAGTCCATGACCCAGGGCGCATCGAATGGGCCTAGATCGGTGACTTCATCGTAGGTGCCGGTGTAGTCACTGGCGTCGTTGCCGAGGGTGAGTACAGAATCACCGGTGTAACCGTTCCATCCCCAATAGAAATAATTTTGATGGCCGCTGATGGCGGTAGGCAGGCCGTATTTTGGGCCCAGGATGTTCACTGCGCTGGCTTCACCGTAGTTAACGCAGAAGATGGCGGTGTGGGCGCGCACGTCCGGCGGAAGCGCGTTGTAGCGTGCGGCAAAGCCCTCGACCATCTGCGGCCAGCCCAAGCGGTCAGAAAGGATTTGCGGCAGCGGGCTGGTGAACTTTTCCGATCGGGCGCCGTTCGGATTAAAGATAGCGGTATAGGCGCTGTATTTGTCAGGGGGAAGAATAGTGAGCGCAATGGGACCGGTAATGAGGCAAAGCACGAGGAGAAAATTTGCCGAGCAAGCGACGAGCGGCCAGGAGCGCCGAGTGAGCTGGCCGAAGGCTACGGATCCGGCCGCGAAGAGCACGGGATAAATGGGCGAAACGTAGTAATCCTTTCCGTGCATGATCATCATCATCGCGAGGAAGATCAGGTAGGCAAATGCGACGAAGCGCCAGGGGCGGGCAGCGCGGGCAAATGCGAGCCAGACAAGACCGCCGATCCAGAGCGGTGCGGTTTCAAAAAGAAGGATCTTGATTTGCTCAAGGAGGAACGCAAGCGGCGGCAGCTTGAGGTTCTTATCGGAGTGTGCGACGCCGTTGAGGAATACATAAGTGGGGAAGTGATTGACCCACTGCCAGATCAGGTTGGGAGTTGCCAACAGAATCAGCAAGGCAACCCCAGCGAGGCACCAGCGTGAGAGGAGCAGACGACGCTGAGGACTGAGGATGAGGCCAACCAGCAGGGCTGCAAGGAAGAAGACTGTGGCGTGCTTGTTTTCGATTCCCAGCCCGGCCAGCAACCCGAAGAGAAGCCAGGCGCGGGGAGTGGCGCTGCCGTCGGCAATGCGAATCACGACGAACAGGGAACCCATCCAGAAGACAGGCTCGAAAGCATTCATGGACATGAAGTTGGCAGTGCCGAGGAAGACTGGAGCTACCAGAACGGCGGTCATGGCCAGAAGCTGAGCACTGCGGCGCCCGCCAAGTTGCCAGGCAAGCATGCCAGTGAGGCCCACGGTTGATCCGCCGGCCAAAAAGCTGAATATGCGTATGCCAGTGGGCGAAATGCCAAAAAGCGCTTCTGCAACACGAGCCTGCAGGGCCACCATCGGAGGCTGATCCACGTAACCCCAGGCCAGATGATGGCCGCATACAAGAAAATAAAGCTCGTCACGAAAGTAGCCGTACCCGAGATGCATGCCCCACAGCGAGCTGAGGAAATGGATAAGGAAGGCAAAACCGCCAATCACTGACGCAAGTATCAGCGCTTCCCGAAGCGGCGTGCGCCTGGAATCAGGCATTTGGGCCTGAGGCAAGGCAGTTGTCTCCTCAAGGACACACAGGGTCTGCAAGCCAAACTCCTTAAAATGTGGATAGATTTGATTGTATCTAAGATGGGCAGGGGGGACGAGCTGCACCGCCGATTCTCACGCGGAACATGGTATTTGGGGAAGGATCTCTGCCAGCGTACGCGGCGGAATTGAGGCACTGGTGCCGCATAGGCTCGCGGCATCCTCGGCCCCTTCCTTCGCCGGGACAAGGCGAAGGAAGGCCGAGGAAGAATGGCGTAGCGGAGCTTTATGGTTTAGGAAACGTCCGTGGAATGCTTATTCGGATTGACTTCCAGCTCATCCACAACCTGCTGAACGTTGGGTACCTGGCGGGCGAGGTCTTCAGCTTCTTGCTTTTGTGCCTGGGTCTTCACCGATCCAGTCAGAACGAGCGTTCCATTCTTGACCGACGTGTGGATGCTCTGATCGTCGAGATTCTTGTGCGCTTTGATTGAAGCTTTGAAGTTGCTCTCAATGGCGCTGTCCAGGTTAGAGGCAACCGCGTTCTCCTGGCTCACCATGCCTACAGAACGAACTCCAATTTCATTGACGATGGTGTAATCGGGAGCGGCCTGCTGTGCGAGGTTTTGTGCCTGGGCCTTGAAACCGTCAGAGCCTACATCTCCGGTAAGCGTCATCGTGCCTTTGTCGCGATCTTGCGAGACGCTGACATTCTGCAGATTGTTTCCATTGAGCAAGTTGGTGACTGCGGGCTTCTCGTCAGGATGCGCGGTGGTGTTGTGTTGACAGCCTGCAATAGCCAGCGCACCCGCCAGGAGAATTACCTGGCCGGACAGTAGGCGGGGCAGGAGTTGACGGAACGAATTGAAATATGTCATCTTGGCGATCTCCCTCAGAGCTTATTACTCTTCTGGCTCACGGTAATGGGATGCCTCGCAGAGATGCGCGGTTGCCACCACCACCTGCGGTGGGGCAGTCGCCTTCGGGCACCTGCGGTGCGGCAGCCGCCTTCGGCTTTGGGGACTAGCGGTTGTGGTCTCCCACCCATTCGCCCAAAGGCCGGCGAATGGATGGGGCACCGGCTACCACTGTTCTGAGCCTAATGCGGATGCACTCTGACGTTGGCCGGATTGGGAAAGTCGTCAAGGAGCTGATGCACACGAGCCGCAGCGGTGCTATAGAGACACCGCTCAAATACCGTGCCTGCACCAGAGCCAGATGTATAGCTCAATGCGACGGCATTGCAATAGTCGTCGCGATACGCCCTCCAGTGGGTCTGTGAACTATCGATCTTTTGCGCTGCACCTTCGAACATTTGAACTATTTCAGATGAGTAATGCGCCTTTTCCTTCCGCGAGATCGTGCGCAGATTCGCGGCGATGCGAGCCGCAATTTCATCGGCCTTTTTGTTCATGTCAATTTGTGCCTTCGTATAGCACTCCCTCATCTCGGCATTGGACGCGTTGGGTCCATCCGGACATGGATCCTGCTGCCCTAATGCGTAGAAAGGGCAAACTGCTGATAGCAGGGACCACAGGATTAACCTAGAAACTATTCGTCGCATCGGCTGCTGGACTCCGTCGGAGGCTTCAACTTGTGGGCTGGGGTTGGTGAAAATGGCGCCAGATTGCTTCGGCGGTTTTTCTTGGGACGACCGACGCGAGGGATTCTGCCGTGGCTTGCTGGACGTCGCGGAGACTGCCGAAGTGGCTGAACAGGCGTTGACGGGTTTGCGGGCCTACGCCGGGGATGTTCAGGAGCTCGGAGTCTCTATCGCGCATAGCGCGTCGCTGGCGATGATAGCCGACGGCAAAGCGATGGCTCTCATCGCGGATGAGTTGCACTAAGTGCAAGACAGGCGACCGGCGGTCCAGCACGATGGGCTCGTCTTCGTTGCCGTAAACGTAGATGACTTCTTCTTTTTTTGCGATTGACGCCAGCGGCTGGCTGGTGATGCCGAGAGATTCCAGGGCTTCCGCGGCGGCATGGAGCTGACCCAGGCCGCCGTCGATCAGGATCAGCGACGGCATGGTTTTTGGCTCCCTGGAGGTCGAAGAGCTTCCCTCAGGGGCTAAAGCCCGTTTGTCATTTGAACCGTTTTCGGCACGACTAAAGTCGTGCCCTTTCAAAGCGCGTTTTCCGTAGGGGGTATCCTTGCTTTCCCAGGTCCCAGCGTCGGGACCTGGGGCACCCATTCTTTCTTCTTCAGAGTTCGCATTCTTTTCGGTCGCTCCGTTTCCTTGGTCGAGCAGGCGGCGGTAGCGCCGCGTCACGACTTCGCGCATGGAGGCGAAGTCGTCGACGCCGAGGACGGTCATGACTTTGAACTTGCGGTAGGCGGCCTTGTTCATCTTGCCGTCTTCCCAGACCACCATGGAGGCGACGGTTTCCGCGCCCTGGATGTGGGAGATGTCGAAGCACTCGATGCGGCGCGGCAACTCGGGCAGCATGAGGGTGTCGGCGAGCGATTCCTGAATGGCTTTGCGCGAGGGCTCGAGGACGCGGAATCGCTGACGTGAACGATTGTTTGGCGTTTTGGCCGGCGAGGTCTATGAGTGAGCGCTTTTCTCCACGCTGCGGGACGGCGATTTCGATGCGATGGCCGGTACGCTCGGTGAGGAGTGTGGCGAGGGTTTCGCGGTCGTCGAAGTCTACGGGGACGAGGATGGTGCGCGGGACGTAGTGTCTGGTCGATGTAGAGCTGCTTGAGGAGGGCGGAGAAGACTGCGCCGGCGTGGAAGGGGGCCTCTTGGCTGGCGGGGGTTCTAAATGCGTCAGTGCGATCTGTTTGGCTTCCCACCCATTCGCCCAAAGGCCGGCGAATGGATGGGGCGCCCAGTTCACTGTGCTGGATGGAGCTTCCCTCAGGGGCTAAAGCCCGCGCTGATTTTGCGGCGTTGGCGGCACGACTGAGGTCGTGCTCTTTCAAAGCTTCACCCTCCTCCGCGGCATCGTCGATTGCGGCGGTATCGAGTAAGTCTGGCAGGTCTTCCCAGAAGAATTCGCGGCGGTCGACGATTTTTCCGGCGCGAACGTGGAAGAGATTGACGGCGAGGCTGCCGGCTTCGAAGTGATAGCCGAAGACATCGGCGTCGTCGTTTTGCTCGGCGGTGGCGATGCGCTGCTTTTCCTGGAGCTGGTGGACGGTGGAGAGCTGGTCGCGTAGACGAGCGGCGGCTTCAAACTGCTCGGCTTCGGCGGCGGCGTTCATGCGCGCGGTGAGGGTGCGCTCGAGTTCGGCGTAACGGCCTTCAAGAAAAAGCTGCGCATCGCGGACGGCATCAGCGTAGGCCTCGGGTGTAGTGAAGCCTTCAACGCATGGGCCGAGGCAGCGATGGATGTAGTACTGCAGGCAGGCGCGGGGATGGTAGCGCGAGAGATCGACCTTGCAACTGGGAATGAGGAAGCTGCGATGGATGAGCTCGACGATGCGATAGGCGAGATTGCCCGGAAAATAGGGGCCGTAGTAGGCAGCGCCGTCCTTGCGCAGGCGGCGGGTGACGAAGACTTTGGGATAGCGGTCGGCGAGCGTGAGCTTGACGTAAGGGTAAGTCTTGTCGTCGCGGAGCAGGATGTTGAAGCGTGGCTTGCGCTGCTTGATGAGATTGTTTTCAAGCGCCAGTGCTTCATGCTCGTTGGCGACGAGAATGTATTCGAGATCGACGGCCTCGCGCATGAGTGAGCCGGTTTTGGCGTTGGCCTGTGAGGCTTCCAGAAGATAGGAGCGGACCCGGCGCGCAGATTCTTGGCCTTGCCGACATAGATGACCTCGCCTTCCGCGTTTTTGTAAAGGTACACGCCAGGCTGAGTGGGGAGGGTGCGGATTTTCTCGTAGAAGTCCATGAGCGGGCCAATAAGTAGGATACCGGGTCAGCGAGTCGGCGCGCGGTTATCCGCCAGGATCCGGGGGTTGAATACCGATGATTGAGGACTGCGCGGGGAACGAGCACGAGGCATTCCTTACCAAATCGGGTAAAAAGTACATTCGCTGCGGGGCTTGTTTCTTGGCTAGACGATACATAACAATAATTTAATCAGTCATTTGCGGCCACACTCCCGTTTGGCTCCAAAGTTGCCCTAGACATTACGTGGGTAACACCGGTTCGCCGGCTGAAGAAGGAGCAGAGGATGATCAGGCATCGATTTGGAGCACTTGGATTGGCGGCGGGTTTGGCCGTCATGGGAGCATCGGGTTGCGCGACGAAAAACTATGTACATACCCAGACCGCGCCCCTGGTTGAACATACCGACCAGTTGGATGCAAAGACGGCAGCCAACAATCGGCAGATTCGCGACGTGGACGACCGGGCGCAGGCGGGCGTGAAGAACGCTCAGGGCGCAGCGGACACGGCAACGCAAAATGCGCAGAGCGCGGGCAAGTCTGCTGGCGATGCGCAGATGGCGGCCGACAATGCGGTGCATCGCGCGGACTCGCTGGACAGCGTAGTGAAGGGGCTTGATAACTACAAATCCGTGGCCAATGTTTCGGTAACATTCGGCTTTGACAAGGCCCTGCTGACCAAGGACGACCGCGATCAACTTGACGAATTTGCCGCCCAGCTTGGATCGGCGAAGAGCTACATTCTCGAGGTGACTGGCGGAACGGATTCGACGGGTCCG
>CAVVXR010000029.1:0-41203 GCA_963752215.1 uncultured Acidobacteriaceae bacterium | reverse complement strand
TGCCTTCGCCGGCGATCACTGAATTGATCTTTGCGGCTCGATCGCGGGCGAAGATTCAGCAATTCAAGATTGCCACTCCGCCGTAGTATTACGGCAACCACAGCCGAAGGCCGCATCGGCATGGGTTTGTGCTGTGCAATACGTTGTGGCTGCCTAATCTCCCTTCATGGAGACGGCAATTATTCAAACGAGGGGAACGTGTTCATCCTGCCGGGAGGCTGATTTCATGAAACGATTCGATGTCTTTGTCTCCGCCGCTCTTGTCTGCTCCGCATTGATTGTTGCGCCTTCGGCGCTCTTGGGGCAGACGTCACCTGCTTCCTATGCATCTGGCTCTTCCAGGCCGTTCTCGCGAGTTGCCTTTGGCGGCGGAGTCTCTCCGTTGGGCATCCAGATGCAGGTAGCCACAAACATTAACAACCACTTCAACCTTCGCGGCACCGGCAACCTCTTCGATTATTCCACCACATTCACGACCAACGGCATCACTGCCGCAGCCAAGCTGAACCTGGCTTCCGCAGGAGCTTCGCTGGATATTTATCCGTTCCGTTCGGGTTTCCGCGTCAGTCCCGGCGTCTTGTTTCACAACGGCAATCAACTCACGGCCGCTGCTTCAGTGCCGGGGGAACCAGCTTTCACGCTCAACGGCCAGACGTTCTACTCGGCCAACCCAAATGCAATTACCGGCGCCACTCCGGTGAATGGAAACGCGTTCCTCGGTCTGAACACGAACAAAACCGCATTCAGCATCACCACAGGCTGGGGCAATATGATCCCGCGCAGTGGCCGACACCTCTCATTTCCGTTTGAGATTGGCGTCGCGCTCGTTGGAGCTCCTATCCTGGATGTGAACCTTGGAGGCTGGGTTTGCAGTGACCAGGCACAGACAGAATGCTCCGATATCGACAGTCCCGGCAATCCGATCGCGCTCTCACTGCAAAGCAACTTGTCCGCGCAGGTCAACAAATGGACCAGGAATTTGAACCCGTTGAAGACCTACCCGATTGTGTCCGGCGGAGTCGCCTACAGCTTCGGCTCTAACAGGTAGGTTGCGGCGATTGAACACCAATGCTTGTTTGCTGGCTGATTAGCCGAGCAACTCCGCGACAATCGCTGGCGCAGCCTGCAAGGCCGCATCGATCTGCGCCTGGTCTTTGCCGCCGGCTTCGGCGATTTCCGGCTTGCCGCCGCCCGAGCCGCCGACCAGCTTGGCCACCGCGCCCACCAGCTTGCCGGCCTGAATGCGCTTGGTCAGCCCCGGCGTTACGCCGGCAATCAGCGCCACCTTGCCTTCCGGCTGCGCCGAGGCCAGCACCACCACGCCCTCGCCCAGCTTCTGCTTCAGGTTGTCGACCAGCGTGCGCAGCTGCCCGCGTTCCAGCGAGTCGGCGCGCAGCGTGACGAGCCGCACGCCCTTCACTTCGACGGCGCGGGCCGAGCGCCTCATCCAGCGCGCCGGCGGCCGACTTCATGCGGACCTCTTCGAGCTCGCGGCGCAGCCGCTTCAGCTCGTCTTCCTGCGCGGCAAGCTTGGCGCGGAAGGCCTCAGACGGCTTGCCGCCGCGGCGGCTGGAGCAACCTGCGCGGCGAGCTGCGCGACGGCAAAGTCCTGGCGGAAAGTATCGAGCGAGCCGAAGCCGCTGATGGCCTCAAGGCGGCGCACGCCGGAGGAGACCGAGCCTTCGCTGACAATCTTGATGCAGGCCGATTTCGCCGGTGGCCGCCGTGTGCGTGCCGCCGCAAAGCTCCGTCGAAAATCCGTCGGAGAGCTTGACCACGCGCACCTTGTCGCCATACTTTTCGCCGAACAGCGCCATGGCGTGGTACTCGTTCACGGCCACATCGATGGGCACGTCTTCGAGCGTTTCGACGCGTGCGTTGGCCAGCACCTCGCGGTTGACGATGTATTCAATCTCCTCCAGTTCCTCATCGGCCACCTGCGCGAAGTGAGAGAAGTCGAAGCGCAGGCGCGTCGGCTCGACCGAGGAGCCGGCCTGCTTGACATGGGTGCCCAGCACCTGGCGCAGCGCGGCGTGGAGCAGATGCGTGCCGGTGTGGTTGCGGCGGATGGCAGTCGCGGCGCTCGCCATCGACGACGGTGTTGACGCGGTCGCCGACAGCCAGCGGCTGCTTGAGCAGAGCCTTGTGTGCGCGCACGCCCTGCACCGGCAGAACGGCAGCCTTGAATCTCGGCGACGGTGGTGTTGCCGTCGGCGGAGGTGAACCAGCCGGTGTCGCCGACCTGGCCGCCGGAGTCGCCGTAGAAGCTGGTTTGATCGAGGACGACTTCGACCTGGTCGCCGGCGTCGGCGGCGGGAACGCCGACGCCGTCTTTCACGATGGCGAGGACTTCAGAGTTGGTGGCGTTGAGCTGCTTATAGCCGAGGAATTCGGTCTTGGGCAGTTCGCGGAAGGCGGGGCTGGCGGATTTCTGGCTGCCGCCTTTCCAACTGGCGCGGGCGCGGGCTTGTTCTTCGGCTTGCGAGGCGGTCTTCGAAGCCGTCCATGTCGTCGAAGTCGACGCCGGCCAGTCTCGCGTCGCGTCAGACCATGAAATCCAAGCGGTAGTGCCGAAGTGTCTTCGTAGATTCGGAAAGCTTCGATCCCCAGGCACTTTGGCTCTTCCATTTGCCTTGGTACTTGTGCAAGTCGGCCTGGAGATCGCCTCTAAAGAACGCTTCATATTCTTCTTATGGCAGACATCGCACGAATTCACCTCGCGAGTTGACCAGCCTCAGCACTCGATCGAACTGCTTCTCCTCCGCTTCAACAACTTTGGCTACGCGCGCGGCCGAGTCGTTCAGCTCGGGATATGCGCCCTGCATCAGATCGCGGACGGCGTAGACCATTTCGTAGAGAAAAGGCTGTCCTGGCCAAGCAGGCGGCCGTGACGGATGCCGCGGCGGAGAATTTTGCGCAGCACGTAGCCGCGGCCTTCATTCGACGGAGCACGCCGTCGTTGATGAGGAATGTTGCGGCGCGGGCGTGGTCGGCGATGATGCGCAGGCTGGCGTTGGCCACGAGACATCAAGAGAGGCCGACTTCCCTCAGGGGCTAAAGCCCCACCTCGATTTTTCGTCCTTCTTCGGCACGACTAAAGTCGTGCCCTTTCAAAGCATCGCCTGATCGGCGATTCAGAGGCTGAAGCCCCACTTCTGTTGTGCGGCGCTTCTGTCCGGGCTGAAGCCCGGACCTACCTTAGGCCCGCCAAGTCCGGCGCAAGCTCAGTCAACTCGGCTGCGCGGAGATCAGCGGCGTAAACAAATCCGTCTCGAAGTTGCTGACTTTGCCTTGCAGCACGGCGGCTACGCGCTCCAGGCCCATGCCCGTGTCGATGGAGGGCTTGGGGAGTGGGGTGAGCTTGTAGCTGGTGGTCTTGGTGGCTGGATCGACAACTGCCGAGCGGTCAAACTGCATGAAGACCAGATTCCAGATTTCGACGTAGCGGGCGTCGTCGTGGCCGAAGGGCTTGTCGATGCCGGGATGCTCGGCTGCTTCGAGACCCATGTCGTAGAAGATTTCCGAGCACGGACCGCAGGGGCCGGTTTCGCCCATCTGCCAGAAGTTGTCCTTCAATCCGTATTGATGGATGCGCTCTTTGGGGACGCCGGCTTCGATCCAGTAACCTTCGGCCTCATCGTCGCGCGGAACACCGTCTGCGCCTTCGAAGATGGTCACGTAAAGGCGGTCTTTGGGAATACCGAACCACTCTTCGCTGGTCACAAGCTCCCATGCAAAATTGATTGCATCGCGCTTGAAGTAGTCGCCGAAGCTGAAGTTGCCCAGCATCTCAAAAAAAGTATGATGGCGGCGGGTGAAGCCGACGTTTTCAAGGTCGTT
Organism: uncultured Acidobacteriaceae bacterium; assembly: GCA_963752215.1. Taxonomy (GTDB): domain Bacteria; phylum Acidobacteriota; class Terriglobia; order Terriglobales; family Acidobacteriaceae; genus Telmatobacter. The sequence goes on along the minus strand of CAVVXR010000029.1, from coordinate 37,363 downwards.
GTGCTTGCCGCCGGCGCGAACGCACTTTTGTGAAGTAGTCGCGCGGGAGTAGTCGCGGCGTTCTGCGCCCAGAAAGAGGTCTTTGAACTGGTTCATGCCTGCGTTGGTGAACAGCAGCGTCGGATCGTTGGCAGGCACCAGCGAAGAAGAATGCACGCGGCGATGCCCCTTCGACTCAAAAAAGCGCAGAAATAGCTCGCGGATTTCGTTTCCGGATCTGAATTGCATGGCTTCTTTAGTGTAATGGGACAAACGCAGAGATTGAAACGAACGCGGTTGATTCCTGGATTCCCACCCTGGCCGAAAAACAAAAACGCGGCGAGGATGGGACACCCGGACTTCAATCTTCGTGCGGCGCGTCATCCAGATTTTCGAGCGCGGCCAGGGCTTCGTCGGGCACATCCCATTGGCGCAGAATTTTGTAGATGATGCCGGTGGAGAAACCAGCAGTGACCAGGCGGCGCATGACGCGAGCGGTCTCTTTGGGGTTCTCAGGCTTGCGGATGCGCTTACGCTCCAGGTGTTCGCGGGCCAGGGCTTCTTCGTTGGTTTGTCCGTAGCGGGCTTCGAGGGTCTCGGTAATCAAATCCTTGGCTACGCCCTTTTGCTGTAGATCCTGGCGGACGCGGCGGACGCCGAGCTTCTCGTTCTCCTTTCGCAATCGCGCGTAGGTCTCAGCGAAGGACTGATCGTCCAGATAACGTCTCTCTTTTAGCTGTGCCACAACGGCTGCGATCACGGCATCGCCGCGCTCGCCCGGCTCGACGCGAGGCTTCATCAAGCGGCGCAATTCGGCTTCGGTTCGCATGTGGCGGCCGAGGGCCTTCACCGCATAGTCGCAGAGGCCGGCTTCGTTGAGGAATGGGCGAGGTTTGGACGTTTTACGGGCGAAAGGCATGATTTCAGTCCAGGGGGACCAGCATGTTGAACCGTCGTGTCCGACGCCAGCGGTAGTGCTTGAAATGGCTGTCGAGGGTGAGGATGTCTCCGGTGCCGAGTTGGTCTGCCATGGCGATGAGGCAGGCGTCGGCGAAATCGGCCGGGGTGTCGCGGTATTTTTCCAGAATTCCTCGTATCTGTGGAGCAGAACTCGAAATTTTGAATGGGATGCCGAAGAAGCCGGTTTCCACATTTGCAAGAACTGCATCAACTGCACCCCGCCGCCGGCGCAGCAGGTAGCAACTTTCCGTGATGACAGCCTCGCAAGTCACCAGAGGACGTGTGACGATCTCAAGCGCGCGAACGCATCCTTCGTGTGCCCATTCATCCTGATCGAGCAGCGCGAAGATAACCCCGGTGTCGATGAGAATGGGCTCCATCGCTAGCTGGCCTTGCGCTTCAAAGCGCCCTCGGCCCTTGTTTTGGGTCGCTTTCCAACGCCGGAGTTGCTTCCCAGACCCTCAAGATATTTCTTGTTCGAACCCATGTCGGGAACGCCAGAGCGGAACATCCCAATGCCAATCATTTTTCCGGCGGCTCCGTTGCGGTACTCCCGATCGGCCAGCCGAATGGCCTCGCGAACGATGTCAGAGGTCGTGCGGCCGCTGCGCCGCAGGCGATCAAGGATAGCCTGAGTCTCTTCGTCCAGTCGGGCTTGCACGGTGGTTGTCATAGTGCGAGTGTACTACAAATCTAAAAAGTGTAATACAGTGATTGATCGAAGCGAAAAGGCCCCAGGGCTAAAGCCCGCATTCTCCTTGCCAGGATTCAGGGGCATCAATGCCCCTGCTCCCTCCGATCCCCGTCGCGGACGTCCGTCATTCTTTCGTCTTTGTCCACTGGTCGACCCAGTCGTTTACGGTTTTGTACCAGAGCTGCGAGTTCTGCGGCTTTAGGACCCAGTGGCCTTCGTCGGGGAAGTAGAGCATCTTGCTGGGGACTTTGAGGCGCTGCAATGTGGTGAAGAGCTGGAAGCCTTCGCTGACGTCGAGGCGGTAGTCGAGCTGACTGTGGATGACCAGCGTGGGCGTCTTGAAGTTTTTGGCCGACAGCATCGGCGACCACTTGCGGAAGGGGTTTTCGCTGTCGGGCTTGCCGTAGTAGTCCCAGGGCTTGCCTTTGAATTCCCACTCGTTGAACCACTATTCTTCAGTCGACCCGTATGCGGACTCGGGGTTGAACATGCCGTCGTGGGTGACGATGCACTTGAAGCGGTCGGTGTGGCCGAGCACCCAGTTGGCCATGTAGCCGCCGTAGCTTGCGCCCAGGGCGCACTCGCGCGTCTTGTCGATGAAGGGATAATGCTGCTCGGCGTAGTCGAGGCCGGTCATCAGATCGGTGAAGGGCTTGCCGCCCCAGTCGCCGTTGACGCCATCGACAATGGCCTGGCCGTAGCCGGTTGACCCGCGCGGATTGATCATGATGACGACGTAGCCGTTGGCGGCAAAGAGCTCGGCGTTCCAGCGATAGCTCCAGGAGTCGCCCCAGTTGCCTTGCGGGCCGCCGTGAATGAGGAATTTGACGGGATATTTCTTGGCGGGATCGAAGCCCGGAGGCCTGATGAGGAAGCCTTGGAGCTTGGTTTTGTCGGCGGCGGTGAACCAGAAGGATTCCATCGCGGGCAAGTCGAGTTGGGCGAGAAGAGCGTCGTTGAGATGAGTAATTGCGTTTCGAGTATTGGGCTTTGCGCCAGCTGAATCATCGTTCGCAGTTGTCTTGTCGAATTGAAAATCGATGCCAATCCATTTCTGAAGTGAGATCCACTCTCACTCGGTGTCGACGATGCATTCGCGATCCAGATAGCCATCGGCAGTAGGTGCAGATCGCCGAATTCGCCGCCGATATTAGATTGGCATGTATGCTCATGTCACGACTCGATATTGCATTGAGGCAAAGATACCGGCGCTTCGCCTTCGACTCCCGCAACGAAGTAGATCACCTCGAGATCGATCGGGCCCACGCAAACTCGTCCACCCAGTTCTCGAACTTCGGCAGCAAGTCCTTGATCGTCTTCGCCGAGCGGTCGTAGAGCACGAGGCGAAATTTGTCGCTTTCGTATCCTGCCCGCGCCTGCGACCGCCAGGCCAGCTACTTTCCATCGGGCGAGTAGGCTGGATTGAAGTTGCCGCCTTGCGAGGTGCTAACCGCAACCGGCTTCGCTGTCGGATTGGTCAGGTCGAGGGTGAAAATCTTGGCGCTCACGCTGATGGCCGGCTCGGGATCGAGGTTTTCGGTGAAGGCCAACTCCTTCGAGTCGGGCGCAAAGGCGCAGCCACAGCCGCCGCCTTCGATTGAGAACGGCGGAACATCGTGGGGATCGTTGGGCGTGAGGTCCCTGATTTGCGAGCCATTGCCTACAACGGCGTCGACTGAGGCCAGGAAAAGATGGCTGCGCTTGTCGCCGGTGTAGTGGTTCCAGTGGCGATAGAGCAGGTGAGTGAATATCTGCGCCTTGACTTTGCTGGATGCGAGAGCGGCATCGCGGTCGGCATTGCATTTGTCTCCGGTGCTGAAATCGGCAGTCGTGATCGCTGGACAGTCTGGAAAGACTGCTGAAGTAAAAAGAACGGAGTTCCCGTCGGGCGACCAGATGGCGTTGTCGGCGGCGGTGGAGATGGCCGTCAGCTTTTTTGCGTTGGCGGTTGCGCCAGTGGCGGGATCGAAGTCCGCGATCCATACTTGCTGGCCGCCTTCGCGGCTGCTCTCAAATAGGATTCGCTTGCCGTCGGGGGCGAACTGCGGGCCGCTGTCGCCTGGCTGGGCGACAGACAGTTTCTGCGGATCAGCAGACGCGGAGCCTGCGGGAGCAATGGCCTGCAGCCACAGCTCAGGTGTTTTGGTGTTCTGGTCGAGATTGACGGTGGTGACGGAGTAGGCCAGCCACTTGCCGTCGGGCGAGACGGCGGTTTCGCCCAGGCGCTTCATCTTCATCATGTCTTCGAAGGTCATGGGACGCTTGGGCGGAGCGGCTTGCGCTGAGCAGACCGGAGTAATGGCTGAAAGCATTGCGATTGAAAAGATGAGTATGAATCTGCGCATGAAGTCTCCTGTCCGCGCCAGTGAACCGACCGCGTCCGCGCGAAAGAAAAAGTGTACACCGGTTATGGAGGTAATGGACCGAAGCCGGGGAGGTTTGTGGCTTCCCACCCATTTCGCAAAAGACGCGAAATGGATGGGGCACCCGACCGCGAAATCGTTGGACCCATCCCACCCTTGCGGCAAAAACAAGTACACCGCGAGGATGGGGCACCCAGAGCGTTGTATCTACTTGTTCTCGTTGCCGGTGAGGCGGAAGGTGATGGTTCCCCAGAATAGGCGGGCGCGCATCTGCACGGGCAGATGACGATCGTCGTCGGTATACCAGATCCAGATGTTGCCACGGTTCTTCACGACGCCGGCGTCGGCGGTGGGCTGCACGCGCAGGGTTTTGAAGGTGCCGAGGGTGGTCTTGATCTCTTCGCGGCCTTCAACCTTCATGGTCACGGGAACGGTATGCAGGGCATCCACGACCGGGATCACAAAAGTACTTGCCCAGCTTCCATGGGCTGCGACGAGGCGTAATAAACCCCCGTCAGCAGGTCGGTGAGGCAGCCGGAGATGGGCATTTCCACATGCTTGGTCTGCCCGGTGACCATGTTCTTTTCGTCGAGTATGGATTTGCCCTGGGGGTAATCCAGCCTGAGAGTGGAGTTTATCTGGCGGCGGCCTTCGACGGTCTGCTTGTCGAACTCATAGGTGCAGCCCTTGTCGCGGTCGAAGGTGGATTGGAAGCGGTCGCCCACGTGAAACAGTAGATTGATGGCGCCGATGGTGTCTGCGTTGGCGGTAATGCGCTCGCGATCTGCCAGTTGCCTCAAAATGCAGAACGGCCGTGCCGGCGGGAAAGACTCGCCAATCCACGGAGTAGGTGAGGGTCTGTTTCTGCGGGAAAGCTGAAGCCCTGGTGGGGTGGGGCGAGCGTAGCCGCCTGCTGGCCATGAGCCGTGGCGGCAAGGGCGCATAAGAGAGTCACTGCGGTCGTGCGCGTCATCAGCGTCAGGCTGGGCTCCTTAAAAGTTGGAGAAATTGAAGCACTTGACCAATCCTGGCCCGGAAAACTCTCACCGCAGCCCATGCACGAAACCACCCAGAGCCGGCCGCAAGAACAGCAGGCTGAGGTAGAGGAGGGCAGTACCTATTGCAGCATTGTACTCGCGGTGGTGGAGGTAAAGCATCCAGGAGAAGCGGCCAGCGCCGGATTCGCTACCGGGGTCCTGGGCCGGGGTGAGACGCGGAATCAACCTGGGAACGCGGCGGCAATAGGCCTCGAATGTCGGGAAAGTGGCACGCAGGAAGCGCTCTTCCGACACAATGACGGGGATATAAATGACGGCGAACCCCGCAGCCAGCACCAGCGCCACCGGCCAACTAAGCAGGGCTACCGCAAAGCCGGCTGCAATGAGCATCGAGCCAAGGTAAAGCGGATTGCGGGTGTGGGCGTAGGGGCCGGTAACTGGTGAGTTCGCGGTTCTTTTTCACGTAGCCGGCCGCATAGCCGCGCAGCCAAAGACCGGGCAGGACCAGCACCAGACTCCAGGCAACTGCGGCCGGCAAGGGCGCTCGCCGCCAAAGCTCGAATAGGTAGAGCGCGGCGGCGAAAAATCCCAATGGGACACGGATGCGGCGGGCCAAACGCTGCCATCGGGCGATCCAGTCTTCGCTCTCTGGTCCGGTGCCAGATTTGGCGGCCTGAATCATGGAGTTGCCTCCGGAGCGAGGAGTTCGTCCGCGGCGCGGAGCACGTCTTCGGGCTGGATGGTCAGCAGGCCGGCTTCCGGCTCGGCATGGCGGGTGTGGTCGCGGCGGCTCTCGGGGCTGCGCAAAACCCTGAAACGAGTGCCGAATGGGCCGTTGCGGCTGGGGTCGGTGGGCCCATAGATGCCAACGACGGGGCGACCGAGGGCGCAGGCGAGATGAAGCGGGCCTGTGTCGCCCGCCATTACAAGGCCGGTGCGGCGGGTGAGGACGATCAGCTGTTCAAGGGAGCAGGTGAGGGGTGTGGCAGCGCCGCCTGTTGATTTGGAAATCGCCTCAGCGAGCGGTTCCTCGCGGGGGCCGGCGGTGACCAGCACGCGCAGACCGCGGTCGATGAGACCCTGGGCGACTACCGCATATCGATCGGTAGGCCATCGCTTGGCGCCCCAGCCGGCGCCGGGATTAATAAGCACTGCTTTCTCTTGCGCGGCGGGAGGCAGAATTTCGTCGGCCCAGGCTTCCGCGGCAGGGTCAACGGGGAGCCAAGGCTGCACGGGGCTGAGGTCGTCGCCTGCCACGGCGGAGGCCAGCTCGACGTCCTGCTCAATGACGTGCGCACCGTGGGTTGCGACGTGCTCAGTAAATAGCCAGCGTGCGGGACGCTCGCGCGGTTCGGCCTCGCCAATCAGACGGCGGCAGCCCGCCAACCGACCTACGACGGCAGACCGGATGGCGCCTTGCAGGTCGAGAACGGCGTCATACGCGCCAGCCTGAAGCGTCCGCCGCAGAAGTTTGATTTCATGGCGGGTTTTCTGACTGAACGGAGCGTTTCGCCATTCCTTGGTAGGGGCGAACAGGAGCCGGTCGACGAGCGGGCGCGATATAACGCGGCCAATGCTGTCTTCTGCCGCGAAAAGCGGCCGCCAGCGCGGTTCCACAACCCAATCGATGATCCAACCGGGATGAGCTATGCGCAGCGCCGTCACCGCGGGTAGAGCATGCAGGATGTCTCCCATGGCGCCCAGCCGGACCACAAGCAAGCGGAACTTGGATTGCGTTTGCAAACTCTGATTTTCTCACAGGGGCGCGTCGCGCCGACCAGACTCCAAAAAGTCGACGAGCCAGTCGATGGCTTCGCTCTCGTGCTCGATTTCAATGCGCAGACGGGCGGTCTTGAGCGGGAGGGATTCCGGAAAGCCAGAGGCCAGCTTGCCAAGGCGAACCAGATCTTTCTCGGTGGTGATCAGGGCTGTGGCTCCAGCCTGCTGGGCTGCGTCGACGATGCGATTGACATCGGCTGGTGTGAAGCGGTGGTGGTCGCGAAAGACGATTCGAGCGGCGATGCGCCAGCCAGCGGCTTCAATGCCGGCAAAAAACTGCGCCGGCCGGGCAATGCCGCAGAAGGCGGCTATTGGGCCATTGGGAGCCGGCACGTCCATCCTGCGATGCAGCCGCCAGACGGGGCCTTCCCAGCCCCATTTGCGGAGTGCGGCCTCAAGCTCTCGAGCTTTTTCTGGCGCGGGTATGGCGATTATCGTGGCCCTGAGGGCAGCCTTGCGCGGCTCGCGCAAATTCCCGGCCGGTAGCAGACCTTCGCCTAGCCAGTCGCGGTGATCGAGCAGAAGAATGTCCACGTCCCGATGGAGCTGGCGGTGCTGAAAGCCGTCGTCGAGAATGTGAACGGCGGACAGGTTGGAAACGGATGCGTCGGGGGGCGCATAAGCCTCAGCAAGCTGGCCGGCTCCGAAACGCTGCCCGGCCACGTATACTCGCAGCCCAGTCTCGCGGGCAATCAGCAGAGGCTCGTCGCCGAAGTCGTCGGCGCTTCCATCGGGATCAACGCGGGCGGGACGCATGCCGCGGCGTCCGTAACCGCGGGAGAGAACATCCACACGCAGTCCACGGCGTTCGAGCGCTTTGGCGAGCGCGATGGTGAAGGGCGTTTTGCCCGCGCCGCCGGCGGAGAGGTTGCCGATGCTGATCACAGGGAAGCGCAGTCGGCTGACAGGCTCCATTCCGGAGCGCAGGCTCAGCTCACGCAGCAGCAGCGCCAGCCGATAGGCGGGAACCAGGGGCAGCAGCAGCTTGCGCGAAGAAGGCGGATTGGTCATGCGCGACGCTCCGAAGCCGTGATTGGCGCAAGCAGTTCCCGCAGCGCATCTACACATCGCGCGGTGGCGCCGGCCTGCTGATTGAAGAATTGCTGCGCGCGCGCGCCCATGCCAGTCGCAGCGGCCGAGTCACGGAGCAATTCGATCAGAGTCGCGGACAGGTCTTCCTTGGTTGCAATGCGGAGCGCGTCATGCGCAATCAGGTCTTCAGTGATGGCGCGAAAGTTGGCGTAGTTCGGACCGACCACGATAGGCACGCCGAACTGGGCCGGCTCCAGCGGGTTGTGACCGCCGGTCGGAAACAGGCTGCCCCCGACGAACGCAACAGACGCGAGCGAGTAGACCGAAGCGAGTTCGCCAATCGTGTCAAGAAGGATAATCTCGCCGGGTCGGAGCGGCTTGGGCGCAGCACCTGGATTTGAGCTCCGATCTGGAATCGAGTTCCAGGCTGAGCGCCTGACCCACGCCACGCCCGAGTTATCGAGCAACGCAGCTACCGCACCAAATCGTTCAGGATGGCGTGGGGCCAAGACCATTGCGAGCTGCGGGTCGGACGCGAGAATCTGAGGCCACGCTTGGAGCAGCGCAGACTCTTCGCCCTCAAGCGTGCTGCCCGCGACGATGAGCTTCAGATTGCGGGCAAGAGTTTTCAATTGACGGGTGGCGTCGGCTTCGGCCGCGATTCGCACATCAAATTTTAGGTTCCCGGCGACTGTGACCCGGTCGGGATGGCAGCCGATGGTTTTGAGGCGGTAAGCGTCTGTTTCGCTCTGTGCAAGGACTCTTGAAATTCGACTCAACAAGGGCCGAAAAAATCTCCGCGCCTGGCGATAACGCGGCCACGAGCGGTCAGAGATGCGGGCATTGACGACGGCAACAGGCATTCCGCGGCGGAAGCATCCATTCAGCAGGTTGGGCCAGAATTCGGTTTCGGCGAGAATGAACAGGCGGGGTTGCAACGCATTCAGATATGCACGCACAGCCCAGGGCAAATCGAGCGGGCAATAGAAGACGCGATTGGTGCCGAAGCGCTCGCGGGCCAGAGCCTGGCCGGTGCGGGTGGTGGTCGAGATCAGCAACGAATGCTCCGGCAAGGCGCGCGTCAAGATCGCTGACCAGCCGGCTTACGGCCAGCACCTCGCCCACCGAGACCGCATGAAGCCAGATGAAGCTCGGCCGTATCTCTTCCCGCCTAGGTCAGGTGAACTCTCCGCAGTCTGGCCGGAACCCTGCCCAGCCGCTCCCGCAGGCCTTCGCGATACTTCTGCGTGGTGGCCATCCGCCACAGCCACCACGGAGCGCCGACCACCAGGGCCGCCAGCAACGCCAGATTGTAGAAAAACAGAATCATGCGTGACGGATCGACACGTCCCGCGGTCTAACCCTCAAATGATACAGTCGAGCACGATGAGGACCTTGCGGGCAATTCCGCTCGTTGCTTGCTCTGGCTGGCGCTGCCAGCCATGGCCATCGACCACACGCCGCCCCCGGTGCAGCCGGCCACCACCTTTGCCGCCGTCGAAGTACACGACGACGAAAAGGTGGCCATTGCCGCCGAACCCTACGACACCAAGGAGAAAGAGTCGATCTTCCGCGTCGACTATCTGAGCCACGGCGTGATGCCGGTGCGGCTGATCGTGACCAACAACGGCGACCGCCCCATCTCCCTGCGCGATGCGCGGATTCTCTTCCTGACCGCCGCGGGCGACAAGATTCAGGCCGCCGAACCGGAGGATGTGGAGCGGCTGATGACGCAGAAGGAGCGCGAGGGCAGCAAGATTCCCATGCCCGGACCGATACCGGCCATCAAGCTGAAGCCCAAGGCCAGCAACAAGGAGATCGAGGCGGACTTCGACACTTTCGAATACCAGGCCCTGGTCGTCGAGCCGCATACGACGCGCGCCGGATTTCTGTTTTACGATGTGTCGGGACTCGACCACCCGCTGCAAGGCGCCAAGCTGCACCTGCATCAAGCTGCGCGACGCCGACGGCAAGGAGCTGTTCTACTTTGAGATTCCCTTCGACAAATACCTGCAGTCGAAGTCCAGCCAGATGAACTGAGCGTGAGGATCGCTGGCGGAGATGGAGCGCCTACTCGTAGTAAGTAGCCGTCGTGGTGTCGGTCTCCCAGATGGTGCAGTCCTTCACGCGCACGCGGCCCTGAGTCATCCCGGCGAGCTGCTCGCTGGTCTGGTCGTAGAAATACTTGGCGATGTTTTCGGCGGAGGGGTTCAGCACCGTGAAAGGCTCAAGGTCGTTGAGCATCTGGTGGTCGATGCGGTCGATCACCGGGCGCATCACCTGCTTGAGCAGCTTGAAGTCGAGCAGCAGCCCGCCTCGTCCAGCTCAGCGCCCGACCAGCGTGACCCGGACCTTGTAGTTGTGCCCGTGCGGGTTTTCGCACTTGCCCTTGTAGTTGCGAAGGTAGTGGCCGGAGGAAAAACCGGCCTCCACGGTGACTTCATACATCGGCGTCTGCTCGATCCTGTGCGGGAATATATCCCACCCATTTCATTTTAGCGGTCTGGCGCAGCGCATCAGCGGATTTCGGCCGCCGCGGCGTTTGCGTCTTGCCGCCTGGCGCGCCTCTTCGCTGCGCCGGTCAACCTGCTCGAAGAGATGGCTCATCACGCCGATGAGCGCCGCGCCAAGCCGACAGAAGCAGAAACATGGCCACCGTGCGCCAGAGCGATCCGTTGGCCGGCAGTCCCGGCTGAAAGCTCGAAGGCACCAGCGACATGCCTGCCGAGATCAGCGCGAAGAGCACCAGCGTGGCGGCGAGAATGTAGAAGTTGCGCGACATAATCGATTGGCGCGAGAATGCTCGCTTAAGCCTGCTGCGATTCTACGTGGGATCCGGCTCTTAGCCAGAAAGCTCCGCGATTCGATCAACTGAACTCCAGCCTTGGCAAACTCCGCTTCGATTTGCAGCGACCGAACCGTCCAGATCGATGGCGCGGCAGGCGTCGCGGAGAACGATGGCCGTGGACAGGGCCAAGCCGCGCGCATCGAGGGCGGAGTAGCCGACGCAAAAGTCGTAGGCGAGGCCGGCAAGAAAGACGCGCGTCAGGTTGCGCTCGCGCAGATAGCCGGCCAGGCCGGTGGCTGTGATGCGGTCGTTCTCAAAGAAGGCTGAGTAGGAATCGATTTGCGGACGAAAGCCTTTGCGCAGGATTAGCTCTGCTTGCGGGCAGGTGCAGCGCAGGATGAAACTCCGCGCCCTTGCTGCCCTGGACGCAATGGTCAGGCCAAAGCGTCTGCGTTCCGTAACTCAGTTCGATCTGGGCGAACGGCTTTTTGGTTCGGATGAGCGCTGGCGAACGAGGAGTGGCCGGCGGAGTGCCAGTCCTGGGTGAGGATGATGTGCTGGAAGTGCGGGGCGATCTCGTGAATGGGCGCGATGACGGCGTCGCCGTCGGCTACGGCCAGCGCGCCGCCGGGACAGAAATCGTTCTGCACATCGATGACTATGAGGACGTCTTGGGGAGTGATCTGCATCGGGTATGTTCCCATTGATGATCGGATTTAGCCAAGATCGGATTTGGTGAAATCCTGCCGGGCGCCATGGCGGATATGGAGGATGTTCACTCTCTGTTTATCTTCCAGTATGCGGTAGATAACGCGATAAACGTGAGGCTTATGGCCGTAAAGCATATGTCGCAGTTGCGGATTCTCGGTCGTCGCTGGGCATCGATTGGGCAGCTTCTCCAGAGTCAGAACTGCTTCCAGGAGTCTCTTGTACCAGGTCAATGCAGCTTCGGAATTCTCGGCGCGGATGTTCCTGAACAAGATGGCAAGGTCGCGACTTGCCCGAGGAGTGATCTTAACGAGATATGCCATGGGCGGCTTCGAACTCAGCGAAAAACTCCCTGATCGGCTGGAGCCTTCCGTTCTTTTCGTCTTCAAGACCCTGACGAATACCTTCCTTGGCGTCGGCTTGCGCCGCAATGTCGAGCAGGCGCTGATAGGCCTCGGCGTCCTGCACCACGGCGGCTGCCTTTCCGTTTACGGTGAGCACCAGGGGACGTTTGCTTTTCTTGAGATGCTTGATGAATTGGCCGGAGGAGCGGCGGAAGGTGGTAAGGGATTGGATGTCGGTGGTGATGTCGAGCATGGCGGCCCTCCGGAGCGAGTACCTTATTCGGTGCTCTTAGGATAGCGCATGATGATGCGGGGTGGAAGGGCGAGATATTGGAATCCAAGCGGACGACTCCGCGATCACCTGGGTCGGATAAGGGCCAGTCGGGAAGAAGTTCGAGGATGGCGGGCTCGAAGCTGCTCGGCTCGCTCAAATTAACTTCGCGATCTTCGAATCGGTAAGGCAGGCTAAGGCTGCATGCATTGAGGGACGGCTCCGAAATGATCACCGTTATTGCCCGTTGGCTGCCGTCCTTCTCAAGATCGCGCCAACCGTAATCGCGGAGTTCAACGGTCCTCGCTAATGGCTTCACAAAGCTAGTATTGAGCGTGATGATGGCGGTTGCCCTGTTCTCTTTCGCTCGACTGACTATTTCAGCGTATGCTCCGCGTTTCTCATCTTCATTTCCGAAGTTTACCCGGTCCCAATACCGCCCCCCTTGGCGCAACGACCACAACGACTGCGGTTCGATATTCTACTTTTTCTTCCAAGAGGAAGAGTTTCTCAGTCTCAAGAAGCTCAGATGCGAGTTGTCTCAGTTCATCCATACGCTTCACCACACGATAACTCACGAAAACATAACATGTGCTGCGCTGGCTTCGTGGATTGGTCCCACATCGTCAACGATCCGGGAAGGCCGGCGGAGTCAGGTCATCCGGCCCTTGCCGGCATCAGGGAGCCTTGATCTCGAAGAAGCTCTCCACATCGGTAATCGTCGCTGTCATACGGTAGGGCGGCAGGCTGGCGAGGAAGGTTTGGCCGTAGCGTTTTTGGGTGATCCTGGGGTCAAGCAGAACCAACACGCCGCGATCCTCTAGCGAGCGGATGAGGCGGCCGAAGCCTTGTTTCAAGGTGAGGACGGCGGCGGGGACCTGGTAGTCAAAGAAGGGCTTGCCGCCGGCTTCCTCTATGGCGCGCATTCTGGCGGAGACGATGGGGTCGCTGGGCACGGCGAAGGGCAGGCGGTCGATGATTACGCAGCTCAGCGCTTCGCCTTGCACGTCCACGCCTTGCCAAAAACTTGCCGTACCGAAGAGGACTGAATTCGGCGTGGCGCGGAACTCTTCGAGCAATGCTTTTCGAGGAGCAGTCCCGTGCAGCAGGATGGGAAAATCCAGCACCGGCAGCAAACGCTCGTAGAGGTCGCGCATCTGCGCATAGCTGGTGAATAGACAGAAGGCGCGGCCACGGGTAATGTGCAACACGCGCCGAATGCACTCCGCCGCTGCTTCGGGAAAATCCGGCTCGCGCGGGTCGGGCATATTCGGTGGTAGATAGAGCAGCGCTTGTTTTCCGTATTGAAAATGAGAAGGCACGACTAGTTCGCGGGCCCCCTGGCCTGTATCGCCGAGGCCGAGACGCTTGCGCATGTGCTCGAAGCCGCCCTGCACGGTGAGCGTGGCGGAGGTGAGCACGACGGTGGGAATCTGCTCAAAAACCAGCTCAGAGAGCAGTTCCGAAACGTCGATGGGCGTGGCTTGCAGGAACGTAGTGCGCGGCCCTCCGCGAGCGGCGAATGTTTTCGTGTCTGAACCGCCATGCGCGCGCCGCTCCATCCAATAAACCATGTTGCTCGAGTTCGATTCGAGCAGAAACTCAAGCTCGGTGCGCAGGCGGGCAACGCGCTTCTTCAAACCTGGAGCTTCGTCGATCTTCAAGCCGTCCATCTCCGCCTCTAAGCGGCGAAGCGTGGCGCGAACGCCCATGTAGAGGTCGCCGGAGGTTTCAAGAAACTCCTCGCGTCCGGTGAAGGGCTGACGGCCGTCGCCGGAGAAGGGCAAGCCGGCAAAGAACATGCGGGCGCGCTCGCGGAGTTGCTGCGTGGCGGCAGGCAGATTTTCAGCGCCTTCTTTTCCGCGCAGCAGAGTATCGGTGTCACGGGCCAGCTCTTCAAAACGCACATTGCTTACCGAGAGACCGAAGTAGCTTGAGGCCACATCTTCAAGCTCATGTGCCTCGTCGAACACGACCGCCGCGGCTTCAGGAAGAATGCCGGCATCGGGAGCGCCGGCGGCTTCCTGCTTCACGCTGAGGTCGGCGAAGAACAAGTGGTGGTTGACGATGATGATGTCCGACTCGAGTGCCTTGCGGCGCATTTCTGTGATGAAGCAGCGTCGATAATCCGGACAGGTCGTTCCCAGGCAGGCATCGGTGCGCGCGTCGAGCTTGTTCCATAGCGCACTCGATTCAGGCATCCCGGACAATTCTGCCCGGTCACCGGTTTCGGTTGTCTGCTCCCACTCGGCAATTTGCTGGAACTGATCAATCTCTTCCAGGCCGGAAAGAATGGGCTGATTGCGCAAGGCGACCAGCTTGTGCCGGCAAAGATAGTTGGCGCGGCCCTTCATGTAGCAGACGCGCAGCGGGCCGAGCAGCGTTTCAAGGAAGGGAATATCGCGGAAATAGAGTTGGTCCTGAAGGGCCTTGGTGCCGGTAGAGACGATGATGCGCTGGCCGGTGCGGAGGGCGGGCAGCAGGTAGGCCAGGGTCTTGCCGGTTCCGGTGCCGGCCTCGACGATCAAGTGGCGGCGCTCGGCAAGGGCGCGTTCGACGGATTTGGCCATTTCAAGCTGGCCGGGACGATACTCATAAGGTAGCGAAGAGCGCGCCAGAATGCCGCCCGGCGAGAAAAACTCATGCAGCGAGGGCAGTGCGCGAGTTGTGGTGAGCCGGATTGTCGAGTCGGGGGCGGCCATTGGGACTCACTCCATCATAGTGAGCCGGGCTGTTCCGGCCGAGCGTTGAGCTTACGGCCGGTCGGCTACTGGCGTAATTTGACTTCTAAAAGTGGACTAAGCATACTTAGTCCATGCCTTATACCGTCCATCAGGCGAAAACTCATTTCTCGCGGCTGCTAAAAGAGGCGGAGGCGGGCAAGGAAGTTGTGGTGATGCGCGGGAAGAAGCCGGTGGCGAAGATTGTGCCGGTTAACTCCACTTTCTCGCGCGCATCTCTGGCGGGAGCATACGCAAAGAATGTGCACTGGGACGACGATGCATTCGATCCTATGACCGATGAAGAGCTGATCCAGACCGGCCTCGGCTATCTGGTGGACATTCCGCTCGTTTCTCCGCCTGGCAAGGCCGGCGGGGAATGACGTACCTACTCGACACACACACACTGATCTGGTTTCTGCGCAGCCCGGGATCGCTGCCCACAATGGTTCGCAAACTGATTGACGATCCCGCATCAACTTTGGCAGTGTCGCTGGCAACTCCATGGGAGATGTCGATCAAAACCTCTATCGGGAGACTTGACGCTGCGGATATTGTCGACGATTTCGAATCGATCATGACGCGAGGACAGTTCAATCTGCTTGTACCGACCGTGGTGCAGGTGATCCGCAGCGGTCGGCTGCCCTGGTACCACCGCGATCCCTTCGACCGCCTTCTAGTGGCCCAAACGCTCGAACTCGGCTGGAGCCTGCTGAGCAAGGATGCTGTCTTCGACGCCTATGGTGTCAGGCGCTTGTGGTCGTGAATCGATACTGAAATAGAAACTTGAATTTCCATCAGGAGTCTCTTTGTCCGCATATCGCAGATCGGTTTTGCCCAGACAAGCTGGCGCCGCGGCGCTGCCGCTGGTGGCCATTGTGGGCCGGCCCAACGTGGGCAAATCCACGCTGTTTAACCGGCTAACCCACAGCCGGCGTTCCATCGTGGGCGATGAGCCTGGGATCACGCGCGATCGCATATACGGGGAATATGAGTGGGCGGGACGGCAATTTCGGCTTGTCGACACGGGCGGCATTGTGCCGGACGATCCCGAGCTGATTCCGACAGAGATCTACAACCAGGCGAAGGTGGCGCTGGAGGATGCCGACGCGCTGGTGCTGGTGGTGGATGCGCGGACGGAACTAGCCAGTCCAGATTACGACCTGGTGCGGCTATTAATCCGCGGCGGCAAGCCTGTGTTTCTGGCCGTAAACAAGGTCGAAGGCGAGGCCATGGCCTTTGCTGCGGAGAACTTCCGCCAGTTGGGAATGCGCAATGTGTTTCCGATCAGCTCCGAGCATGGGCTGGGCATCGGCGACCTGCTGGATGCGATTTCGGAGGCGATTCCAGCGCCGGTGCAGGACTTGGTCGCGACCGGGGAAAGCATCGCTGAAATTCATGAGGCCGCTGGCGAAGCTGATGCAGTTGAGCTGGACGAGCTTGCGGACGGATTGCTTGGTCCGGAGCCTGGGCAGGACGTTGAAGGATCAGATGAGAAGCACACGCGCACGCACGGAGAGTTTGAGCAGCACGAGACATCGGTCGCAATTATCGGGCGGCCTAATGTGGGCAAATCAACTCTGCTGAACGCGCTGACGGGGACCACGCGGGCAATCGTGTCGCCCATTGCGGGCACCACGCGCGACGCGGTCGATGAGGTCGTGGAGTTTGAAGGCAACCAACTGCGTTTCGTGGATACGGCGGGCATTCGCCGCAAGGGCAAGACGCACCTGATGGCCGAAAAGATGAGCGTGGTGATGGCGCGGCGGCATCTGGAGGCGGCGGATGTGGCGCTGCTGGTAATTGACGCGACCGATGGAGTGACCGCTGCCGACGCCACTATTGGCGGCTATGCGCACGAGAGCGGGCGCAGCGTGATTATCCTGGTGAACAAGTGGGACGCGGTGACGACGGGCCGCACCGATGGCAAGCCGCCGGCCGATCGCGAAATCTTCGAGAAGCAACTGCGCTCGGTACTTAAGTATCTGAGCTATGCGCCGGTTATCTTTCTTTCCGCGCTTGAAGCGACGGGTCCCGGAGCGAAAAAACTATTGCGCGTGCTGAACGAAGTGGTGGCCGTGGCTGCCGAGCGCCGCAAGCGCGTATCGACGGGGCAGATGAACCGGTTCCTGGACAAGATTGATTTCCAGCGCGCGCCGGTGCCGATGGCCAACCGGATGCGCATCTTCTACATGACGCAGGCAGCGGTTGCGCCGCCTACGTTTGTGCTTTTCACCGACCGCGACGTGAAGCTGCATTTTTCATTCGAGAGATTCCTGGAGAACCAGATTCGCGAGGCGTTTGGTTTCAAGGGCACGCCGATCTGGTTCAAGGTGCGGGCGCGGAATGCGGAGAAGAGGGAATAGCTACAAGCGAAGAAGTAATTGCAGTTCATTTCGGCCAGGTGTACAATCGCCCCATTGCTATGGTCTTGGGAGCTGTTCCGCTTGACGGCGGACCCAAGATCACCACTCCGCCTGAAGGCGGCGACTCAACTGATTTCCCCGTCTGAACAACGGAGAATCCTGCACGTACGCAAGGAGGACTATTGTGCCTGACCCAGTAAATATCTCTGAGGCAGTTGCCTCTTTCTTCTCCGAACTTAGAACTGTTGCTGCCGACCTCAACGCCGTTTCGGACGACCTTGGGAAGTCCATTGCCGAAATTGACGCAGCCCTCAAGAATCTTAACCTCGGCATCACAGTTTGGGTGAAAATCCGTGGCGAAGACGCCGACCCCGAAAGGGGAGACTTTTCTTATTGGTCGGATGACATTGGCTACTCGAAGGTCTCCGGACGCTGGGGAATCTGCCTGAGGCACGTCGAAGGAGACGAGATAACGCAGATTCAAAGCACCGATTCATGGCTGTTCAATGACGCTCCGCGTGCGATTCGCCTCGCCGCGATCGACTGCATTGTTGAGCTTCTTCAAAAGCTAAGTGAAGAAGGCCAAGCAACGACCCAGAAGATTAAGGAGAAGCTTGCTGATGCCCAAGAGGTAGCGTCGGCAGTGATAAAGGCGTCTCGTGCCCCTCGCAGCAAAGTTGCGGCGAAGAGCGATGATAATAATTCGTGGGTGCGGGCTGCGCAGGATGCATCGAGGGTGATCCCATGAGCCCCCGCCTCGAAATTGATCTTTCTCCAGCGTTCTGGGCCCCGCTTCTCGTCGTCGCCCTCATTTTTTGCGGCGTTCTTCTTGTCGCCTTGTGTCTCAAAGGCGATGTGTTTGCGGAATTGACGCTTGGGAGGAACTCATTGAAGCTGGCTGCGAAGGATAAACTGGCAAAGAAATAGCCAGTTGACGCCGGAGCTTGGAAGGCGAGCGGTCTGGGGCTGAAGCCCGCGTCGATTTGTTCGCTTTGTGCGGGGGTTGAAACCCCCGCCTCCCTCCGAATCAGGCCCGGTGCTTGGAGCGCAGTAAGGACTTCTCGAGAACACGAGGGCGAGCGGAGCTCATCGGCAATATTTATTTCTCCGGAGGTTCGGCTGGAGGAATATCTGAAGACGCATCACCGATCCTGGTGACGTGGATGCTGGCCTGAGTTTCGGGAACGGTGCCGTCGTTGACCTGCACTTCGATTGGCTTCCCGAGGATGAGAATGCGCTGAACTGCCTTGCCGCGCGCGGGAACCATGAGGCGCTCGGTCACGGAGTTTGATTCGGCGCGCACGGTGACCGGAACCTCGCAGGCGGCGTAGCCGTTGTTGGACACCTGGACGGCAACAAGCCAATTGCCGGCCTCTGCCGTGGTGGGAAAGACGCCGTCGATTCTTAGATCAGGCAGACCTTTGTCGGCATCAACCCAATCGGCGAAAAACCAGGCCAGGTCGCGGCGGGCGCCGGCTTCCGACACTGGCGGCGCAGAACCTTCGTTGGAGGTTCGGGCTTGCTCTACCAGTTTTTCAAACGAGTTGAGGCCACCGCTTCCGACGGAATTGTAGGCATGAAGCGCGGAAGCAAGAGCGGCATCGCCTGCAAGATCGCGAAGCATCCACAGCACATACGCGGCCTTGGTGCGGTAAAAGACCGGCGAAATGGCTGCGGCCAGCGGCTGGCCTGCGCTTTCTCCGGGGCTCTCAGGCTCGGCGAGCGCCAGCGCGGAGCGCGAAGCTTCTAGCGCGGCCAGAGCCTGATTGCGTCCGCGCTGATTTTCAACCCAGAGCGTGCCCATGAAGTTTGCTACCCCCTCGTCAAGCCAGGCGGGCGGCGGCACGGCGGTATGAAGGAAGGCGTGCGTGAGCGCGTGGGCGAGAATGCCGTCCAACTGGTCCGGACTGGATTGAGAATTGGCGGGGCGAAGGGACGTTACCAGCAGTGCGCCGGTTTCAAAGGGAGCGTCCCGAGGGTCGGGCAGGTCAAGGAGAGTGAGTTGCGAACGAGGAGGTTCGCCCACCCAGCGTTGCAGCAGGGGCGTAACCGCGGTTGCGGCGTCGGTCCATTCGCCGACGGCCGATTCGTCTTCCGGGAGCGCCCAGACGGTAGTATTTGCGGCGGTGTGGGGATTGCGAATGGCGACGAAGACGCTTGGCGATTCAAATCCTAGAATCGCGTCTTCGAGGTTCGCGGTGGCTACGCCGGGGACTTGCAGAGCCTGGTCCAAATCCTGCCCTGGAATCGGGTCTGGCCCCTTCACTTCAGTAACGGAGAGTGCGGCTGGATGGCCATTGATGAGGGCCACGGTTGGAGCGCTGCCGTGAGGAAACTCGATGGTGACGTGAAGCCCGAAACGCGCGCCGAAGAGCCGGAGCTTGTGTTTCCCGATCTCGTCAAAGAGACGCGCGCCATCGCCCAGGATTACAGGCACGCTCGAAACCGGATACCAGACCACGTTGCCAAAGCCGCGTATGCCCGTGAATGGGACGCCGATCTGGTCCCAATCCGAATGCAGCGCCACTTCACTTGGCGTGCCGATGGTGAGCAGGCGCTGGGCAGAGGGAGCAATATTTCCGGAATAGGTCACGTCGAGTTGGAGGCTGGAACCTGGCGCGAGCGGCTGGGTGAGAGGCACAGCGGCCTCGTGTAACTGACCGGTATGGTCGGAGTCGGAGTTGAGCGTGGCTACGGGAAACGTTACATCTTTGCCGCTTATGCGAATCCGTTCCCAGTTGAGCGAAGACGAAAGCTGCAAGGGAATGCGCGCCAGCGGAGCTTTGCCGTCATTGCGCACTGTAATCAGGGCGCGGACGGCGATATGCTGCTCGGCGCTGCGCAGGCGCACGTCCATATCGAAGTCGGTGAAGGTGATGGCCTCGCGTTCGCTGTCTTCGGCGGTCGCCTGCGGTGGGGCAGACCGCGTCATCTGCGCGGTGGTTGCTTGGGCTGCAGCCGGACTGTCCGATTTGATCTCGCCGTTTTCGTCAATTGAGCGAGAGAAGATTACCTTGCCCTTGGGCTGCTGATCTTGCGTCTGGGGTGCGGGTTGCGAAGCGGATGGTGGGGGGGGAGTGGTTTGTGCCGAGCCTGGAGGAATCGCTATACAGACGGCCGCCGTTGCCGCGACTACGGCCATAGTAAACTTCATGAGCCCAAGCCTTTCTGCTTCTTCGGTTTGGACGTTGCCGTAGCAGCAGGGCGAGCGGCAGATGGGACGCGCGCGGCATTGCGGCGCTGGCGGAAGGCTTCATAGAGAACTACCGCGCCGGCCGCGGACACGTTGAGAGAACTGACGCCGCCGGCCATGGGAATCCGCAGCAGGTGGTCGCAGGTGCGGCGAACCAGGTCGTGGAGGCCGGCGCCTTCACGTCCCAGCACGATGACACAGTTGCCGGTAAGGTCGAATTGATCGTAGTCGGTGGAGCCGCGCTCATCGAGTCCGATGATCCATAGATTCTGGCGCTTAAGCTCTTCAAGCGCGCGCACCAGGTTGACGACGCGGGCAATGCGCAGATGCTCGGTAGCGCCGGCGCTGGCCTTCACTGCTACCGGGCTGAGCGGCGCGGATCGGCGCTCGGTCAGCACCACACCGTCTACTCCGGCGCCATCGGCTACGCGCAAAAGAGCGCCCAGGTTTTGCGGGTCTTCGACGCCGTCCAGCGCCAGGAGCAGACGGGATGAACCTTTACCTGACGCGGCCGGGTCGGCGATAAAGAGGTCCTCGATGGCCAGCGACTCCGCGGGACGAACCAGGGCCACCACGCCTTGATGTGCGGGAGTCTTGGCCAGAAGCGTCAACTGCTCGCGCGATTCCTGACGGACGCGGACGCCGGCCTGACGGCACAGGGCGACCAACTTTTCGAGACGCAGATCATTGCGTTCCTGAGCCACCTGCACGTGGTCAAAGCGCCGCTTGCCGGCTTTGAGCGCCTCTTCAACCGGATGCAGACCGTAGAGAACTTCCATGATGGATAGTGTAATTAGTGCGGGCGGCCAGGCAGAATGAAGTGCTCTGCGCAGCGTGGTTCGTAGAAATCGCCAGCCATGATGATCGGGCTTTCCCAGGGAGCCGGCTTGCCTTCGATCAGCCGCTGCGGGTAGATGGCCTTGGCCCCGCAGGTGCAATAGGACACGAGCTCGGTGATATTTCCTGCGTACAAGCGCACCAGCCAGGAAAGATCGATCATTTCGCCG
Organism: uncultured Acidobacteriaceae bacterium; assembly: GCA_963752215.1. Classification (GTDB taxonomy): domain Bacteria; phylum Acidobacteriota; class Terriglobia; order Terriglobales; family Acidobacteriaceae; genus Telmatobacter. Next base: position 16,161 of record CAVVXR010000029.1, on the reverse strand, counting down.
AAGGGCATGCCGCGAAAATCGAGTTCCAGGCCGGCGACCATTACATCGTAGCCTGACTCAAGCAGGCGCTTGGTGAACAGGAAAAGGTCCTGGACAAACTGACCCTCGTCAATGGCGACACATTCAACCCGCTTACCGATTTGCTGTTCCGTTGCGGCCAGGAGCGGGAGAACCGACCAGGGATTTGTGGACTGAAATTCATGGGCTTCCATTCTGCCGCAGCCATTCTGATTTCGGCTTTCAACCAGTCCAGCGGCTGCTTTGGTGTCATCGTTCGGCTTGAGCAGCATGACGTACTGCTTGGCGTACTGCCGGCGCGTTTCAATTCTGCGCAACAACTCGGCGGTCTTGTTGCTCCGCATGGGCCCAACAATTAATTCCAACTTACCCAGCATTGTTGTCTCCAGCATTTTGCCGAACTTCATTGTCGCGCGATTCCCTTCATTGACGCCACACATTCCAACGTTGCGGCGCCGACCTTAGAGGCATTGGGTTCGACGTACGGAATGGACGGCACGCATGGTGCTCCCATCCGGCGGCTGAGCGAGTTTTCGCTTGATGGAGCGTCCGGCAGGTTGCATACTGGGGCTGCCGCGAAGCTCATGAGCCCTTCTCACATCAAGTCTTTCTCCGCTGTGCTGGAACCGTTGCAATCGGCACTTGGCTGGCTGATAGCGCGGATTCCCTTCGACGTTGTCAAGACTTGGCCGAAGCGCAAAGGACTTCGCGTGCGCGGCGAAATATCTTCCGAGAGCGGCAAAGGCCCGTCTGCGAAAGGCGGGAAACAAAGATTTGCCTTTCGCTCTTCGCTGTTTGCCTTTTCCGGCGGGGAAGGGCATTTTCTGCTGGTGAACAAGAAGATGCAATCGGCAACAAGGGCAAGAGTTGGGTCGATGGTTCGAATTCGACTGGAACCGGATCTGGAGGAGCGTCAGGCTGTGGTTCCGGCGGAGTTGGCGCAGGCGCTGAAGGGCGATCGACGGCTGCGCAAATGGTTCGACGGGTTGAGCTACTCGCATCGAAAGTGGATTGGCGACTGGATCAATGAGCCCAGGCACGCGGCCAACAGAGAGTCGCGCGCGGAGAGAATTGCGGAGCGCCTATTGCTGACGTTGGAGGGTGAAACCGAGCTGCCGCCGATTCTGCACGCAGCTTTTCTAAGTGAACCGCTGGCGCGCAGGGGATGGGATGCGATGACGGCCACTCAGAGGCGCAATCATCTGTTGGGGATTTTCTATTATCAGAGCGTTGAGGCTCGTGAACTGCGCGCGGCAAAGGCTGTTGAAGAGGCTTTGCGTGTGGCCCGAAGAAAATTTCCTGTTTGACGGTTTAGGTGGGACGGCGAGCCCCCGCTCTGCTTCAATTTTCGGCCGAGATTCACAACGAAGGTCAGCCATGAAAAATGCCCCATCTGTAACTTAACAATTCTTTACAATTTGAAGCCGTAATCCAGACGACACGCGGTGCTTGGGTGGCGTCTAATTGAGCGGTATGAGTACCGCAGCGTCTGTTAACACCTTCTTCACGCAAGCTTCCGCCGCAGCAGATCAGGAACTGGTCCGGCAGGAAAGCCTTGCAGTCTCCGCCGGGCTGAAGCGCCAGGACGCGGGCCTGCTTGATGAGTTGATCGCTCGCTATCAACACCGGCTGATGCGCTACCTCCTCTATTTGACGAGCAACCGCGAAATGGCCGAAGACCTGTTTCAGGAGGTCTGGATGCGGGTGCTTGTCCGCGGAGCACAATTCAACGGGCAGGCGCGGTTTGACACCTGGCTGTTCACCATCGCCCGCAATCTGGTGATCGACACGCGGCGCAAGCGTACCATGGCCAGCCTCGACGAGCTGTTTGAAGGTGGAAACGAAGATGACAGGCCCATGAGCTTCGAGGTTGCCGCCGCCGAGGCAACGCCCTTCGACCGCTTTTCAAGCCTCGAGGACCGGGAACGGATAGCCGGGGCGCTGCTTCAGGTGGATGCGCTCCACCGCGAAGTACTGGTGCTGCGGTTCCACGAAGAGTTGTCACTCGAAGAGATAGCGAAAGTAACACGGGCGCCACTTTCTACTGTAAAATCGAGGCTCTATCGGGGCATGGCCGCTCTAAAGCCTAAACTGGAACGCGGCTGTCTTCGCTTGCAGAGCGTGGGCTTGCAGGGTGTGGGTCTTCAGGGGGCGGTGTGAATTCGGTGGGCACCATAGGCAATGCGGCTGGCGATCGAAGTGCCGGGAAGGACGCTCATCGCGAGCTGTTGTCGGCGCTTGCCGGAAAGCAATCCGACCGGGACCGCGATGTGGCTCAGCGCACTTGCCGCGTTGTGAACGCCTCGCTGGGTGTGATGCAGGAGCAGAAGGCCGGCCGCAAGCGCATTCGGGCAGTGGCTTTGGCTGCCGTGCTGGTGATTCTGCTGGTGTTAGGACCGTTGGTTTGGTGGGTGGGAGAAACCCTGATTGAAGAGGAGCGGCTGACCGGGATTACGGCTCAGTTGAGCCTGGGAATTTTCTTCCTGTGCGCGGCTGTTCTTGCCTGCGCGCTGCTTGCCGGTTGGCTTCGTCGCAAGTCCTGAGTCAAACTTCCGCATACGAAGAACGGATTACTCCCGAGAGACTCGCAACTTCCGGAATTGCTTTGCCGTCCATACAAATAGAGTTTAAGCTGACCTTATTCTCCCCAGAGTGCCCTCCAGAGGAGGGACTGTCTTATGCGCGAACCACAATCCATTGCGGCCAACGAAGATGCACGGATGATTCCAGTGTGGTCGATTGTTGTGGCCATCGTTGCATTTGTGCTGGTGGAATACTATTTTTTCCTGATCTTGCCGGGCCAGCAGCACCATCCGCCGCCGCTTGGCTTTCACATTTACTTCAGTCTTTCCGGGGGCGTGCTGGTGGCGCTTTACTTTCTGATGGTGGGCTACGTCAGCAAGGACGCTCCGCGCCGGGCAATGAGTTCGCGGTTCTGGATTTTGATTTGCTTTGTGATGCCGGGAGGGATCGGTGCTGTGCTTTACTTCCTTCTGCGCCAGCCTGAGGTATCGCGGTGTCCGGCGTGTTCGACGCATGTGCAGAGCGACTTTCACTTCTGTCCGCAGTGCGATTACCGGCTGACCGCCAATTGCGGCAACTGCTACCGCGCGGTGCGTGCGACCGACCAGTTCTGTACCCGCTGCGGCCACGAACTGGCCAAAGATCACATGCCGGCGCGGCTGCGGGTGGTCGCAGAGTGAGGTTCCAATCCCACCCAGGCCAAGAAAACATGAATGTGGCGTGGCTGAGGCAACCGGGTTTCTGTTTTCCGGCTTGAATTGACCGCGCGGCTTTCCCTTCCTACAATCGAGCTTCTGACCTGAATGTCTATTTCCGCGCTCATTATCGACGACGAACAACTTGCCCGCGACGAGCTCAGGTACCTGCTTGACCAAGTGGGCGGCGTGAAGGTTGTGGCGCAGGGGACCAATGGCATCGAAGCTGTGGAACTGATCGAAGAGCACCATCCCGATCTTGTCTTTCTGGATGTGCAGATGCCTGGGCTGGACGGCTTTGCCGTGATTCAACAGCTGATGGATCGGGCCAGGTTGCAGTCAGACAAGGGACAAGAGTCGGAGCCGCTGCCCCAAATCGTCTTTGCTACAGCCTACGATCAATATGCCGTGCGCGCCTTTGACGTGAACGCAGTCGATTACCTGCTGAAGCCCTTCGATCTCACGCGCGTCGAGCAGGCTGTGGAGCGGGTACGGAACCGAATGGCCGGGGGCCAGTTGAATGGGGCCGGGACGAACCAGCCTTCTGAGTCGCAAGTGGAGACCCAGCTTGACGCGCTGTTGCGCCTTCTCAATCGTCCCAACGGGGCTTCCCGGACCCCTCAGCCGGCCAAACTGATCGTTCAGGCGCAGAGCCGGCTGCTGCTGGTGGACCAGGCTGAGATCTGCTATGCGGCAATTGACGAGGGTGTAATTCGCGTCGTGACGCAGACATTTGAAGGCCAATCCAAATGCCGTACGTTGGAAGAGCTGCTGGAGTTGCTTGACCCGGCTTTGTTCTGGCGGGCACATCGAGGCTTCGTGGTGAACATCAACCACATTCGCGAGGTTGTGCCGTGGTTCAAGTCAAGCTATCAGTTGCGTATGACGGACAAGCGCCAGACTGAGATTCCGGTCAGCCGTGCGCAGACAAAACGCCTCAGAGAGCTGTTCAATCTGTAGCGAATTTCTGCAACTCGGCCATCGTCGAATTCATGGACAGCAGACCAGCCTCAGTCGTATCGCTCGAAGACAATCTGCTTGCGATGCCAGCCATAGCCGGCCAGCAGATCGCGCACGCCGGAAACCATGAAGTTGAGGCCGCAGATATAGGTGTAGATGTCGAAGCTCAGCTCCTTAGGAGGAATCGCCGGATCGGGCGCGGGAAGCGGGCAGCGGCAAGCCAAGACGGGCGGCGCGCTCCTCTACGATCTCGCGAGATGTGGACCTGCACGTAGCCGCGCAGGCCTGTCCAGTCATCCATTGCGCGGCTCAGCGTGGGCAGGTAGTGGAAGTTCGGCTTGCGCAGGGCGAGCGACTCGAACTCGTCTTGATAGTAGATATCGGTCTCGTGGCGGGTGCCGTAGACCAGCCAGATCTCCTTGCCGTTGCTGCGGTCCGGGCCATCTTCGGGAAAGAGCCACTGCGCGTAGCCGCGCATGGGCGCCACGCCCGTACCGGTGGCCACCAGAATCGAGTCGGTGATGGGCTGACTGCAGAATAAAGTGCCCGTGAGGGCCGTGAATTTGAACGGTGCCGCCAACAGGCAGGTCGGCCAGGTGGTTGGAAAAGAAGCCGTTCTCCACCCGGTTGACGCACAGGTCGAAGCGATTGCCGCGGGCCGCCGAAGCGATCGAGTAGGCGCGGGTCTGCATTCTTGCCGCTCGCGTCCGGGGCCACGGCGGAGACAAACTGGCCCGCGGTGAAAGGAAAGCTCTCCAGATCATCGAGGACGAACTCGAAGTGGTAGCACTGGGCTACTTCAGAGATGCAGACTTTTCGGTCTAGACGTGCGGTGTAAGTTTCACGCGCCAAAGCAACTCCCGAAGAAGAACAGGATTTAAGCCTCAAAGGCCTATAGCGAGTATCGCTAGTGGGGGGCAGAAGTGGCAAGCCCCCACGCGCGGTTGTTCCCTTCGGAGAATGAGCGCAGCCCGTTCTGGCGCCAGCGCTCCCACTCTATAATTGACAGGAAGCCGAATCAGATCTTCTCGTGATTGCGGACTTTAAAGTACCTATCTGAGGGATTCATGGCCGCATTGATCGAAGCGATAACAGTAAAGCGCAAGATGTATTTTGAGTTTGAGAACACTCCGTACTATTGCCTCGACGCCGAGGTTTCAACGCCCACCGCTCGTGGTGGCCAGACGCTGGTGCGCCTGAAGATGCGTAACCTTCTGACTCGCGCGGTCTTCGACAAGACATTCAAGGCTGGGGAAAGATTCAAGGAGCCGGACCTTGAGATGGTCGAGGCATCGTACCTGTATAGCGATAGCGAGGGATCGTATTTTCTCGATCAGGAAAGCTTCGATACTCATAGGCTTTCGCCCGGCATGGTCGGGGATGCTTTGGATTTTCTGGTTGAGGGCGCGCTGATCCAGCTGCATAAATTCAACGGCAACCCCATCGGCCTGCAGTTGCCAGAGAAGGTCGAGTTGGAGGTTACTTATACCGAGGGTGGTGCGCGCGGCGATACGTCCGGCAACGTGACCAAGCTTTGCCGGTTAGAAACGGGGCTGGAAATTAAGGCTCCGCTCTTTATTCAGGTTGGCGAAAAGGTGAAAGTGTTTACGGAGACACGGGAGTTTGCGGGGCGGGCGTGAGGGATTATTCCACCGTCACCGATTTGGCCAGATTTCTTGGTTGATCCACGTCGCAGCCGCGGCGGACGGCGATGTAGTAGGCCAGCAGTTGCAGCGGGACAATCTCGATCAGCGGGCTGAGCAGTTCGATGGCCGGCGGGATGTGGATGACGTGCTCCACCAGCTCGCCAATCGCCGTGTCGCCTTCGGTGGCAATGGCGATGACGCGGCCGGAGCGGGCAGTGACTTCCTGAATGTTGGAGAGCGTCTTTTCATAGCGCAGCTTTGAGGCGGGGTCGGATTCGTCGCTCGTCACCAGCACCACGACCGGCAGCGTCTCGTCGATCAACGCATTGGGGCCGTGCTTCATCTCGCCGGCCGGATAACCCTCGGCGTGAATATAAGAGATTTCCTTCAGCTTCAAAGCGCCTTCGAGCGCAATGGGGAAATGGATGCCGCGGCCGAGATAAAGAAAATCGCGAGCGTTGGAGAACTCCTTGGCCAGTTCCTCGCATTGCGCGGTGCGCTGTCGCAGGACCTCTTCAATCTTCACAGGAATACGGCTCAGCTCCTCAATGAGAGCGACGGATTGAGCCGCATCAAGTTTGCCGCGCAGTTGGCCGAGCTTGAGCGCGAGCAAGAACAATGCAGTCAGTTGTGAGGTGAAGGCCTTGGTTGAGGCGACACCAATCTCCGGGCCGGCGTGGGTATAAATTGCGCCGTGCGCTTCGCGAGCCACCATGGCGTCAACCACGTTGCAGATGGCCACGGTCTTCGAACCTAGCGCGATCATCTCCCGCTGGGCTGCAAGGGTGTCCGCGGTCTCCCCGGATTGAGTGATGAGAAGTCCAAGCGTATCGGGGCCGGCAATCGGGTCGCGATAGCGATATTCGCTGGCGTAGTCCACGTCGACAGGCAGACGAGCCAGCCGCTCGATCATGTACTTGCCGGTAAGCGCTGCGTGCCAACTGGTGCCGCAGGCGGCGATGGTAATGCTCCTGGCCGCGGCCAGTTCATCGTCGGCGATCTTCATCTCGCCGAGGAAGACTTTGCCCGAGTCAAGCGAAACGCGGCCCAGCGTGGTGTCGGTAACGGCCCGCGGCTGCTCCCAGATTTCCTTGAGCATGAAGTGCTTGTAGCCGCCCTTTTCCGCCTGGATGGGGTCCCAGAGAATGCGGGTTATTTTGCGCGTGACGGGGTTGCCATCGAAGTCCGTCAGCTCAACACCGGCCAGGGTGAGAATGGCCATATCGCCGTCGGCCAGGAAGTAGATGTCACGCGTGTGATGGAGAATGCCGGGCACATCGGAGGCAACGAAGGACTCGCCGTTGCCCACGCCGATGACAACCGGCGGACCGAAGCGCGCAACTACGATCTTGTCCGGCTCGGATGCAGAAAGAATGCCCAGCGCAAATGCGCCCGTAAGCCGCTTGACGGCGCGGCGGACGGCTACTTCAAGCGGAATCGGTGCGCCAGCGGCTTCCGCGTCTTTCTGAACTTGCTCGATGAGGTGGGCAATGATCTCAGTGTCGGTCTCAGTGATGAACTTGTGGCCCTGCGTAATGAGCTCGCGCTTCAGCTGAAGGTAATTTTCGACAATGCCGTTGTGGACGACGACGATGCGGCCAGAGCAGTCGCGATGCGGGTGCGCGTTCTCCTCTGTTGGTCGCCCGTGCGTGGCCCAGCGCGTGTGGCCTATGCCGTAAGTGCCGTCGACAGGATGCTCGCGCAAAACCTCTTCAAGGTTGGCGAGCTTGCCTGAAGCGCGGCGAAGTTCAAGCGTGGGCGAGGCAAGCGCAGCGCGGGCGGGGCTGCCCACGGCGATACCAGCCGAGTCGTAGCCCCGGTATTCGAGACGCCGAAGCCCCTCGATGATGACTGGAACTACTTTCTTTGGGCCGACGTAACCGACGATGCCGCACATACTTCGATTTTATGCGAACTGGCTGGCAAAAGATGTGACACGAAGGTGGATGCAGTCGCGGGATGCTGCAAATCGATTCTCCCGTATGGCAGGCTTCTGAAATGAGCGGCTTTCACCAGAATGGATCGAGTAGGCGACGGATTCATCTAATGGCTTATGAGTTTGCCTGTTTCAGTGTTGGATCTTGTCGGAATGCGGACGGATGAGCCGGCTGGAAGCGCGATTGCGCGCTCGGTTGACCTTGCGCGGCACACGGAAGAATGGGGTTATCGGCGATATTGGCTTGCCGAGCATCACTCGATCCCCGGATTGGCCTGTTCGGCGACTCCGGTTTTGATTGGGCATATAGCCGCGGCGACAAAGACAATTCGCGTGGGCAGCGGCGGAGTGATGCTGCCCAATCATGCTCCGCTGGTGGTGGCCGAGCAGTTCGGCACATTGGAGGCGTTGTATCCAGGAAGGATCGATCTCGGACTGGGACGGGCACCGGGCGGCGACTTCCTTACCATGCGTGCGTTGCGGCGCGACTTGCAACAGAGCGGAGATGATTTCCCGGAGTTGCTGGAGGAGCTTCAAACATATCTGGGGCCGGCGAAGCCCGGGCAGGTGGTCAAAGCGATTCCGGGACAGGGGAGCTGCGTGCCGGTGACGCTGCTCGGGTCGAGCGACTTCAGCGCGCGCCTGGCGGCGGCGCTGGGATTGCCATTTGCCTTTGCCGCTCACTTTGCTCCGGATCTGCTGGAGGAAGCGGCACATCTGTACCGAACGCACTTCCGCCCGGGCAAGGTGCTCGATCGGCCCTGGCTCATGGTGGGCGTTCAGGTGATCGCAGCAGAGTCAGATGCGGCAGCCCGGCGATTGTTCACCACCCCGCAACAGCGTTTTCTCCGGCTCATCCGGAATCAGCCGGTGGAACTGCTGCCTCCACTGGATTCGATGGATGGGCAGTGGAATGACAGGGAGCGCGCGGCAGTGGAGAGCAGGCTGCGAGCGGCGATTGTCGGTTCTGAAGCCACAGTCAAGGAGGGTCTGGAGCGGCTGGCGACTGAAACAGGAGCCGATGAGCTGATTGTGGTGACGGACACCTGGGATCATGCGGCGCGCCTCGAGTCGTACCGGCGGCTTTCAGAGATTGCGGGACGGATTGAGACGAAAACGGTGGCAGGAGTGCCAAGTAGCGTTCGCTGATGCTGTTTTAAACGACCTGGCCGTTTGCGCAAGGCTGCTGGGACTTGAACGCACCGCTGAGCCGCACGACCCCGGGCCCTGCTATTCCTCTATGCGGTATGTGAACTCTTCGATCACCGGATTGGTCAGCACTTCGCGGGCGATGCGCTCGACCTGAGTGCGCGCGGCTTCGGCACTTAGCCCTTCGGCGAGCGAAAGCGCGAAATATTTGCCCTGGCGCACCGCCGTAACATCCGCAAATCCAATCTTGCGCAGGGCGTTCTGGATGGTCTGGCCCTGGGGATCGAGGACCGATGTCTTTAACGTGACATAGACATGTGCCTTCATCATCCTTGATTATAGTAGCTCCGGCGGTTGTTTATCCCGACCAGGGTCCGGCGAGGCCTTTCGCGCGGAACTCGTTTCCCCCAACCACCAAGGAGAACTAATAAGCCATGGTTAATTATCTGGAACTGCCGATCGGCGATCGCTCGCCCGAAGTCTTTCGCGCGGTGATCGAGATCCCCAAAGGACGGCACGCAGAAGTTTGAATACGACAAGCAGTTGCATGTCTTCAAGCTGGACCGGAACCTGCACTCTCCGGTGCATTATCCGGGCGATTACGGCTTTATTCCTTCCACGCTGAGCGACGACGGCGACCCGCTGGACGTGCTGGTGCTGGTGCCGGGGCCGAGCTTTCCTGGCTGCGTGCAGGAGGTGCGGCCCATCGGGCTGCTGGAGATGCTGGACCAGGGCGTGCTCGACGAGAAGGTGCTGGCGGTGGGCAAGAACAATCCGCGCTACACCAATGTTTGGAATTACACCGATATTTATCCGCACATGCTGAAGGAGATTACGCACTTCTTTTCGATCTACAAGGATCTTGAAGGCAAGCGCGTGGAGATCAAGGGCTGGCACGATGCCGCGCTATGCGCGCGACCGCGTGGTTACGCGGTGAACAGTTTCAGGTGCAGGCAAGGCGAAAGAGAAGAAGGTGCGAGGTGAAGCGCAGTCAAGGTGAGCATGCGTCGCTATTCCACTTGAGACGCTCAACTTCGGCATCGCGCACCGTTCCGTACGCTGGCTAACCTGCTCCGCGCGAGCAGGCCGTAGTCCATAGAGCAGCGGGCCAAGCAAGCCTACCGCGACAGCAAAAAGCAGCGCTGAAATGTGCTGCCGATCAGATGCTGTTTCGCCGCGCGAGGCATAGAGCGCGTAGCCGATAAGCGCGGCTGGGGCCGACGCCCAGCAGGCAGGCGAACGTGCCAAGTTGCCGGCCTTGAAGGGCCGCGCCAGGTCGTGGCTCGCGAATGCGCAGCACAACCAGCGCCACAAACTCGAGGAGCAGGCTGGAGCCATAGAGAATCAGGTCAATCGAGATGAGCCGCTCGAAGGGCAGCTTGAGCGCCAGCGCCCAGGCCAGCCCGCACACAAGCACGCTCACCCAGGGCACGCCGCGGCGGTTGCGGCGGGCAAAAACGCGCGGCAACATGCCGTCTTCCGCCATGGCCATGGGCAGGCGCGTGTAGCTCATCATCAGCGCGTTGAACATGCCGACGCCGGTGATGGCAGCCGCCGGCGCACCACCGCGATGCCCAGCACCGGCCCGCCATCCGAGGCCCTGCGCGGCTCGGCCCAGTCGCCGGTCGAAAAGCTGTCCGCGGAAAGCCCGGCCAGCGCCATGGCCGAGCAGCGGCAACACATAAGTGACGGCCGTGAGCATGCGCAGCAGCGATCATGGCGCGCGGATAATTGCGCTGCGGGTTCTCGACCTCCTGCGCCACGGTGGAGGCGTTGTCCCAGCCCATGTAATTCCACATGCGCCACCAGGATCGCGGTGGAGAGCCGAGCGCGCCGACGTCGGAGCCGGCTGGCTCCATTGCACGGCCGGGATGCAGCGTGAGGCCATGCCAGAAGCCCAGAATCGACGAAGACCACAAACGGCGCGAGCAGCAGCGCGAACAGCCACACTGAATCCTCGCCGACCGCCGGCGCGCCGCGCAGGTTCCACGCGCAGCAGAGCACCACGACTGCCAGCGACCACGCATAGCCGCGCCAGCCGGCAGTGAGCGCGGGGCTGAACTTGCCCAGGTAGAGAACAAAGATGGCGGGATAGAGCGCCATGTCGAAGATGCTGGCCGAGAGCGAAAGCCAGCCTTCCTGGTATCCCCAGAAGGGCCCCAGCGCGCGCCGCACCCAGATGTAAAAGCCGCCTTCAGCGGGCATGGCGCTGGCCAGTTCGCCGATCATCAGCGCGGTGGGCAGGCTCCAGAAGAACGGCAGCACCAGCAGAATGACGATTGCCCAAAGGTATCCGGCGCCGCCGAGAATGTCCTCGATGCCGTAGGGGCCGCCCGACACCATAAAATAAGTGGCGGCAACCAGCGGCAGCAAGCGCATCTTTCGCTGGGCGTGGTTGAAAGCAAGACGCATGTTAGTGAATCTAGCAACCGCCGCTTCAGGCGGAAAGCGAAAAGTGGTTGGCCAGAAGCGCCTCGATCGAACTTTACTGCACCGCGACGGCGGCCAAACCAGCTGCTCGTTCAAGCTGGCTTGACTGCTTGCGAGCGTAAACGTACTCCAGCCAGTTTCTGTAGATGAGCGCCGCCATCGAGCGCCATGTGTTCACGATCTCCGCTTTATCCAACACGGCCGCAATGCCGGCGAGCAGCTCTTTACTGCGATGGGTCATGGCTTTTTGTCGCAGCAGATTCAAAGCGTCTGCGGTAGGCTGGTCGAAGTAACCGATGGGAATCGAAGGGTAGCTGTCCGACTCGCCGCGCAGATACCTGCTAACATCCCTGCGGTATTCGCGCAGCAGCGTATAGGCTTCGTACTCCGGATGCCCCTGGAAAAACACAAAGAGGCTTTTCACCTGTTTAACGAATGCGTCGATGCCCGCACTGTCAGTACGCGAAAGTACCGTGTATCCATGGGCAGTCAAATCTTTTTCCGCCACACCATTCCAGCGGGAGTGGGGAACACGAAAGCTGGGCAGCGCACCCGCCATCAGCGGATGGTCGGTTACGAGCGCGCATTGCAATGCGCCAAAGCATTTCTCGGCGCTCTTGCAACGGTCGATGCCGTCCATGTGCAGAATGGCAGCGTGGGCCGCAAGGCAAGACCAAATCGTCGAGTAGGTATTCTCACGCGCCCATTCAAGAACGCCGGTGAAGCTGTCCCAGTAGGGCTCGTCTCGCAGGTCCATAGCCATTGGCTCTCTGCCGGTCACAATCAATCCGTCGAGGTGTACTCGGCCCAGGCTTTCGACGCTTGAATAATGGCTTTCCGCGTGGCGTAGAAAAACTCCCCTTCGTGGGACGCCGGGCAGCGTGTAGAGCTTCAGGTGGACCGGAAGATCATTCGACGCTGCGCCAAGAAGAGAGATAAACTGCCGCTCGGTTGCTCTGAATGCTGCATCGGGCATGTTGTTAATGAGCCCAATGGTCAACGTCTGACCGTCGCGCAACGGAAAACGAGGAGTTCCCTTTCGACGCGGACCTGTCGCACTTAACTCGCTGGAGCGGCTTGAGTCCACGAACACAGGCATAGGCGTCTCTTTTCAACAAGTCAGCTTTTGCTGGGTACTCTCCCAGCAGTTCCAACGGCCGCTGCAAGAGCCTGATCAATATCTTCAAGTATGTCGTCGATGTGCTCGATCCCAATGCTGAGGCGGATCATCTCAGGAAGCACGCCTGCGCTCCGCTGTTCCTCCGGCGGACATTTGCCGATGAGTGGTCGAGGCCGGATGGCAGACCAGAGATTTTGCATCGCCCAAATTGACGAGCCGCGTGACCAGCCCCAACGCATCGTGGAATCGAACCGCTGCCGCATAGCCGCCCTTGATCCCTACAGACATGAGCGAACAGGCGCGGCCAGCCAGATACTTTTTGCGCCAGAGCATGGTAAGGGCTGTCGGGAAATCCGGCATATTTGACCCACTCGACGCTGGGATCGGCGCGCAGAAACTCGGCGCTCTTCCTGCCGTTCTCAACGTGGCGCTCCACGCGCAGCGCAACCGTCTCAATTCCTTGCAACAGCAGGAACGCGCTCAGCGGCGAGAGCACCGCGCCCCAGTGCGCAGGTAGACGCTGCGGCAGCGCGCGATGTACGCGGTCTTTGCCGAAGTGCTCGGTGTAGACCAGGCCGTGATAGGAAGCATCGGGCTGGCTGAAAACAGGGAAGCGCGAGGCGTTGCGCCTTCCAGTCGAAGTTGCCGCTGTCGACGATGGCGCCGCCCAAGCGTGGTGCCGTGGCCGCCGAGGAACTTGGTCAGCGAGTGCACGACGATGTCCGCGCCATACTCGATGGGCCGCAGCAGAATCGGCGTGGCAACCGTATTGTCGACGATGAGCGGCACACCGTGATCGTGGGCCACGCGCGCCAGCCCTTCGATATCGCAGATGTTCCCCGCGGGATTGCCGACGCTCTCGCAGAAGACGGCGCGTGTCTTGTCGTCGATCAGCGCTAGCGATCGCTTCCGGGCGGTCGTTCTCGCAAAGCGAACGGTGATTCCCTGGCTGGGCAGAATATGCGCGAACAGCGTATGCGTGGTGCCGTAGAGCTGAGGGACGCGAGACGATATTGCGAACCCAACTCCGCGACGTTCAGCACGGCGTAATTGACCGCGGCCTGACCGCTGCTCGACGCACATTGCCTCCAGCCCGCCCTCGAGAGCGGCGACGCGCCGCTCCAGCACCGCGGTGGTGGGATTCTGAATGCGCGTGTAGCGAAAGCCCTCGGCCTCAAGGTTGAAGAGCGCGGCGGCATGGTCGGCGCTGTCGAATGCATAGGAGACAGTCTGGTAGATGGGCACGGCGACGGCCTTCGTCGTCGGGTCAACCTCGTAGCCGCCGTGGATTGCGATCGTTTCCGGCTTCATAGCTCCATCCTTCAGTGATTGCGCTCTGCGCGAGCTCGTGCGTGTCTCGCGGTCTTGCGCCCGATAATCTGAGACACAGGCCATTCATCTCATCCACCACCCACTCGACGTCCTGCTCGGTGGTTTTGAAGCTGGTGATGCACGCGCGCATGACCGGAACGCCGCCGAGCTGCGCCTCGGACATCCACGCGATCTGCCGTTCGCGCAGAGCCGCCAGCAATTCGCCTGGAACCAGGCCATCGCGGGTGAAGCAGACCACCGGCAAGGGCGTGGAATTGACGATGCGCCAGCCCTGGCCGCGAGCGACTCGCGCAACATCTTGCCCCATGCGCGCCTGGTGCTCGATCATCGCAGCGTACCCTGCCTCGCCGTGCTCGGCCAATGCCATGAAGAGCTTGAGCCCGATGAAGCGGCGCGACCACTGCGCCGAATGTCGTGAGCGGATCGAAGTGTCCCGCGGCGGTCACCGGAACTTGCCGGCCGATTTTGCGCGGCATGTAAGTGACATCGGACGCGGAAGGCCTGCGCCACGCTCTCACGATGCCGGCAGAAAAACATTCCGCAGCCCATGGGAACGGAGAGCCACTTGTGCGCGTCGCAGGTGATGGAGTCCGCGCAGCTCGATGCCGGCGAGATGAAGCTTGAGGCTAGGCGAAATCACGGCCGCGCCGCCCCAGGCGGCATCGACGTGGAACCACAGTCCGGCCTCCTGGCAGAAGCGCGCGATTTCCGCCAGCGGATCGATCACGCCGGCGGCGGTCGTGCCCGCATTGCCGATCACCATGAAAGGCAGAAGCCCTTCGCGCGATCCTCGGCTACGCGCTTCTTCAGTTCGTCGACATTCATTTTGAGGCCGGCTGTCCGTCGCGATGGTCTGCAGATTCCGCCGGCCGAGTCCGGCCATGTGCGCGATCTTGTTGAAGCCGTGATGGGTCTCTTCAGTGACATAGATCGCGGGCTCGCCGCGAAGATGTCGCAGGCCGTGTTCGCCGTATTCAGGGAAGGCTGAGTCAACGCGACCACGACCGCAGAAAGATTTGCCTCCATGCCGCCGCTGGTGAATGTCGCGATCGAGTCCTCCGGCAGGCCAAACTTTTCGGCGAGCCAGGCAAGCGTGTGGCGCTCAATCTCATTGGCCGCGGGAGAAGTGCGCCAGTTGGCCAGTTGCGGGTTGTACATCGCGACCAGCGTATCCGCAACGACAGAGGCCAGGGTGACGCTGGGATTGAAAAGGCCGAAGTAGCGCGGATGGGTGACCTGCACCTGCCATTTCCGCAGCATCTGCTTCCACGTCGGCGACCACATCTTCGAGCGCCATGGCCCGCTTGAAGTCGTAGCGCGACTCGAGGTGCGCGCGGATCTCCTTCAGCCGTCACGTTGGGGAACGATGGGACCGTCGGCGATCTCCGACTCCAGCTTCGCGAACTCATCTCGGATTTGATCGATGTGCATCTGCGCTCCTCTCGCAATCCTTCAAAAGCTTTCGGTGCTCGCGGCTGTATCAGCCATCCAACTTACAGCCGAATCGCGCCGCTCTGAATTCGCCGGTACAACTCTTTGTCGAGCGGAACAAATGCATCGGCTTCCGCAGGTCGAAGTAGAGTGTGTCGGTGCAGGCTTCAGGATCGTAGGCCTGCCGAATCAATTCCGTCTTCGAATACTTGAATGTGCCGGTCAGCTCGACCTCCTTGCGAATGCGAAGGAACAAAGGCCGCGCATAGGACGGAAGAGAGCTGCGCCAGATGCTTGCGCAACTGAGTCAAATCCAGCTCGACGCCTGCGACCACGGCCGCCATGCCAACGCGGCCTTCCGTCCCCGGAACCGGGACACCGTAGACATTTGCGTGCTCGATTCCGGGAAGGCACAGATGGCCTCCGCGACCTCGCTGGTCGCGACGTTTTCTCCTTTGCGGCGAAAGTGTCGCCGACGCGATCGACAAAGTAGAAGAAGCCCTTCTCGTCTCTGCGCATCAGGTCGCCGGTGCGAGCCCATGCATCCCCCGGCTCGAACACGTTGCGGAGGATTTTCTTCTCGGTCGCATCCGTGCCGTGTAGCCCTCAAAGCGGCTGCCGATGTTTGCTGGATCGTCCACGACTTTGCCGAGCGCCTCGCCAGCTGATTCGGCTCGCAGCGGATGCAGAAGCCTTGCTCGTTGCGCGCGGGTTCACCCGTCTCGAAGTCGAACAACACCAGCGCCGGCGAGAATCGATGCGCCAGATATGCGGGAATATGGCCGATTGCTCCGCGCTTCCCCTGGACGTTGAACAGGGAAACGCCGCCTTCAGTTGCGGCGTAGAATTCGAGAATTCGTGGAATGCGAAAACGGTCCTTAAAAGCATCCCAGACCTCGGGCGCCAGTCCATTGCCGCAGG
>CAVVXR010000028.1:0-16283 GCA_963752215.1 uncultured Acidobacteriaceae bacterium | reverse complement strand
GACCTCTCCCTTACCACTTGGGTACCGCGCCCTGGCAGGGCTGCCTTTTATTTGCGTCGCTCCAAACCGCCGTAGCCAACCCGGCTGGCGCCGGAGGGCGGAATGGAGCGGGAGACGAGATTTGAACTCGCGACCCTCGCCTTGGCAAGGCGATGCTCTACCACTGAGCTACTCCCGCATAGTGCAAGATTGAGTATACCGGGCGCCCAAAACGCGGTCAAACCGCAATTGCACCCAACAGCCGGCTCTGTGAACGAGACTTCAAGAAGCCGGGCTCTGAACGGCAATTCGGTTTTGATCGGGCGAAGGGCCTCGCAAGGCAATGGTTGTCTAAGATTCGGGAGCGCTGGCCCGCTTGCCCTTCTCCTCACGCACAATTTCGCCGTCGCGCATGTAGAGAATCCGGCCGGCAATGGAAGCGGCCTCTGGATTGTGGGTGATCATCAGTGTGGTCTGTCCCAGCTCCTGGTTCGACTTGAGCAGCATTTCGAGCACCGCTTCGGAGTTCTTCGTATCCAGATTGCCGGTGGGCTCATCGGCCAGCAAGATGGCCGGGCGGGTGATGAGAGCGCGCGCGATAGCTACCCGCTGTTGCTCGCCGCCGCTCAACTCCGATGGACGATGTTCGAGGCGGCCTTGAATGGACAGAAGTTCGCTGAGATGGTCAAGGTACTTCAAATCCAACGGTTCCTTACGTCCGCTGACGGCCCAGGCAATCTCGATATTGCCCATCGCCGACAGAGTCGGCAGCAGGTTGAACTTCTGGAAGACGAAACTGATGCGGTGCTTGCGCAGCCGCGTGCGCTCAGCGTCGTTGAGGGTGGCAAAATCGACGCCGTCGATGACGACTCGCCCATGCGTCGCCCTGGTTAAGCCGCCAAGCAGGTAAAACAGCGTGGACTTGCCCGAGCCCGAGGGACCAACGATGGCCACAAACTCGCCGCGCTCAACGGCCAGCGATACGCCGCGCACCGCGGTGACCTGAAGCCGGCCTGCCGCATAAACCTTGATCAGGTTCTCAGTGAGAATGATCGGCGAGGACGGTTCAGTCGGCACAATTGACATTGTAAATGCGACGTTTGACCGCTGGCTCGCTTAGAATGAGGATGCGCTTCCTGGAAAAGGCTGCGCATCGATTCCCAGCTTCCAAACCAGGATTCCCACCCAATGACCGCTGAATTGAAATCTAATCTCGTATCCTCTGTGCAGGCAGCCGCTGAACTGGCTGGAATGGTCCTGGTCTCGAAGGCCGAGGGCAGCGACTTTCACGGCCGTCCCACGGCGGTCTTCCAATTGGGCTTGCCGGGCTCCGACTTGGCCGGCCACACTCTTCGCCTGGAATTGAGTGAGGTATTCGAGTTCGACAAGCCCGACCTGCTGTCAACAATGACGGCTCACCTTGCGAACGAAGCCAAGCGGCTGCGCAATCCACGGCCCCAGTGCTACGTCACGCTTGGCGGTCTGCCGGTCGAGTTTGGGCAGTTTCAGTGGCCGTTCCACACTTCCGTCTCCGGTGCGGACACATATATCGTCCATGGCGAGATTCACCTGGCCGACGGCGGCGCGCACAATTTGCACGCCAAGATTGCTGCGTCGGTCACGCTTACGTTTGCGGAGATTGTGCCATCCATGGAGCAGCCTTACGCGGAGTCTTTTGTTTACAATGCGGTACGCAAGACGGTGGACCTGGGCCAGCTTGAATTCATCAAGTCCGGCAACCGGCAGCCGGTTCCCGTGACCACGCGCTACTACAGCCGCTGGCAGAAGAAGTTTCTCTTCACCGAGACCGACGATGCGGAACGCCTCAAGTATCTCCTGCGCAAGGTCTACTGGCTCTCCGGCGTGCTGGGTGAGGGAAAGCCCGTATGGATCGCCGACCCGAGAGATGCTCAATATCTGAATACGACGGAACAAGACCTGCTGCGCATGGCCAGTGACGAAGCCGGCGAGGGGCTAATGACGCTGGACGGCGAGTTTGCCGCCGCCACGCCGAAGCTTATGGAACTTGCCCCGGAATACCAGGCCGCGCTCGATGCCGCGCTGAACTTTACCAAGCCGCAGTTCAACGAGTCCATGCGCTCGGGGCATGCGAATATGTAGCAATCCTTCGCCTGGCTAGGAAGCTGGCGAGAGTGCCGAACCGCAGACGGAACAGTACCGCGCCCCCGGTGGGTTGGTCTGCTGGCAGCGTCCGCAGGCCAAGAGCGTGCCGGCGTTAACAGGTTGCCAGGGCTGTTCTGTTTGCGCAGGTTGCACCGTCTGTACAGCTGGCGCCGCAGGTGGCATGTTTACCGTGACATTCATCGGCTGGCCCCATCCCGGCATTGCGATTCCAAGCGCCGCGGCAATTCCCGCAGCCTGAATAGCATTGAATTCGCGCACCCGGCCGGGCATGAAGAAGCACTCAATAAAGCCGAGAATCCATGGAATTGGCGTCCAGCAGAAGCAGACGTAGAGAATGCCCAGGCCGGTGCGGCGCAAATAGAAGTGGTGAATGCCGAAGCCGCCCAGAAACAGCGCCAGAAGAATGCCAATGACCTCGTCGCGGCGCACAGATTCGTATTGCTGATAGAAGATGGCTTGCGGATTGGGGTACGGAATAGCTGCTCATGGCCTGTTCTCCTTACTTCACTTCTCGCCGTGCTGCTTGCCTGTATTTCTTACTTGCTCTCTGGCTTGAATATACGTAGCCAGCCGGTGCCCGGTTCCCGGCTGACATTCGCCCGGTCTGCGACCCTCGGTGTTGTGACGGATAGAATTGAATCCGTCATGGACTCAAAGACTCCAAACGCTGCCGCGAGCGGCACATTTCTTAATTGGCGGCGATCTGCCTGTGCATCGGCTTGGCTACGGAACCATGCGCCTGGTGGGCGACGGCGCGTGGGGCGAGCCGTCGAACCCGGAAGAAGCAAAGCGCGTGCTGCGCCGCGCCGTCGAGCTGGGCGTGACGCTCATCGACACCGCCGACGCCTACGGGCCGGAGATTGCGGAGCGGCTGATCGGCGAGGCGCTGGCGCCCTATCCGGCCGGACGTGGTCATCGCCACCAAAGGCGGCATCACGCGCCAGGGTCCGGCGAAGACCGAGTACGTGGGCCGCGCCGGCTACCTGATCCAATGCGTCGAGATGAGCCTGCGCCGGCTCAAGCTGGAGCGGATCGACCTCTACCAGTTGCACCGCATCGACCCGCGCACTCCGCTTGAAGAGTCCCTGGGCGCGCTGAAGCAGATGCAGGAGCAGGGCAAGATCCGCCACATCGGCCTGAGCGAGGTGACGCCGGCAGAGATTGAGGCTGCGGGGAAGATCGTCGAAGTCGTAACTGTCCAGAATCGATACAGTCTGGTGCGATCGGCGGCATGAGGAAACGCTGACCTATTGCGAGCAGCACGGCATCGGCTTTCTGCCGTGGTATCCGTTGCTCGGGCGGCAAGCTGCTGAAGCCAGACCATCCAGCCGCACAGCCGCTGACGCGAATTGCGGAGCAGCATCGGGCGACAGTTGCGCAGCTCTCGCTGGCGTGGCTGCTGCAGCGGTCGCCGGTGATGCTGCCGATTCCCGGCACATCGAAGGTAGCGCATCTTGAAGAGAATGTCGCCGCTTCGAGACTGAAGCTCAGCGCAGAGGAGTGGGCGGAGGTGGAGAATGCCGCCTGCAATCCGAATGAAAATCAGCCGTGAAACTCGACAGCGATTCTAAGAATTGCCGGGCCGCAGTGCCAGGTCCAGGTCCTTACCGGTCCGGACCACCATCGGCAGCAATGCTTCAATGTCTGTGAGCGACGTACGAAAGTTCACAATGCAGACGCGCAGCGCGAATTTTCCGTGGACGACGGCATTGGAGAGATAAACTTCCCCGCTCGCCTGCAGGCGAGTCAGCAATTCAAGATTGAGTTTGTCGAGGTAGGCCGCTGCGCTCGCGTCGGCGGAGTCAAGGTCCGTAGGTACATAGCGAAAAGTTGTAATGCTGAGAGACTGGGTTAGCGGTTCAAGTTCAGCGTACTGTGAGACGCGCTCGAACAGAGCCCGCGCCAGACGGATGTCGTCGGAGATCATCTGCTCGTAGCCCTTGCGCCCTACCTGCTGCAGCGCGAGCCATACTTTGAGCGCGCGGAACCCACGTGAATTCTGCGGCCCGAGGTCAAAGTAGTTCGTAGCTTCCACCCCGAAGTGATAGTAGACCGGATGATAGGCGAACGCGGCGCGCAGTTTCTCCGGGTCGCGAACGAGCGCACAGCCCGCCTCCAGCGGAGCATAGAGCCACTTGTGCGGATCGACCGCCACTGAATCCGCCTGGTGCAGGCCCGCGAGCGCATCCGGCGCATCTGGCAGCACCGCAGCCAACCCGCCGTAAGCTCCATCCACATGGAACCAAAGATCGAACTCACGGCAAAGCGCGGCCAGATCCGGCAGCGGGTCAACCGCCCCAGTGCTCACTGAACCCGCATTTCCCACCACCAGTGCCGGCCTGTCGCCTGCCTCAATATCTTTGCGAATCTGCGTTCGCAGCTCCGTCACATCGATCCGCATCTCGCCATCCACGGGAATCCAGCGTATCGCTTCTGTCCCCATTCCCGTAATGTCAGCCGCCTTCTGAACCCACGTATGCGTCTCATTTGAGCAGTAAACGCGAAGACGTGTTCCGTCCATCCCTTTGACACGGACATCGAGACCCGCCATCGCTTGCCGGGCAGCGAGAAAGCAGACAAAGTTGGCCATGTTGCCCCCGCTCACAAACAGCCCCCCACACTCCACCGGGTAACCCAGCATTTCCGCAATCCAGCGGATCGTCTGCCCTTCAATTTCACTCGCCATAGGAGAAAGGAGCCACGCTCCAACGTTGGGGTTGACTGCGGCCGCCAGCAACTCTCCCAACGCGCCGATGGGCGCAGCGGACGAAGTGATATATCCCCAGAAGCGAGGGTGGCCATTAAAAAGAGAATGCTCGAATAACAGGTCAGCGGCCTGATGGAGCAACTGCGCGGGATCGGCCCCTTGCTGCGGCAGCGTACGGTGAGCCCCGAGTGCATGTCGAACCACAGCGGGAGACTCCGCCGGAGTCACCGGGCGACTGGGAAGGGCCTCAAGAAAGCCCGCGATGCGATCGATCAACTGGGCGCCCAGGACTCGAAACTCCTGGGGACTCATCTCGAGAGGCGACTCACGATTCTTCAGGCTGTCGTTGTTGCGCATACCCATCACCAGCAAAATTCTACCGGAACGCGTTCCCAGGTCCTTCTCTTGGGAATACTCTGAAACTACATCATGTCTGATTGGATCTCCGCCCTTTTCCCACGCCGTGCGCAGCGGGGAGTCGCAATTAAAGCCGGCGTCTCCGACCTGACCGCCATTTTTTTTGCTGTCTTCGGCTTCACCTGTTGGGTGCTCGGCGACAGTTGCATCAAGTGGGTCGGGCAATTCGGCCTGCCGCCCGAAGAGATCGTCGCATTCATGGGTTTCTTCATGGCGCTCACGCTCATGCTGCAGGCCGCCGTGCGCCGCAAGCTCGACAATCTGCGTCCGCGCTCGGTGGTGCGCCAGGGACTGCGCGCCCTCCTGGACATGGCGAATAACCTCTGCCTCGTCGTTGCCCTTCGCCATCTCTCGCTGACCATGTTCTACGTGCTTATCTTCACTTCGCCGCTGGTTATCTCAGTGCTCTCGGCTATTTTTCTTGGCGAACGCATCACCCCTAAAAAGACTCTTGCCCTGCTCGCCGGTTTCTCCGGCGTGGTCATCGCGGTCGCCCCCTGGAATCATGTCCTGCCTCATGTCCTGCCTCATGCCCTGCCTCGTGCCGTGCCCCATGCTCAGCAGGTGGATCTCATCGGCCTTGTCAGTTGCCTGGTGTGTGTCACCTGCTTTTCGGTCAACATGGTTTGGTCGCGCGTGCTTACGCGCACTGAGCCGCCCGAGAGCCTTGCTTTCTGCTCGGGTCTGGTGACAGCCGTAGCCGGCCTGGCGCTCACCAGCTTGCACCCTCGCCCGCTCACACCCACGCTTTGGCTGGCGCTGGGCATGATGGGCGTCTTCTGCGCAGCGGGCACGCTCAGCTTCTATGTCGCCGTGAAGCACACCTCGGCCAGCAACGTCTCGCAGTACCACTACACCCAGTTGCTCACAGGCGCGCTGATCTCCTACCTTGTCTGGCACGACAAACCGGGCTTTCCCATGCTGGCCGGTGGAGCGCTGATTATAGGCTCCGGCCTGATGATCGCGCTGACCGCACGCAGCCCCCAGCCGGTCCTTCTACCCGATATCGCCATCCGATAGAGCGAGGCACGCTTTTTCTGGGCTTACAGCGGCCAACTACGATCAGAAGCCGCGCATGTGGAACAAAACATCGCCGCAGTGGACCTGAATCTAACCCCTGAAGAGTTCTTCGAGCTGGAGGCGGTTTTGAACTCTTTTGTGACATAATCATGTCATGCCTGTCCGCACCACTGTCGATATTCCTGAGCCGCTGCATGACCGGCTGCGCCGCCGTGCTGAGAGCTCCGGGGCCTCGATTCGTTCGCTCATTGTGCGGGCCATCGAGGAAACCTACGCCGAGTCGAAGAAGGGCGAGCGCGTGACGGGACCTATGATTCCGGCTACCGGAAAACGGGGCCCCAGGTACCCCGTGGACGAGAACCCGCATGACCTTATTCTTCCTTGACGTGAATGTCTGGCTGGCGCTTTCAGACGGTGGGCATGCGCATCACCCGGTTGTCAGCGCGTGGATGGATCGCTTGCCGGACGATATCACGTTAATCTTCTGCCGATACACACAACTGGGGCTGCTTCGCCTGTTGACCAACAATGCGGTCATGGGCGATAAAACCCTCACTCTTGGCGAAGCGTGGGCGGTTTATGACCGCTGGCTTCAGGACCCGCGCGTAGAGTTTTATCTCGATCCGCGCAACGTGGATGCGGCTTTTCGAAAGGCGACGGAGCCGTTTGCGGGCAAGGCAGTCTCGAGATGGGTGGGAGATTGCTGGCTGCTGGCCTATGCAGAGGCAGTGCAAGCGCGGCTCGTCACGTTTGACCAGGCACTTTTTGACATCGCCCGGAAACAGGGAAATCGGGCGGTAATTCCCTCATGAAGGAAAGCAAAAAGCCGCACCCTTCGAAGGGATTGCGGCTCTTTGCGGTTCACTTACAGCCAGGTTACATCTCTTTCACGCCTTCGACGAAGGCCTTCAACTTGCGCGAACGCGACGGATGCCGCAGCTTGCGCAACGCCTTGGCTTCTATCTGCCTGATCCGCTCTCTTGTCACCTGGAAGCTCTGGCCGACTTCTTCCAGCGTGTGCTCGGAACCGTCTTCGAGGCCGAAGCGCATTTTGATCACACGCTCTTCGCGAGGCGTCAGAGTGCGCAGAACCTGCGAGGTGTACTCCTTCAGGTTGACGCTGATGACGGCTTCAGAAGGAGACACGGCCTGGCGATCTTCAATGAAGTCGCCGAGGTGCGAATCTTCTTCTTCGCCGATCGGCGTTTCAAGCGAGATGGGTTCCTGCGCGATCTTGAGCACCTTGCGGACTTTCGCGACGGGAATGTCCATGCGCCGCGCAATCTCTTCGCTCGAGGGCTCACGGCCAAGCTCCTGCACAAGCTGACGGCTGGTGCGGATGAGCTTGTTGATGGTCTCGATCATATGCACCGGGATACGAATCGTGCGGGCCTGATCCGCAATGGCGCGGGTTATGGCCTGGCGAATCCACCACGTTGCATAGGTCGAAAACTTGTAGCCGCGGCGATACTCGAACTTGTCGACGGCCTTCATCAGGCCGATGTTGCCTTCCTGAATAAGGTCCAGAAACTGCAAGCCGCGATTGGTGTACTTTTTGGCGATGGAAACGACAAGCCTCAGGTTGGCTTCGATCAGCTCTCTCTTGGCCTGCTCGGCGTCCATGTCGCCCTGGATCATTTCGCGCTGAGTGCGCTTGAGCTCGGCAATCGACACGCCTGCGTCAACCTCGATTTTTTCGAGATCGACCTTGCAGTTTTTCTGCTGGCGGCGGTACTCCTTCTTCAGCTCCTCGCTGCGACTGGCTTCGTGTTTCTGATCCAGAGAGCGGATCTGGCGCTCGAGCGTGCGCATGGTGTCCACGGTCTTGTTGACCTTGTCAAGCAGACGCTTGCGTTCGAGAGCCGTGTATTTTAGTTCGCGGACGACACGCGAGATGAGCACTTTCTCTCGAGCGATCAGCCAACGGGTGTGGTTCGCATCACGGATCTTGGCCTTGGTCACCGGAGCCGGTCCGGCGAGCTTTTCCTCGTAGGCCGCGATCTTCTTCTGGTGCTTGACCAGCGTGTCAATGCGGCCCACAGTGGCCTTGACGCGAGTCACAACTACTTCTTCGGTGAGCTCCTCTTCGTCGAAGATTACAACTTCCTTGACGTTGCGAACACCGCGCTTCAGGTCTTCGCCGAGAGCAACAATCTCGCGAATCACGATGGGAGAGCGCGAAATGGCCTTGAGCACGCGCAGCTGGCCGCGCTCAATGCGCTTGGCGATTTCTACTTCGCCTTCGCGGGTGAGCAGCGGCACGGTGCCCATCTCGCGCAGATACATGCGCACGGGGTCGTTTGTTTTTTCGAGCGTTCCAGGGGTCAGGTCAAGCTCGACGTCTTCGCCCTCTTCGAGTTCGAAGTCTTTGTCGGCGCCAAATTTGGGGCTGTCAAGCAGGTCGATGCCCTGGGTGCCAATGGTGGTGATAAGGTCGTCGAGGTCGTCGGCCGAGCCAATCTCTTCCGGCAGCATATCGTTCACGTCGCCGTAGGTAAGATAGCCCTTCTCCTTGCCAACCTCGATGATGCCCTCAATTTCATGTTCGAATTTGTCGTCAGCCGCCAAAATGTTCCTACTCTCTACCGTCATACGCGGAATTTGTTCAGCACCGTTTTTGCGCAGCGAAACGGGTCTGCCTCGGAGCGCGAAAAAAAGATTTCCAAAAAGTAACGTGAGGAAATCAGTTGCGCACGCGAACGCAGACCTGCACTCTTCCGCAAAAAAATGCGGTTTCAGGGGTTTGCTCGGAACAGGATGACAAGCGCTTCAGGTTTCGCCTGGTTCGCCCGCGAGCCGAAGCTCATGGTTGGGGCAGAGGGGCGCGCATCCTCACAGAGATTACCAGAATACCACAATCAGCCCAAAAGACACTGACGAGAATCCGGCGTAGCCGACGCCTTTTTTGGCTGCTCCGTGATTTGGACCGGGGGAATTCTGACTCTCGCCCCGGCCTGTTCCCGTCTAGATTAGACGCTCCGGGGGAGGATTGGACTCAAGATTCCGGCTCGAGTCGGGCCACCTGGGCCGCATCACCAGGGCGATCGTTCCTCAAGGAGAGCCTTGATGTTCCTCTTCGCATGGAGGACCGACATGACCTGCAACGGCTTTGAGTCGGGACGGTAGACCACGATGAAGTTGGGATAACGGGTCACCGGCCAAAATCGAACCGGCAGAGGGGTAATTTCACTTCGTTTGGAGCCGATCTGGGGATGGATTGCAAGGTTTCTGCAGGCCGACAGAATCGCTGATTCTACGCGATTTGCTGCCTCCACATTATCTTCTGCAATGTAGGTCCCAGATTTCGCTAAGATCGTCGAGCGCCTGTGGCGTGAGCTGGTAGGATGGCGGCATTTCTCAGGCTGTCCGCCGCTTTGCCCTGCGTTCCCGGAGCATCTCGATCGCTTCCTTGGCGTCGAGGAGTTCGCCACGTTCAGCCTGCCCGTAACCCGTCTCGATCTGGGCGGCAATGGCCTCCTTGTCGGCCAGCATCCAATCCTCATTCCCGTACTGCTGATGAATGACGGCGAAGGCCTGATCGAGGACTTCTTCCGGGCTCATGCCGGACCGTGCGGCCCGATCGAGGATCTTCTTGCTGCTCGGGTTTGATTTCGAGGATCATAGACGCTCCCAATCGTGCCGCCAAAGGCACTCATTGGCCCGATTATATGCCGTCCTTGCGATTGTGCAACTGGCGCAACGCGCGGTCGAGGTCGAGTTTCTGCTGGGTCAGCAGGGCGAGCTCGGCGAAATCGCCGCGGCGTTCGGCTTCGGCGATCAGGGCGCGGAGGTCGCGCTGGCGGCTCTCGATGGCGCGCTCCTGGATCTCCTGGATGGCGCTCTCGACTTCGGCTTCCTCGGGCGGCTTAATTTCGGCGAGCAAAGCCTCGGCCAGCAGCGCGCGCTGGGCTGGGTCCTCGACCACTTCCATGGGATCGCGGGCCTGGCGGGCGGCCAGCGCCTGGAGGGCGGCAAAGGCGCCAAGATGCTCAAACCATGCGGGTTGCTGGGCGAGAGCCTGAGCCGCCAGGCGGCGGGAAGGCTCATTTTCAGGGTCGTCGATGGCCAGGGCGCGCAGAAGGACGCGCTCAACCTCACTGAGCGATGTGGCGCGTACTTCGACGTGGTCGCGGCGGCGCAGGGCGGCCTGGCGGAGCTCTTCGCGAAGCACGGCGGAGTCGATGCCCAGCTTTTGCGCGGCGTCGCCGGCGAATTGGTCGCGGGCCAGCTTTTCCGGCATGCGGCGGATGTGGGGCAGAAGGTAGTTCATGGCCTTGACCTTCTGCTCGGCGCTGGCGCCGGGAAACATCTGCCGGGCGCGCTCGATGAGGAAGTCGGACTTGCCGGCGCGCGCCGCGCATGGCGTGCGGTGTAGGCCTCAACGCCGCGCTCGCGGATGAAGCGATCGGGGTCGAGGCCGCCGTCGAGAGTGACGATCTTGATGGTGAAGCCCTCTTCGGTGAGCAGGGCGATTGATTTTTCCGCGGCGTTGCGCCGGCAGCATCGGGATCGAAGTTGACGACGACGTTGGAGGTGTGACGGCGCAAGCATGGCGACCTGCTGCTCAGTGAAAGCCGTTCCGCTGGTAGCGATGACGTTCTGAATGCCGCGCAGAAAGACGGAGATGCAGTCCATCTGGCCTTCAACGAGCAGGGCGAACTCAAGCTGGCGAATGGCGGTGCGCGCCTTGTCGAGATTGAAGAGGACGTGGCCCCTTGGAATAGAGAGGCGTTTCGGGCGAGTTGATGTATTTGGCGCCGGCCTTGTCGCCGGTTTCGAGCGTGCGGGCGGTGAAGGCGATTACGCGGCCGCTCTCATTGCGATGGGAAACATGACGCGCTTGCGGAAGCGGTCGTAGATGTGGCCCTAGGCTGCCGTCGCCCTGCTCTTTGGAGCTGAAGAGGCCGCTGGCGCGAAGGGTTTCGTCGTCGGCCATGCCGCTGAGGCGGTCGCGCAGGGCGTTGAAGCTGTCCGGCGCGTAGCCGATGCGGAACGTCTTGATGCCTTCCGGAGTGAGGCCGCGGCCGGCCAGATATTCGCGGGCAACGGCGCCTTCGGGCGCGCGCAACTGCTCTTCAAACCAGGCGGTCGCGGTTTCGTGCAGCTCGAGAAGCTTGGTGCGCAGGCGGGATTCGGCGGCTTCTTCCGGAGAAGAAAACTCGCGCTTGGGCAGCGGAATGCCGCACTTTTGCGCGACGATGCGGACCGCTTCGGGAAAGCCGACATTCTCGATTTTGCCGACGAAGCTGAAGACGTCGCCCGAGGCCTGGCAGCCGAAGCAGTGGTAGAACTGGCGCACGGCATGGACGGAGAACGACGGCGATTTTTCCTTGTGAAACGGGCAGAGGCCGGAGTAGTTCTGCGCGCCGGCTTTGCGCAGGCGGATGTAGCCCTCGATCACCTTGACGATGTCGGCCTGCTGCTTGACGGTTTGGGCGAAGTCGGACACGGGGTTCTGTTTTGAGGATAAGGCCTGAGCTCGGCCGGTGTATCGGGCTAACCTTCCCAGTCGATGGTTGCGCGGCGGAGGCCGCGAACCGCGTTCGACAAGTAAATGGCGTCGGCGTTGCGCAGGTCTTCCAGATAGAGCACTCGCTCAATCACAGACGGCTTCGTTTCGAGAAGATGGCGGCGATGAACGCCGGGCAGCAATCCGCACTCGACGGACGGCGTGAACAGGAGGCCGTCTTTTTCGACGAAGATATTGTTGATCGCGCCCTCTGTGACTTCGTCGCGCAGGTTCAAGAACAGCACATCGTCGAAGCCCGCTTCGACAGCGGCTTTGAGCGCCGCCGTGTAGAGCGGCCTGTGGGTAGTTTTGTGGAAGTACATGGGGTCGTCGGGGTCTGTGCGCTGATGTGCGATGCGGATGTGTGCCGGCTTCGCATCGCCTTTCGCCACAATCTCGCTCAGCATTTCGCTTTCGATCTGCAGCCCTCCATCCCGATCAAGTAGGAGCCGCACCTTCCGCGGACTCTGCCCTGCAAGAGTTGCGGCGTGGGCCAGCAGCGCTGCTCTTGCTTCGGTGCGGTCGCATGGGAATCCGAAGTAGTGGGCAGAATCTTCGAGCCGATCGAGATGCAGCTCGACCAGCGAAAACTCGCCGTTCCAAAGCAGGGTTTCAATTAGAGATAGAGTGTCCGTGGGCGGGTTTGCGGCGCGAGTGAGAAACTCCGCCTTCAAGAGGCACTCGCGGAATTCGCCGGCAGCGTCGGAGTCGATGACGACGCCGCTGCCGATGCCCATTGTGCCATGCTCGCCTTTCAACACAAGGGTCCGTATGGCAACGTTAAATACGCTTCGCTCTCTGGAAAAGAAGCCGATCGCGCCGGTGTAGACGCCTCTTGGCTGCTTCTCAATTTCGGCAATCCGTTGCATCGCGCGAACCTTGGGAGCGCCGGTGATGGAGCCGCAAGGAAAGAGCGCGCGGAAAATCTCTTGAAAGCCGACATCGGGGCGAAGCTCGCCAGTGACGGTCGAGGTCATTTGCAGCAGGGTCGGGTAGCGCTCGATGGAGAAGAGGTTCTCAGCGCGCACGCTGCCGTAGTTGCATAGGCGTCCGAGATCGTTGCGCAGCAGATCGACGATCATCACGTTTTCGCTGCGGTTCTTCGGGTCGTTCGAAAGCCACTCGGCCAGATCGCGGTCTTCACGGTTGGTTCTGCCCCGCGGCGCGGTTCCTTTCATGGGCCGCGTGGTAATGCGACGCGTTACTGTGTCGTGATCCACGCGGAAGAACAACTCGGGCGAAAACGAAAGGATGCGGTGATCGGGTTGGGCGTGTAGAAACGCACAATACGGCGCGGGCTGACGGCTGCGCAGACGCTGATAGAGAGCGGCTGAGCTGCCCTTCAGATGAACCCGCATGGGAACTGTGAAGTTGAGTTGATAGACGTCTCCAGCGCGAATCCACTCGTGAATGGCGGCAATAAGTTCGGCGTATTCGCGTTCTGAAAAGGTAAGAGTCGCCTCCAGCTTCGGCTCGGCAGAAGGTTGAGGAAGCGATGTTGTTGCACCGAATTGCTCAAAGCCCGTTTGCCCGAGGCCCGGAGGCTCGCTGTCGAAAAAAGAGCCCGTGCAATGGTCGAAGGAATAACAATGATCGTAGATGCCGAACCAGGCTAGCGGCTGACTGAGAGTGCAGTCCGACCGCTGGTGGAGGCTAATGGGCCGAGTCGGCACGGTTGGTTCGAAGAAGTGGCCGCATTCGTAGCTGAAGAATCCCGCCGCAAAATGGCCGACGGCCACGGCGCGTTCGATCTCCGCAAAGAGATTTGGTAGCTCTGCGGAATCGTTGGCAATTAACACACGAAGCGGAGCAATGAAAAGGCGGGAGTTGCCGGAGTGCCGCTCGGTTGCAGAAGGCTTTGAGGTATCTGACCCAGCCTCTTCAAGCAGCACCGTTGAAGGCGTGTGCTCCACCAGCGTGTAGAGTTCCGCGGGAAGACAATGCCGGCGGCTCATGAAATCTGGACTACTGAACCGTCAGCGCCAGGGTTGTGGAATTGGTAATGGCGGTGACGCCGTTGCTGGATTGAGCCGAAACGGTAAGAGTGTAAATACCGGCAGGAGTAGCGGGATTGGTGGGCGGGCCGTGGTTCAAATAATAGTAGCGCGGATTGCACGCTGTTGTACCCAGCGTCGTTACCAGCGCCACCAGAGCCAGAAGCGAAAGCCGGTTCAACCACGCTCGGCGGCGAAATCCCCAGGCCAGTCCGCCGAGACCGAACGCGCCGGGAAGCAGAATCGCCCAGGCCACGGAATTGGCTTGTGGACGAGCGAGCGCCGTTGAAGATGCCGCCTGAGTAAGAATGACCATCGTGCTGGTGACCGGGGCCGTGGCATTTGGCAGGATTTCCAGACTCTCCGGAGTAAAGCTGCACGAGGATTCGTCGGGAAGTCCCGAGCAGGACATCGTGATGAACATCGGGGCCGTCAAAGCGGAACTGTTCTGAGGCGTGATGGAGGCAACGACCGTTCCTGATTGGCCTGGCGTGAGGCTCAGTGTTGCGGGAGAGACAGCAACCGTAAAATTGGGCGTCCCGGTGACCTGCGCCTGCACCTCGGCTACCGGAGAGACAGAAGGCCGATGCGTTACGTCGCCAACGTAGTTGGCCGCAAGGGAGTGGTCTCCCGCCGGAAGAGCAACGACAATGCTGGCTTCGCCTTTGGCATTCAGTGCCGTGCCCGCCAGTTGGATTCCGTGGTCCGTGATGGCCACGCCGCCGGTTGCCGGTAGTCCATCTTCGCCAGTCACGTTCACTAATACGGTGGCCTCAGTGCGCCCGGCCTGATCCCGGGTTTGCGCGGTCAGCGAGGTCTGCGTTGACAATGCCTGCGCTTCTGAACTCTGCAAGTCTTGCGCGGCCAGCGCCAGCGCGGGCATCGCCAGCGCGATGCCGATTCCTGCAACCAACTTGAGCCGCAGACCGCGGCAGACAATGCCTCTCACTTGCACCTGCTCCAAATCTCAAGGAAAAATTGCTTGCCGCCCGGTTGCCGAAGCGTAGAACACCATTGTATCCGGCTGGGCCGCGCCGGAGCTATTGGGGACCACTCTTTGGACGCGGGCAAGGGGAGAATGGCGCGGCAACCCCAGTCTGGGCGCAAACTTTCCAGGCCACGGACGCGGGAGCGGCTAACGATACTACAATAGGGCACGATGATCGCTCATCTACGCGGAAAGCTGATTTTCAAGGAGCCCGGCCAGGCTATTGTTGAGGCCGGCGGGGTGGGATATGACGTCACCATTTCCGTGCCTGCGTTTACGGCGCTGCCCTCGGTCGGAGCTGAGACGGCGCTGCACATTCATACCCAGGTCAGCGAAGATCAAATTGCCCTGTTCGGCTTTCTCGACCGGGAAGAGAAGCGGCTATTCGAGCGGCTCATAACCGTCAGCGGTGTCGGTCCCAAGCTGGCCATCAAGATCCTCAGCGGACTGTCTTTGGAGCGAACCGTGCAGGCAATTCGCGGACAGGATCATGCGCAACTGGTCCGCATTCCCGGCGTCGGCAAAAAGCTGGCCGAGCGGCTGGTTGTCGAATTAAAAGACAAGCTGGATGATTTTGCGGCACCGCCGGTGCGATCCAGCGTGCAAGGACCCGCTGCCGAGGATGTGCTGTCGGCGCTGGTGAATCTCGGCTATCAGCGGCCCGCCGCGGAGAAGGCGATCGCGCAGGCCGTGCCGCCGGGGTTTCTATGCGCTTTGGCTTATTACCGAGGGGAGTACATTTGCTAGAGGCTCTTCGGCAGGAAGCGGAGAAGCATGAATGCATGGAGTGCTCGCCTGGCGCCACGCGCCCTGGCTCATTCTCAGGTGTTTCCCTCCCGAAGCAACCGCCCCCCCGGCACGCAAACCGGCTGGCAAAAAAAGATGAGAAATCCATTTTGCGCGGTCACTACATCCAGTACCGACGCATAGGTCACACCATCCATGGCGCTGTTCAAAACCCGCAGCGCCGCTGTATACGGGGCATCGACGCTTACCTGATCGATGTCGAAGTAGACATGTACCTGTCCGGCTCGGCGCGCGATTCCCGGATGGTGGGAATGCCGGATGTGGCGGTGCGCGAGAGCCGCGAGCGTATCAAGAGCGCGCTCATCAATTCGGGCTCTGGTTACCCCAATAAGACCATCACCATCAACCTGGCCCCGGCCAATGTGCGCAAGGAAGGCGCGGGCTTCGACCTGCCGGTGGCCCTCGGCATCTTAGGCGCCATGGGGGCGGTGAAGAACCTGGATGGACACATCCTGGTGGGTGAGTTATCGCTCGATGGTGCGATTCGCCCGGTGCGCGGCAGCCTGTCGGTAGCGGTACGTGCCGAACGGTGCCATTCCCAACCTCATCGTGCCCGCGGTAACGTGGCTGAAAAAGCCGCCGTGGTGGAAGGGGTAAAGGTCTATGGCGTGCGACACCTGGCGGAGGTGGTCAAGCTGCTGGCGTGCCCGGAATCGTTCGTCCCGGCCTCCCCGGCCACCAACGGGCATGGAGCTGAAGGCGATGGGGCGGTCGATT
>CAVVXR010000027.1:0-157986 GCA_963752215.1 uncultured Acidobacteriaceae bacterium | reverse complement strand
CAAGCCCCCGAAGGGGCCCCTAAGGGGCCCCAAGTGTCCCGAAGGGGCCCCGAAGGGGCCCCGGGCTCTTACCGCCGTGCACCGCAGCCAGGCTGGCGCCGCTACCGAGATGCGCAAGAATGACGCCGGCCCTTCGCCGCAAACGGGTCGACGCGGCCGAGTTCCTCCATTAGATAAGCGTAAGACAACCCGTGAAAGCCGTAGCGTTGAACGCCCTGGGCCGCGTAGCGCCGCGGGATCGCGAACTCATACAATGAGCCGGTGGTTCAGGTCTTCCCGGGTGTGGCAATGCCTATCCAAACGCCACCGACCCGGTCGCTGCCGCTAACTGCGCCACGATCGAAGCAGCTGACAAGACGAAGACTTGCCAGGGCACTCTTGGCTATGCCCTGATATACGACTACGGCACTGGCGGCAATGCGACCAGCTACGACCACAGCATCTATGGGCAGGACTCGTGGACCATAGGCAAGGGACTGACGCTCGATTTGGGTCTCCGGATCGAGAAGGAATTGTTTCCAGGCCAAATTCTGCTGCCGGGTGTTCCAGCCAATCCGATCAGTTTCAACTGGAACGACAAAGTTGCACCGCGTCTCGGCTTTGCATGGGACGTGTTCAAGAATGGAAGGATGAAGGTGTTCGGCAGCTATGGAGTGTTCTATGACCAGATGAAGATGAACCTGGCCATTAGCTCCTTCGGCGGCGCCTACTGGAACAATTGCGCGTACGCTCTGGATAATCCGAGTCTAAGCGCGGTATTCCGATTACAGTGCGGCTCACCGCACTTGCGCCGGCACCGATGCCACAAGTCAGGCTAACTTCAAGGGCGGCACTACTCCGGCCGATACGACCTTTATCGAGAACGTCAATTTCCGTGCCTCAATCATCACCTGCTCTACCTGCAACGCATACGAGGAAGCAGTTGCACCGAATCTGAAGCCGTACACGGAG
Source organism: uncultured Acidobacteriaceae bacterium (assembly GCA_963752215.1). Taxonomy (GTDB): domain Bacteria; phylum Acidobacteriota; class Terriglobia; order Terriglobales; family Acidobacteriaceae; genus Telmatobacter. The sequence continues at coordinate 157,035 of CAVVXR010000027.1, read as the reverse complement.
CACTCTGATGTGGCCGGCTTCGACTATCAAATCAAGCCGAACATTGCGTTTGAGGCGCGTTATGACCGGCGGCGCCTGGACCACGTCATCGAAGATTCGGCGATCTACAATCCGGCCATCGGTGAGACGTTCGTAATTGTCAATCCTGGTCAAGGGGTGGATTCCACGTTCACCGGGTTCTGCCAGTTCCTTTACTCCACCGACGATTCAGGCTGCGTCTCGCCCACTGGCGCCTATCCTCCCAACACATCAATCCCCGCTGCCCGCAGCTACGATGGGTTGGAGTTGCGCCTAACTAAGGCGACCAGCCACAACTGGTTCGGCACGTTCTCCTACACTTACAGCCACTTCCGCGGCAACTACACCGGTTTGACCAGTTCGGATATTTCGGACGGCGGTGTTGGTGGCCGTAACGCTCCAAACAATAGCCGAGCTTTCGACGAGCCTTACTTCCAGTGGAACATCAACGGACAATCTTCAAGCGGACTGCTCCCGACGGATCGTCCAAACAAGTTGAAGGGCTTCGCAGACTACGAACTGAAGTATCTCCGCAATTTCGCGACAGACTTCGGCCTATTCCAGACTGCTTATCAGGGTTCGCCGAACACGACGTACATGGACTCCGGGGAAAGCTATAACGCCTTCCCTGTCCAATTGTTCAATCGGGGAAAGTGGGCGGATATCTCCCAAGATCCGACAACTGGCGCTTTTTCGGTTGGAGTTCCATACACCTACCGCAACCCTTGGTACCTCCAATCCGATTTGCAGGTCAAGGAATCTTATAAGATCGGCGAAAGCAAGTCGCTGGAGTTCTCTTCAACTTTCACAAATGTGCTCAACGAGCATGTCGTAACAGCTGTCAATGAGCAGGTCGACACGCCGTACCTTGGCGACCAGTCCATCTCACCTGGAGGCTATACGACGGGCGACGGCATTCCCTTCTACGCCGCTACCATGAACCCTTCTCACTACAGCCTGGTGGATATGTTGAACGGAGTGAATGTAAACGGAGGCAGTGTCAACGACAATGGCACCTTGAATAGCCAGGGCGGCCCGATTACCCTGAGCAGCTTGTACGGCAAAGGGCTGCACTACCAGTTGCCACGCACAATCCGGTTTGCGATCCACTTCAACTTCTAGGCTAACCGCAACCCCAAAGCCAAATAGGACCCGCTCCCGCGGGTCCTATTTTATTTGGGTCGTCGGCCCGAACAAAGATCCTACTTCGTTGCGGAGGCTTTTTTTGTTGCGGTCTTTTTCGCAGCAATCTTCTTCGCTGCTGCGCGGGGCGCTTTCTTTGCCGCTGCGGACTTCGCTGGGGGCTTCTTCGAATCGGCTGGGGCGGACTTGGTTGCGGCCGGTTTGGCTTTGGCTGAGGCTTTGCCTCGGGCGGCGCGGGTTTTTGCGCTTAGCGCGGCCTTCAGTTCTTCGTCAAACTCGGCGGGCGTGACGGGGCGGGCGGACTTACGCAGCCGCTCAATGTCGTAGAAGGCGCGGCGCTCGGCAAGGAAGACGTGCGCGACAAAATCGACATAGTCGAGCAGAATCCAATCCCCTTTGCGGCGGCCCTCAACTGAGTTGGGGTATACGCCGAAGTCTTTCTTGAGGCGATGCTCAATCTCATCGGCAATGGCGACGGCCTGGCGATCATTCGAGGCTGAAGTTACGAGGAAGAAATCGGAGAGGCCGGAGTCGATTGGATCGAGTTCGAGAATGCGGGTGTCCTGGGCCTTCTTATCTTCACAAGCCTGGGCTGCGGCTTGAACCAGATTGCGAATTTGGATGCGGGCTTGTTCGGGTGTTTGCGATGTCGTCATTCGGTTGCAACAATCTCCAATATCAATCGTAGACCCTTGGCCTCGAAGCGGCAAAATCGGGCTGGCGAGACGGGGACGGCAAGATCGCGACCCGCAAAGGAAATTATTGATAGAGTCTACGCGCGCGGATTGCTTGAAAAACCGGGTCGGGCAGAACGCGCTGACCGGAGGCGAGATCGGGAAGTGAGGCTCGGACCTGCTCTCGAATCTCCGAGGCGCTGATCTCGACATCGAGCCCGGGAAGGAGAAACAGATCGGTCTGGCGGCCTTCGGGGTTGCGGATCAGGTAGGTGCGGACTTCAGTAGAGTGGACATCGGAACTGAACTCATCGGAGGCGGGCACCGGCTCTATTGCTAAGCCCGCAGGGAGCGCAGTTTCCAGGTCGGCCAGAGAAAGTTGAGGATGTTCGGCAGGCCGGGCGGCAACGATCAGAGGCGCCACAAAAGGAATCTCCGCGGAGCGATGCCATTGCCGGAGGCCAAAGAATGAGTCGGCGCCCATGAGGCAAAACAGCGCGGCGTCCGGCCCGAGTTCGGCACGCAGGCCAAGCAGCGTGTCGATGGTGTAATTGGGAGCGCCGGAGGGCTTTGGCGCGTCGGCCAGCGAGATGGCGAAGCCAGGTTCATCGGCTATGGCGAGGCGCGTCAATTCAACGCGGTCTTCGAAGCTGGCCGTCGAGCCATTCATCTTGAGGGGTTGCGCGGCGACCGGAGCAAATAGAACAGTATCCAGATTGAAGGCCTCCCGGGCAGCGCGGGCAACGGCGAGATGGCCCAGATGCGGCGGGTCAAAGCTGCCGCCAAAGAAGGCGACGCGCCGACCTTGCGCGCGTTCATCTCTGGGGCTCAAATCTTTGGCGGCCTCTTCCATGGAGTTCATGGTATCGCGCGGACCGGATTGCGCGGACCTCTGGTAGCATCAATAGCGATGCGATACCTGATTGCTTTGCTGGCCCTTGCAGGCGTAGTGGTTGCGACACTGGCGCTGCGCGTTCACTACACAACCGACGTTGAGCCGTGTTCGATCAACGAGCATTGGGATTGCGGGGTCGTGAACCGCAGTCCGTTTGCGGAGATTGCGCATGTGCCGGTGGCGGCGATCGGCATCGTAGGCTATCTCGGGCTAGGCGGGCTGGCTTTGGCGCGACGGCGCAGACTGCTGGCTGTTGCGTCGACTATCGGACTGGGGTTTGCGCTCTATCTTTCCCATATCGAAAAGGACATCATTATGGTGTGGTGTCTTTATTGCGTGATCTCGCAGGGGATCATCGCGCTGATCGCGCTGCTCAGCGTGGGTTGGGCGATTGCTGCGAAAAGGCGCGAGAAAAAACTCGCGTGAGCTGCACATTGGGTGGCGGGGCAGTTTAAATAGAACCTTGCCTCAGGGGCTAAAGCCCGCATGAATGTGTTGACGTTATACCAGGGATAAATCCCTGGCCTACCGGATAAGTCCCTGGCCTACCGGATAAATCTCTGGCCTACCGCCTGAATGAGTTATCCCGCTGCCTGTGAAGCCTGTACCCTTTCACGCTAAAGCTCGTTCTCTTCAAACCTGACACACTCCTCCTCGTGATGGTTTCCGCATTGGTTTATGCAGCGCTGCTAAACTTGAAGTCAGATCATGATTAAAAAACGTTATGCGCGGTGGATGTACGAGTGGGAGACGCGGCTGACCACTCGCGACGAAAATCGCGTGGTGCGGCCCTTGGAATGGGGATTCGAATGGCTCGAACCATTTCTTGAGGCGAACGGCTTTGAAGACGCGATTCCGAGCCCGGAAGATGTGCGCGACCCGATCGCGGCGGAAGCTGCTATGGTGCGCATCAACCAGCTGCTCATCCGCCACAGCGATGTATTTTTTGGTTATCGACGGCCTACTGACTTTCGGCTTGAGCTTCGGCATCCGCAGCTTTACCCCACCAATGTGCGCCCCGAGACGCTGGCAAAAGATGCCGAGATGCGGCAAATGGCCGCCGAGGGAAAGCTGCAGCCGGCGCAATACCTGCGCTTCACCTCGCCGGAACGGACGCCGTATCCCGAGAACGATCAGGTGAACGCGCGCTGGTATCCGGCTCCTGCGCACAAAGATCCGGCACGGCCCAAGCAAGCGATTGTGGTGCTGCCGCAGTGGAACTCCGACGGTCTCGGACACAATTCGCTGTGCACGATTTTTAATCGCATGGGCATTTCGGCGCTGCGGCTCTCGATGCCGTACCACGACATTCGCCGTCCCGAAGAGTTGGAGCGGTCCGACTACGCTGTCAGCGCAAATATTGGCCGTACTCTCACGGCCTGCCGCCAGGCGGTGGTCGATATTCGCTGCTGCCTGGACTGGCTTGAGGAGCAGGGTTACGAGCATTTCGGCGTACTGGGAACCAGCCTTGGCTCCTGCTACGCGTTTCTGGCCAGCGCACACGATCCGCGGGTGCGCGTTAATGCGTTCAACCACGCATCGACAGCTTTTGGAGACGTGACCTGGGCCGGGCAAAGCACGCGCCACGTGAAGCAGGCACTGGAAGAGGCGGGATTAACACAGGATCGCGTGCGGGAGTTGTGGGCGGCAGTGAGCCCGGTGAGCTTTTACGAGAAGTTTGCCAGCGCGGAAGCCGGCGGCCCGCAGAAACGAGTGCTGCTGGTCTACGCCGATTACGACCTCACGTTTCCCAAAGAATATTCGCTGAAGGTTGTGGAGGCGTTCCAACGCGTGGGCCTCAACTTTGAGCCTCATGTGTTGCCCTGCGGGCACTACACGACTGGCGAAACACCGTACAAGTACATCGACGGCTGGCACCTGGGGTGGTTTGTCTATCGCGCGTTCAAGGCGCTGCGGAAAGAAAAGGCCGAAGGATTGAATGTGGCTGCGATCCAATCGCACGCCGTGGAAGAGGAAGCTGTCACACGCTAACGCAGGTCGCTCAGGTCCAAGCTGAGCAGCTTGGCGGGATCGAGATACGCGTCCTGCCAGCGGACGGCCCAGTGCAGATGCGGCCCGGTAACGCGGCCAGTGGCGCCGCTGAGGCCGAGCAACTCGCCCGTGGCCACGTGCTGGCCCTCCTTCACGTCGATGCGGCTCAGGTGCATTGAAATCGTCCATAAGCCGAGCCCGTGGTCGACGATGACGCAGTTGCCCTCGTAGTAAAGTGGCCGGGCCAGTACCACAACGCCGCTATTGCCGGCGTGAACCGGCGTTCCCGTTGCTGCGCGAAAATCCATGCCCTTGTGAATGCTGGCCAGCTTGCCGTTAAATATGCGGCGGGTGCCAAAACTGTCAGTAGGTTGCGCGGTCACGGGTGCGCGAAAGTTGCCCGACCAAAGAGGCTCGGGAGCGCTTGCGGCAAAGACTTTTGCCTTGAGCTTGCTGTCCGCTTCAATCAGCTTGAGGTCTTCGGGGCCGGGCTCAACGAATTTTGGCGGCACTGTGAGCGTGCCGGTGCGATAGTGGGCGGGGTAAATTTCAACCGTGCGGCTCAGGTCGATGCTGTCTGTGCCCGAGCCGATGCTCAATATTGACGGCCCGGTTGGCGCTTCGACGTCCACGCCGGCGAGGGCGAACCAATCGCGGCCACCGTGCGCAGGGAAAAACTGAACCTTGCGTCCTAGCCATTCGGCTTCCGGCAGGGCGCCGCTTCTCGACTGCACATGAATCAGCTCCGGCGAGCCAACTTCCACTACGTTCGGCGTCAGCGTGACTGCGTTGGTTTGCGAATTGGCGCGGCATGAAGAAAGGCAGACGGCGAAAACACAAATGAGCGTTGCCAGCCACCAGCGTCGGGAGTGGAGAGCGGGAGATTGCATCAGGAGCAAGAATACGTGAGTGATGAAGAAGATTCTGGACAAGCCCTCCGGAGAGGGTGTTTCCTCAGGGGCTGAAAGCCCTTCATATCCTTGCTGGTCAATGTACGGGCTGAAGCCCATACCCTTCAAAATCTCGGCTCATTTAGATTCGTGCAAGATCACGTCGAGAGCGTCAGCGCGGATGCGCGGCCAGCCACTTCTCTTCCCTGTCCTGCACGTCGGCGAGTTCATCGGCGGTGATGTGGGCTCCGATCATCTGGCGATTTGCGGCGTACTTCTCCTGATTCGGCCCTTTCACATGTGCAGCCAGGTCAAGCCAGTAGTACGCGTCGGGATAACTGAGCGGAACTCCCTGTCCCACCGAATAAAGCGTGCCGAGAATGCCCTGCGCGGTTACGTCGCCCTGCTCGGCCGCTTTGCGATACCACTCCGCGGCCTGCGCCATGTCGCGAACAAAGTACTTGCCTCCGCCATCGCGATAGAGAGCGGCAAGGTGCATCTCGGCGGCAATGTCGCCTTTGTCCGCAGCCTTCCGATACCACTCGGCTGCCTGCTTGTAATCGCGCGCTACGCCATTGCCCGCAGCATAAACTTCGCCGACTGCGACCTGGGACACGGGATCGCCGGCGTTGGCTTTGGCGAGCAGGGCTGCATCGATGCCCGCGCTCTGGGCCGGGGCCTGAGCCACGCCCAAAGCAAGCAACAAGATTGCAATCAGTCGTCGAGTGCGCATAGGCAGGCGTGCCTCTTTCAGCGAGGCTGAATCGCTCCTGATTCCAGTCTACAAAGGCGGGCCTGGCCGCAGCTACTTCTTGACGGGCTTGTAGCCTGATGTCCCGGCCTTTTTGGCCGCCGCCACACCTTCTTCCACGGTGAGCAGGGGCGTGGTCTTCACACTCTTCAGGGCGCCGCCACCGGCTACAGCCAGAGCCAGGGCAGCCGCGCTCACATTGTCGGGCAAGTCGACCAGTACGACGACATCATTGTCTCCGAATGCAAGTCAAAGACCGCCCAGGGTGCCGCCAAGTTTTTCAACAGACTTGCGGATTACTCCCGCGCGATCCTGCGGGCGCTTAATGAGAGCCGCGATCGCTTCACTGGTATAAGACGCTTGAATCAGATAGCCGGGCATTGTGACCGCCTTTCAAGGAGATTCGATTGTGGGGAACCGGAACGATGGAAGTATACATGGCATTTTTTGTTTGGCCTGATTTTTTCCGGAAGCGGAGTTTCGTTCGGGGATTTGCACTGGGCAAAACGTGAGATGGCGAGACCGGAATTGAAGTAAGATTTTGGTATGACCGATCGCATGTCTCTCACTCTCGCCCAGGCCGACCCCGACGTTGCCGCCGCTCTTGATCACGAAACGCTTCGCCAGCACGAGGGGCTGGAGATGATTGCCAGTGAGAACTTCGTCTCAGAGGCGGTGCTTGAGGCTGCCGGTTCAATTTTTACCAACAAGTACGCTGAAGGCTATCCTGGACGCCGTTACTACGGCGGGTGCGAGTATGCGGACGTGGTGGAGAATCTGGCTCGCGATCGCGCCAAGCAGATATTCGGCGGCGAACACGTGAACGTGCAACCGCACTCCGGCTCGCAGGCCAATGCGTCGGCATACGCGGCCGTGCTGCAGCCGGGGGATACGATTCTGGGCCTCGACCTGGCACATGGGGGTCATCTTACCCATGGGCATCGATTGAGTTTCAGCGGCAAACTTTACCGGCCCACGTTTTACCAGGTCCGGCGAGACACCGAGCTGATCGATTATGACGAGCTTGAGGCGATTGCAGAGCGTGAGAAGCCTAAGGTCATTATCGGCGGCGGCAGCGCTTATCCAAGACTCTGGGATTTTGCGCGCATGCGCCAGATTGCCGACAAGGTGGGCGCGATTTACATCTTCGATATGGCGCACATCGCGGGGCTGGTCGCGGGTGGAGCGCATCCTTCGCCCGTTCCGCATGCGCAGATCACAACGACGACTACGCATAAGACGCTGCGCGGGCCGCGCGCGGGGCTGATTATTTGCGGGCAGGACTTGGCCGCAGCAGTGGATAAGGCAGTGTTTCCTGGCCAGCAAGGCGGTCCGCTAATGCACATCGTGGCTGCCAAGGCGGTGGCACTTGCGGAGGCCTTGAGGCCGGAGTTTCGCACCTATGCCACGCAGACCGTGGCCAATGCAAAGGTGCTGGCGTCGGCGTTGCAAGAGGCCGGGTTCCGCATCATCTCTGGCGGCACTGATAACCACCTGATGTTAGTTGATGTTTTCGAAAAAGGCATTCTCGGATCGGAGGCAGAACTGGCGCTGGGCAAGGCCGGCATTACGGTGAACAAGAACTCCATTCCTTACGATACGAATCCTCCACTGAAGCCATCGGGCATTCGCGTTGGCACGCCGGCATTGACCACGCGTGGCATGAAGGAGCCGGAGATGCGGCAGATTGCCACATGGATTACGAAGGCGCTGGACGCGCGCAACGATGACGCGGCACTGGAGCGGATTCGCGGCGAGGTTGCGGAACTGGCTAACAGGTTCCCGTTGTATGCATGGCGGCGTGCGCCGGTTGCCGTTGAGGCCTGAGTTGATAAGTGCCGGGCAGCTAAGGATCATAAGCGATAGAAGACAATTTTCCCACCGCAACTTGACTGCATATACGGGGTTCCATCTAATGTAACTGGAGATGACCCGCTAACGGCAAAGGGCAGCAAGACGAATAGCTTCCCTCCGCGAGGGCATCCGGAGGAAACCATGAAATCCATTCAGCTAGTTTTGTTACATTGCTTGTACTTTCTGTTCCCGCATTTGCGCAGCACAAAGGAGCTGCTCCGAAGCCCCCAGCGCGCGGACCGGCTCCAGTAAGGTCTGCCAACGTGCATCCTGTAGAGCCAAATCGCAACTACAGCGATAAGACCGGCCACCCCAACGTTCCCCATGTGGATGGAAAGACCTGGGTGGGCCACGACACCGGCAAAGATGATGCGCGCTATCACATCGACCAGCCCTGGGCTCACGGTCACTTCACAGGCGGATTCGGCCCTGGGCATGTGTGGCGTCTTGCCGGCGGCGGCCCGAGCCGGTTCTGGTTCAATGGATGGTACTGGGACGTTGCCGCTGCTGACCTGGCCTTCTGCGATGGTTGGCTTTGGGATACCGACCAGATCATCATCTACGATGATCCCGACCACATCGGCTGGTATCTGGCCTATAACGTTCGCCTCGGCACTTATGTGCATGTGGAGTATCTGGGAGCGTAAGCGGTCAGCGCAGACGAAAGCGGTTCGCAAGACTAACTTGCGAAATGAGGAGAGGACAGGCCTTGCAGCCTGTCCTCTTTATTCTTGTGCCGTATCGTTCGCAGATAGAGGGCATAACAAGCGAACATATCTCGCCGTCAATTGGGCGCACCCGGAACTTACCGGTGCCACTTCGGTAACCATTGTCAATCATCCCAACTATGCAAAGGTTGAGTGTCTAAGTTATGCTTGACCAATGTCCATTGATTCAATTCTTGTCCAAATCGACGCGGAAATCGCAAGGCTCAAGCAGGCTCGCTCTCTGCTGACCAGCATCGGCGAAGTCGCCGGCAAAGTAACTGAGCGCAAAACCAGGAAGTCTTCGGCCAAGGTGAAGAAGGGCAAGAAGACTCGCGTTCTAAGCCCGGAAGCTCGGAAGCGGATTGCCGATGCGCAGCGCAAGCGGTGGGCAGCACAAAGGGCCAAGTCGTAGCGCGGTGTCGTCGCCAGGAATCTGAATAACTCCCGCGCTATAGGTGGCTCATGCTTGTGATTAGAGTGCTGACCTTCCCATCAGCGGGAAGTTCTGTGATTTTGCTCAGGGGCGGCCCGGTCTGGTGAACGGCGATGCGGAGTTATCCCTGTTTGAGTGCGCTGGCAGTGTATCAAGATAGAGTCAGTTTCTTTGCGGACGCGGCTCATGCTTCCGAACGATATGGGCCCCCACTTAGTATCTCGACATCTAGCTCAGCTCTGACATCACTAACATGCGCGGCTCGGTCATTTCTTCAATGGCGGAGCGGATGCCTTCGCGGCCCAGGCCTGAATCTTTGACGCCGCCGTAAGGCATGGGGTCGAGACGCCAACTGGGAGTGTCGCCCACGATCAGCGCGCCCACTTCGAGCTCGCGATAGGCAGTGAGGATGCGGCCGGCGTCGCGAGTGAGCAGGCCGGCCTGCAGGCCATAGCGGGAGTGATTTACGTCGGCAAGAGCCTGCTCAAAGTCGTCGTAAGGCTCGATGACCACGACGGGACCGAAGACCTCTTCGTCGCGCACCTTCATGCCGGGCTTGGTTGCCGGTGAGGATGACGGGCGTGACGATGGAGCCGTTGCGCTCGCCGCCGGCCACAAGCTTGGCGCCGCCGTCAACGGCTTCCTTGACCCAGGCCTCGACGCGCTCGGCCTCGGCGAGCCGCACCAGCGGGCCGACTTCGGTGGCTTCGTCCGACGGGTCGCCGAACGCCAGCTTGGCGGTGATCTCGACCACCTTCCAGAGAAAGGTCTGAAAGATTTTGCGCTCGACAAAGATGCGCTGCACGGTGATGCAGGACTGGCCGGCGAAGCCGAAGGCGGCGTGGGCGGTGCGCTCGGCGGCATCGTCGAGGTCGTGCCAGTCGCTGTGGACAATGAGCGCGGCGTTGCCGCCGAGCTCAAGCAGCACGCGCTTGCGCCCGGAGTGGGCTTTGAGCTCCCACCCCACTTTGGCCGAGCCGGTAAAGCTGACGAGCTTGATGCGGTCTTCCTTTTCGGCGAGCCAGGCGGTGTCGGCGTTGGAGAGCGGCAGCACGGCAAGCGCTTCCTCGGGCCACCCGGCTTTGAGAATCACTTCGCCCAGCGCCAGCGCGGTGAAGGGGTCTGCGGCGCGGGCTTGAGAATCAATGGGCAGCCGGCAGCGATGGCCGGCGCCAGCTTGTGCGCGACCAGATTGAGCGGAAAATTGAACGGCGTAATGGCCAGGATCGGGCCGACGGGAAAGCGCTGCACCAGTCCCCAGCGGCCCTCGTTGCCTTCGGTCAGGTCGAGCGGAAGGCTCTCGCCGCCGAGGCGGGCGGCTTCTTCCGCGGCGGTCTTGAAGGTGAGCACGGCGCGATCGACCTCAGTGCGGGCCAGGCGCAGGGGCTTGCCGGCCTCGGCCACGATGAGCTGGGCAAAGCGCTCTTTTTGCTCGATGAGCGCGGCGGCGACGTCTTCGAGAATTTCGCGGCGCTTCCAGCGCGGCAGGGCGCGGGTGCGGCGCAGGCTGGCCACGGCGTGGTTCACGGCCTGGCGCGCGTCGGCGCGGGTGGCGATGGTGACGCGGCCCACCAGGCCCTGATCCCAGGGCGAGCGCACTTCCAGCGCTTCGCCGTCGGTCCACTCTTTGCCGCACAGCAGAAAACCAGTTTGCGTGCCCGGGCGCATCTTCATGGCGTGCGCTCCTGTTTGTCGCAATCGAGAATCTTACTAGGGACGGTGGTGCGATGCAGGTTTGTGGCGGTCGGGCTGCGCCAGGCAACGTGCTGCCGGAAGCGACGCGGTACACTGTTCCCCTATGATTCATGATGGCAAGACGCCGCAAACTTCCTTTCGACGCTGCCGAGGCAGCGTTGCGCATCTGAAGGCAAACGATGCGAAGCTGGGCGCGCTGATCGAGCGCGTGGGGCCGTTCACGTTGCGCGCTCGATCCATTGCCGTCGCCGTTCGAGTCGCTGCTGGAGTCGATCCTCTATCAGCAATTGCACGGCAAAGCCGCGGCCACGATTCATCGGCGCGTGCGGGAGTATTTCGGCGGCGATCCCGCGCCGCAAGCCGCTGATCGACACGCCGGACGAGCTGCTGCGCGCGGCCGGCGTCTCCGGCAACAAGATCAAGGCGATGAAAGATCTGGCGGCGAAGACGCTGGATGGAACCGTGCCCAGCCACGCGGTCGATTCGCAAGATGTCGGACGCGGATATTGTCGAGCGGCTCACCGAGGTGCGCGGCATTGGGCCGTGGACGGTGGAGATGCTGCTGATCTTCCGCCTGGGCCGGCCCGATGTGCTGCCGGTGACCGACTACGGCGTGCGCAAAGGCTATGCGCTGACCTTTATGCGCTGCCGAAGACGCGAGCGCTTGAGGCGGCCGATCTGCCCAAGCCGGATGTGCTGTCAAGCGCGGAAGAAGTGGACGCCGTTCCGCTCCGTGGCGAGCTGGTATCTGTGGCGGGCGTGCGATCTGGCCAAGACGAGCACAGCGCCAACGGGGCGATCGAGCCTAAAATAAAGTCTAAGCAAAGCCGGTTGATCGACAGCGCAGCATGATGGGAATGCTTGATGGCGGCAAGAAACGTTTCATCTGCATTCACGGGCATTTTTACCAGCCGCCGCGGGAGAATCCCTGGCTGGAGACGGTGGAGACGCAGGACTCTGCCGCACCCTATCACGACTGGAACGAGCGCATCTGCGCGGAGTGCTACGCGCCCAACGGCGCGGCGCGCATTCATGAACAACAAGAATCAGATCACGCGCATCGTGAACAACTACGCGCGCATCAGCTTCAACTTCGGGCCCACGCTGCTGAGCTGGCTCAAGGAGAATGCGCCGCGCACCTATCGCATGATTCTGGACGGCGAGCGGCGCAGCCGCACGAGTTTTGGCGGCCACAGCTCGGCCATGGCGCAGGTCTACAACCACATCATTATGCCGCTGGCCAGCCAGCGCGACCGGCTCACGCAGATTCGCTGGGGCATCGCCGACTACCAACACCATTACGGCGCAGCCGCCCGAGGGCATGTGGCTGGCGGAGACAGCGGCGGATACCGAGTCGCTGGAGCTGCTGGCGCAAAACGGCATCAAGTTCACGGTGCTGGCGCCGCACCAGTGCAAGCGGCATGCGAGACCACTCGAGAGGGCGACGAAGACTGGACGGATACGCCCGGCGCGATCGTGGATACCACGCAGCCTTATCTGGTGCGCTTCGATTCCGGAGCTTCAATTGCAGTTTTCTTTTACAACGGGCCGGCTTCGCGGGCCATTGCGTTTGAAGGGCTGCTGAATTCCGGCGAAAACTTCGCCACTCGGCTGAAGGCGGGATTCAAAGAAGGCGAGCAGCCGCAGCTGGTGCATGTGGCCACGGATGGCGAATCGTATGGCCACCATCACAAGCATGGCGAGATGGCGCTGGCCTATGCGCTGCGGCTGCTGGAGGAGGACAAGACTGTCAGTCTGACCAACTACGGCAGTTTCCTGGAGCAGTTTCCGCCGGAGTACGAATGCGAGATTGACGAAGACACCTCGTGGAGCTGCGCGCACGGCGTGGAGCGCTGGCGCTCCAACTGCGGCTGCAACGGCGGCAAGCCCGGCTTCAATCAGCTTTGGCGCAGCGCCGCTGCGCCAGGCGCTGGATGAGCTGCGCGACGCGGTGGCTCCGCTGACGGAGCCGGAAGGCGGCAAGCTCTTCAAGGATGTGTGGGCCGCGCGCGACGCCTACATCGACGTGGTCCTCGACCGCAGCGACCGAACCAGCCGACCGCTTCTTCGCATGCGCATGCAGACCCACGAGCTTTCAGAGGCCGAGCGGGTGCGCGCGCATCGAGCTGATGGAGATGCAGCGCCACACGCAGCTGATGTACACCAGTTGCGGATGGTTCTTCGACGACATCGCCGGCATTGAGACGGTGCAGATTATCGCTTATGCCGCGCGCGTGCTGCAACTGGCGAAGGAGCTGTTCGGCGAGCAGGCGCAGGCGCTGGAACCGGCATTTCTGGCGCGCCTGGCAGAGGCCAAATCGAACGATGCAGCGTTCGGCGACGGAGCGCAGATCTACAAAAACTGCGTGGCCACGATGGAGCTGGGCCTGGAGCAGGTTGCCGCCCACTACGCCATCAGCTCAGTCTTCTCTTCGTTTGCCGAAGAGACTGACCTGTTCTGCTATCGCGTTCGGCGCATCTCGCACGAAATTTATACCTCGGGCCGTGGGCGGCTGGCGCTGGGCCGGGCGCACATCGCCAGCGCCATCACCGGCCAGCAGCAGAGCTTTTCGTTTGCGGTTTTGCACTTTGGCGACCAGAACATTACGGCGGCCGTGAAGCCATACAGCGAGGCCGATGCAGCCGAGTTTGAAGCCTTCGCAGGCAGGCCGCGGAACTACGTGCAGCGCGCCTATTTCCCTGAGGTGATTCGCCTGCTCGACCACTATTACGGCCGCGTGGACTACTCGCTGACCTCGCTGTTTACCGACGAGCAGCGGCGCATCGTGAAGCTGATTCTCAACTCGACGCTCTGGGATATCGAGAACTCGCTGACCACCATCTATGAAGACCACGCCAGCCTGCTGCATTATCTGTCGCAGGCCGGATTGCCCAAGCCGCCGGCGCTCACGCTCGCGGCCGGCTTCGCGATCAATGCCGGGCTGCGGCGCGCGCTCGAGTGCGACCCCATTGACCTGGCGCAGCTGCGCTCGTTTCTTTCGCTTGCCAAGGCCGACCAGGTTCCGCTGGAGACGGCCACGCTGTCCTACATCGCCGACCAGCGCATGAAGCGCGCCATGGTCGAACTGCAGATTGTCCGCGGGATCGCTTGAGGTGCTGGAGCGCGCGCTTGCCCTGGCGCAGAGCCTGATCGAGCTGCCTTTCGAGCTCAACCTGTGGCAGGCACAGAACATCTGGTATGAGATTCTGCGCACATCGAACCGCGCGTTGACCTCGCTGGACAAAGAGGAGCGCACGCGCTGGGACAAGCTCTTCAATGAACTGGGCACGTGCCTCACATTCGACACCGGGGCCATCAGCGCGCAAGAGCCGGCGGCGGTCACAACGGGGGACTGAGAAATTGTCGGCTTCACCAGCGCAAGGCTCAGCTTCGCCAGTGCAAATCTACCGGGCCGTCCATGGGATGTTTGGGCGTGGCGCCGGGCGCGGTTTCAAGTCGCGCCTGCTTCAGCGCGAAGTACCACTTGGCCGGCTTGTCGGCGTCGTCGATCAACATCAAACTTGGGTTATGGCGGAGGCCCTCGGCCTGCTGGATCATCGTGACTTGATCCTGGCGAACAAACCTCGCGCCAAAGAATTTTGCAATCGGCGTTACGAACGGCACGTAATAAAAAACGTTCCAGGCAGCCACGACGTCAATGCGGCAGGTTGAGGCTGTCACCGGCGTGATTGTGGTCAGCGAAGAAAACCATTTGTCGCCGCAGCGGATGATTTCGGTGCGCCGATTGGGCAACGAAAAATCGATGGTTGTTTCGATCGGCTGGCCGTAAACGCCGAGCAGTTTGTACGGCGCGGAGTTGCCGCTTGGCGCGTGGGCGCTCATGCGGAAACCTTCAGGAATAGGCTCGAAGCGCTTGGTCTTCTGGCGAATGCTGGCGCGCGAACGCCACCACCAGGCCTGATGCACAAACGGACCGTGCGCCGGATCCATCAGTCCGATGATGCCGTGATCGACGTTGCAGGGCAGGTCCGCGGTGAGGAAGGCAGTGCGATAGCGCGGACCGAACTTGGCCAGCTCGGGAACCGGTCTGCGCTCGGCTGTCGCGGCTCTTTCGACCCATTCCAGCCGCAGGAATATAGACCCATGCGTGACCATCGCGTTCTTCGCATGGAAACGCGGTGGCAAATATGCGGGTGGCGTCAAGGTGGTCGTGGCTGGAAAGCGACGGGATCAGCGCGCACTGGCCGCTGCACGGCTCGAACTCCCAGCCGTGATACCTGCAGGTGACGTGCTCACCGTCAAACCAACCGTAGCTCAGCGGAATGCCGCGATGCGGACAACTGTCGCGCATGGCGAAGACGCGTCCATCGCTGCGCCTGCCCAGAACCAGTGGGATATCGAGCAGCATGGCCGTGGCCAGTTTGTTTGCGCGCAGCTGGTCGGCCCGCAGCGCGGGGTACCAATCGTCGTAGATCAGCGTTGCGGTCGGCCCCTGAATCGGCGCGCCGGCTTCCGATATGGTGGTCAGCGGCATTTGGCACTCACAATAGCATTGTCTGCGACATGGATGCCAGTTGACGATGGTTGAAGAAGGGCCAAACGCATCTTGATTTCACGTGTTTTCCGCCACAATAGCGAGAAACCAGAAAGCGCGATCACTCAAGTTCATACGAACGCCCCTGTTCATGTGACAATGGAACAAGTTGGAACATGACGAACGACAGCCTTCCAGAATCCGAATCCGGCCGTATGGTCGACCCAGCCGTTGAGCCCATCGCGGACTCATCTGAGGAGTCCTTCGCCGATTTGCTGACTGCGTTTGAGAAGACTCACTCGCATAAAGCTGAGCCCGGCGCAGCACAGTTACAGGGCGCCGTCGTGTCCATTTCCCCGGACCAGGTCTTTCTCGACATTGGCTACAAGACCGAGGGCGTGCTTCCCCGTTCCGCTTTTGACAACAATGCCGCGGCCGTCAAGCCGGGCGACATTTTCACCGTCTCCGTGACCGGCCGCGACGAGGAACACTACTACCAGCTTTCGCGCTTCAAAGTCGCGCAACCCCGCGACTGGTCTGCGCTCGAAGCTGCCTTCGCCCAGAAGCTGGCCGTAGTCGGCACTGTCACCGCCGTCGTGAAAGGCGGCCTTACTGTCGACGTCGGCGTTCGCGCATTCATGCCCGCCAGCCGCAGCGGGACCCGCGATGCCGCCGAGCTTGAGAAGCTGGTCGGCACTGAGATTACCTGCCGTATCACCAAGCTCGATATCGCAGATGAAAATGTTGTTGTCGATCGCCGCGTCGTTCTCGAAGAGCAGGCGCGCGCTCAGCAAAAGGATCAATACGAAGCCATGAAGGAGGGCGATGTTGTCGCGGGCACCGTTCGCACCCTCATGCCTTATGGCGCGTTCGTCGATCTCGGCGGAATAGACGGCCTGCTGCATGTCAGCGACATCTCGCACGCCCGCGTCACAAAGCCGGAAGACGTCTTGACCGTTGGCCAGCAGCTTCAGGTCAAGATTCTCAAGATCGATCCGGAATCGAAAAAAATCTCGCTCGGCCTCAAGCAGCTTCAGGCCGAGCCCTGGGAAAAAGCTCCCGAGCGCCTGCTCGCCGGACAGCGCATCACCGGCACCGTCACCCGCCTCACGGAATTCGGCGCATTCGTCGAGATCGAGCCCGGCGTCGAAGGCCTCATTCACATCTCGGAGATGTCCTAGGGCAAAAAGCTTCGCCACCCCAGTGACATCCTCAAGCAGGGCGACCGCGTCGACGCCGTCATCCTCTCCATCAAGCCGGAGGAGCGCCGCATCGCGCTCGGCCTCAAGCAGACCCTTACCGATCCGTGGGTCAACGTTCCGCAGAAATTCCCCGTCGGCTCACAGATCGAGGGACCAGTCACCAAGCTCATGAACTTCGGCGCCTTCGTTCAAATCGCAGAAGGCGTCGAAGGCCTCGATCCACATCAGCGAAATCGTCGCCGACCGCCGCCTCAACCATCCGTCAGGACGTGCTCCGCGCCGGCCAGATCGTCAAAGCGCAGATCCTCGCCATCGATCCGCAAAAGCGCCAGATCAAGCTCAGCATGAAGCAGCTGGTCCCCACCGAGCATCGACGAATACATCGCCGAACACAAAGTGGGCGACCAGGTCTCAGGCCGCGTCGTCGAGCAGTCCCCGACGCTGACCCACGTTGAGCTGGGTGAAGGAATTCGCGCCACCTGCATTACCACGTTCACAACTGCTGCCCCGGCATCCCTGCCCACTGCGCAGCTTGGAGTCGAGCCGAACCTTTCCAGCCTTTCCTCGATGCTGAAAGCCCGCTGGCAGGGCAATGTCCCCTCCGCATCGTCTACTCCCGAGCCTTTAACCTCCGGCCAGATCCGCACCTTCAAGATCAAAAAGCTAGACGTCGAAACCAAAAAGATCGAAGTCGAGCTGGCGTAGCGTTTTACAAATACACCTCATCGATATAGCACCAGCGCCAATCCTCGCCTCGCTCGGCGGATTGAATCAGCGGATGCCCTTCGGCATGGAAGTGCGCCCGCGCATGGCGGTGTTTTGACGAGTCACAGCAGCCGACGTGGCCGCACTCCAGGCACATGCGCAGATGCAACCATGTGTCGCCCATCTTCAGGCATTCCTCGCAACCCTTGGTCCGCGGCTTGACTTTCTTCGAATGCTCCGCAATGTGACTACAAACAGTCGCTGCCATCCCTGACCTCCTTTACTTCGTAGCCAGCTTAACCGCATTGGCCAGGCAAACGGGGCAAAAACAATCTGCGCCGGGGACAGACGAAGGCGCCAGCGGCGGCAAATCTTCACACCAGCAGCCATCCAATCTGCACTCAAACTTCTCGCCGCATTCGGGGCACGATTTTACGCGCGTTTGACCGGCGCAGCTGCTTGAGTCTGAAATCGCGCGGAAGGCATCGGCCGGACCATGCCAGTCGAATAGTTCCGGATGGATCAGGTGGGCCAGCAGTTCTGTTCCATCGACGACCCGAGGCCCTGGACGCGCGAAATATGAGTTTGCATCCACCGCATACACTCGCCGGTTGCGCACCGCGGGCAAATCCGCCCATCCGTGCTGGCGCTGCAGATGCCCAACCTGTTCGAGAGCCTTCTCAAGGTTGAAGCCGCAGGGCGAGAAAACGATGACCTCCGGCGACCATTCCAACACGTCGGCCCACGCGATGCGCACGGAATCCGTCTGCTTGCGAGCCAGCTCGTCGGCGCCGCCGGCCAGCTCGACCATCTCTCCTACCCAGTGTCCGGCACAATAGACGGGGTCGGCCCACTCCATGCAGAAGACGCGCGGCCGGTGGGCAGCCAGCCGGGTCCGCGCGGCCACCGCTTCCAGTCGCTCCTGGCATCCTTTAATGACGATTTCCGCCTCGTTCACCCGGCCGGTGGCCTGGCCCAACTCGCGGATATTTTCAAAAATCTCGGCCAGCGAATGCGGGCTCATCCAGATGATTTCAGGGGTAGGATCGAGCACTTTGAGCAACGAGCCCAGATCGTTGCCCGATGTAGCGCAGACCTGGCAAAGGTTCTGTGTCAGGATTAGGTCCGGCTGCAGGGTCTGCATGAGCTCTTCGTCCACTTGATAGAGGCTGCCGCCGCTACCAATTCGCTCAGCAACCGCCGCGTCGATCTCACGCAAGCTCATTGTTTCCAGGGCCATAGACGGGCGAACCACGACCGGTTTGCGGCTTGCCTCGGCGGGGAAATCGCATTCGTGCGTGACCCCGGCCAGTTGCTCGCCGAGACCCAGCGCATAAACCATCTCGGTGGCTGCCGGCAGAAAGGAGACGATTTTTCGCTTGTTCACGGTTTACGCTCCAGGGTCAGTTTGTTGATTCGAGCCCCTTCACTCTCAAGTTTTACACCACATGAGGCGCCAGCCAACCCCCATCTCGTGAGCTGCGGCATAAGATGCGGGATCCAATGAATTTTCTGATCACCGTTCCCTTCACTCACCCCACCCCTTGGCTCGCTCGACGGCTCGCTGCCAGCGTCCCAGCCGCTCTTCCCGCTCACTGGAATCCATCTTCGGTTCGAAGCGAACATCGCCCTCGCGCCTGGCACGAAGCTCCTCCGGGCCAGCCCAGAACCCGGTCGCGAGCCCCGCCAAATAAGCCGCGCCAAGCGCAGTCGTCTCAGTTACTTGAGGGCGAACAACCGGCACTCCAAGCACATCCGCCTGGAACTGCATCAGCAGATTGTTCACCGAGGCTCCGCCATCCACCCGAAGCGCCCCTAGTGGCGTTCCAGTCTCATTCTCCACGGCTTTCAGCACGTCCGCCACCTGGAAAGCTATGCTCTCAAGAGCTGCCCGCGCGATGTGGCCCGGACTGGTGTCCCTGCGCAGACCGATCAGCAAGCCGCCTGCGTGCGCATCCCAGTGCGGCGCGCCAAGCCCCACAAACGCCGGCACAAATACCACCCCGCCGCTGTCGGGAACGCTGGCCGCCAGGGCCTCAACCTCGCTCGACGAGCCAATCAGCTTCAGATTGTCTCTGAGCCATTGCACCACCGCCCCGCCGATAAAGATGCTGCCTTCGAGCGCGTACTCAAGGCGCCTCTGAGCGCTCGCAGCCACCGTGGTAATCAGCCTGTGCTTCGACCGCTTGAAAGTTCCGCCGATGTTCTGCAGCAGGAAGCAACCCGTTCCATATGTGTTCTTTGCCTCGCCCGCGCTCCAGGCCAATTGACCAAACAAAGCCGCTTGCTGGTCGCCGGCAATCCCGGCAATCTCAGCGCCGCCCAGCCCCAGCGTCGTCGTTACCTCGCCCACTTTCTCGCTTGACCAAACCACTTCTGGCAACATGCTTTCTGGAATGCCAAAGATGCGCATCAGCTCAAGATCCCACGCGCCTTTCACAATGTTGAAGAGCAGCGTGCGAGACGCGTTGGTCACATCCGTCACATGCCGGGTTCCGCTGGTCAAGTGCCAGATCAGCCAACTGTCCACCGTGCCAAAGGCCAGTTCGCCGCGTTCAGCCCGGGCACGCGCGCCCGTCACGTTATCCAGAATCCAGCCAACCTTGGTTGCCGAAAAATAAGGGTCAAGCACCAGTCCGGTCTTCGACGAAACCGTCTCCTCGACACCACTCTCCCGCAAAGCCTCACAGTGCGCTGCCGTCCTGCGATCCTGCCACACAATCGCCGGATGGATCGGCTTGCCGGTCGCCCGCTCCCAGACGATTACGGTCTCGCGCTGGTTCGTAATCCCAATTGCTGCAACGTCTCTCGGCCGCGCCCCGACCTTGCCAAGCGCCTCAATGGCGCAGGCCAACTGGCTGGTCAAAATCTCCATCGGATTGTGCTCGACCCATCCCGCACCTGGGTAGAATTGCTCGAATTCGTGCTGCGCGACCGCGGAAATTGTCCCCGCCTCATTGAAAAGAATCGCTCGCGAGCTGGTTGTTCCCTGGTCCAGAGCAAGTATGTAGGCCATTGTTGATCTCCGCCTTCGGCCATCAGTCAATCACGGCTGACCGGGAGCGGGCAAATGAGGCGGCTGCCCGTTGGGCTGCGCAGAGAAGGCGCGGGGCTAAAGCCGTTCGCCTTTCTGTCTGTTTCAAGGGTCTGAAGACCCCTCGCTCGCTCCGAAATTGCGGTCCAGATACGAGCGAAGGCCGCAGATATCGGGTGGATGGGTCTCATAGCTACCGAAAGTAACCAAAAAGATGGTGACCGAAGAAGTAGACTCGCCCCCCGGATTTTGCCCCTTTTGGCGCATTGTGAGGGAATTGGAAGGGTGTTCAAATCTCTATATCGAAATGGAAATTTGAAATGGAACAGAGTTTTTTGCGGACTCTGAAGGAGACCCAAATGAACACCTATTCACAACTGCAATATGCTGAAGTGAATGAAGTGTATAGAGCCTGGCCGGTGCCCGAAGCTGAGTCCGTCAGGATCGAGAACGGCTCAACATTTCGGCCCGCTGTGGCAGCCGTTGCGCTTGGGCTTCTATTTGGAGCAGTGCTCGCGACCGTTGTAAGCAACTTGAGCGCCCCCGCATCCCCTGTGGTTGAGAGTCAAGACGACAGCAATACCGTTGTGCTTATGGCTCCGCACCATACAAGAGCGTATAAGCTAACTCCTGCACCTCCCGCAATGCTTGCGGCCAGCCCAGTATCGAGATTTGCCGAAGCACCCAGGATCCCGTTTGTTATAGAAGGCGACGCAACCGTCGCAGACTTCGACTCCGCCGGCGGAATGATCCGAACCGACGCGGGCAAGAGCTTTCTCATTGGAACTTCAGCAGACACGAGAATGGCGGCCTTATGGCAGGACTACCATCATAATGTTCATTACCGATGCGACCAGTCGGGAAATTGCACCATTAGCGGTGCAGGAGTGGTCGTTTCCAACGCCAGGCTGACTTTTTAGAATTATCTTGAAAGACTGCGGCGGCCGGCTTCGATGCAGCTTGGCTAACCCCTCTGCTTTACCATCAATCCATGTTGCGAGTGAAGCTGCTAGACCCCGGTGCCCAGGCTCCTCAGGTTGCCCATCCGGGCGAGGATCTGGGCTACGATCTCTTTGCGCTTGAATCAGCAGTGCTCGGGGCCCGCGCCACCGTGCGAGTGCGCACCGGCATCGCTGTAGAAGCACGTCATCCCGCCAGTGGAGCGCCGCTGGGTCTACTAGTGCGCGACCGTTCGTCCATGGCGGCCAGAGGCATCGCCACCACCGGCGGCGTCATTGACGCAGGCTACCGCGGCGAGATTCTTGTGCTCATGACCAACCTGGGCGACGCACCCATAGAACTCATGTCTGGCGAGAAGATCGCTCAGATGGTCCCCATTCCCGTCCTTACGGGAACCGTTGAACTGGTAGACAGCCTGGAAGTCTCCGCGCGCGCGGAAAAGGGCTTTGGCAGTTCGGGGCGGTAACGCGACTCCAGCCCTTCTATTTACCGTCTGTCACCCATCCTGGCCTGCCACTGGAACCTGCTGGCGGAACTCTTCGTAGTCACTTACAAGGGAATTCAAGCGTCGGATCTGTCCAATAGCATATCCGTCGCGGCCAAATGGGGTTTTGGTTCGTCATTAGTTTTACCGGCGCAATTCTCAATCTCATGTGACCTTCCGCACCGGCGGGGCGGCCTTTGGCCTTTCCCCTGGCAGCAATATATGTTGCCAGGGGCCCCGGCATTTTTCCCGGCCAGGAGAATCGGCGCGGGAGGAATCAGTTGTGGAATGGAGAATTGAAGCCGCCGGCTGTAGAGGTTGCGTACACTGGAAGTGTCGGGTTCTCGATGCCGGCGCGCACACAGAGGTTTCAGCGCCGCCAAAGAGTCGAGCAAACGGCTTGAGCGCCAAGCGGCCACGCCAGGTTTGCCAACGAAAGCGAGACCATGGAATTTGCAGAGGCTGTAAAACTCGCGTTGCAATCCCTTTGGGCCAACAAGATGCGGTCCATACTGACGCTTCTTGGCATGGTCATCGGTGTTGCGTCCGTCATTACGGTGGTTACGCTCACCAACGGAGCCAAAAGATTTGTAACCAACAACATCAATCGCTATGGCGCCAGCGTGATCACCATTACCAAGATGCCGCAGACCTTCATCACCATTGAAGAGTACCTTTCGTACCAGAAGCGCAAGGATGTTTCCCTCGACGACTACAGGGCGGTTCTCTCCGATTGCCGGTCATGCGTGCTGGTCGGAGCTGATCGATCTACATCCGGCTCAGTCGTCTATCAGACTAAATCCACCACAGACTCCACCATCCGCGGAGTCACATGGACCATGTTTCCGATTGCGAATTTAAACATCGCGGAGGGGCGCTCGTTCACTGAGTCGGAAGACGATCACAGCGCTCACGTAGCCGTCGTCGGCTCTGACATCGTCGATAACGTCCTCGGGCAGGGCGACCCGATTGGAAAAGAAATTCGCGTCAACGGGTCTCCATATACCGTGATCGGAGTTGCCGAGAGTCAGGGCAAGACGATGGGGAGCAGCATGGATAACTGGGTAGGCATCCCCCTCACTGCGTTTATCCATCAATTCGGCGCCAACGCTAGCCTGACCATCTATGCAGATGCCGGTGGCGGCGGCGAAGTGATGGACAATGTAACTGACCAGCTGCGCGTCATCATGCGCGCCCGCCGCCATTTGTTGCCGGGCGACTCCGACGCTTTCTCGGTCGATACCAGCGCAACCTTTGCCAACCTGCTCGGCAACATTCTCAACAATTTCGGTGCGATCGTGGTCGCCATTGCCGGCATCTCTCTAGTGATTGGCGGCATCGTCATCATGAACATCATGCTGGTCTCGGTCACCGAGCGGACGCGCGAGATTGGTGTCCGCAAGGCACTGGGGGCGCGCCGTCAGGACATCCTGCTTCAGTTTCTCATCGAGTCGGCGACTATGTCGTTTGTGGGCGGCATCATCGGAGTGATTGCCGGCATTACGGTGGCCAAAGTTATTACTCTTATCATCGCCTTCCCCTCGGAAGTTGAAATCTGGCCCATTTTCCTGAGCCTGTTTGTGGCGACTGCTGTGGGACTGTTCTTTGGGGTTTACCCGGCTAACAAGGCATCGCAACTCGATCCAATTGTCGCCCTGCGATCGGAGCTATAGACATGAGGCTAACCGACTCAAAAGAATCAATTCGAATGGCGCTTGAGACCCTGCGCAAGAATAAATTGCGCTCCGGCCTCACTATTCTCGGAATCTCAATCGGCATTGCGACCGTGATTCTGATCTCTTCCGCCATCAATGGGCTCAATAGCAATATCGACAGCTTTGTAAAGTCACTGGGCACCAACGACCTTTGGGTCTTTCGCTTTGAGCCTTTCGGCAAGCGCCCCACGACCGAGGAATTGAATCGCAAGCAGCTAACTTTTGAAGACGGCATTGCCATGCGCAGTCTTCCCTATGTTGTTGCCGTCGATCCCGGGCTTACGTATCAGAATTTTCAAACCGGCCTGGGCGCCGTATCGATCACAGCGGGAACGCACAAGATTACTAACACAATTATTAACGGCAGCAGCTCAGAGGTGAAGGAGACGAACGATATTGAGCTGACCGAGGGCCGCATGTGGACCGATGCCGAAGAAGAGCGCCACGCGAATGTGGTTGTCCTGGGCCACGATGCGGCTGAAGACCTTTTCCCCGACCAGGACCCGATAGGAAAGGACATCGATTGCGAGGGCGACATCTTTACGGTGATCGGGGTGCTGGATAAGCAGCCACAGCCGTTTGGAAGCGGCAGAAATACGCAGGATAACTCGGCGTATTTTCCGGTTGAAACCTTCCAGAAGATCCACCCTGAGCAAAAGGATTTCTGGATCACTGTCAAGTATGACGATCCCAGCCACAAGGCGCTGGTGAGCGATGAAATTCGCGAGCTGCTTCGCCGCCGCCGCAACGTTCGTCTGGAACAAGATGACAATTTCGCAATCTTTGGACCCGACTCGCTGACGCGCCTTTGGAACACTCTTACCGGAGGGCTGTTTCTGTTCATGGTCGCCGTCTCATCGGTTGGCCTGATGGTTGGCGGCGTCGGCGTGATGAACATCATGCTCGTCTCAGTGACCGAGCGGACCAGAGAAATTGGAATTCGCAAGGCGATTGGCGCGACCAGGAAAAATATTCTGCTGCAATTCACGCTGGAGGCAATAACTCTCTGCGTGGTTGGCGGCTTGATCGGCATTCTGGCGGGGGCGGTGTTCACGCTTATTTTGCACTATGCCGTTCCGTTCCTTCATGCCGAGCTTTCCACGATGTGGGTTCTGATCGCGTTTGCGGTCTCTTTTGTAATCGGCCTCGTCTTCGGCATCTATCCCGCATGGAAGGCAGCCTCCATGGACCCCATCGAAGCCCTGCGCTACGAGTAGGCCTGGGAAGAAGATAGCCCAGCGCGAAGGCAGATTGAAGACCCGACCGAGTTGGAGTCATTCTCAATGCGAGAAAGCGGAGCCCCGCGAATTGGACCACTAATCCGCCGATTCGTGTTTCTGCTTTTGGGTTTGGCCTCGGCTCGAGCGATCAACACGCAGGCTGCGGCCGCAAAGGCGATATCGCCTCAGACTCAGCCGCAATATTCGTCCGCGACGGACTGCACGATTGCTTCATATAACTCTTCCGGCGGTGGCGGCAAAGCGCATGGCGCAGCGGTGCGGAGTTACGTCGATGACTCCGTTGAGGAACTTAAGAAAGCTGTGCCGGCTTTGCATGGGGTGAAGTCCGATGAAAGCTTGAAAACAGCGGATGGCGCGACCGCTGCACCGGCAGCGGATCGCACCAGGACGATTCTCAACCGAACCAGCTCAGTTACGGCAGAGATGTTTCACAGAATTCCCAACCTGATTGCGAAAGAGGAAGTGGAGCAGACAATTATTTCGTCAGGGCAATTGCTGATGGGTTCAGCGGGAGGGAAGGGACCAAATTACACAGGTCATTCTCTTAATGCCCCGCAATACCACAACAGAGTTTACAGCTATCGCATCGTGCCCAAGGGCAGCGCCAACTTCGACGACGCGATCGACGAGTTCAGGTCTGATAGCCACGACCGTCCACTCGACGATCCTGACAAGGATCCGGACAGTCCCCGAACCACCGGATTCGCAACTTCATGGCTGTTCTTTGTTCCAGGCAACGTTCAGGAATCCCATTTCCGTTACCTTGGGGAACAGAAGATTGGGAATCATGAAACATACGTGATGGCCTTCGCTCAGATTCCGGGGCACACGCACATGGACACCCTCGTTCATACTCCCGGCGGCGACTGCGCAACTTATAGCCAAGGGCTGGCGTGGATCGACGAATCGACATTTCGTATTGTCCGCATGCAGACCGACCTGCTGTATCCAATTGCAAACGTGAAACTCGACCAGCTTCGCTCGGTGCTCAACTACGGCGAGGTAAAGATACAAAAACTGGATCTGGCACTGTGGCTGCCGAGCGACGTTGAGACGACATGGACCTCCGGAGATCGAGCGGGAGACGAACTTCATAAGTATTCGAACTACCGATTATTCGCCTCGACCGTGACCATCCTGCCGGCGGACGCGGCTTCATCGCAATGAGCCGCGCGGTAAGCATTTCAGATTCTGTTCCTTTTCTCCCTATTCCCTAGTCTCTAGTCCCTGCTTCCTCCGCTAAACTAGCCCTTGTGATGCCGCACGTTCTGGCCCAATCCGTGGCAATCTTTACCACGGCGATGACCGTGGCTGTCATGGTTTACTTCTTGGCTTCAATGATTGCGGCCCGCGCTTTCATTGCCTCTCGCCGCACCGTCCTGCCGTCTTTCTCTCCTGGCGTCAGCATTCTCAAGTCCCTCAAAGGGCTGGACCCCGGCATGATTGAAGCCTTTCGCACTCATTGCGCCCAGGCTTACGCCGGGGAATTTGAACTGCTCTTCGGGGTTTCCTCGCTGGCTGACCCCGCGGTCGCGGCTGTTGAACAGCTCAAGCTGGAGTTTCCCTTCCATGCAATTCAACTTGTGGTGTGTCCGGAACGCCTGGGCAGCAACGGCAAAGTCAGCAATCTGGCCCAGCTCATCCCTTATGCCCGCTACGACTATCTGCTTATCAACGACTCCGACATTACTGTCTCCTCACGATATCTCGAGCGCGTAATGGCGCACTTTGGCCCTGAGGCCGGAGATCATGTTCACTCCGGCAAACAAGCCAAGCCAGTTGGATTGGTTACAGCGCTCTACCGAGGACGCGCCCACGGAACGTTTCCTTCGCAGCTTGAAGCGCTGGGCATCGCTACCGATTTTCAGGCTGGCGTTCTGCTTTCTAAAATGATTGAAGGCGGCCTTCACTACGGCCTTGGCTCAACGCTGGCGGTAAGCCGTAAGGCGCTCGACCGAGATTGACGGATTGGAAACACTGGCAGACCACCTTGCCGACGATTACGAACTCGGCGCGCGCGTTTCTCAGGCGGGCTATCGCGTGGCGCTCAGCGCTGAGGTCGTCGAGACATCAATTCCCGCCTACTCCTGGCGCGGATTCGTCGATCATCAGTTGCGCTGGGCGCGCACCGTCCGCGACGCGCGGCCCTGGGGTTATGCGGGCCTCGTCTTTACTCACGGCCTCGGCTGGGCGCTGCTCAATGTGCTAGCCAGCGGAGCGAGCGCGCTGAGTTTGTGGCTGCTGGGCTTGAGCTTCTTTCTTCGCCTGGCGCAGGCCATGACGGTTGGCGCGCAGGTCTTATGCGATCACCAGCTTCTGCCGCGACTATGGCTTGTGCCATTGCGCGACATTATCGCGATGGGCGTCTGGGTAGCTGGATTTGCCGGAAACACAATTGTGTGGCGCGGCGAGCGCTTTCTGCTGAAAGGCGGAAAGTTGATCAAGCATGCAGGCTGACTCGATTCGCAATCTGTTTTGCCGCTCACATTTTTGCGCAGCCGAAGAGGTGCCGCATCTATGGAAACTCTGTGACTTTGGGAGTGGTGCGCGGCTTGGGTGAAGCGGGACCGCCGGTGTTATTGATGACGTTGCTGATCTCTCCAAGGTTATCGAGAGCCACGGTAATCATGTGGTGGAATTTGATTCCTGGAACCGTCGGGACTTCAATGGCACGTGTGAGCGTGACGTTGGGATGACGAAAGACGGAGTAGATGCCGAGTCCCCAGGCTTCGTGGGTGGTGACGCTGTCGGCCACTTTGTAGGAGGCCCAGCCGTTTGTGCCTGCGCGCGCTGGTGTAGCTTGCCTGGTCCGGCGGGTCGTAGGGAATCTCAGATTGATAGAAATAGGTGCGGCCGCGGTTGCCGTTCCACAGCACCTGGAACTGCTGATGATGTTCGACGAAGAGCCCGTAGATAGTGACGTTGTTGCCGTTGACGACGAGGCCGTTGTCGCTGGTGTTCTGGTTCCAGCCAACGCCGGCGCCGTGATCGGCGCGCCAGATCCAGGTGTGATCGACGATGGTGTCGTTGCTGTTGATCTTCGAGATTGATCTTCGGCGCGGCCCACGCCCGCGCCGCCTACGCGGAAGAAAACATCGTGGAGCGAGATGGGATTTTCGGCGTGATTGGCGTGGCTGCCTTCCGGGCCGACCTCAAGCAGAACGGGCGAGAGCTTCGGGCGCCGGCATCGAACAGCAGGCCGGCGATGATGATGCCGTCGGCGTCGGCGGTGGTCATGGCCGCTGTGCCGTTCATGGGCTTGAGCGTGGCGAAGCCCAGGCCCATCACGATGGTATCGGCGCGCGTGACGCGGATGGGTTCGGTGAGCTCATAAATGCCGGGGGTGAAGCAGCAGATTCTTGCCCTGCGCGAGCTGCGCGTTCAGCTGGCTGCGGTGTCACGTCCGGCGTGGGCGATGTAGAAGCGGCTGAGCGGAATTGATTTCCCTGGCGTTGCGCCGCCGTGCCATGTGATGCCCACGCTGTTGCTGAACGAGCGAAGGAACGCGGACGCTCCAGTTGCCTTGCGCATCGACCATCAAGGAAAGGCTTCTCGCGGACGACGGGTGTCTCGGCGACTTTGGTGTAGGGCGGATTGGGCCATTCGCCGGCGGGCAGATGCGGGACGCCGACAAACACCATGTTCCAGTTGGCGCCGGTCCAACTGCCCCACTCGCTGTTGCGGCTGATCCACTGCTGCTGCGTGCCTGAGCCGACGTTGCCGTCGATGAGCGAGTCCGACATCCATCCGCCGCTGGCCCAGCCGCGGTTCTGATGCAGCACGATGTCGCCCAGCACATGCATGCGCCGGAAGGGCACGGCCTGCGAAACGGCCCACTGCATCGTGCCGCTTTGCGCAGCGGGGGTGACGGAAAAGCCTTCAGCCGCGCGCCAGAACGTGCAGGTGGCGTTGTTGTGCGGCAGGCTGGCGTCGGAGTGCACGTTGCCGGTGATGTGAACCGCGTCGGGCGATGCACCGAGACCGATGCACTTCGGTGTAGAAGCCGACCGGGACATCGACCTTGTATTCGCCGGGCAGAAAGAGAAATGCATTGCGCTGCGTGCCGAACTCGCTGTGCTGCTGCGACCGCGTAGACCTTGTCGATCTGCTCCTGAATTTCGGCCGCGGCATGGAGGGTCGAAGACGAGAACATTGGGGCCGAAGTCGGGCTTGGGTTCGGCGGCGAATGCGGCGCGAGAGAAGCATCCAAGCAGAAGAAAAAAGCCGAAGCTGACGGCGATTTGGTGAAGCCTGAGCCCGCGACGAATTGATTTCATTGACTCATTCAGTTTGTTGTTTTCCTTAAGCAGGACGGATTTTCATCCTCGCTTCCCGATCCGTATAGTAGTCGTACGCAACGCAGATTGACAATCCGTCCACGGCGTGTCTGGACACAGTGGGGGGCGAGAGGCGAGAATTGCGCTTCACGGGGGAGCTGCGGTGAATCATGCATTCAATGACGCGGCGGGATTTTGTGCGGCATAGGCGCGGGAGCGGTTGCAGCGGGCGCGGTGGTGAAAGCAACGTTGCTTGATACCGCGGCGCTGCGGCCCAAATGGTCGACCGGACGCAAGATTCGATTTGTCTCGATCGGGACAGGCATTCGTGGCTGCGATCTGCTGCGCGCGGCGCGGCAGGTTTCAGCCGGCGTTTGCGTGGGCGCGGCGGACCTCTATGACATGCGCGGCACAAGGCGGCGCAAGAGGTGTATGGCGCGAGAGTTTCCGACGGCGCGCGACTACCGCAAATTTCTCGATCGCAAAGATGTGGACGCGGTGATTGATCGCGACGCCGGATCATCTGCACAGGCGCATCACGCTGGATGCGATTGCAGCGGGCAAAGATGTTTATTGCGAGAAGCCGATGTCGCACACAGTGGGCGATGGTTTTGCGATGGTGGATGCTGTCGCAGCGAACAAGCGGATATTTCAGGCGGGCAGCCAGCGGGTGAGCTCGATTCTGTATGCCAAGGCGCGGGAGATCTATGCGTCGGGCAAGCTGGGCGAGGTGCACTCGATCGACGCCAATGGAATCGCAACACACCAGGTGGTGCGTGGATGTATCCGATTCCCGCGGATGCGAGCCCGGCGAATGTGGACTGGGCGGCCTTCATCTCGATGCGCCGGATCGCGCCGTTCGATCCGGTGCGCTTCTTTCGCTGGAGGCTGTTTGCCGATTACGGCGAAGGGTTGGGCGGCGATTTGTTTGTTCACCTGATCTGCGGCATTCAGGTGATTACGGGGTTCAACGCCGTCGCCAGCCGCGCCTATTCGAGTCGGGCGGACTCTACCACTACAAAGATGGAAGGGATTTTCCAGATTTTATCGAGACGATCTACGACTATCCCGATCGCCGAATGGCGGGTTGCAGGTGCATCTGCACTGCAACCAGAACAACGACGATGGCGGACGAAGGAATTGCTTTTTTTGGTTCGACAGGAACGATGGTGGTTACGGGCCGGACAGTGACCTTTACGCCGCAGGATGTGACGCCGCGTTTTGAGTCCTATGGCTGGGGCGGGCATGACGGAGGCGCAGCGCGAGCAGGGATTGGAGGAGTGGCAGGCCGCGCATCCCGCACCGCCGCCCGCGCTGACGCCGGACGCAGCTGGAGAGCTACACGCTGCCGCAGGGATATAACGACACCGCCGATCACATCGCCAACTTCTTTCGCGCCATCGAAACGCGGGAGCATGTGGTGGAGGATGAAGTCTTTGGCAACAACGCCGCGATTGGCTGCCACATGGCCAACTATTCTTACTTTCACCGCACGATGGCGACATGGGATGCGGCGACACAAGACGATCAAGGGATAGATCTGGTCAGCCGCCAAGATAGGAGAAACGCAAATGAGCTTTACTTCGCGCAGGAGTTTTTTGAAAGCTACGGGCGCTGTCGCTGCCGCAACGTGTGCGGGCGCGGGACGTCTTAATGCCGCACCACTGAAAACGCCTATCGGGCTGCAGCTCTACAGCGTGCGTGAGTTGCTGCCCAAGGACTTTGACGGCACGCTGCGCAAGGTTCGAGAGGCGGGCTACACGCGCGTGGAGGCAGCGGGCTATTACGACAAGACGGCGGCTGATTTTCGCAAGGCCATGGATGGAGCCGGGCTGCGCTGCGTGAGTGGGCACTATACATTGAGCCTGTTGCGTTCGCAGCTCGATGAAGTGATCGACTATGGGCAAAAGCTCGGGCTCGATTACATCATTTGCTCGTCGCCGCAGCATCGCGATCCGGCTGGCAAGGGCCCGCTGAATCTGGAGGATTGGCGCTGGGTGGCAGGCGAGCTCAACCGCATTGGCGAAAAGGTGAAGGCCGCCGGAATGACTTTCGGCGTACATAACCACGGCCCGGAGTTCGGCACCGAGGGCGGCGTGCTGTTTTATGACGAACTGCTGCGGCTCACCGACCCCAAGCTGGTGGTCTTCGAGATGGATTGCGGGTGGGTATTCGCGGCTGGGCGCAACCCTGTCGACTATCTGAGCAAGACGCCGGAGCGGTTCCCGCTGCTGCACGTGAAAGACATGGTGAAGGGCGCGAACGGCGAGTACGCACTCGACGGTGCTGGGCCGCGGCGCGGTGAACTACGCGCCGATTTTGCGCGCCGCAACGGGGCTCAAGCACTACTTTATTGAGCAGGAAGAATTTGACATGCGACCCGATCGAGGCGCTGCGGCTGGACGCGGAGTACATGCGCAAGCTGAATGTGTGAGGCGTGGCAAGATTCGCGACGACTGACGGGACTCGACGTCGGGCTCTTCGAGTAGGCTTGAGTTATGAGCGTATTCGACGAGAAGCGCACGGAGCTGGAGCGGCACGAGTTCATGATGGGTGTGGAGCGGGGCAGGCTGGCGGTGGCGCTGGACCTGCTGACGGATTCGCTGATTCTGGTGGGGCAGCATGGCGTTTATTGCGCGTCTAGCCGGAACCCGGCCAAGCCTGCCTTGGATTTGCAGGCGGTGCTCGAAGGGATGGAAGGCGCCAAGGCGCTGATCCAGAGCGTGATGGAAGAGATTCGGAAGAGCAGGGAAGAGGGAACAGGAATCAGGGAACAGTAGGGCCACAAGCATCAAGGGGTCCCGACCTGGCGCTTCGGAGCAGGCGATGGCAGACTGAGTTGGTGCGCCCGGAGAGATTCGAACTCCCGACCTAACGCTCCGGAGGCGTTCGCTCTATCCAGCTGAGCTACGGGCGCGCATATTCAGCATATCGCACTTCGCGACTATCCAACTTGTTGGGCTCGCGGTTCCACCTCGACTGACTTCAGAGAGATCCAGCCATTCGCCAGGCTGCCGCTTTGCGCGTGTACCTTACGAAGAGCGGGCGGTTAGACTGGTAGAGGTGCGCGGAATGCGCGCGCCGGGCTCAAAGTACGCGAGACTGGACAAGACGATTATGGGCTTCAATTTTCATTTCACGGCGATTCAGACCATTTGGACGCTGACCCTTGCTGGATTGTTGGTCCTGCTGATCGTTTTGCTGGGCCGGGAGAGGATTCGGCGCTTTCCCTGGTTTACGGCAAGCATTGCGCTGTTGGCGCTGCGTCTGTTGATCAGCAAGCTATTGTTCGGCAAGCTTCCGCCGTTTACGCTGAATGAAATCTTAATCACGCTGGGCGATGTGCTGGCGGTGGTCAGCGTGATGGTGGCGGTTGAGATGGCGCGCCGGGCATTTGTGGGTTTGGGCCGCACGCAATGGATCGCCAATACCGTCGGAGCTTTGGTGGTGGCGGGGTTCGTAGTAGCAATCTGGGGAGCCTGGCCGGCATGGAAGACGCTGACCGCCGGGTCGCAAATTGCGGTGCTCAGGCTGATGCAACTGGTGGCGCAAAAACTGGATTTGCTTGCCAACGTGCTGATCATCGAACTGAGTCTGCTGGTGGTGCTGTTTGGACGCCGCTACGGAGCTGGATGGCGCAGCCACACGCAGAGGATTCTGATTGGCCTTTCTACCGCGGCCATCTCGCAACTGATTGTGCTGGGGGTCTGGCAGTTGATCGCATTGAAGTTCGTGCCCCACAGCCAGGCGGAATACGACAAGGTGATTGATTTGCGGGACAAGATTTTCAATGCCAATGGCGTCGTGTTTGTGGCCGTTGTAGTGTGGTGGATTTGCAGTTTATGGAAAGACGAGCCGGGCGCGAATGCAGGTGGCGCTGAGGTTCCGGTAGAAGAAGGTCTGGGCGAAGCTTAGTGATTTTCCAGGTCTCTCTGCCGCGGTGGACGAGGCCTGTGGCATCCGGCTATTGATTCATGTCTCATCCATTTCGCAAAGAATCCGAAATGGATGGGGCGCAGGCGCTCTCTGTTCCCTGCTTTTTAGATGTGGCAGCTTGTCTGGCCGCGCTTTTCTAAATAGCGCTGGTGGTATTCTTCCGCGCGCCAGAAAGTCTGGGCGGGCTCAACTTTGGTGACAATGCGCTTGGGCTTGAATTTGCCTTCGGCCGTGAGCTGCTCGATCTTGGCCAGCGCTTGCGCCTCTTGCTCCGGCGAGTGAAAGAAGATGGCGGAGCGGTACTGCGCGCCCCAGTCCGGACCCTGGCGGTTGAGCGTGGTGGGGTCGTGGAGATCGAAGAAAGCGTCCAGCAGCTGCTCAAAGCTAACCTGCTCGGGATCGAAGTCGACTTCGACCACCTCGGCGTGTCCGGTCTGGTCGGTGCAAACGTCTTTGTAGGTCGGCCGGTCCAGAGAGCCGCCCTCATAGCCGACGGCGGTTGCAGTTACGCCCGGAATAGCGGCAAAGGCGGCTTCGACTCCCCAGAAGCAGCCAGCTCCGAATGTTGCTTTTTGTTGGCTCATGGTTGATGAGATGCGGCGATGGTGGATTCGGTAACAGATTTCTGCCGGTCAGATTGTCGTGGACTGGCCTCTATCAGCGCTTCTTTCCGCCGGGTTTGCCGGTACGTTTTGGGCCGGAGGATTTGCCTTTGTAGCTGGAGAAGCCACCCGACTTGGGCTTGCTGCTGGGACGAGCGCCGCCGGCGCGCGGCTTGCCGCTGCTGGTGGTGAATGGCCGGGGCGGACCGCCTTCGCTGCGGAAGGGACGGCCAGAACTGGGGCGACCTGAGCCGGTGCGGCCGGAACTTGGACGGGCGGGGCCCGGACGATCCTGGCTTGAACGGCCCTGGCTTGAGCGGTTGGGCCGTGGGCGATCAAACCCGAGCCGATCAGACCCAGCCCGATCAGATCTGGCCCGGTCTGGCGATGGGCGGCCAGGGCGCGTATAGGGGGCTGGACGTGGGCCGCCGGAGCGAGGTCCGCTGGGACGGTTGGGTGCGGGTCGGCCCTGGCTTGGACGGTCCGCAAATGGGCGCTCAGGTCCGCGAATCTCCTCAATGTGGAGGTTGGGCGGTCTGACTGGGCCAAGATCCTCGTCGTGCACGCGCGGTGCTGGACGCGGCGCGGCAGGGCGGCTGAAGTTTGGGCGATCTTTGGGGCCGGACTTGTTCCACGCCGGCTTGCCGAAGCTGGGCTTTGCTGCCCCTGGTCTGTCCGAGTGCGGCCTGCCTGCGGGCCTGGCAGCAAAGGGTCGATTTGAGGGCGGCTTGCTGCCAAAGGTGCGTGCTGGCGGTGCGCCCGGGTCGAAAGGCTTGGCGGCAAATGGCTTGGCCGGGTAAGGCCTCGCGCTGAAGGGCTTGCCGGCGAACGGCTTTGCGCCGAAGCTTTTTCCAGCGGATGGGCGGCGTTCGCCGACTGGACCAGCGTCAAAGCGTGCTGGCGGCCGGGCCGGCCGGTCGTCCTTTTGCCAGGCAGGCCTTGCCGATGGGCGCGCGTTGGGGCGGAACTCTTGGCCGGAAGAGCGGCTGGATGAGAAATCCTTGCCCCCCGTCCGCGCATCTCTGCCTGCTGGGCGCGCTGGCCGGTCAGGGCTCGCAGTCTGGCTGAACGATCTCTTCGGCTTGTAATCTTTAGGGCCTGCTGCGGGCCGCTCTTCAAACGACTTGGCCGCGAAAGGCCTGACTTGGCCAGGGCTGGGGCGGGGGCTGCTGAAACGCGGCGAAACGGTTGGCAACTGGCCGGCATCGACCAGGTTGCGGCGGCGGACGTCTTTGGACTTCGGGGTGCGCAGCGTACCATCGGCGGCTTGGCGCAGCTGAGCCAACTCCTGCGCATCCAGTTCGCGGAGATTGCCGGGTTCCTGATCCAGAATGAGGGGGCCGTAGCCTACGCGGCGAATCTTCTCAACGAAATGGCCGATCTCCTCAAACATTTTGCGCAGCTCGCGGTTGCGGCCCTCGATGAGGACGACTTCGTACCAGGGATTGTCACCCTGGCGGACCTGGCGGATGCGGGCCGGCGAGGTACGCACTTTGGCCGAGCCAGGCTTGCCGCGCTCGATGGCGACACCGCTTCGCAGCTGGTCGAGCTCGTCTTCGGTGGGGATGCCGGCTACCTTGACGAGATAAGTTTTTTCGACGCCTGCCGATGCGCGGGTGAGCCGGTTGGCGAGCTCGCCGTCGTTGGTCACCAGCAGCAGGCCCTCGCTCATGTAATCGAGGCGGCCAACCGGGTAAAGGCGCTCCCGCATTTTGTCGAAGAACTGCATGACGGTGGGACGGCCTTCCGGGTCTTTGACCGTGGTGACGAAGCCTTTGGGCTTGTTGAGAACGAAGTACCGCAACCGCTCCGCACCCTGCAGCAGCTTGCCGTCGACGCGAATGTGGTCGCGTCCGGCGTCGGCCTTGGTGCCGAGCTCGGTGACTACTTTGCCGTTCACCTGCACGCGGCCCTGCTCGATCATCTCTTCGGCCTTGCGGCGGCTGGCGACCCCGGCCTGGGCGAGAATCTTTTGCAGGCGATCAAGCTTCGCAGGTGGCCGTGGCTTGAATTCCGGCTCGTCTTCTTCGTCGCTTTCAGAGGCAGTCTCGGAATCGGCTTCGGGAGTTGCATCCGGTTCAGGTGTGGCCGCGGTTTCGGGACTCGACTCCGCATAACCGCCGCCATCGGCCTCTGCGTTTGTTTCGGCATTGTCTTCGGCGGCCGCAATCACGTCTTCAGGAGTGGTTGCGGACTCAAGCGCGGCCTGGCCCTCGCCGTCGGACAGGTCGCCGATGGGGTCTGCCATCTTGGCTTTCTTTGTCGCTCTCTTTTTCTTAGGCTTGGCGGCCGGCTCGGGTTCAGACGAGAGGGGCTCGAGATGCTCAGGTTCACTGCTCTTGGTGGACTTCTTCGCCATGGGGGAAATTCTCTGTTTCTGCCTGCTCGGTCGCCGGAGGCGCAGCAGGCGCGGCCTCTGGGGTGGATGAAGGTTCGATGCTGTCCGCCGTCTCGGCGGTCGGTGTGGTTGCGGGGTGGGGGTCTTTCGAGGGTGCGACTGCGATCCGATCGTCGCTGGACTCGTCTACTTCGAAGTCCAAATCCATTGTAGTCGCCGCCGTCGACTCTGCGCCGGGCGATGATTGCAGCTCATCGAGTTCGAGGCTGGCCATCTTCTCGAACTCCTCCATCGAGGGCAGCTCTGAAACATCTTTGAGGCCGAAGCGAAGGAGGAATTCGCGGGTGGTTTTGTAAAGGATGGGGCGGCCGATGACTTGCTTGCGGCCAGCGGTAGCGATGAGCTTCCGAGCGAGCAGCGAACCGAAGACGCCGGAGGAATCGACGCCGCGAATTTCGTTGACTTCAGGAGCGGTGACGGGTTGCTTGTAGGCGATTACGGCCAGAGTCTCGAGCGCAGGCAGTGACAGCTTGAGCGCCGGCTTGAGGCTCTTTACGAAGGAGCGGACGGCGTCGTGACACTCCGGCTTGGTGGCCATGCGGAAGCCGCCGGCAATCTCGCGTATTTCAACGCCGCGAGCGTCGGAGGCGTAGTCGGCGATGAGCTCGTCGAGCAGCGTGCGGATGATGCTGCGGACTTCGCGGTCGCGGAGACGGGCCACGCGCTTGGCCTCCTGATCGGGGTCGGCTGGGGCTTCGCTGGCTTCTGGAGCGGGTTGTGCGTCTCCCACCGGCGCAGGCTCCTGACCGGATTGCTGATCGGGAAGGGGTAAGTCAGGCTCGGTGTCGAGACTTACCGGAGGCGCAGAATCGGCGGGCTCTTCGGGGAGGGATTGATCGAGGCCGAGGTACTCAAACCCTTGGGCGAGCAAAGGCAACGGGCCATCACTCGTCTGGGCCTGGGCCGAGGCTTCGGAGCCCTCCGCGGTCGCGGAATCTCGCTCCGCCTTGAATTCAAGGGCGTCGGCGGCAAAAAGAGCGGTGAGCTGGGTCAGCGTGACCGGCTCCTCCGCGGCGTAGATGACTGCTTCCAGCTTGGCTTTCAGGCTCATTCGTCAATAGGTACCTCAAGTATGGTACCGGATGCGGCGTCGGGATGCGCACGATCGGGGCGTGGAAGCGGTGGAAGATTGGAAAAGGGTGAGCTCAGAGCGGACTGGTATATGCTTTCCCACCCATGCCTCGAAAAGATGGAGCATGGATGGGGCACCTATCTACTGTGGCGAACGAAGCAGAAAAAGGGCGTCTGCCGTAGCGGACGCCCTGAAATCTCAAGTGAAAGCAGCGTAATGGGTCATGCCATCTGGCTGAAGGCCCAGAAGAGGGTTCCAGAAAGCAGCGCGGCTGCGGGCAGGGTAAAGACCCATGCGGCCAGAATGTTGCGGATGGTGGACCACTGCAATCCGCTGTGATTGGCGGCCATGGTGCCCGCAATGCCTGAGCTCAGAACGTGGGTGGTACTCACCGGCAGGCCGAAGTTATCGGCGGCGAAGATGGTGAACATGGCCACCAGTTCGGCGCTGGCGCCCTGCGCGTAGGTAAGGTGCTCTTTGCCGATCTTCTCGCCGACGGTGACGACGATGCGCTTCCATCCGACCATGGTGCCCATACCCAGAGCCAAAGCCACTGCAACCTTTACCCAGGTGGGGATAAACTTGGTGGCCTTATCGACCGCGCCCTTGTAGGTCTTGAGGCCGGCGTTTTCCGCAGGGGTGAAGGCAGGCTTCCCTGTTTTCTGCATGATGCGAATGGCTTCGCTGGTCACATACATGTCATTGCGGACGTTGGTCTGCTGGTTGGCGGGAACAGCCTTCAGCTCCTTGTAGAGGGCAACTTCGTGGCTGGTGTCCTCGACCAGTTCACGAAGCGCCAATATTGTGTCAGGCTGCAACTGCTTGGTGCGGATGAAGTCTGTTACCTCGGTGCGTGCGTCGGCGCCGAGAATCCCGGTTTTATCTACGTGCGCGTC
Source organism: uncultured Acidobacteriaceae bacterium (assembly GCA_963752215.1). Classification (GTDB taxonomy): domain Bacteria; phylum Acidobacteriota; class Terriglobia; order Terriglobales; family Acidobacteriaceae; genus Telmatobacter. Next base: position 118,965 of record CAVVXR010000027.1, on the reverse strand, counting down.
GAGTGTTTTTCCAGCCGTTTCAGAGGCGGCAATAAACTGCTGAACAGCTTCTCCTGTGACAGCGTGGTTTAGTGCATAAGCGGTGGGGACGGTGCCGATGAGGATGAGCATGATCAGGCCCATACCCTTTTGTCCGTCGTTAGAGCCGTGGAAGAAACTGACGCCGGTGCAGGTGAGAATAAGCAGGGCGCGTATGGGCCACGGTGGGGGAGAGCTGTCTTTGGGAGCCTCGTAGAGGGCGGGATACTTGATGAGCCATTTGGAAAGAAGAAACAACAGGAAGGCCGCGCCGAAGCCAATGATTGGTGAGATGAGCAGGACCTTGAAGACCTTGGCTACCTGGTCGACGTCGATGCCGGAGGTGCCGTCGTGTCCATGCATGAGCTGGTTGGCAATGCCCACACCGATGATGGAGCCGACCATGGTGTGCGAGCTTGAGGCGGGCAGGCCGAACCACCAGGTGCCGAGGTTCCACAGGATGGCGGCGATGAGCAGTGCAAAGACCATTGCGAAACCAGCGCCGGAGCTGACCTGGAGAATTAGCTCGACAGGCAGCAGGGTGATCACGGTAAAAGCCACTGCGCCGTTCGAGACAAGCACGCCGGCCAGGTTGCACATGCCTGACCAGACTACGGCGAGATTTGGCTCGAGCGAATGCGTGTAGATGACCGTTGCCACGGCGTTTGCGGTGTCGTGGAATCCGTTGACGAACTCAAAGCCAAGAGCAATAAGGAGCGCTATCGCCAGCAAGAAGTAGGCCCACGTGCTGCTTGTGGCTGCGCCGGTAAGGTCTGCAATCAGGTGAAAGCCGATGAATCCAAGGCCAACAACCATTGCAATCAGGACCACACCGGTGCTGATCATGGCGTGGGATTTCTTCATTTTCTTGTTAAGTAGCTCAGCGGCAGGCGGCCGGCCGGAGATAGTTGTCGCCAAATCGGACATGGAGGCGCTCCAAACTCTGGGATGAGATTCTTTCCAGTCTTGCTGGGAAGCAAAAGCCGGACTCTCAAATGGATATATGAGTTGTATGAAAGGGGAATGAATTGATGCGGGGAGGGAGGGATTATTCGCTAGAACAAGAGTGGATTTCGAGGGACGATGACTCGGAAGTTCCCCGTAGGATTGCGCAATGGAAATGCGGGTCCTTCGGCTCCGCTGTAGAACGCTTCGCTCAGGATGACCATCTCTGCAGCGCTGGCGGAGTCCAGCGGATCAAGAATCCGCCAACCGCTGTAGAACCTCGCGGTTCTCTTCCATTACCCGTTTCATTGCTTCCAATACGTTTGCTCGCGTGGGGTTTTCCTTGGCTGCTTGCTGGAGTTTCGTCCGAAGAAGATCGCAGCGGCCGACTTCCGGTGTTACTTTATCTTCCATCCGCTGATCTTACGCAACACCCAGTTTCGGTGGGTTGCCCTCGAAACCGTAACTTGAGGGCGAACCTAGCGCCAATCATCGAGCGCGTTGGCGACTCCATCGTTCATTACGGCATCGAAGCCGGTGTGCTTCTTGATGAGGATGTCGGAGAAGGCGCGATCCTGGCGGAGCAGGACGGCTTGCAGGCGGACTAACTCCAGCAGGGCGAGGAATATGGCGATCAACGCGCGCTCGGAACGGGTATGGCTGAGGAGACGGCGCAGGGCAATCGGCTTGTCCTCAAGAGTGAGGCGACGGGCGAGGAACTGGATCATCTGGCCTACGGTGACCGAATCCTCCTGGACGTCGATGACGGGGCGATTGCGGGCGCGTTCGAGGATTTCGCGGAAAATGCGGACCAGGTCAACGGTGTCGGCGGCGATCTCGGGCTCGGCAGCGTCGTCGTCCTGGAACTCGCGGAAGCCGGGATTGGTCCAGGTGGCGGCCTCAAGCATCTGCTTCTGTTGCAGCATCTGGGCGGCGTTCTTGAAGCGCTCGTGTTCAAGCAGGCGATCGACCAGCTCGCGGCGAGGATCCTCGGAAGCGTCGTCTGTGCCCGCGGGCGAGCGCGGAAGCAGCATCTTGCTCTTGATGTGGATGAGCAGAGACGCGGTGTAGATGAACTCGCCTGCGACATCGACGTCGCTGGCCTTGAGTTGGTTGACGTAGGCCAGGAACTGCGCGGTGATTTTGGCAATGGGGATGTCGTAAATGTCGATATCCTGCTGGCGAATCAGATCGAGAAGCAGGTCGAGCGGCCCGGTGTAGACCTGACCGACGATGACCGAGAACGGCGAGAGCTCGGCGGCATCGTCAAGCTTCTTTTGACGGGCGGCGAGCTTTGGCGGCGGTTTTCTCCTCGGAGATCTGCTCCGCAGTGGTTTGAGAGGTGAGGATAAGCTCCGGGGCAGCGTGCGCGGCTGATTCGGCTGGCTGCTCGGGCGTCGTGGCAAACTGAACGACGACTTCGCTTTCCGGGAGATCCACCGGCTCATGGCCCGCCTCGGCTGGACGCACCTCTTCGGCGTGCGTCTCGTTGACGTGTGCGGTTTCCGGATTGGATTGGTGATCCGTCAATGCTTTCTCAACTTCCAAAGACTGACTCCCTGTTCAGCGGACTGTTGACCCGGCGAGTGTAAGCTGCATGGCTGCGCGCACCTCTTCCATTGTTTGCTCGGCGCGGTTGCGGGCGTGGCTGGAACCGGCGTCGAGTATCTCTTTCACCTGTGACTCCGAAAATCCGGCGCGGCGGGTTTGGATTGGCTCCAGAAGCTGAACCAGTGCATCGGCGGCCCAGCTTTTGCACTCGATGCAGCCAATTCCGGCCGAGCGGCAGCCGTCATAAACCTTGGCTAGTGTTTCCGGAGTTGAAAAGACTTTGTGCAGATCGCCGACGGGACACTTGTCGGGATCGCCGGGATCGGTGCGGCGGATGCGAGCCGGGTCGGTAACCATTGTTTTGAGCTTCTGGCGGACGACCGGTTCCGGATCGGTCATCAGGATGGTATTGCCGTAGCTCTTCGACATCTTGCGGCCGTCGGTGCCAGGGAGCTTGGGCGATGGGGTGACTAACACATCCGGCTCAGGGAAAACATACAGCGGCTTCATCTGGGACAGTTGCGCGGTAGTCAAAGGCGCATCGGTCGCGAGCCAAGCCATCATTTCCTTGGTCAGCTTTTTAGGATTACCCGGATACATGCTGTTAAACCTGCGCGCGACTTCGCGGGTTAGCTCCACGTGGGCTACCTGATCCTGACCCACTGGAACAAAATCCGGCTGGTAAAGCAGGATGTCCGCAGCCTGCAGCAACGGATAACCAAGAAATCCGTAGGTGTTCAGGTCCTTCTTGGTCAGCTGCTCCTGCTGCTCCTTGTAGGTTGGCACACGCTCCAACCAGCCCAGGGGCGTAAACATACTGAATAGCGTGAACAGTTCTGAATGCTGCTGCACATGCGACTGCACGAATATGGTCGATCTTTCCGGGTCAAGACCGGCGGCAAGAAAATCCAACGCCACTTCGAGCGTATTAGGCACAATGTTCGATGTGTCGGCGTAGTCGGTCGTCAGCGCGTGCAGGTCGGCGATGAAGAAATAGCACTCGTACTTGTCTTCATTTTGGAGCTTGACCCAGTTGGCGAGTGCGCCCATGTAGTTGCCCAGGTGGAGCTTGCCGGTGGGACGCATGCCGCTGAGGACGCGGGGTCGGGACGATGAGATTGCTGATTCGGGCATTGTTTCAGTCGATTCCGGAGTGATGCGCAAAGGTCTGGCCGTTTCCGAGACAGTACTCAAAAAGGGCACATTCCATTGTAGCGGGAGGCAGCGGATTCTCTTGCAGTGGGTCGGTTTGAAAGCAGCATACCTCAGCGGCTAAAGCCGGGGATGATTTTGCCGACTTTTTGCCAGGGATAAACCCCTGGCCTACCGCATGGAATGCAGGACTGGTCTGCCGCACAAATTGCAAGAGAGGATAAATCCTACAGGTGGTAAAGGGCAGTGAGGACTAGCCTGAGCGCGGGGCCCAGCAGCATCCGCATGATGAAGCCGCCAACGAAGATCATGAGCAGGTAGCTGATCCAGCCGCCGATGCGGTCGTAGACCTGCACTGCGTTGTAGGGGAGCGCGTTGCGGACGAAGTGGCTGCCGTCGAGTGGAGGAATGGGCAGCAGATTGAAGATGAAGAGCGACAGGTTAATGAGAATGGCCAGCGTACAGAGCAGAACCAGCGGCTGCGGTGCGATTTCGCCGGCTGGGCTCAGTGTGCCGATAAAAGACGAGAGAACGACCATGCGCCCGTTGGGAATGGAGACGGCCATTACGGCCAGGGTGATGAAGGCAACCAGCGCGATGAGCAGATTCGAGACCGGTCCGGCGAGCGTGGTGAGGTTGTCATCGCGGACGATGTGTCGAAAGTTCCGTGTGATGACCGGAGTCGGCTTGGCCCAGCCTACCAACATGCCGCCAAATAAACTGAGGCCCAAAAAAGGTCCGAAGATCATGAGGGCGGGAAAGAGCAGTGTGCCGATGGGGTCCACGTGGGCCATGGGGTTGAGGGTGACGCGGCCTTGCATGCGGGCGGTTTGATCGCCGAGCAGCGAAGCCGTCCAGGCGTGCGCGCACTCATGCACGCAAAGCGAAAAAATGAGGATGACGAACTCGAATGCGGCCTTGATGAAATCGGACTGTTGCAAACTCGCTCTCCATGGACGGGAAACCTCAGGTTAGCATGGGCGTTTCCTCAGAGGCTATCAGCGGGGAAGCTTCCGAGCGCTTCGCCTGGGGCGACGTTATGGCCGGCGAGGACGATGGCGTGGCTGGCGATGCGGGCGCCGGGGCCGATGACCGTGGGCACCAGAGTGGCGTGGTCGTAGTTGTCGGCGGCATAGGTTTGCGAATAGATGCGTGCGAAGGAGCCGATGACGGCACCCTTGCCGATGGTGATTCCTCCGCGATCGTTCAGCAGCACTCCCTGGCGAATGGTCACGCCGTCGCCGATGGAGAGGTTGTAGCCATAGGTGAGATCGACACCGTGATGGATTCTGACACCGGTGCCCAGATGATCAAAGATATGGCGGCCCAACATGCAGCGAAAGCGGAGGCCGAGCCAGTGGTTGAGACCGACGGGAGAGCGATCAAACATTTGCCAGAACCAGAGGAGCGGCTTGCGTGGGTTGAAGCGCTTGCGGTCGACGTCGGGAAAATGGCCGGCTTCGAGGGTGATGTTTTCCGGGTCAAGCGACAGGCTGACGACATTGCCGGGGAGCTCAGAGGTGAGGGTGAGGTTGAGTTTGCCTCCGTGCGGACGGCCCAGGTAAAGCTGGTAAAGCTGATCGCGCACAATCTCTGAACGCCGCTCCGGTGAGCTGTGGCGGACGAACTCGTCGTCGAGATATTGAAGCCAGCGGCGGTAGACCTCTTCCGCCTCAGGCGCGGGATGGGGGGCGCTGTTTGGAGTAGTTGCCATACGAATTGGACGATACACCACAGGGGCTGGATGCATCGAACTAGCGCACTTCTCCGATGTAAACGCCGTATGGCCCCAGCTCGATCTGGTCCATCGAAACCGGCTCCGGGCCGCCTGGAGTCTTCAGCAGCGTTTGCAGATGCGCTGCCGTCAGGCCTGCTCCACCGGCTGCCAGGTTTACCGTTTGTGGCTCAGCCGTGAAGTTCACCGACACCACCACCTCGGCGGCTCCCGGCAACTGGCGCAGCCAGGTCAGGACTTTGGTGTTCTCTTGATCGAGCATGACGTTGGCGCCGTGGGCAACGGCTGGGTTGGTCTTCTTGAGCTGGATCAAGCTCCGATACCACGCCAGAAGCGAATTTGGATCTGCCTTCTGGGCCTCAACGTTGATGGTTGCGGCGCTTGGCGGCACCGGCAGCCAGGGCGTGCCGGTGGTAAATCCCGCATTCGCACTTGTGTCCCACTGCATCGGCGTCCGCTCGCCATCGCGGCCTTTTTCCCTGGGCCAGCCGGTGATTCCGATCGGGTCTTTTACATCTTCTTTGCGTTTGGGCGGAGTGGTCTTCATCCCAATCTCGTCGCCGTAATAAAACAGCGCGGCACCGCGACTGGCGAAGAGGATCGTCGATAAAACTCTCTGGATGCCGGTATCGTGTATGCCGTCGCCGTAGCGCGCATCGAGCCGCGGGTTGTCGTGATTGTCGAATAGAAGCAGCGGCGTGTTGGGGCCAATCTCGGTCTCCACTTCAATCAGCCTGCTGCGGAACGCGGTGACATCGAGCTTGTTGATCATGGCCACCTGCGTGTCCATGGGCAGGTGAAACTCCGGCTTGCCGGGCGGCCCGTACATGGTTGCAAGTTCCTCAATGTTGTCCATGTAGGTTTCACCGATCAGCACGCGTGTGCCGGGAAACGTGGGCGAGTTGAATGCGTCCGCGGTCTCTCGCATTTCATGCACCACAGAATGCAGTCCCGGCTGGTTGTCGGTCTTCGAGTTATCCAGCTGGGGATCGCCGTAGGCATTGATGATCGGATTGCCCTCATTGTCCTTGACCACGTCCTCATCGGCCAGGCTCGGGTCTTCAAAGAGGGTGGTGATCGCGTCGAAACGGAAGCCGCCCACACCGCGATTCAACCAGAACCGGACAATATCTTTGAACGCCTCGTGGATTCTTGGATTGTTCCAGTTCACGTCCGGCTGCTGGATATAAAACTTGTGATAGTAGTACTGGCGCGTTTTTTCATCCCACTCCCACGCCGAGTGACCAAAGAGCGACTGCCAGTTGTTGGGCGGCTGACCTTTGTCTGTTGCGGTCTGGCCCTTGCCATCGTGCCATATGTACCAATCGCGATACGGGTTGTCGCGCGAAGATCGTGACTGAAGGAACCACTCGTGCTTGTCCGAGGTGTGATTCATCACCATGTCCATGATGATGCGGATGTGACGCTTCGCAGCCTCGGCGACTAGCTGGTCGAAATCGGCAAGGGTTCCGTATTCAGGATCGATGCTCTTGTAGTCCGAGATGTCGTAGCCGAAGTCAATTTGCGGCGATGGATAGCAAGGCGTGATCCAGATCGCATCCACTCCCAGATCTTTCAGGTAGTCCAATCGCGAGGTGATCCCATTCAGGTCGCCAATGCCGTCTCCGTTCGTGTCTTGAAAGCTGCGCGGATAAATTTCGTAGATGACGGCGTTCTTCCACCAGTCTTCCATGTTGGATGAGGTGGCGCTGATTGCCCTGCGTGGGGCTTGTGTTTTGGACTGCGGCTTTGGATTCACCTTCGAAGTTTGTCCTCCTGCTCCGAGCGCCGCCGCGGCAAGAGACAGTCCCGGAGTAGAGCCCGAAATGACCCTCGCGACACGGTTGAACCAGTGCATGGCTGGTTCCGTGTCTTTCCCTTTGTCTACAATTCGATTCGGCAATGCTGCGACCCAAGCTAACACATCGGCGGAAAGGATCGCGATGAGCGTTTTTCTGGGCTGACCTTCGGTTCGATGCGGGGCTACTTCTGCTGATCCGTCTGGGGAGCCGGCTTGCTCCGCATGCGATCGAAATCGATCCCGAATTCGGGATGCTCGCGCGTACCTCTTATATGAATCGGGATCTCCGTGCCGGCGCCATCCTTCTTTAAATAGCGGTCGACCGGCTTCAGCAGCAATCCCTTCCAACCTCCAACCATCTCAGAGACCGTGGCCTGCATCTTTGCGTCGCCCATAAAATTCAGCGCGCCGCCCTCGATAGCGTATGTGCCTGTCAGTTGAATCGTGGCTCCCGGCACCGTATACGTCAGTTCAGACAGTTTGATCACGCCACCGTTCAACTGGAAATCGCCTTCCATCTTCGAGTCGACGCTTGCCGGGTCGGTAGTCTTCACGTCTCTTGGCCGGCCAAGGCCGCGCAGGCTCAGTTGCTCAAGGCCGCCCTGAATTCTTGGACTTGAAAACTCCGCCTGGTTCAGCACAAAGTTCCCGTTCAGTTGCAGCCGCTGGTGAACGTGCGTTGGTCCTGGCGGAATATGCAGTGTCGTATTCACCTTTACTGCCCCGGTCAACAGCGGCGTTTCTTCGTGGCTTGCCAGGCGCAGAAAGTCCTCAATCCGCGCCTTGTCGACGTTCACTTTGAGTGCAATATCATGGCCCACGCTTCGCTTTTCACCTGTGCCGGGCTCGGAAACCAAGACCCGCACGACCTGACCCTGCGCGGTGAAGTGGGAATGCGCAAGCGTCGCATCTACCGGCTCGAGCCATGTGTCGCCGTTGGTGCCATCCACCTTTGCGTGAAATGTCGTATGCAGCGGGAGCGGATTGTCGAATGGCCGGAGCCGAAAGTCGGGCGTATCAGTCTCGCCGTCTACAGTGAGGTCGCGCAAGGTTCCCTCGTAGTGGCCGGTCGATGAGAGGATTCCAGCGATCTCTTTGAAGTCGCCCAAATCCGCATGATCGAACTGATAATTCCCGCTGACGGGACTTTCTCCAAGGTCGCCATGATCCCACGGTCCAAAGCTTCCGGTAGTGTGGATCGCACCCTTGGGCCTTGGGTTGGTCAGCTCGGCTTCAAACTCCATGGGTTGGCCCGAACCAATGCCAGTGAGTTTGAAATGCGCGATCACAACCTGCATGGGCAACTTGCCCGGCTTGCTGGTTTCGAGCACCACTTGCGCGTTGTTGCACTCGATACTGTCGACGCCAAGGGGCACCATCTTGCTGTTGTTTGTCTCGCCTGCCGGGGACCGGGAAGATTGATGTTGAAAATGAGATTTGGGTGGCAGATCCACATCCAGGCCCTGGAGCTGAACGATGGAGATTTGAAATGGCTTGCCTCGCGTATAAATCAGCGGCGCATCAAAGCTGAACTCGTCGAGATTGATGAGGGGCCTGGCATCCACAACGCCGGCGTCCGGCACTCCCGGCGCGGCAACTTCCGCCGAGTCTGCCGGCGGCCAGATGCGCAATCCTTTACCCTCGGCCCAGACGCCCCAATGGCCGTTCAGGTGGCTGCGCAGGGACATGTGAAAGCTGTCCAGCTCCACCCGCGCATGAAACCTTTGCTGCAGGCCTTCGACAATGTGCGCGCGCACATAGGGTTCAGCGCGGTGCGCCAGCACTGCCACAACGATGGCCAGGGCGGTTACGCCCACCAGTAAGACGCCGCCGGCCCATAAGATCCACCGATTCCTGCGCCAGAAAGATGTTCGACCGTTCGCCAAACCCGCCTCCGGATCCGCTACCATTCTCTCAGTATTCTCCCGCTCAACCCTGATTTCCGCATTTGATTGGCTCTGCATCGAATTAGACGCGTTTCAAGACGAAGCTCGATCGCTGATCGAATGCAGGTATCTGGATAGTCTCCGCTTTCTCAGAATGCAGCGATCCCATCGGCTTGAAGTGACATCCACTTCCAGCGGAAGTGTGAAAACGCATAAGCCGGACAAGGTAAGATGCGTTTTCCCCGGTTTCGGTTCCCCCGGTTTCTCAATTCATGCCAAATGCCGTAGACTCCATTACACGGATGCAAGCGCAAATTGAAAACCTCGTAAAGTTGCAAAGCGTGGATCTGGAGCGCACACGCCTGACCCTCGCGCTTCGTGCCCTTCCAGCGGAAATTGCCGACGCCGCAGCCGCCCTTGCCGCGGCTGAGCGCCATTCCGCCGACACCTCTGATGCGCTCACTCGCGAAGAATCCCTGCGCACGCGGCTGGATCGCGACATTGCAGCTCATCGGCAAAAGATCGTCCGCTTCCGAACTCAGCTCGACTCGGTAAAAACTCCGGAGCAGGCCGCGGCAATCGACCATGAAATCACCTTTGCCAGTTCAGAAGCTGATCGCCTCGAAAGTGAGGAGCTCGTCAGCCTGGAGCGCACTGAAGCCCTGGAAGCTGCCCTCGCCGCGGCCCGCGTAAACGTTGAAGAACTCGCTGCAGCGCTTGAGAAAATTCGCGTGCGCGCCGCCCTTCGTCAAAAGGAATTCACAGCCGAACTGGCCGTCCTCAACCTGGAGCGTGAAGCCCTTCGCCCGCTTATCGAGCCAGACGTTCTTCTCCGCTATGACCGGCTCTCCGGCTCGCGCGGCACGGGAATCGCCCGCGTTGATAACCAGCAGTGCACCGGCTGCCGCATGGGTGTGCGCCCCCAGATGTGGAATCAGCTTCGCGAGGGCGAACTGCTGCATTGCGACAGTTGCGGCCGCCTGCTCTACTGGGACCCAGCTATGGCGCCTGCTCCTAAAGCTCCGCAGCCGGCGCATACCCCCGCTGCCCGGCCGCGCGCCCGCAAGACTAATCCCGCTGGAGCTTAGCATCATGCAGCGCATCTGTGTGGACATGGATGAGGTCATGGCGGACACTCTCGCCGAACACCTGCGCCGTTACAATCAGACCTTCGACGAAGAAGTGACTACCCAGGATCTGGTGGGCAAAGGGCTCTGGGAGGTTGCTCCGCTTGACCGTCAGGAGCAGCTACGCGCCTTCCTTGACGCCGAAGACTTTTTTGAGGACCTGGCGCTTATGCCCGACGCCCAGCCGGTACTTGAAGATCTCTCCACGCGCTTTGAAATCTTCATCGCCACGCAGGCCATGACCGTCCCCAATTCGCTGGGACCCAAGTATCGCTGGTTGCAGCGCCATTTTCCGTTTATCCCGCCCACGCATTATGTCTTTTGCGGCAACAAGTCGATTCTTCGCGCCGACTATCTTATCGACGATTTGCCTCGCAACCTGCTTCGGTTTGAAGGCCAGGGCATTCTTTACACTGCCCCTCATAACCTGACCGCAACAGGTTTTGTCCGCGTGGATAACTGGCTGCAGGTGGCGGATTACTTCGCCCGCATAGCTCCCTGATCGCGGCGGAGTGGAGCAGGATCATGCGGTCATTGCGCTCTAACAGACTTTAGGACTCGGTTGACAGTGTCATCTCACGAACCTATATTTTGCATGCCGTACAAACGAGGCGTACTCACGCCGTGTAGTCTCTAAATCGATTCTCATTGAGGCATTTCCAATGTTCAGGAGTTCCGCCCGCGCGTCGCTTTTCTTGTGCTTGACCATTTGCTTCTTTTCAGCGCGTCTTATTGCGCAGCCCAGCGCAGCATCGCTTGGCATCTTTGAAGGGCAGTCGGATGTGGGCAGCGTTACCCCTGCCGGGACAGCGATGTACGATGCGGCCAGCGGCGTTTACACGCTTACCGCCGCGGGAACAAATCTCTGGTCTACCGTTGACGGATTTCATTTTGTCTGGAAAAAAATGAGCGGCGATCTTTCGCTCAGCGCGGACATCAACTTCCCCGTCACCATCGGCCAACACAATCCGCACCGGAAGGCGATTTTGATCTTTCGTCAGACGCTTGACGCAGACGCAGTCTATGCCGATGCCGCGCTGCACGGAGTGGGATTGACGGCCTTGCAATCCCGCGCTGCGAAAGGCGCGGAGACCTCGGGTCTGGAGCTCAATATCGCCGCGCCGAAGCGGCTTCGCCTGATAAAACGCGGCGACATCATCACGATGTTTCTTTCCATGGCGGGCGAGCCGCTGCATCCCGCGGGCACGTCCATCAAGCTGCATCTCGATGGGCCGTTTTATGTTGGCATTGGCCTCTGCTCGCACGATAAGGACGTTGTGGAGACAGCGACCTTCTCCCACGTGGAACTGAAAGAACTGGCCGCACCCGCCGCTTCCGCGCCAGTCTTAATCAGCACGCTTGAAACTATCGGGGCTGCCGACGACACGCGCCGCGAGATTGTCTACTCCGAGCCGGGCCGAATCCAGGCTCCTAATTGGAGCAAAGACAATCTCAACCTCATCTTCAATGGCAGCGGGCACATGTTCACCATTCCGGTGAAGGGCGGAACGCCGACACAGATTGACACTGGCAACGCGACCGACTGCACCGGCAGCCATGGCCTATCCCCTGACGGAAAATGGCTCGCCATCACCTGCACTGCGCCTGCTTTTCCCGGACGCCACGTCTTCATCATTCCATCCGGCGGGGGCGAGCCGCGCATCGTCACCGAGCATCCTGATTCCTACTTCCACAGTTGGTCGCCCGATGGCAAGACCATCGCATTCACGCGGCCCAGCCATGGTTCCGGCAACATTTATTCGATCCCCGTTGAGGGCGGAGCGGAGACCGCACTCACCACCGGCACCGGCATCAGTGATGACCCCGACTACTCCGCCGATGGCAGTTCCATTTATTTCAATTCCGATCGCAGCGGTTCAATGGAAATCTGGCGGATGAAACCCGATGGCAGCCAGCCTGAGCAGATCACCTTCGACGGACTGAACAGTTGGACGCCTCACCCCTCGCCCGACGGAAAATGGATTGTGTTTGTTTCCTACGGCAAGGGCACAACCGGCCATCTCGCCAACAAGGACGTGGCGCTGCGCATCTTGTCCACATCCGACAACAAGATTCGCGTACTGACAAATTTTGTCGGCGGCGATGGGTCAATGAATGTTTCGTTCTGGTCGCCTGATAGCAAGAACCTCGCGTTTGTAAGTTATGAATTGATTCCTGCGGAAGATGTTGACATTGCAAAGTAGCAGTCATGAAGAGCAAGTAATAAGCGTGAAAACAAGTAATAAGCGTGAACAAGAGGATCAAAATGAGAATTCAGCAATTCGCAGCCATAGCCGCATTCGTACTTATGCCTGCCGCACTTATCCAATCAAATCATGCCCAGGCAGCCGCAACGCCCGCGCGGCCGCACATCACGGGCATTTCGCACCTGAGCGTCTACACCACGGACGCAGCCAAGACGGAATACTTTTATGTCCACGATCTGGGCGGACAGAAGCGGGACGACCCGCAAAACCCCGCCGGCGTGCGCTACTACTTCAGCCCGATTCAATTTATTGAAGTGTTGCCTCTGCCCGCTGGAGACACATCGATCAATCGCATGGACCACTTCGCCTTCAACACCGTCAATGCCGAGCAATTGCGACTCTATCTCTCCGCGCATGGGATTACTGTCCCCGCACAGATTGAGCACGGAAGCGATGGCAGCCGCTGGTTCACTGTGCAGGATCCTGAAGGCAATAACGTGGAGTTCGTTCAGCCGCCCGCCAATCCAAAGCCGGTCCCGGCGAACCCGCTCAGCGTGCATATCATTCACGTCGGCTGCATCGTGCATAGCCCCGATGTTGAGAATCCCTTTTATCGCGTTCTGCTCGGCTTCCGCCCCTACTGGCATGGCGGACACACCGATACTTCGAACGACTGGATCTCGCAGCAAGTGCCGGACGGTACCGATTGGATCGAGTACATGACGGTGGCCGGCCCAGAAACCAGGGGCATTCCACCAACCATGAAGCAGGAGACCGCGGGCGTTCTCAATCACTTTTCGCTCGGCGTATTCAATATGGAAAAGACGGTGGATTTGCTCTATGCCGGCGACAGGTTGACGGCAAGGCACAGTCCGCCGCAGATTGGGCGCGACGGCAAGTGGCAGCTTAATTTGTACGATCCTGACGGCACACGCGCCGAGCTGATGGAGTTCCAAGCCGCAGTCAAGCCCTGCTGCTCTGAGTTCACTGCGAGCAGCCCGTTGAAGTAATCGGTGGAGATCAAGTCGGAGTGGACGGCGCTCGAAGAGGTCGCCGCGGTATTTCAATCTACGGAAAGCTTGCGCCAGGCACCGCTTTATATTGCTCTTTCAGGATGTTCTTGGAGATACTGGCTTCGCTCCGGATAGCTCAACTCCGACGTGTCTTTTGGTAAGTGAAATGGCGCGAGCAGTCGCCACGCCTCGGGCGCTTCGCGCGGATCGAATCCCGCATCGGTCATGAAGGCCAGGGCCATACGTCCTCGCTCGTGTTCCGCGATACGTTTATAAACCTCGTGAACGACCAGGCCTCCCGTGACTCCAAAGGAGCCTACTGCTGCTAACGCTACAGCATCTTTCTTCTTAAATCCGGGCGCATGGCCTGCCTGCAGCTGTAGCTCTCCGGCAATGCCATCGGCCAACACTGCCGCAAGCAGCTGTTCCTCGCTCTCAAGCCGCTTGACTACATTTGCCGGGACCAGAACGAGTCCGTCGCCGCAGAAGATATCGGAACGAATTTCCCTCTCCTCCACCACGTAGAAGCGGAATGGAATCTTTGCCGGATCATCCGCCGGAAGGTCGCGCTGATACTTGGGCACAATCTTCATCCCCAGGCGTCGAATTTGTTCCTGCAACGCGGGGTTATCCGTAATGTCATACCACCCGCACCACCCGCCGTGGTCTTCCGGTGGGAATGCACTTGGTCCCACTCCGAAGCCGTTGTCGCCATCGATTTTGCTGTCTGGAGGAAATGTAGTCACCTGCGCGGTGTTCGAAGCAGACTCTCTCTTGGGAATCTTCATTTTGGCAAACGTCACCTTGGTCGCAACGATTTCTCCGGTGGTGTCAAGCCTCCCTTCGAAGATCGCCCAGGTATTTGTTTCCACTTCGCTCAGCGACTGCAAGTCTCTGCCAAATTGCACTTCGGTGGCAGCATTGATGCGGAACCTGTACCCGCCTGCTTGAAAGACTGGCTCCGATCCAGTGACGATCACCCGGTCAATTACGCCCTCACCTTTAACTGATTTGTCCGCATCTGATCGAGGCGCGCAAATCCCAAGGGAAGTCGCTGTCAATGCAATCAGCAGAGGAATCAGGACGCGCGCCGAAATGGCGAATCGGCTCATAAAAAGGCACCCAAATTAAAGCATAAATAATGTACCACCGACTGCTCCGAAGCGAGAAGACACGGAGTTAGAGCGCACGTGAATTGTGGGAGCCAAAAATCTTATTTAAGTCCCGGCGCTACCTTAGCCGTCATTCCCGCGCTCGCACCGCGCTGCAGCATCGCCTGCCCTTGCAGCGGCTGATGCATGGTTACGATAATGGCTCCTGCGGGCTTTCTGCCCGCGCACCGATAGGAGTGCGCGGTGCTCGCGTCGAAGTAGACCGCGTCGCCGGCCTCGAGGGTGCACGCCTGGTCGCCGTGGTGTAACTCCAGCTCACCGTCCAATACGTATAGGAATTCAAAACCCTCGTGCATGTGGGCCTTGGGCGCCAACTCCTTGGTCAACGGTACGAACTCGGCAAAGTATGGGTCCATGTACCTGTCAGGAACCATGTAGGCGAGACTTTCAAAAAAATACGTCGGCGGCTCAACCCCAGTCTGCGGCATCCTCACACGGTCATGCCGGCGGTGAATTCTGAAGATCGACTGCGGCTCACTCTCAAAGAAAAACGACAAATCTTTTGAGAACACCATCGCGATACGAGCCAGGTTCCGCAAGGTCGGCACTACCCGCCCGGTTTCAAGTTGAGATAGAAAGCTCGCCGACAAGCCGGTATGCTTGCCCAGCTCGACCAGGCCCATCGACTTCTTCAGGCGCAGCCGCTTGATGCGCTCGCCGATTCGCTTCTCCGCGATGAATCGTTCCGCAGTTTCGGGATCCACCTGGGTCTTATTCGTCTCTTCGCTCTTCACCACTGACTCGGCCATCGGACCCTCCCGCCCGCCGGCGCATCGACTCGCCCGTACAAGATTCAGAATGCGTTCCGGAACAAAAAGTTGTCCGGGTCAAAAAAATTTCCCGTGCCATTAAACTTACGCTACCGAGGGGTGTGTGATCCAGGATCGCTGTTTCGTGGGTTACGAGGGTTATTCTAGAACTGCAGTCGTGGAGCGGCCTTTGCCGGCAAGGTAACAAGGGCCCGGCCTGAACGCCCCATAATTTGGCACCTTTCAGGGGTTGAAACCCGCTGCTCAGTCTCGAATTTCCGATCCGCAACCGTTGCACTTGCAAGTCTGGCCAACCAACCTAATTCCGGCCACCGAGGAACCTGATGTCCGAAGATCAAAAGGCCTCAGCAGCTCCAGAGATAACTACCCCGCAAGCTGATCATCCCGCGTCTGCCGCACCGCCGGTGACGACTATCGCTACGCTTGGCCAGTATGAGGGACAGGCCGTTACTCTGCGCGGCTGGCTCTATAACCTGCGCGAAAGCGGCAAGCTGCTCTTTCCCATCTTTCGCGACGGCACAGGGACGATTCAGGGCGTAGCGCACGTGAAGAGCGTGCCTGCCGAAGTCTTTGACGCGCTCAAAGGCCTGACGCAGGAGTCCAGCGTCATCGTCACCGGGAAGGTTCGCGCCGACAAGCGGGCGCCGGGAGGTTATGAACTCGACGTTCTAGACCTCCAGGTCGTGCAGCGCGTACCCGAATCGGACCCATATCCGATCACCCTCAAAGAACATGGCGTCGACTTCCTCATGGAGCATCGTCACCTGTGGGTCCGTTCGCCGCGCCAGTCCGCCATCCTGCGCATTCGAGCTGAAATCATGCGCGCGGCGGCAGAGTACTTCGATAGCAACGGTTTCATCCGAACCGACCCGCCCATCCTGACGCCTGCTGCGTGCGAAGGCACTTCAACGCTTTTTCCCGTCGATTACTTCGGCGACCCGGCCTACCTGACTCAATCGGGGCAGCTTTACATCGAATCGACTGCGCTGGCTCTGGGAAAGGTCTATAGCTTCGGACCCACATTTCGCGCTGAAAAATCGAAGACTCGCCGTCACCTGACCGAGTTCTGGATGATCGAGCCTGAAGTGGCCTATTGCGATCTTGACGGCCTGCTCGAATTAGCCGAAAACTTTCTTAGTCACATTGTTCAATCCGTGCTCAAGAACCGGGCTTCGGAGTTACAGGTTATCGGACGCGACCTGGCGAAGCTGGAAGCCATCGCACCGCCATTTCCGCGCATCACTTACGACGACGCGGTTAGCCTGCTTAATGCCGCGCACAAGGCTGGCCATCTTGAGCAGCCCTTCGAATATGGCAACGACTTCGGCTCTCCGGACGAGACCTGGCTGAGCAGCCAGTTTGACCGGCCTGTCATGGTCCATCGCTACCCGTCCAACGTGAAGGCGTTCTACATGGAGCCGGATCCGATTAACCCGAATCTCGCACTCTGCGTCGACGTTCTGGCTCCGGAGGGCTACGGCGAAATCATCGGTGGCTCGCAGCGCGTTTCGAGTTACGAGCTCTTGCTGAGCCGCATCGAGCAACACCAGCTTCCAAAGGAAGCTTTCGAGTGGTACCTGGACCTGCGCCGCTATGGCAGCGTTCCGCACTCGGGCTTCGGCATGGGCATTGAGCGCGCAGTGGCCTGGATATGCGGGTTGGACCACGTGCGCGAGACCATCCCCTTCGCCCGGACGCTGCATCGCATTTATCCGTAAACGGGGAAATCGGATCAGCCGCAAAGCAACGGGCGGCAGCCGAAGCCGCCGCCCGTTGAGTTCCCCACGGATTTGATTTAGAAGAAAAACTTGGCCGACACCTGAAGTTGGCGCGGGCCGTACAACGCGCTGTTGGTACCTGTCTCTACCCCGAACCCCGAGGCCGGTGTGGATGGCACAAAGGGAGTAATGCACCCCCAGAATGTAGCGCCGGTTGGGACTGTTGCAGTGGCTGGGCATCCGCTGGCTTTCGGCGCGGCGTATGAGGCAAAGGTGGTATTCTCGCCCGACACAATCGCATGATTGAACAGGTTGAATGCCTCGCCGACGAACTGCAGATAGATTTTGTCGTGAATGGGGATGTCGCGCGTCACCCGGAAATCAATGTTGCTGACGCCCGGCCCGGCTTGACTGTTGCGCTGGATGTCGGGTGGGCGCCCGGTGGTGGCTGCGCCGGAGGAGGAACTCATCGCGCCGCCGTAGATATTGCCGTCTGCCGCGGCCAGAGACGCTGCATTGCCGGTAAGGTTGCTGGCAATGGTGCCGCTCATCGCGGCATCGATCGGGACGCCAGTGGACTTGGTCAGGGTGCCTGAGAAGGTAAAGCCGTCGATGCCCTGTTTCATCCACGGATTGCCTTCCATGAACATTGGATTCCAAACCACGGTTCCGACAACACGGTTGCGCAGGTCAAGATCTGAGCGGCCGTATTCGCCCCTCAGATTGTTGGGATCGAGGACTGGATTGCCACCATAGAAGGTACCGAAGGTTCCCGACACCATGTCGTCGTCCAAAGCCTTTGACCAGGTGTAGTTCAGCAGCACCTCTAGTCCGTGTTCCATGGGCCTGCGAATGGTAACAGCCATCGAGTTATACCAGGAATTGGCAACGCTGAACCCGGCATTGATTGAGGTCAGCGCGGGATTGATGCGGTCGGAGGCCAGGTAGTACGGAACGGTTAACAAGC
Source organism: uncultured Acidobacteriaceae bacterium (assembly GCA_963752215.1). GTDB lineage: Bacteria > Acidobacteriota > Terriglobia > Terriglobales > Acidobacteriaceae > Telmatobacter. The sequence goes on along the minus strand of CAVVXR010000027.1, from coordinate 100,903 downwards.
TGGTCGTTCCGTTGGGATGGGTGACGTTGAAAGAGCGCACTCCGTGCGGAGTCTGTCCGACCAGATTGGCGTCGACGAAGACCGGGAGACGAAGCGCGCGCGATCCAACGTATCCGACCGAAAGCGAGAGCTTACCGGGCAAGGCTTGTTCGATCGAAAAATCCATCTCATGAGTAATCGGGGGAACGAAGTTCGGCGACAAGCCATGGAAGCTGGTGGTTGCCGATGCCGAAATCGGGGTCACTGTGGGGGCGTGTCCGCCAGTGGGATACAAAGCCGCGGTCAGTGGTGGCCCGGTCACATTGAAGGGAACGTTGGGGAACACGAGCTGCGGCTGGTTCGCGGTGGTACACGCGGCGTTGCAGCCGGTGTAGTTGTAGTTGATCTGGTATTCTCCGTTTTCTACGCGCATGGCATAGTAGGTGCTGCCCTGGTTGAGGCCCGTGAAAATGCCGTAGCCGCCTCGGACAACTGTGCCGTTCAAGGGACTGTATGCGAATCCAATACGCGGCTGGACGCGGTCGGTCACATTCTTGATGGTGGAGTTGTACTCCGTGGAGAGTGCCGAGGAGGTGTTTGGAACGGAGGGGTTGGGCGTCAACTGAAGGTCGTAGCGTACGCCGAGATTCAGTGTCAGTTTCTGGTTGAGCTTCCAGGTGTCCTCGCCAAAGCCGTCGTACATCTTCATCCAGAAATCATCCGCGCCGGCGGTTCCTGGCGCCTTGTTGATCAGGTCGATGGTTTGGACGAAAGTGTTGTAATGCGCGCCTGCGAATGGGTCAATATCGCCGGCCTGACCTGCAAAAGCATCTTCCGCCCAATTCTGGAACTCCGAAGTGACTGTACCGGAGTAGCCATAGATGCCACCGCCCTGGAACAGGTTGATCATGACTTCGTGAACGATGTTGATATCGCCGCCGAACTTCAGCGTGTGCTTGCCCTGCACCTTTGAAAATACGTCTGTGATCTGGTAGCGATGCTCGTCCGGCTCAGCAATGCGGGGCAGAGCGTTGGGCATGCCGTAGACCTCAGCGCCCATGCTTACGCTGGGTCCGGGAGCATTGGCTCCGGCTGTTTCCAGGTCGCGGCCCCATTGGAAGCGGAGGTCGTTGACGGCTGTGCTGGTAATGGTCGATGTCCAATGCGCAATTAAGAAGCGCTCATGGTAGCTGGTCGGGGCGTTGGTGCTGGGCGAAGTGTTGGAATAAGTGGCATTGGGGGCGTAGCCGAAGGTCTGATCAAAATCCGCGCCATTGAAGTTGGCATAGACCAGATTCTTCGAGTTCAACTGATAGTCCACGCGCGGGAAAATGAGCGTTTCTTTCGCGAAGCGAGTGGGCGCAGCCTGAAAGCCCAAGAGGAAATTGATGGCGGCGGTGCATTGTGCGGCGGTGATAGCCGGGTCGCCGTTCAGAGCAGCATTTGCGCCTGTGAGCCCCGACAGTACCGGGCACTGTGCGGGCGTAACCAAGGTTGTGGAGCCATACGTTCCAGAGGGCGTTTGGGACACAGTGTTTGTTTCGTAGTACAGTGCGCGGCCTGCCCGGCGGAAGTTATCAGAGGTAAAGAAGTAAAAGAGCTTGTCTTTGATGATGGGACCGCCTATGCTGCCGCCAAACCCATTCTGCTGGTGAACGGGCTGCGTTAACAGGAATTTGGGGCCGTTGTTATGCAGCGCCGCCCACTTGCTGTAAGGGTCCAGCGCATTCAAATCCGGATAGCGCAGGGCGTAGAACAGGTCGCCATGCAGATCGTTGGTTCCGTTCTTGGTGATGGCGTTCACCTGACCGCCGGCCGCCTGGCCGAACTCAGCAGAGTAGTTTGATGCCTCGGTCTGGAACTCCTTGATCGCATCCAAACTGTAAACATAAGGCGCACCCGATGACCGGCCGCGAGCCTCACTGAATAGCATTTGATTATTGTTCGCGCCGTCGACATAGTTCTGGTTGTAAAGGCCGCTGATTCCGTGGAAGCTCACCATGCCGCTGCCGCCATCGGGCACGACGTTGGGCGTCAGCAGAACAAAGTCGCTCCAGTTGCGGCCATTGACCGGAAGGTTCTGGATAATGTTTTGATCGACCACCTGCGAGACTTCGGTCTGTTCCAGGTCCAGCAATGGAGTTGAACTCGTGACCTCGACCGTGGTAGTAGCCGATTGCACAGTCAGGGCGAGATCGATGGTCAGCGTCTGGCCAACTTGAAGGGTCAAGTTATTGGCCTCCACCCTGCCGAAGCTGCTGGCACCGGCATCAACCTTGTAGTGACCAGGCTGCAGAAAGGGCGCTACGTATATGCCATCGGAGTTGGTCGTGTATGGATGTTCAATGCCGGTGTCGACATTGGTCACGGTCACTGAAGCGCCGGGAATTACGCCCTGTTTCCCGTCGGTGATGGTTCCGGCAATCGTGCCCGCGCCGGAGCTCTGAGCTGAGGCAAAGACGCTGCCGAATAACATGCACATGAAAAGAACTGCCGTAAATCGACATGGAACGAAATGATTGCTTTTTGACATTTTGGCTCTCCTCGAAGTTCAGCTGGGTTTCTAGATGGTTTGACCGCACTGCTGCGATATGCAGAAGGGGACTTTTCATGTCTCTCTCAAGGCTTTTGGACATGTTTGCGAGTTTGGAGTTACCGCAATACTCAATTGGAAGTGGGTTGGGCCCTTCTTCCAAATCTTCAGTGGCAGAGAGAATGGTCCGACTATTTTTTCACCTCATTCGAAAAAGACAATAAAGAACGCATGAGTTTTTCATCGATTTCGTAATTTTGCGTCAAGCTTGCCGGCTGAGATCAGCTCCCATTTTGGCGGGGAGTTGAATCGAGCAGCGCTGGGGTTGACTTGTCGGTTGTTGCTGATTTGTCCATTGAAGCTTTGCAACATTGCGAGATGGTGAATTGCAGGTCAACACAGCGCGAAGATCGGTACTCGATCCGGAGAAAAGCAGACAGACTGAATTTGACGGAACCTTTCGCCTTGCATATGAATCAAAAAAGCGCGGTCAGGATCACCGCCAGGAGCCTTGTTTATGGCGTTATCTATCAGTGAAGTGAATAAGTTGAAGACTAGTGTGGCCGAGGGCATTCTCCCCGCGATCACCAATCGCTGGAGCCCGCGCTCGTTTTCCGACCGCGACGTTTCACCTGCCGATCTGGCTCTCGTGTTTGAAGCGGCGCGCTGGGCGCCGTCCTCCAGCAATGGGCAGCCATGGGGTTATCTGGTTGGCGTTCGTAACTCGGTTACCCACGACAGGATCGCCTCAACTCTGGCGGGCTTTAACCAAACGTGGGCACCAAAGGCTCCGGTTCTAATCCTGAGCGTCACCAAGATCACCTTCGCTCACAATGGCGCAGCCAACGCATATGCCCTCTATGATTTGGGCGCGGCTACTGCGCTGCTTGCCCTGGAAGCTGCCCACCTCGGTCTTGCCACCCACCAGATGGGCGGATTTGACCGCGAAGCCGCACGCCAGGTCCTTGAGATACCAGAGGATTACGCACTTGGCAGTGCCATCGCTCTCGGCTATCAAGGGGAGCCGTCCGCTTTAACCCACGAGAAGCTTGTTGCGCTGGAAGAAGCGCCCCGCCAGCGCAAGCCAAAGGAAGAATTTGTCTTCTCCTCGTGGGGCGTACCGGCTGAGCTGGGTTGATGGCTTTCGATCTGGTAAGAAACAAGACCGCAGGTTTGACGAGACAACATGTTGGCACGGAGTGCTGCGACTCCCACCTATCGGAGAGAAGGTAGCGGCGGCGACCCATCCGATGAAGCGACACTGTTTGATTGCTCATGGGTTGGCGGCATTGGAGAACGACTAGACTGAAATCTGGAGGAAGTCTTTTTGGCTCTTAAGCCGTCCCGCCGAAAATCGCGCCGAAAACCCAGGCGCTGGCCAATCCGCGTCATTGTGGCATCAATGATCGCTATTCTTGCCCTTTTCGCTTGGGCAGCCATCGAACGGAGCCTGGCGCCCAGATCGAATACTTCGCTCCGACGTTTCGACGCGATCATTGTGTTGGGCTCGCCGGCTGACGAAGACGGTAATCCGACGCCCAGGCAACTGGCCCGCGTTACGGAAGCCGTTCACGAGTACGACCGTGGCGTAGCTCCGCGCCTCATCCTCACCGGTGGAGCGGCTTACAACCGCTTTGTGGAGGCTCGCTCGATGGCTCGCGCAGCCGAGGCCCAGGGCATTCCCGAGTCTGCAATTTTTGAGGAGGGAGAGGCAAAGGATACGATCCAAAACGCCTGCTTCTCCGTACGCATCATGAAAGCCCACGGTTGGCGCTCTGCAGAGGTCGTTTCTACGGCCAGTCATCTGCCGCGGGCCGGGATGATCTTCAGCCGGCTGCCTTTGGAATGGCGGGTCCACATTGCGCCGCCGCTGGCACCGCAGTCCGGCTTGCGAGCCGGGGTGGAAACTGTCGTCGAAACCTTGAAGACAGCGCGTTACCTTGTGTGGACTCGGCAGTCTGAATACTGTGAACCATAGACCCAACAGAATGAAGCCCTTTTGGATTGTCCCCTCTCGGCGCGGTCCTGTAAGCTTGAGGATGATGCGTTTCCCAGTTCGTTTGACCGTCTCTCTTGTTGCTATTGCCGCCTTGACTCTCTGTGCCGGAACTTGCGCCCAGGCTCAAGTGGCGCCCGCCCAGACAACTCAGCTCCAGAGCAGCAGCAATGGCAGCTACGTCTCCGTCGATCCGCTGGCCAATGTGCGCTATGACAACCGCTTCGACATCTCTTTGGGCGCAGCTTACGACCACATGAAGGCCGGTCCCACACTGCTGCAAGGCTCTAACCTCGGCGGCCTCGACGCAGAAGGTTCGTATTGGTTCAGCAAGCATTGGGCCGTGGAGGGAACGGGGCGATATTATCTGGGCACCAGCGGCGCAGCGCCCAATGATCCGCCTGGGGGACCCATCAAGGGACCGTTTGTGAGCGAGGCATTTTTCGCCGGTGGAGCGGAGTGGCTGGGCCCGCATAACAGACATGGAGCCATACTGGCCCACGCCATGTTCGGCGGCGTCTCTGGGAACTTCCAGCAGGATTTGCGCGGAAACCCGCCATACGTCGTGGATTTCTACAGCAACCAAATTGCTCCCGCGGCAATTATCGGCGGCCATTTCGACCTCAACCGCTCGCCGCGCTGGGTATTTCGGATTACGCCGGACGCGGTGATGACGCACTACTACAGCATCAGCAGCGCCAACGCGCCCAAGGTCACCCAATACGACGTCAATTTCGCCATCTCCGTCGGCGTCGAATACAAGTTCAAGAAAAAGCGCTAGGGCCGTATCCAAGATTGAAGATGCAACCGGAGCCTGCCAATTTCATCTGCGTGTGGTATGCTCCACCGTTCGGTGAGACGCGGGAAATGTGTGCCGCAAATTAGGCTTGTCTCAGCGGCGCCGTTCAGCTTAGCATTCATACTCCGAACGGGGGCGACAGCAAGGCCGGGTCAAAACTATATGAGAGAAACACTTGGAGTGTTGCTTGCAGGCGGAGCCGGAGAGCGGCTCTTCCCGCTCACCCGTGATCGCGCCAAACCAGCCGTTCCCTTCGGCGGGCATTACCGCATCATCGACATCACCCTCTCCAACTGCATCAACTCGGGATTACGCAAGGTTTACATCCTCACGCAGTACAAAGCGCTCTCGCTCAATCGGCATATCCGCGAGGGCTGGACGGGCATAGTGGCTCAGGAGTTGGGCGAGTTCTTTGAGCTGCTGCCGCCGATGCAGCGTACCGGCTCGAACTGGTACATGGGCACAGCGGATGCGGTCTACCAGAATATTTATTCCATCGGCAGCGAGCAGCCGAAGTACATGATCATCCTCTCCGGCGACCACATCTACAAGATGGATTACAGCCGGATGCTGCAATACCACAAGCAGACGAAGGCCGAGGTTACACTGGCGACGCTGCCGATTCCGCCGGAACAAACCAGGCAACTGGGCGTAGTTGAGGTGGGCAAGTCGGGCGAGATTCTAGGCTTTCAGGAGAAGCCGGTTTCGACCACATTCCGGTCTCCTTTCAATCCCAACGCTGTCGATGCTTCCATGGGAATTTATGTCTTCAACACCGAGGTGCTGTTGAAGGCGCTGATTGCCGATGCCGAGGATCCCAACTCCAAACACGATTTTGGCCACGACATTCTGCCCAATTTGCTGGGCAAGAAACGAATGATGGCTTACAGCTTTGTGGACGAGAATAAACAACAGGCACTCTACTGGCGCGATGTTGGCACTCTGGACGCTTACTACGATGCCAACATGGACCTGTGTTCGGTTTCGCCGACCTTCAATCTCTATGACAAGACCTGGCCCATGCGCACTCGCGTGCGCCAGTATCCGCCCGCCAAATTTGTTTTCGGCGAGCCCGGCCGCACCGGCACCGCGGTCGATTCGGTCATTACCGCGGGCGTCATCATCTCCGGCGCCTCGGTGTCAAACTCGGTGCTTTCGCAGGATGTGCGTGTTAATTCCTATTCTGAAGTGAACGCAAGCGTGATTTTTTCGCACGTGAACATCGGCCGCCATTGCCGCATTCGCCGTGCCATCATCGATCGAGACGTTCATATTCCCGAGGGCACGGTCATCGGTTACGACCCGGTCGAGGATAAACGCCGCTACTTCGTTACGCCGTCGGGGCTGACTATCGTTACACGCGACGCTTCGCTGTTTGAGAACCCGGTTGACCCGGAGTTTCTGCAGCGGTACTAAACAATTTTCAACGTGCGAGTAGAGTCTCGATAGCGTTGCAGGCTAAAGTGAGACCGTCTTCGGATTGCACTCCTGCACCCACTTGTGCAGCACGGTTTGAAAACTGCTTCTCCAAGAGCAGGCGCTCAAGAGCCGCAACAGCGGCGTTGACCGAATAAGCGCTTCTCGGCAAATGTATTCCCGCGCCGAGCCGCGCGACTCGGGCAGCGTTATCCGGCTGATCCCATCCGAAAGGTACGATCAACTGAGGCCGGCCCGCCAGCAATGCCTGGCCGGTTGTTCCTGAACCGCCCTGATGAACAATGACCGCCGCTTTGCGGAAGACCTGAGAGTATGGCGCATAAGACAGCGCCTGGATGCTCGAGGATTGGATTCCAGGCAGAACGGTAGTGCCAAGCAGCAATGCGCGCCGGCCCAGCTTCCTTGCAGCTTCCGCGCTGACCTCGTAGAAGTTTCCCGGCGAATGGACAGCGGTGGATCCCTGGGTGAAGACGATGGGAGGGTTGTCGGTCTCGAAAAACTCTTCGAGTCCGCGATCTGCGCCGTCGCTGAAACCCTGAGCGTCAAAGAATACGAATCCGGGCTGCAAAGTTTGAGCCGGCCAATCCGGTTGCGGTTTAGCCAGAAGCGGGGAAAAAAGTGCAAGGACCAATTCAGGCGAAAACTTGTCTCGGAAGACGGGATCGCAATCAGGCCGAAGCTTTTGCTCGCGCCGCAATTCGCGTACGGGATTCCACCAGTGCCTTGCTCCCAGCTTGCCCAGATTCAGAACGGCGCGATAGGTTCGCCAGCCGGCCTTGTGCACGTGGATCAGCCAGGGGACATTGACCAGGACTGAAGGATCGTGGGCGGAGAAGAAAGATGCAGGCGAAAGTATCGCGGAGACCCAGCGCAGCTTGAGCCTCTCCGCCACCAAAGGAGCGGCGAAATTCAATTCCCCGGCAATCATCAAGTCCGCGCCGGAAGCGGCCTGAAGGGTGTCTTGAAACGTCTCGCGCAGATGAGGAAGAATCAACTTCCGAAAAAGGATCTCTGGCCCACGCTTCAAATTTTCGCATTGCCGGATCATTTCCCCGTCGGTCGGATCGAAATCAGGACGTATGGGATGGAATCCTATTCCGAGACTCTCGATTTTTTTCCGGTAGTACCCGGTTGTAGCAATCGTTGGCCTATGCCCGCGGCGCATGAGTTCCAATGCAAGCGCGATGCAGGGATGAAGGTCGCCAAGCGAACCGACGGTTGCGAACAGGATTCGCTTCGATTGAGTTCCGTTTACCGAATTCGCCATGCTTTCCGTGGACTAAGTTTATCTGACTCGGAGGCGACGACCCGATCGGGATAACCTTCGACTCCGCAGAATTCAGTAACGTTCCCGGCACGAAACACGTCTACATATCGTTGCTGTTGTGCATAAGGGTTAGAATTGTCACGATGAGGAGGGAATTGATCGTGGGGAAAAGTGAGCAAAATCCCGACCTCGTAAAGGCAGTCTCTTCAGAACGTATGCTGCGCGTGAGCCGTCGCGCTTTCATTATTTCTGCGGCAACCGCGGTAAGCGCGACGGCCTTTTGGGGATTGCGGCGGAGCACTATCGCCGCGGCGCGCCCTTTGACGGCGGACGAGGGTCCAAAGACTGTTTCCGTCGTTGAGTTTTCCGCGGACGGAAAGCAGATTCGCACGGTCACCCTTCCGCGCGTCATCAAGACGGACGATGAATGGAAGAAGCAGCTTTCTCCAACTTCATACCGGGTTACGCGGCATGAAGACACCGAGCTCCCTTTCACCGGCGCCACATGGGACGAGCACGGCCGCGGCCTCTTTCGCTGCATCTGCTGCGATCTGGCGCTTTTTCGTTCTGACACCAAGTTCGATTCCGGCACCGGATGGCCCAGCTTCTGGCAGCCAATTGCGGAAGAGAACGTCGTCAAGACTGTCGACGGAAGCTTCGGAATGGTCCGCACGGCGGTGTCGTGCCGGCTGTGCGATGCGCATCTCGGGCATGTGTTCGACGACGGTCCCCGGCCGACGGGGCTGCGGTACTGCATGAATTCAGCGTCGTTGAGTTTTGTGAAGCTGGCTTAGATCGGTTGGCTTTTTGACAGGGACTTCCGAGAGCCACACAAAAAATAGAGAACTACGATGACTCTTGCATCAAGCGCCTGTCGGACCCGTCAGGCAACTCCGCACCGGACCGTTGCCTCTAAGGCTAGGAGCGTGCTTCAGGACCCTCCGTTTTTTGGGGTGCGCTTCGCAGATGAGGCAGGGGCGCTGGATTTTCGCGATTTCTCCGGCTCACTGGGCGAGAAGGAGAATCGCACTGGCATCGCCCGGACCCTGCTTCTCATTTCCCTCATTCAAGTTAACCGTATTCGGAAGGATTTTATGGCTACTGAAACAACCCACAAATTGAGCAACAAAGAAGTTGAAGAAACCCTGCGGTCCGTCATCCAGAGTCTTATCGACGGGCAGGAAGGTTTTGAGAAGATTGGCGAACATTTGAAGGATGAGACTCTACGGCGCTACTTCGCAGCCGAATCTCTGAAGCGTGCGCAGTTCCGAGGCGACATTGAAGAGGTTCTGCATCAGGAAGGCGTCCACGACGTGAAGGAAACGGGCACCGTTGGTGGGGCAGTTCAGCGCACCTGGGGCGATATCAAGGCTCACCTCGGCGGCGGAGATCACACGCTGCTCGAGACAGCCGAAGCCGGCGAGGACGCAGCCAAGAAGGCGTACAAAGAAGCGCTCAAAAACGAATTGCCGCTGCCGATCAAGCAGTTGCTCACCGGGCAGTACGCGCACGTTCAGAGTTCGCATGACTATGTGAAGGCCGCGCGAGATAGCCGAAAATAGAAAGCCGGATTCAAAATCAAATGGAAAGCCCGAGCGTAGTTGTTCGGGCTTTCCATTTGGTGCTGACTCCATCCCTTCATTCCCCCCACTCGACCATCCATATAGCCAATCGTTTTGATTCGATGGGTGAGTTGAGCCATCGCGCCACGCCTATTTTCTCGGCATGCAGAAGCACAAGCCATTACCGTCCGGATCAGTTACGGCAAATTCACGCAATCCCCACGTCTGATCAACGGGTGCTGTATGAATTGGAGACTCTGGACGCAGGGTAGTGTCCAGCCCCCGTGCGCGAAAGGTCGCATAACGCTCGTCCACGTCGTCCACAAACACGCGGCTGAGCGAACCGAAAACACTGTCTCCGGCGTGACGCGAGAGCTGTAGCTCGGCGCCGTCTCGAATTAGATCAATGATTCCGTTGGCCATTTCGAGATACTCATTTCCCGGCCATTTGCGCTCGAAGTCGAGAATCCTCGTGTAAAACTGTACGGATCTTTCCAAGTCACCGGACTTGATCACGGGAACGATCTTCATGACATTCTCCTCGATGGCAGGGCAACAGGATACTAGGTCGCCACGCAGGCTGCCCAGACCAGTCCTTTTTGAAGTTGGCTCGCAGGAGCTATGGTCAGTCCGGGTAAAGGGCAAACCGGAAGCTGGCCCATTGCTCAAGCGGAAGCGAGCGCTACTTGTGCTTCAATTCCTGAAGTGGCTTTGGGAACTGGTTCATCGCGTACGCCTGTTGCGGCGAGTTGCCAACCACGGCGATTCCTCGCGAAAATGCCTCGAGCAATGGACGGGCACGGTCTACTGCTTTTTCGGCGCCGGCCGCTACGATCCATAGGCGACCACCTTCCGCATCGCTGGGCTGGCCAAACACCCGAGCTCCCACAAAATCGATTTCTCGGTTCGCGTGCTCGACAGTGAGCCGCTCTGCGAGGGCCACGCTGATGGTGCCGCACAGGATGTGGAGCACGCCGGGCGAGAGCGCATCAATCAGCCTGTGGACGCCAAAAAACACCTCGTCGTACGCAGCATCATCCAGCAGCATGGTAATTATGGCGTCGGCGCCTAGCTCGGCTTCCGCTGGAGTGGCTGCGGCGATTGCGCCTTCGTGAATAAGTGGCTTGGTTCGCTCTTCAGTCCGGTTCCACACCGACAATTCGTGTCCGGCAGCGAGCAAGCGCAACGCCATCGGAGTGCCCATGTTGCCGAGCCCCAGAAATCCAATCTTCATGGCAATTCCTGCGGTGGGGGCTGCTGGCTGGCCCGCAAATTCACTTGGCCTGGGAATCCGAGAACAGCTCAGGGAACTGCTGTTTGAGCGCGGCGATTTTAGGCCGATCGCAGACCAGAATGTATGGATTGCCCGGATTGTGGTCCGCGTAGTGCTGGTGGTAAGACTCGGCGTCGTAGAAGCCTTTCAGTGGGACGACCTGGGTCACAATCTGCTTGGGAAACACGTGGGCCGCGTCAAGCTGGGCGATGTAGGCCTGGCTGATCTTGCGCTGCTCATCGCTCGAGTAGAAGATGGCCGAACGATAGGATGTGCCCACATCCGGCCCCTGGCGGTTGAGTTGCGTCGGGTCGTGCGCGACGGAGAAGTAGATGCGCAGCAATTGGCCATAGGTGATTTTTGACGGATCGTAGACTACTTTGACCGATTCAGCGTGGCCGGTCGTCTCCGTTGTGACCTGGTCGTAGGTTGCGGTCTCAGCCGAGCCGCCGGCGTATCCCACAGTCGTCTCAACCACCCCTTTGACACGCTCGAAGACCGACTGCGTACCCCAGAAGCAGCCACCGGCAAAGACCGCGGTCTGCTTGCCGGGCTTTTGGGAGAGAGGATCGTCCTGAGTGGCAGCGGGAACTGGAGTCTTCGCGGCTGCTCCTCTGGTCGCATAGGAAACGAAAATAACTACCAGAGCGAGCACAACCGCAGCGCGCATTAGAAATGTACCGGACATGTGATTCTCCTGGGCTGCATCCGTTCCAGCCCACAGCAGTGAGATGTGACCAGCGTTGAAAGGTCACAGGCTTTCTCGTCCGATTGTACTAATTGCGAGGCCGTCCGCCGCAGCCACGGAACTATCCGCGCAATTCCCGCGTATTAGCCAGATATGCAATGCGTGGGTACATTAAGCTGGAGCGGGACAGGGTTGGCATCGCCGACCCGGCCATCGCGGCGTACCATGGAAACGCCTGAGATTCGCGGGCGGTCCGGTGCCCAATGGCCGGGCACTGCCAGCCACACTCAGGGCGGCAAGGTCACCACGCCAGCCGTCCGCCAGGCACGCGTGGAGGTGAATCCGCTGGAGATTGACTGGTCCCAAGTGGTCCGCCGCTGTATGGATGGCGATTCCGGCGCGTGGGCCGAACTGGTCCGCACCCACCATCGCCGTGTCTATGGGCTCTGCTACCGGTTTACGGGCAACCCGGCCGACGCGGAAGATCTGACTCAGGATGTTTTCCTGAAGGTCTACTCGAACCTGGCCAGCTTCGACACGGGACGCGGCAGCCTGCAGGTTTGGATCACAACCATGACCCGCAACCTGCTGGTGGACAACTTCCGCAGAAACCGCAACCAGCGGGCTACGTCATCGCTGGACGACGGCTGGGAGTCAACCGAGGAGTTGCAGCCAATCACCCGGCTGATGGCCAGCGGACCCTCGCCGCACGAGTCCGCGGCACAGAAAGAGCTGGCAAAGATGGTGCAGGACGCACTCGCGCGCGTCTCCGTTGAACTGCGCGAGGCAGTGATTCTTCAGTGACCTGCAAGATCTTGATTACAAAGAGATCGCCCAGGTACTGGGCATTCCCGAGGGGACGGTAAAGTCCCGCATCAGCAGAGGCCGCGCGGAACTTGCACGGCTGCTGGAACGTAATAAACGGGAGGTGATGTAAATGGCAGAGCGCACAAACATTCCGAGCTCTCCGGCCTGCGGGCTGTGGGAGACCCTTTTGGCCGACGCGTTGGACGGGCTGTTGAAGCCCAACGACGAGGCTACCTTTACCGCGCACATGGCCGTCTGCCCGGCGTGCACGGCTCTGTTTGACGACGCCCGGCGCGGTCGCGAATGGCTCGAGTTCCTTTCGCCGGAGCCCGAAGTTCCCGCGGGATTGTTGGATAAGATTCTGGCCCAGACCGGCCCAGGCCAGGTTGAAGGCTATGGTTTGGTTCCCGCGGGGGTGTTGCCGATGCAGCCCGGCTTTGTTCCGGCGTGGAAGCGCCCCGGCCTGCTGACCCTGGTTGCCGCGCAAGCCCGCCGCTTTGCCGAGCCGCGCTTGCTCATGACGGCGGCCATGGCGTTCTTCACTATCGCCCTCACGCTGAACCTGACCGGCGTTCGTTTGAATAGCCTGCGCCTTGCCGATCTGCGCCCAACAGCGGTGCGCTCGTTCATGGAGCGGCGTCTGACAATGGCTTCCACCCCGATCATTCGTTACTACGACCACCTGCGCTTTGTTTATGAAGTCGAATCGACGATGCGGCAGTTGCGCCGGACGACAGAGGGAACGGCGCAGCCCCAGGGTGGAGAGGGCAATCAGCAGAAGCCGCAAGACAATCCTCCGGGCGAGTCCAGACAGACTCCCGGCCACAAGGATGGGGGTTCACGGATGGACCCTCCGCAACAGTCTGTAACTCCGGTTCCGAACGATACCGGTGACTATTTGGAAACTTCCCTCAAGCTTCACGCTCAGCCCGCGCATTCCGGCGGCTCCGCAATAGCACTACGGGAAAGGAGCACAGTATGGACTGCGTAAATCACAGCGGCGTAGCCGCAAGCGCCTATTGCCAAAATTGTGGCAAGCCTCTCTGCGCCAGTTGCGTGCGTCACGCCGCTGGAGGCCAGATTCTCTGCGAGCCGTGCCTGGGATCGTGGCAGGCCTTTCAACAACCCTTTGTGGTTCCACCGAGCGGGCCGAACCCCTGGGTTGCAGCCGGAGTGGGAGTCATTCCCGGCGTCGGCGCAATGTACAACGGACAGTTCTTCAAGGGGCTCATCCACGTTGTAATCTTTGCTCTGCTGATCAGCATCACGGAGTATCACGGCATCTTCGGCCTCTTTATCGGCTTCTGGTGCCTGTATCAGTCCTTTGAGGCGTTCCACACCGCGAAAGCGTTGCGCGAAGGGCAGCCACCGCCAGACCCGCTTGGCCTGAACGAAGTGGGCAACTGGCTCAATCTCGGCTCCCGCCCCAGATATCCGAACCAACCTGGCACGGGACCAATTGGCGGTCCAGTTCAACCGAATCCAAATCCGGGCTTCGCGCCGGGTTATCAGCCAAATTACGAGCAAGGAGCCTGGCAGACTCCATTCACGCCTCCGCCGGTGCCTCCGCCCGGAACTGCGGGACCCGGTTTCACGCCCGCCCCAGGCTTCAATCCAGATCCGGCGGAATATGGGCGTCCTCTCTTCTGGAAGCGCAAGGAACCGATCGGCGCCGTGATTCTAATTGGCCTGGGGTTGGTATTCCTGCTCGATCGTCTCGACATTTTCCATGGCCGCCTGCTTGAGTTTGCGTGGCCGGTGCTGCTGATCGGAGTCGGTGTGTGGATGATCGTTCGTCGTCTCGGAGATTCTCAAGGAGGTTCAAAGTGAACCGGTACATTATGATTCGCCGCCTTCGCGGCCCTGCTTTTCTTCTCCTCATCGGCGTGCTCTTGCTTTTGCGCCAAGCGGACATTATCCCCGGCTTCTGGGAACTGTTTTGGCCGCTGGCGCTGATACTGGCGGGTGTGATCATGCTGGCAGAACGCGCGGCCATGTCCGCTGACGGTTTTCCGACAACGCCTTTTCCTGGCGCTCCTTACGAGCAACCCGTTGATCCGAGGGCGGGAACCGGCATTGCACCCTATCCCGGTCAGCCGATTGCTACCATACCAGCCCAACAATTCGACAAAGATGGCACAGATCTTGATGGAGGACAATCATGAGCAGCGTACCTCCCAGCACACCTCCAGGCGGCGCGCCGCCTCCATATCAACCTTACGACCCAAAGGCCCAATATCGAGCTTATCGGGAGCAGCAGAAAGCGGCCTGGCGTGCCCAGCGCGACGCCTGGAAGGCTCAGCGCTACGCCTGGAAGGCTGGCTACGGGGGCACATACGCACCGCGAGTTCCCTCTGTCGTCGGTCCGGTTATCCTGATCGGCATCGGCGTAGTGGCCATGCTGGTTGTCACCGGGCGCATTGGCCAGGGCAGCTTCTGGACCTGGTATAGCCAATGGTGGCCTTTGCTGTTGATTATCGCCGGGCTGGCCCTGCTGGGCGAGTGGGCGCTCGACTTGCGCCGCAAGACGCCTGTGCACCGCGGCGGCAGCTTCATCGGCATTCTTATCCTGCTTGCCATCATCGGGGTGGGCGCCTCGGGATTCAACCACATGAGACCCTGGTTTAATCAGTGGGGCAATCATGACGACAATGGTTTCGACGACAACTTTTTCAATGCATTTGGTCTGCCCCAGCACGACACGGATCAACAGGTACTCAGTTCGCAGATTCCCGCGAATGCGACTGTCGATATTCAAAATCCTCGTGGCGACATCAGCGTAACCGCCGGCGACGGACCCAACATTGAAGTCCAGGCTCATGAGGTTGCATTTGCCAACTCGGAAGAAGATGCCAAGAAAATCTTTGAAGCTGAGGCTGCGCATGTGACCGTCAGTGGCGGCGCCGTGCTGGTCAAGTCCGATGACAACAACAATGGCCGCCTCAACCTCACCGTCACCGTTCCAAAGTCCGCTCGGGTTACGCTCAACGCCGGCAGGGGAGACGTGACCGTCGCCGGTCTGGGCGCTGGCGTGAATGTGACGGCGCAACACGGCGACGTACATCTGAGCGCGATTACCGGCTCGGTTCAGATGCACTTCTCCGGCGGCAAGCACGACTTCTCCGCGCACCAGGTGGATGGCGACCTGACCAGCGATGGCGACTGCAACGACCTTACTCTTTCTGAAATTAAAGGCAAGGTCACGCAGAGCGGCGAGATTCTCGGCGACGTGCACATTGAGAATGTCTCCGGGCCCATCCACCTGCACACGTCCGTCACTGACCTGCAAGTGGCCGATCTGCCTGGCGACATCACTCTCAACTCGGACGATCTGCGCGTTTCGGAAGCAAAGGGGACTGTGCATGTCATTACCCGCTCGAAAGACGTTGATCTGAACGAGATTTACGGCGACAGTTCGGTCGAAGATCGCGACGGTACTATTTCTGTGGAACCAGCCGGCGCCTACGCTGTGGATGCGAAAAACGGCAAGGGCGATATCGAGTTGACTCTGCCGCCCAACGCATCAGCCACCGTGGATGGCCGCTCGCGCAATGGCGATATCGTCACGGATTTTGAGCTTCCAGTAATTGGCGAAGAGAACAAGACAGTCGACGGTAAGATCGGCTCGGGCGCAGCGAAGATTGTGCTTAGCGCCGACAACGGCGACGTGCGCATCAAGAAGGGTTCAGCCTTTCCTGCCACTCCACCCGCGCCAACCGTGGCTGACGCGCCCAAAGCTCCAGCCGCACCCAACGCGCCTCATTTGAAAGCACCAAAGCCACTGCCCCCGCAACCGGTCGCGCAGTGAAAGCGCGTAAATTGCGAAAACGACAGAGCAGGCGCAAGAGGCATTCCTCTCTTGCGCCTGTCCTGTTTGAGTCGCCCACTGGCGTCGCTAGCCTGCTAAGTTGCTATTCTCGCTTCAGCGGGGGCTAACTCGCCGCACGGACCCCAACCCGCCGTACCCGCGCTGCGATTCGCGTGAACACCTCCCACGGAACCGTGCCGGCAGCCTCGGCATGGTCAAAAGCCGTGATGGACTCGGTTCCCTGCGCGCCGATGATCACGACCTCATCGCCAGCTTCGACTCCGGCAATCTCCGTCACATCGAGCACCGTCTGATCCATGCTGATGCGGCCCACAATTGGCGCTCGCTCACCGCGAACCAGCAAGCTGAAGTTGTTGCCAAGCTTGCGGTCGAGTCCGTCTCCATAACCAACGGCCAACTGCGCCAGGCGCATCGGCTCAGTTGCCACAAAGGTTCCGTTATAGCCCACGACTGCGCCGGCGGGGATGGCTCGTACACCCACGACTTCCGTCTTCCAACTCAGCACGGGCTGCAAGGCGGCGCGCGCGTTACGCAAACTCTGCGGCCCTTCATGCTCAAACTTTGGCGCCACGCCGTAGAGAACAAGCCCCGGCCTGAGCATCGCCTTCATTCCATGGCGGCCGGCCAAAGCTGCAATCCGCTCGGCCTCGCCGGACAACAGCGCGGCGGAGTTGCCGACATTGAGCCAATCCGGTTGTAGTCCTGCGGCTTCGATTCTCTTGAGGGCTTCGTCCAGGCGGTCAAGTTGTAGCTCAGTGACTGCACCGTCGAGTTCGTCAGCGGCGAACAGGTGGGTCATCACGCCTTCAAGCTTTAGCGGGGACTCAGTACCAGGCCGGGCCAAAGCGCCAAAGCGCGCCAGTATCGGCCCGAGCGATTCCAGACTCGCTCCCTGCCTGCACATCCCGGTATCGATCTCAAGGTGAACCGGCAGGCCAGCGGCCGGTACTCCGCTCACACGCGCAGCAGATTCCAGTTCATTCAGGTGACTCAACTCCCAGACCACCGGGGTAAGCCTGTGCTCGACCAATGCGCGGCCTTGTCCGGCAAAGACGCCGCCGATCACCAGAATCCGCGGGTCGGGGCACAGAGCACGCGCGGCCGCGCCCTCTTCGACGCTGGTCACGCCCAGCCAGCGAGCCCCAGCGCGCACCACAGCAGGAGCACAGAGATCAAGCGAGTGGCCATACGCGTTCGCTTTGACGATGGCAAGCAGCTCCGCTTCGCGAGCGGCCAGGCTGACGAGAAAGCGATAGTTTTCTTCAAGGGAATGGGTTCGAATCTCAACCCAACAGGGGCGTGTTGGCATCAGGTTGTCCAATCATCAGTCTATCGCGGGCACCTCAGGGAAGCAGGCAAATGCCACTACCGTCTCGCCGTTCAAACCGATCTCGCCCAGCAGCTCCGCCTCAAGCTCGTGCGGAACCGGCATCTCGCATGCGGCAACTTCCATTTCGCCCGCGCCCACAAAACACAGTTCACAGTGTCCCAAAGCCTCGTTGCCACCCATCCCGGCGTCCATGCGAATGGGTGGACCAAATACGCGGCAGGTCATAGGCCGCCACGCGTACACATCGCACCGCCCCGTTGTTGGATCAAGCGCCGGACAAGCCGCATGGTTGGCGAACTCCACAAATCCCTCGCGGTCTTCCTCTGATTCGCCCAGCAATCCTGTTGTCAGATCGCCGGGAAACTCCGCTCCATGCTCCGCGATCCAGCCCCGAGCGCGCTGCTCAATCTCCGCAGCCAGAGCTGGCTCCGTCGTACGCAGGATTTCCATGCCTTTCCGCAAGCGCAGAGCATCGAGCGCGCTGATGGCAAAAGCTCCGTAGCAGCATTGCGTACAGCCCAGCCGGCACACCAGCCACTCACCAGCCCGCCGCGCCGCATGGGCCAGCGCTGCATCCACAATCTGCACCAGTTCCCGATCTCGCGCCGGCAGCTCCATGCCGCCAAGCATACCGGATCCGGCCGCCATCGATTCGCTTGCCATGCCTCCAATTCCGCGATAATCTGCCGTGGTGAAGCTGGAGACATATATGCCGGAAATCCGCAGCACCGTTATCCCCGCTCTGCGTTATCACGATGCGCGCGCCGCCATCGAATGGCTCTGCAACGTTATTGGCTTCGAGCGCCACGCGGTTTACGAAGGCGAAGCTGGAACCATCGGCCATGCCGAACTCAAGCTCGGCGGCGGCATGATCATGCTTGGTTCGCAAAAGGACGATGAACATGGCCGCAGGTTCAAATCGCCGGCCGAGCTCGACGGCATCGAGACCAGCAGCATCTACCTCGTTGTTCCCGACGCCGATGCGGTTCACGCCCGCGCAGTTGCCGCTGAGGCGCTCATCGTGCGTCCACTTCAAGACACGCCCTACGGCAGCCGCGAGTTTGCCGTGAAGGATCCCGAAGGCCACTCCTGGAGCATTGGAACCTACGATCCATGGCAGCCGCATGAGCAGGGTTGAGGGCACGATGGTGTTGAACACTCCAGCCTCCCTTGCGGTATAGTCGTTTGGTACCGCGAGCGAGGTTTCATCGATGGCCATATCCCGGTCGGTTGCCGCACTGCTGTTGTTCTCATCTCTTTCCTTGACGATTCCCGCGGCATTTGCGCAGGGCCATCTGCTGGTAACGCAAAAGGGAGACACAAGTCTCGCCATCGTCGATCCCGCGGCTGCAACGGTCATTGCTTCCGTGCCCGAAGGCGGCATCACCGGCCATGAAGTTATCGCGTCGCCCGACGGCCGGCTCGCTTACGTGCCCATCTACGGCAACTCCGGTGTAGGCAAGCCGGGAACCGATGGCACCAACCTTGTCGTCATTGATATCGCATCGCAAAAGGTCGTTGGCAACCTCGACTTCGGTCATGGCGTTCGTCCGCACATGCCTATCTTCGGGCCTAAAGACGGGCTGCTCTACGTGACCACAGAGCTCGATCACGCGATTACACTTATCGATCCAAGTACGCTAAAGATCGTCGGCAGCATTCCCACCGGCCAGCCGGAGAGCCACATGCTTGCGCTCTCGCACGACGGCCGCCGCGGCTACACAGCCAACGTTGGCCCAGGCACTGTGTCTGTTCTCGATATTCCCGCGCGCAAGACGCTGGCCATCATTCCCATATCCGGCAATACGCAGCGCATCTCTATCTCGAACGACGATCGCTGGGTCTTTACGTCAGACCAGATCAAGCCACGCCTCGCCGTCATCGACACGGCCAACAATCAGGTCAAGAGTTGGGTGCCGCTTGATGGCTTCGGCTACGGAAGCGCGCCCACGCCGGATGGCCGCTGGCTGCTCATTGCGATTCCGGAAAAGAACAAGGTCGACGTCATTGACTTGAAGACCATGCAGCCCGCGCCGCCGGTTGCAGTCTGCGCTTCTCCGCAGGAGACGCTGGTACGTCCTGACGGAAAGATGGGCTACGTTTCTTGTGCGGGCAGCAATCAAGTCGCCGAGATCGACCTTGCTACGTGGAAGGTGACGCGCCTGATCGCCACTGGCAAGAGCACCGATGGTCTTGCGTGGGCGCGCTGATCAAGCATCGCGTCAGATTCATGCTGGGTGTACCATAACTGTCATGGCAAGTTATCGCGTTGTTCTCCGCCAATCCGAGGAAGGCTATAGCGTGTCTTGCCCAGGCCTGCCCGGCTGCTGGTCGCAGGGAGCCACCGAAGAAGAGGCTCTGGCCAATATCAAGATCGCCATTCGTGAATATGTAGAAGCTGCCGAAGAATTGTCGCGCGACGCCAAGACCCGCGTCGTCGAAGTCGCGGTTGCATAAGCAGCCTGCTGCATCGGATCAGGTAAATCGTGTCCAAGCTTCCAGGCATCAATCATCTGGGGCCGTTGCCGCATTGGAAAAAGCTGGGCTTTCGCATCCTTCGCCAAGGCGCGCATATCGTCATGACGGACGGAACGCGAATCCTTACGATCCCGCGCCACAGCCAGTCAATGCTTTCACGATGGGCGGCATTGTCCGCGATGCAGGATTGAGCTTGGACGAGTTTCGCAAGCTCCTCTAGCCACTCCGCCTATCCAATCTCCCGATCCCAGGCTTCAAGCGTCTTCTTGAACGCGCTCATGAATTTGCCGGAATCGGCGCCGTCGATGAGGCGGTGATCGAAGCCGAGGCAGAAATGCTGCATCGAGCGGATGGCAATTGAATCGTTGCCTTCCGCGTCGGTCAGCACGACCGGCTCCTTCTTCAACCCGCCGATGGCCAGGATCGCGGACTCGGGCTGGTTGATGATGGGCGTGCCGAATTCGCCGCCGAAGACGCCGGAGTTGGTCAGCGTAAACGTGCCTCCCGTGACCTCTTCGGGCATCAGCTTCTTGGTTCGCGCGCGCAAGGCCAGGTCGGCCATGGATTTGCGCCAATTTGCGCAAAGCTGCGCTCCTCGGCCTGCTTGATGACCGGCACAATCAGACCCCATTCAAGCGCGACGGCGATGCCGAGATTGATGTTGGCAGTGGTAGTGGATCGTGCCGTCTTCGAGCGACGCATTCACGATGGGGAACCTGCGCAGCGCCTCGACGGCGGCAGCGGCAATGAACGGCATAAACGTCAGCTTGACGCCATGACGCTGCTCAAAGCGGGTCTTCTCTCGCGCTCGCGCAGGCGAACGATCCGCGTCATATCCACTTTGTAGACGGTGTAGACGTGCGGGCTGATGCGCTACGCTCTCCACCATGCGCTGGGCAATGATGGCGCGCATGTCTGCTGAGCGGAACCATCTGACCCGGCAATGCAGAAAATGCCTGCGGTGAACCGCGGCCAGAGCTGACAGGAGCCGCGCTTGACGATGCGACCGTCTTGGCTGCCGCGCTGCCCGGGCCATGCAGGCTTAAATGGTGCAGCACGTCTTCTTTGGTGATCCGCCCGCCCGAGCCTGTGCCCGCGACCTTTGCGCAGGTCGAGGTTGTTTTCTTTGGCGATTCGGCGCACCAGCGGCGAAGAGCGAATGCTTTCGCCGCTGTTCGATTTAAGTGCGGAAACGGCCAGCTCAGAGTCTGCAACCTCCGCTGCTGTCGGCAGGAGTTGCCTTTGTGGAGGCGAACGACGCTGAGGTATTCGCACCGGATGCGCCGCTGGCCGCACCGCAGGCGCCGCCGCCAATGACAGCGACCACCGTGTTGATCTCGACTGTTGCGCCTTCCCGAATCTTGATCTCGGTCAGAACTCCGGCCACGGGCGACGGAATCTCCGCATCCACCTTATCAGTCGAAATCTCAAACAGTGGCTCGTCCTTCTCGACCGCGTCGCCGGCCTTCTTGAGCCACTTGGTGATGGTGCCTTCGAAGATCGACTCGCCCATCTGCGGCATCACTACTTCGGTGCCGCCGGATGGCGCAGCGGCTTGCTCGAGCTTTCGGCTAAAGACACCTGAGGTGCGACCCGCCTTCCTCCCGCTCTCCGCTCACCACCGCGACCACTGTATTGATCCCGACCGTCGCGCCTTCTGAATCTTGATCTCGCTCAGCACGCCAGCCACGGGCGAGGGAATCTCCGCGTCCACTTTGTCGGTCGAGATCTCGAACAGCGGCTCGTCTTTCTCCACCGTGTCGCCGGCCTTTTTGAGCCACTTGGTGATGGTGCCCTCGAAGATCGACTCGCCCATCTGCGGCATGATTACGTCGGTTGGCATGGATCCCTTTCTTCGCCACGCGGGGCATTGTCGCGCGCCGCTTCCTGCCGGATTATAAATCGCGGAACCACTCAAGGTTCACGGCTGCACCGGACGTCCGCTCTTTGTGAGTGCAGCCGCTCGACCTCAGCCGGAACTCGAAGCGGCGTGTCTTCGCGCAGGAAACCCGGGCACCGCAGCCACAGTCTGCGCCCGCAGCGCGTCCAGGCTCTCGACCGCCAGCACCTGCTGGTCAAACACCATGCCAAACTGTCGCGCCGCCTGGTGCGCAACTGCTTCGAGGTTCGGAACTCCTTCGGCTCCCGGATCTCAGCTCCAGGCTGGTCACCGCGTGGTCCGGGATTCCGCAGGGGACAATGAGCGAGAAGTCGCGCAGGTCAGTGGTGACGTTGAATGCGAATCCGTGCGAAGTAATTCCGCGCGCCACATGAATGCCGATTGCGCCGATTTTTCTTTCGGGGCTGACCCAGCCTCGCCGCACCACACTCCGGTCAGGCCGGGGACCCGCCCGCACGCACTCCAAAATCGCCGCACAGACTGATCAGCGCTTCTTCCATGAGCCGCACAAAATCCACGGGGCCTAACCGGGAACTATTTGTGCGTTCGTGGTTGGGATTGCGCAGGCTACGCAGGTCGAAGATTGGGTAACCCACCAACTGGCCTGGCCCGTGATAAGTCACATCGCCGCCACGATTGATCTCGTGCACGTCACGCCGCGACGTGCCAGCAGTTCATCAGAGGCCAGCACGTTCGCCCGGTTCGCATTCCGGCCCAGCGTCAGCACAGGCGGATGCTCCAGCAGCAGCAGCACGTTGTTGAGGCGGCCCTGAGCGCGCAACGCGGCTATCTCCGCCTGCAGCCGCAGTCCCTCGTCGTAGCCCACTCGCCGAGATAGAGATACTGAATCATCGCTACTTCAATTGTAGTCAGCGGTGCTGCAGCCAGTTCAGCCTCAGGCCGAAAGCCGCGCCGCAAATATGCCGGCAAACGCTGCCCGATGCCGCCAAAATACCAGCAACCAAAGCAGGGTCAAAATTAGGCCCGGCCCGATCGTCTTCGGCTGCATCGATATATGGAAGACAAGGATGTTGAACAGCACCGGGCCCAGCAGCGTAAGGCCCAGCGCCACATAGCGGTTGATCAGAAACA
Source organism: uncultured Acidobacteriaceae bacterium (assembly GCA_963752215.1). Taxonomy (GTDB): domain Bacteria; phylum Acidobacteriota; class Terriglobia; order Terriglobales; family Acidobacteriaceae; genus Telmatobacter. The sequence continues at coordinate 77,933 of CAVVXR010000027.1, read as the reverse complement.
GAATCGCGGAGACCAACATCACCGCGCCGATCGCGTAGGCATAGTGCGTGCTTGACCAGCAGCCCCAAAAATTCCCCCGGCGGTCCAGGAGGCAACGGCCCATGAAGGAAATTAAAGAACAAATTCAGTCCGAAGAACAAAAACATCAGGCCCAGCAAATAGCGCGCAATCGCACTGACAATCTTCATCAGGATTCTCCTTGGGTTTGAGGATGATTGCTTAAACGAGCGCGAGACTGCGGCGCCGCCCTGGTGGAGCAATGCAACCCCCCCTATGCTAGCAGCAGATGACCATAATCGGCATGTTGATTCAAACCGATTCTGCGCGAGTCCGCACAAGTCGATGATCCCTCTGAGCCGGCGTGCGCATGCATTTGATAGAGTGTCACTACACGGAGTGCCGCTGAACGTCATTGCCTAATTCGTCCTCTCACACACTGCCCCGCCGCCGGAGCTGGTTGGGGTGTGTCTCTGCGCAACTACACAGAGAGGATGATCCCCGTGGAACTTGAACAATTTGGATGGAACATTTTTTTTGCGAGCCAGCTGACGACGTCGCCTGCCGGCATTCCCGGCCGCGTAGCCTCAGCCAACCATGGGCGCTTCCTTGTCTGGACTGAAGCCGGCGAAGTCGATCGCCAGCGTAGCGGCGCGCTGCGCAAAGCTGGCGCCGCTCTGGCCCGCTGTGGGCGACTGGGTCATGCTGCGCAACGATGCCGCGGTCATCGACAACGCGTACTCGACCGCAAGACCAAGCTCTCGCGCAAGCAGCCCGAGCGCGAAATCCGCGAGCAGGTGCTGGCCGCCAATATCGATGTGCTGTTCATCGTCAGCGGACTCGATCGCGACTACAACCCGCGCCGCATCGAGCGCTTTCTGGTGATGGCCAAGGAGAGCGGCGCGCGTCCTGTGGTCCTGCTCAACAAGGCCGACCTCGCTGCGGAACTCGGCCTCGACCTGGCCGAGTCGTTGCCGCGAGCATCAGGAACTGAGCCCGGCAATCACCGTGCTGCCGATCAGCGCGATGTCAGATCACGACCCTGAAAGCCAGTCTTTATCCGCTGCGATGCGCTGCTGGCCTGCTTGGTCGCGGAGAAACAGCCGCGCTCATCGGCTCTTCCGGCGTGGGCAAATCCACTATCCTCAACCGGCTGCTCGGCGATGAGCGCCAGCGCACAACCGCCGTCCGCGCGTCAGGACAACCGCGGCCGCCACACCACCACCACTCGCCAGCTGTTCCTCATGCCCGGCGGCTGGCTGCTGATGGATCTGCCCGGCCTGCGCGAGGTCCAGCTCTGGGCGTCGTCCGAACAGCCCGACCGACAATCTTGGCGCCAGCTTCGACGACATCCAGGCACTGGCCCAGAACTGCCGCTTCCGCGACTGCACTCACACCGGCGAGCCCGGCTGCGCCGTAACCGCTGCCCGCCTCGACCCCGCCCGCCTGGCCAACTACCTCAAGATGCAGAAGGAGCTGGCCCATCTGGAGCGCAAGACAGACCCCCGTCTGGCCAAAGAAAACAAGCGCAAATGGAAGGCCATCGAGAAGTCCGTCCGCTACCACCCCAAGCGGGATTCATCTTGAACTGCTTGCTCAAAGTGTCGGCTCACAACCCAGCCGTCAGCGGCTAACCTTCAGTACCCATGCCGGCTGGCGCATCAGGTCGTCAGTAAGTTGGGGCAGCTCGATCTGAACGCCAGTGCCTTGCGGTTTGAAATTCACCACCGCTGTCGATCCCAAAAGAGTGACGGCCTTCACTCCGCTCACGTCTTTCAATACAAAACTGTGCCCCGGCCAGCGCGGCAGAATCGCAAAAAGATCGCTTCCATTGGTGGTGAAGAAGGCTTCAATTGCAGCCTTTCCCGGCTCCGGAGTTCCCGCCAACTTTGACACGTCGTAGGCTGTCTGAAACTCGCTGTTGTACTCTACCTTTGGCAGGTCGCCCTCGCTCCATTGCCGCGACACCTTCCACTGCTTTGTGCCGTAGATGGCTTCGCCGTTCACCTTCAGCCACGCGCCCATCTCATGCAGGCGGTCCTGCATGACTACAGGAATTGTCCCATCGGCTGCCGGGCCAATATCCAGCAGCAGGTTACCGCCGCGGCTCACAATGTCCACCAGCATGATTACCAGTTCGCGCCCCGTGTGGTAATCCTCAAGCCGTTCGGCGCGGTTATAGCCGTAGCTGAAGCCCATGCCGCGGCTCTCTTCCCACGGGTGGTCCAGGCCGCTCATGCCCGGCGTGTATTCCGTGGTCCAATAGCCGCCATGCTTGTGGCGTGTGTCGCTGCCCCAGCGGTCGTTGATGACTACATCGTCTTTGACCGGTGAATCATTGAACAACCAGGCCAGCAGCTCCGCACTATGCCAATCGCTCGAGGGCAGCTCCCACTCGCCGTCGCTGAAGATGATAGACGGCTTGTAGCGCGTTACCAGATCTTTGAACTGCGGAAACATGTGGTCGTGAATGTAGCGCGGCTTGTCTGTCAGCCACAGCGGGTTATACCACTCGTAGAGCGAATAGTAGTAGCCCATCTTCAGCCCCTTGCGCCGAACCGCATCGCTCAGGTCGCCTAATAAATCTCGTTTAGGTCCGGTCTCAACCGCATTCCATGGCCGGCCCCAGGTTGCGGAAGCCTCTTTGCTCGGCCACAACGCGAACCCCTCATGATGCTTCGACGTCAGCACCACGTACTTTGCGCCGGAGCCAGCCAGAATGCTTGCCCATTGTTCGGGATCGAAGAGCTGAGCGCGAAACTGCGGCGCAAAGTTCTGGTAGGCGTAGTCCGCGCCGTACACCTTCTGGTGATAGGCCCAGGTGCCCGTCTCAACCCCATTGGCCTTTGGGTTATCGCGGCCTTCGCTCATCTGGTGCCAGTACCACTCCGCATAAGCCAGCTTGCCTGGAATCACCGGCGCATACGCCGGCACTGAGTAGACGCCCCAATGGATGAAGATGCCGAACTTGGCGTCGGAGAACCAGGCAGGCGTGGGCCGCTTGTCGATGGACTCCCATGTTGGCTGATAAGTCTGCGCGGGCTGATGAGTCTGCCCCGACAGATAGGTCTTTGCAGTCAGGGGCGCCAGCACCAGAAGAAAAAGTAGTAGCCGCTTCATTCAGGTCTCCTTCAGTCGAACAGAAATGATCGCACAGAGAACCGGGGGCTGTGCTGCGCGTTCTGAGCTCATTCGGGGTAAACTAACAACTGGCAGGAGGACCGGGCGGTCGCTGCCGGTGGCTTCGAGCAAGCGAGGGCAACCGGGGGAGGAAAGTCCGAACTCCGCAGGGCAGTGTGCCGGATAACGTCCGGGACGTGGGCCTCAAAACCCATGGACGGCCAGTGCCACAGAAAAGATACCGCCTCGGCTACCCCTCCCGCTTCTTCGGATGCGGCTCGAGGGCCTCCCTGGAAACGCAATACCCGAGTTGGCCCGGCTTGCCGGGTACGCTCGCCGTTGCGGGAACTCCAGCGCCGGGGTAAGGGTGAAATGGTGCGGTAAGAGCGCACCGCTGCGGCGGTAACGCCGGGGCAGGGTAAACCCCACACGGAGCAAGACCAAATAGGGAGGGAATCGCCCGCCAGGAGCCAGGCGGCGCTGCGCATCGGCCCGATGCGCCCAGGCGGCTTCTTGCATAGTGCAACGCTCCTTCAGGCTGCTCTCGATGCAATCGCCGAAACCTCCGGGTAGGTCGCTGATGAGTGTCCGCGGCAACGCGGCGCCTAGAGGAATGACCGCACACGACAGAATTCGGCTTACAGGTCCTTTTGCCGAATACTGAGGCCCCGACGACAAGTCTTCGTCAGGGTCGCAATCCACAGCCCCGGCCGGGAACATTTCCAGCCGGGGCTGACCATTTTCTGGAGCCTGGCGGAGATAGTCACTGCGAGAGAGTTTCTTCAAGCTGGCTCGCGCCTTCCCTTTCAACCAACAGCCTCGGGAATTTACTCTGTCTCTCAGGAGCCATATCGATGAGCCAAGCCACACCGATTTCCGCCGCAGCCTCAGGCACCTTCACCATCGGCGGCGACCTGACCGTTAATCGCCTAGGCTACGGAGCCATGCGCATCACGGGCGCAGGCATCTGGGGACCGCCTACCGACAAGCCCGCCGCCCTTGCCACCTTGCGCCGCGCCATTGAGCTGGGCGTCGACCTCATCGATACGGCCGACTCCTACGGCCCCGGTATCTCCGAAGAGTTGATAGCCGAGGCGCTCTACCCCTACCCGGCCGGCCTGGTCATCGCCACCAAGGCTGGATGGGAGCGCGTCGGCCCCGGCCAATGGATTCACAATGCCAGCCCGAAGCATCTCACTGAGGCGCTCGAAACGAGCCTCCAGCGTCTCCGCCTCGACCGCATTGACGTCTTCCAGCTTCACATCCCCGACCCCGCCGTCTCTTTTGAAGCATCTATAGAGACACTCGCCAAATTGCAGCAGCAGGGCAAGATTCGCCATGTAGCGCTCTCGAACGTCACCCGCGAGCACATTGAGCGCGCCCGCGCCATTGTGCCCATCGTCACGGTCCAGAACCGCTACAGCTTTGCCGACCGCGAATATGACTATGTTGTCGATTATTGCGAAGAGAACGCTATCGGATTTATGCCCTGGGCGCCGATGGGCCAGGCCAGAAAGGCGCACGAGGCCATTCAAAAAGTCGCCGCCGAGCTTGGCGCCAAGCCCCTCCAGGTCGCTTTAGCCTGGCTTCTAAAGCGATCCAAAGTGATTCTGCCGATTCCTGGAACCTCGTCCGCAGCACACGTGGAAGAGAACATCGCGGCCGCCGCCCTCGAATTGCCGCAGACAGTCTACGATGAGCTTTCGGCGATCAGTCAATCGCCAATGAGCCTGCGCGGCTAACAAAATTGCAGCAAAGCGAAAGCCCGGTTTTTGGAGAATACGCTTCCAGCTCTCGATTCGACGAGCCGAAGCGGATTTTTTGTCAACTTATTCTCGTCTGTTTCAAGCGATTAGCCCGATGCGCGATTCGATGAAAATATTCTCTTGATTTTACTTGCATTGTACTAGTCAAATAGTACATTATTTAACCCATGAAGCGAACTACCAGTACTGGCGAAAGTGCCGATTTTCAAGCATTCGATTTTCGCCTCGACACTCATAGCGGCGTGCCCGTCTACCGCCAGTTGATTGATCAGGTGCAGGCTGCTATCGCTTCCGGCGCGCTTGGCGCTGGAGATCAATTGCCAACGGTCCGGCGGGTGGCAGTCGATCTGGCCATCAATCCCAATACGGTTCTGCGAGCGTATCGCGAGATGGAGATTCGCGGCTTGCTGGACTCTCAGCAGGGGACAGGCACGTTCATCGCTGATCGAAAGGTCGAGTATTCAAAGGATGAGCGCGGCCGGATTCTGGGCCAATTGGCCGGTGAATTCGTTTCCCGTGCCGGTGCCGCGGGCTTCACGCTCAAGCAGTTGATAAAAACTCTGCGCGAATTGGAGCCAGACTAGGAATTCAAGCAGAAGAACCAGTTCAGGAGGAAAACAAATGAACAGGCGTAAAGGATTCAACAGTGTCGGTATCACCATGCTTATACTTTTCATCGTTCTCGGCGCCGCCGCCGCAAGGGTTGATAAAATGCCGTTGATCGCGATCATTGGATCGCTGATTGGCCTCTACTTTCTCTTCGCAATCGTTGTAGTCGATCAGTGGGAGAAGGTTGCCGTGCTGCGCTTTGGCCGTTATCGCGGCTTGCGCGGGCCGGGGCTGTTCTTCATCATCCCCATCGTCGACACGCTGAGCCGTTATGTCGATCAGCGCGTCCGTGTTCACAGCGTCTCAGCCGAATCCACGCTCACGCGCGATACCGTTCCAGTCAACGTGGACGCCATCGTATTCTGGCTGGTGTGGAACGCCGAGAAATCGATTCTCGAAGTGGAGAATTTCATTGAGGCAATCAACATGAGCGCGCAGACGGCGCTGCGCGAGTCGATCGGCCGTCACGAGTTGGCCCAGATGGTCACCGAGCGCGAGATGATGGGCCGTGAACTGCAGCGCATCCTCGATGAAAAGACCAACCCCTGGGGCATCACCGTGCAGTCAGTTGAGATTCGCGATGTCAGAATTCCGCAGACGCTCGAGGACGCGATGTCGCAGCGTGCACAGGCGGAGCGCGAGAGCCAGGCACGCGTGATTCTGGGTGACGCGGAGGTGAAGGTGTCCGAGAAATTCGCCGAGGCCTCGCGCGTCTACAACGACAATCCCGGCGCACTGCATCTGCGCGGCATGAACATGCTCTACGAAGCCATCCGCGAAAGGGGCGCGATGGTGCTGGTGCCATCGTCGGCGATTGAAACAATGGGCCTCGGCGGAACGCTGGCAACGGCTGCGATTGCCAGGCAGCAGTGAAACTCTAAACTCCGGCGCGGTGAAGCGCCGGACGCTCCATCCTTCCTGCGTTTCTTGCAGGAAGGATGGGTATCATCTGCTCAATCATCCATTTGCCTTCTGCGCTCCTACAATCGACTCCATAATCTGATCTGAAACTTCCTTCACCGCCACCGGCGAGTGCGAAAGGAAACAGCGTGTTGGTCTTAGTCGCTCTCGCCGATCGACTTCAGCGTGTCGAAATATTGCGTCACCATCACCAGTTGCATCACGTCTTGCGACGACGCTCCGTCCACCACTTTCTGGAACTGCTCGATCGACACCTGCAAACCTTCGATGATCGCCTTGCGCTGATTTGCGATGCCCTGGCCTTGCAGCGCCTTGCTCTCGGCCTCGGCTTCGGCCTTTTTCACGACGAGAATCTTCTCCGCCTCGCCCCGCGCGTTGGCCGCCACCTGCTCGCGCTGCGCCGCGTTGATGTCGTTCATGGCCGACTTCACCTTTTGATCCGGAACAATATCGGTCACCAGCACATTCACGATCTCGTAGCCGAAGGTCGCCATGTCCGCATCCAGCTCCTGCTTCACCGCCGCGGCAATGCTTGACTGCGAGGCGAACACTTCGTCCAGCGTCATTCCCGGCACGTGGCCCAGAATCACCTGCTCGACATAGCTCTTGATCTGCGCCACCGGATCGGACAGTTTGTAAAACGCGTCGTAGACCTTCTCCGGCCGCACCCGGTTCTGCACCGATATCGGAATGGTCACGAACACGTTGTCTTTGGTCTTCGTCTCCATGGTCAGCGTGATCTGGTTTACGCGCAGACTCACCAGGCCGGCCACCGTATCGAAGTAAGGCGTCTTCCAGTTCAATCCCGCGTCGGCCACGCGAAGAAACTTGCCGAACCGCGTGATCACGGCTACCTGTGCGGTGTTCACAGTAAAGAAGCTACCCAGAACCAAGGAAAGAACAATAACAGCGACGAACGCCAGAAGTACCCAGATCACAATGTCCATTTCAATCCTCCGTAACTCGGTTACTTGGACAACGTGAAATTATACTCGCCCGGTAAAACAGCCCGGTGACGACTCAGTTCAGCATATAGGGACAAATCAGAAGTTTCAGGGGCGCCGACCGTGAGTCCAATACGAAGCCCCGTTCAGGTGGTGCCTGAGCGGGGCTTTTCTAAAGACCGATTTCGGTCGAAGGTGTCTACTTGCGACCCTGAATTGTTGGCGGTTTGCCGCCGGCTTTCTTCAAGGCCTTCTTGGCGGCGATCTCATGCATCTCCTTGCCAATGCTTGATTGATTGATGCCGAGCTGAATGGCCAGGTTGATCAGGTTGCCGGTGCCCCAATAGAGCGCAAGTCCCGAGGCGTAATGCCATAGCATGAACCCGAACATCACCGGCATCATGATGGCCAGCATGCGGCGCTGCGCCGGGTCCTGGCCAGGCGCGGGCGTGATGTACTGCGTGAAAAACATGCTGATGATGATGATGATGGGCAGAATGTGCATCGGGTCCGGCGAAGAGAGATCGGTGAGCCAGAACCAGTGAGCCTGGCGCAGTTCAACCGAATTCTGCAACACGCGGAAGTAAGCGAAGAACAGCGGCGACTGAATCAGCAGGGGCAGGCAACTGCCGTACATGTTCACGCCTTCGGTCTTGTAGAGGTCCATCATCTCAGCATTCATCTCGGCCTTTTTGGGATCGGTGGGCTTGAGATGGGCGTATCGTTTCTTGAGGGCATCAACCTTGGGCTGAATGCGCATCATCTTCAACGAGGACTTCATCATCATGAAGCGCGTTGGCAGCATCAGCAAGTTGAAGATGACGGTGACGATGATGATGGACCATCCCCAATTACCCACGCCGTGCTCATAGAGGAAGCGCAGTGCAAGATAAAGGGGCTTGGCGATGACGGTGAGCCATCCGAACTGAATCAGCGGCTCAAGCGACTGGCCGTCTGCCTTGCCGTTTGCGCCGATGGCATGGATGGATGTGACAATGTCCATTGCTTTAGGACCGGCGAAGAGGCGCAGTCGAGTGTCTCCGCTGGTGTCGCCGACAGCCAATCCGAGCACGTGCGCGGGCTTTGTGGCGCTATTGGGATTGCTCAGGTCGCCAGGCAGATCGACGGTATTATGCAATGTCACAACGCTAGCGCGATCGGGAACGTCAGGCAGAAAGGCCGACGCGAAGTAAAGATCGCTGACGGCCGCGTAGCCGTAAGGCTCGTCGAGGGTTGCATCGTTGCCAACCTTGGTGACCGATTCAGAACTCTGTTTGCCGTCGACCGACCAGGCGAATTGCGACAGTGCCGAGGTGCGAATCGAGGACCGGGTTGAGGACGCGGGCAGAAACTCCTCCATATCGCCCAGGCCCGAAGGCCAGGCGATCAGCGCGCGCACCGGAGCTCCATTGCGCTTCACTTCAGCCTCAACGGTAATCACGTAGCTGGAGTCGAAGCGGACCGTCTTCACTACATCGAGATTGCCCGACGCGTAGTGAAAGGTGAGCGCATTTGTCTGAGGGGCCACGGCGTAGCCGGTTGCTGAGGGTTGCGCGCCTGACGCTGAAACCTGATAAAGCGCCTGATTCAACTGCGTAGTGAGCGCGGGCTCATAGGTGAAGAACGAAAGCGGGAATCCGAAATCTTTGGCAAGCTGCGGTTGCACCATATCCAGCGGCTTGCCGGCAGAGTCGACGTATTTTTTCAGGATCCAGTGGTCGATCTGTGCGCCGCGATTGGTGAAAACGATCTTGTATTGCTCGTTCTCGATGGTGGTCTGCGTTTCGAGGGCAGCAGTAATAGTCGGCGTGGCCGCCTGCGACTGGCTTGGCTGTCCCGGCGCCGTCCGCGCAGGCGTTGATAGCCCGGCCGTTGATGGTCCGGTCGCTAAATGCCCATTGCTCTGGGCCTGCTGGATCGCGGATTGCGAAGCCGGCGGGATCGGGGGCGGCGTAGGCTTGAAAAAATATTGGTAGCCCAGGAAAACGACGATCAACAGCATTGCAAACAAAAGGGTGCTGCGCATGTCGCCGCCACCGCCACCGCTGCCGCCGCCGGTGCCCGGCGATTGAAGATTGGGATTGCGAATTTCGGGCAAGAGATTACGTCCTATTCGTTGCTCGGTGCCGTCAGGCTGCCGCTCTTACTATGTTAATGGGTCGTGGGGGGTGATGGGCTGCTGTTGGGTTTTTCTAGTTGGTCTCGGCGTTAACTTTGGCGGAACATTATCGAGGCCCCCGCGGCCGAATGGATTGCAGCGCAGCACTCTCCAGATGGCCAGCGCACTGCCGCGCAGCGAGCCGTGGGTTGCAATCGCGATGACAGCATACTCCGAGCACGTAGGCACGTAGCGGCAGCCGCCGCCCGGGTTGAGCGCATGCAGAGCCGGTGAAAGCCAGCGCCGATAGAACGCGAGAGTGGAGAGCAAAAGACGATTCATGTTCTCGGCTTTACCAGGACGGCATTTGAAATAGACGGTTGAGATGCGCCGGTTATTGTCTTTCCCGCTTCGAAATTCGCCCGTTGCTCCCCAGCAATCGTCTGGTGCGCGTCAGCATTTGCCTGATGGAGGATACGCACAATCTCAGCTTCAAGTTTCCGAAATTCGATAGTGAGAATAATTCGGCGCGGGTGAAAGATGAGGTCGCAGCCCGGAGGCAGCAAGTGCATGTGGCGGCGCAAAGCTTCGCGCATACGGCGTTTGATACGATTGCGCTCATGCGCCTTGCCCAGCACCTTGCCGGCAGTGAGGCCAACCCGCGGCGGGGCTGGCTGATCACCGCCATGCACGGCCAGGAACCAACTCATGGATGCTGATTGTCGCTTACGGCTGGCCGAGTAGGCGCGCTGATAATCGGCGTGCTTCTGAAGGCGCAAGCCTGACAAGGATTGAGTCGCGCGCCCACGCTCGGAAGGATCCGGGCTTGCATGCTCAAGTTTTTTGGAGTCAACGCTGGAGGGGATGGTCATGGCGGTGCCGAAGGGGCGTCTGAGCCGGGAAGGCAATTGAATGCGGCCCGGCCTGAACAAAACGGGGCTCGGCGCCTAGTCGCGGAAGCCGGCGCTTACAGAAACGCGCTTGCGTCCAATGGCGCGGCGGCGGCTCAGCACGGCTGCGCCGGCCTTGGTCTTCATTCGGGCGCGAAACCCGTGAGTCTTGACACGCTTGCGGCGATTGGGTTGAAATGTGCGCTTTGGCATGAAAATGCGCTCCTGTATCTTCTTTGAAAAATGCGCCTTGACGGCAAGTACTAAGTGTATCGCAGGTTGGGCCGGGAATCCAGCGGAAACTAGCCGAAGGCTCAGCGGCAAGGCTGGCCAACGTGCGACAAAAAGGTCGTGATCGCTGCAATCAGAAGAGAGAAATGCGTGAGCAGGCCGGTCTGCAGAGGGCAATTTGACGGCTTAGGTCGCGAGTTTCACCGTGCTTGGTGCAACTGGCGAATTCGGCTAAAAAGTTATGTGAAAGAATGATTGCAATGATTCCTAAATGTGCTACTATCGGGACCGTTCTAGAAAGTCTCCCAGCGTCCCACGGAACGGTTTTATCCGCGCCCGGGCACATCTCCAAAGGGCAGTCAAACGGCAACCAGGTGTACGGCAATTGAAGGCTAGACGGATGGCTAAGGCCTCCGCCATCAGAGAGCCGTTGCCCAAAACCTGGTGGATTTTACCGGGTCCGCAAAATACAAGTGACGCAGGCAAGGATAAGTTCGATGGCATTTGCAGTCTCTCCGGCAACGGCGGTGAATCCCTGGATGCAGATTCTCGCTGCACTTGAAATGAAGGTTATTCGTCAGTCTTTCGAGACCTGGCTCAAACCTACGCGGTTCAGTCACGCCGCCGGCCGCACGCTCTATGTGCGCGTCCCTTCGCCGGAGTTTCAACATATCGGCGACAAGTATGGCGACTTGATTCAGGAAGCGATCGACACACATTCGCTGGAATTCGACGACGTAAGTTTCGTCACTGCCGAGGAGGACCCTTCGATTCCGCCGCAGCGGCGCGACGGCGGCTTTGGCCCGGTTCCAGATCGGGCGCCCACCCCGCAGCACACCGCTCCACACACCGCGTCTGCCTCGCGCAGCGGCGCGCCGGAGCAGGCACGCTTTGATTGGTCGACCGCGGCGCAACTGAACCAGCGGTACACGTTCGATGCATTCGTGATCGGCAACGGAAACCAGTTTGCGCGCGCAGCCGCATTGGCCGTGGCCGAGCGGCCTTCGCGGGCCTACAATCCGCTCTTCCTTTATGGCGGCGTCGGAATGGGCAAGACCCATCTGATGCACGCCATCGGCCACGAAGTGAAGCGCCGCCAGCCGGTGGCAAGCATCTGCTATGTTTCGGCTGAAAAATTCACCAACGAAATGATTACCTCGCTGCGTAACGATCGGATGACAAGCTTCCGCGACCGCTTCCGCACCGTGGACGTGCTGCTGATCGACGACATTCAATTCATTGCCCAGAAGGAGCGCACGCAGGAGGAGTTCTTCCACACCTTCAACGCGCTGCACGAGAGCATGAAACAGATCGTGATTGCGTCGGATCGGCCGCCCAAGGAGTTGGCGGAGATTGAGGACCGTCTGCGTTCGCGCTTTGAGTGGGGCCTGATCGCCGATATTCAACCGCCGGATCTTGAGACAAAAGTTGCGATTCTGCAAAAGAAGGCGGAGTCCGAGCAGGTGCAGCTGCCCACCGATGTGGCGCTATTTGTAGCCTCGAACGTGCGCACCAACGTGCGCGAACTTGAGGGCGCGCTGGTTCGCCTGATCGCATGGTGCCAGTTGAATCGCATGGAGATCACGCTGGTTTCGACGCAGCAGTGCCTCAAGCAATTCATTGACATGCAGGTGCGCAAGATCACCATCGAAGCCATTCAGCGTGCCGTGTCCGAGCAGTTTGGCATGAGGGTGAGCGACCTGAAGCAGAAAAACAATTCGCGCAACGTGGTGGTGCCGCGGCAGATTGCCATGTATCTGGCCAAGCAGATGACTGAAGCCAGCTTGCCTGAGATCGGCCGCCAGTTCGGCAACAAGCACCACACCACGGTGATGCACTCCATCGCCAAGATCGACGAGCAGCGCCGCGCCGACAAGGACCTGCACCGCACGCTCAACAAATTGCAGGAGCAGTTAAACGGATAGCCACCTGCGGTGGGGGAGTTGCCTTAGGCTGCCCAGCGCCAGGGATAAGGCGCAGGAGTTGGCTTTCAAGTATCTGAACTGAAATTCGCCAAGGCCCAGGTTTCGATCTCGGAACGTGGGCCTTGGCGCTTCAGCCGATCAGAATTGCGTGAGGCTCAGGGCATTTTTGTCAGGGTCGTGAAACCAGGCAACGCGTGCGCCGCTGGGAGAGGTCCAGATTCCCAGCGCATCCCCATCGTTCATCCCCGGGAAGCGCAGAAACTCAACGCCAACCGCCGTCAGTTGCTGCACCGTGGTTTCAATCGACTCAACTTCCCAGCCGAGTATAGTGAACGGTTGCGGATGGTGCTCGCGAACGGAGGCCACGCGCAGCATGGTTCCATTGGCGTCAAAGACCAGCGCGAACGGTTTCTCGTCAGCCACCAGGCGAAGGCCCAACACACCTTCATAGAATGCGCGCGCCCTGGCTGGATCAGTTGTGGGCGCAAATGCGACGATCTTGCTGGTGCCTAGCACTGATTCCGTGGACATGACTCACCTCTTCGTCGATTGTAGGCCTGTCATCTAACGGTAGGCGCGGTCATCAATTCCACAAACATTTTTTGAAAGCGCGGCAGGTCGAGGTCGACTTGTGCGTGAACAAGACGAACGTTGGTGGCCGGCTTGAACTGTTCAGTCCAGGTCAGCGTGTCGCCGTAGCTTGGGCCGTGGCTCAGATCCACGTCCATGTAGATCAGTTTCTCTTTTGTGATGATTGTAGGGTCGAGCCAGGCGCAGGCTTCCAGCTCGTCCCACAGGTAGTAGCGGTTCTGGCTCCAGGCGGCTATGTAGCGCGCGGTGGGAGTCTGCGATTTGCTGATCTCGTCAAGCATCTTCTGAGTGAACGGCGCCTTGATGGAAATATCGACCGTGGTAACATCCACGCGCGGCCAGTCAGCGCGGAGCACGATGTGCGTGGCCTCGGGATCAAACCAAAAATTAAACTCGTGGCGCGGACTGGCAGTGAACTCCGGATCGTCGGTCTGCGGATTAAGGCTCGAGCCCATGAGCACAATACCTTTTGTCAATGACGCGAACTCGGGGTAGATGGAAATGGCCAGCGCGATATTTGTCAGCGGCCCGGCGGCATAAATGGTCACCTGATGCGGATGCGCGCGCACCTGCCTGATGAGAAAGTGCGCCGCGTCTTCGTCGATGGGCTTCAGCGTTGGCATCCCTTCCGGCATCGGCGGAATCTCATAGGGGCCGTGAGCCTGCAGCTTGTGAGTGATCACCGGGGTGACGCCGGCAGCCGTCTCAACCATCGTGGAGGTTGCGCCTCCCCATGCGCCCAGCCACGCCACCTTTCCGTCAATCGCTGTGCTCAGCTGCGTCTCCAGCTCGGTGCGCACCAGCGGAAACACTGCGCCCCTGGCCACCGGCACATTCGCGTGGCCGGTCAGTTCCAGCATGCGCAGCGTGTGCAGAGTCTCCTCGTCGCGCCATGCATCTCCGGTGACGATGGTGATGCCCAGTACATCAACCTCCGGTGCCTGCAGCAACGCAAGCATGGCCATCTGGTCTGAGCCGCCGGGGCCGGAGCCATCCTGGTCGATAAGCACCAGCCGCTTTTGCGCCGGACACAAGGCTGTGATGAGTGTGAGTGAGAAGCAAAGATGCGCGAGTCTCATAGTTCGAAATTGTTGCATACCCGCGGCCGAGTTTCGGTCTATCTCCGTCGATCACGGCTGCCGCCCCGCTCAAAGCCCCTTGGCTTCACCTGCGGAGCTACCGGGAGGTCTGTCTTGCCTTCGGGAAAGACCGCAAGGAATCGGTCCGGCCCCTCGCCTGAACTAGCCGTCTCAACGCCTTCGATGCCGCGGAATGCCATGTGCATCTGGCGGCGCTCGCGGCTGTTGGTTGGCGCGAATGCGTAGGGGATGCCGGACCGGCGCACCTTTTCCGCCACGGTTTCTGCAGTCAAGCGAAGCTGTTCGGCTTGCAGAGCTTTGAAGTTGTCCGCATCGAAGCTAATCAGGTCCTGCTCGCGCTGATCGAGGCGGAGAATCTGCGCCGCGATGGTCTCAAGCGCGCGCAACAACTCGCCATTGTGCTGGATGACGAGTGGCACATCGGGGCCGGCCAACTCGACAAATAGCTGAGGGGCCGAGGAGCCATCCTGGTGCTGTGACACTTCGCCGGCGCTGATGCGGTACTTTAGGCGCAGCCCCCCAAGCTTGTTGAGGGAAGCAAGAAATCCGGCAATTTTCTGGGCTGCTTGTGGCAGGTTTTCAATTGGCATAACTGAGTAGTATCGCAGAGCCGGGCGGGGGTTGGGCGGAGAAATGGGCGAAACCATTTGCGGTCGGATGAGCGCCCGGCGGCCGCAGTTGATGAACCGTTAGCCCCTGGAGTTGTCCTCCGCGGCTTCACTCACGCTTCCACGGGCAGCTCCGCCGACAGAATATTCATTGGCGTAAGCCCGCGTTGGCGCAGGGCGCGCAGGCTTAGCGAGTCGTGGCGCTTGGCCAGCCGCCTACCGTTGTGGTCCACCACCAGACGGCAGTGGTACCAATGCGGAGCATTGAACCCGAGGGCACGATAGAGCAGAATCTGGCGCGCCGTTGATTTCAGCAGGTCAGCACCGCGCACCACCTCCGTAATATCCATCGCCGCGTCATCGGTCACGCAGGCTAATTGATAGCTGGGACCGCCGTCCCGCCGCCAGACTACAAAGTCTCCAAAGTCCTCGCCGGCTACAAATCTCTTTTTCCCCAGGTTACGATCCTCGAATTCGATTGCTTCGCCGTCAGGAACTCGAAATCGCCAGTTGATCCCGTCTGGTGTGTCGATGTCGCTTACGGTTGGTCCTGGTAGCTGCGGAGCTCTGCCTTGCAAGTTCCGGCAGGTGCCGGGATAAAGGGGCTCATCATCCATCAAGTCCAGCTTTCCGTCGAGCTTTCCAAAGGCTTCCTGTGCAGCTGTTGTAACACGCTCATGAGGCGCTCCGAGCGCGGTCTCGAGATCTTTGCGCGAGCATCGGCAAGGGTAGATATAGCCGCGTCGCAATAGCTTGCGCCAGGCGGCAAGATAAGTGGCCCGACGCCGGCTTTGTACGTATGGAGCAAACGGGCCGCCCTTGTCCGGACCCTCGTGCCAGCGGATTCCCAGCCAGCGCAGGTCTTCAATTGCCGCCTCGGCATAGATGGCCTTGCTGCGTTCCGCGTCCAGATCTTCCATGCGCATGATCAGAGAGCCGCCGGCTTCGCGCGCCCGCTGGCTTGCCGTCCAAAATGTGCGCGCGTGGCCTACATGCAGATACCCGGTGGGCGAGGGCGCAAGCCGGCCTCGATAGCTCGAGGTCGGCGTCGGTGCGAGGCTGGCCATACTACGTTCAACTGTAGGAAGGTCAAGGCGCGGCGCATATAGATAGTTTGATTCCGGGTAACCGAAATGCTAATCCGGCTGGCCATCACCTTCGTCGCCATTGTCTTGATGATGCCGGTAGCGGCCAATATCGTCATCAAGGTGATTGGGATCGACCGATACCTGCACTACATCCATCTCGTGGCCGTTGAGATCCACCACGAACATGCCCATTCGATCTCCCTCGGGATGAATGAAGATCAGCGTCTGCTCGTTGTCTGCGCGGCTGGTCTCTCGGATGATCCGCTCCCAGCCGGAGCCGAGTTTCTCTTGGACCATTTGATTGAGTTCCTCGCCATCGACCTTTTCTGAAAACGACTCGAACTCCGCCAGGTGCAGTCCGCCCACGCCTTCGTGGGTAGCATTGCGCGAAACCAGGCTGATGAGGCCGAGAAAGGGAATGCGCGTCGCATGTACGTGATACCGGTTCTCGATCGAATGCACCACGCCATCAAATCCGCCCTCGCCGCTACCGGCCAGCACGCCAGCCGGAACAATGAGAGCAGCCAGCACAACAGGAATCAACCAAAGCCGCCTCATTGATTGCCTCCAGTCTTGTCCTTCTCCTTCGCTTTCTCCTTGTCTTTGTCCTCGCCTTTGCCGCGTGGACTGTGCTGCACACCGCCCAGCGGGCCTAGCGCGCCACCCACCGGGCCAAGTACGCCGCCCAGACCGGCCACGCCGTTCAACGCGCCCAATTCGTCCGTGCGAATCGGCCCCAGGATCAGCACGATGTTCAACTCCTTGGGCTCAACATCCAGGATGAACAGCCCCTTGGATTCACCGTTCACCAGCTTGACCATTACGTCGGTAGATTCGTTGTTCTTGCGATCCCGCTCATGCACCATCGGCGACCAGTCACTGGTCTCGAAGTACTTCCGCAGTTGCTCCACCTCATCTGCCGAGAACTGGCCTTCCTTGTCGAAGTCGTATTCGCGGACATAGATTCCGTCCAACCCTTCAATCAGTTGCCGCGTTCCAGCGTCGTCCTTGCCGTTCATCACCTTGGCGGCGAAGCCCAGCATGTTCTTGCCCAGCGTGACCTCGGTGACGTTGGAAGCACGCGCGGCCAACTCTTTTTCGATGGGCGGCGGCGCGGGCAACTGAGAACTTTGCGCCAATGTTGTCGCGGCCACCGCGGCCGCTCCCAAAACAAAAACGATCATCCGGTTCTTCATTGAAATTTCTCCTTACTCCTCGGCAGCGCGGCTGTGAGCCGCGAGTTGCGCGTTCATCTGGTTGAGTGCATGAGCCGTAATGCGGAGCGCCTTCAACACTTGCTGCCGGGCGGCTTCGTCTTTGCGCTGCTCTTCGCGGTTGCGCCACTCAAGCCCACCTGCCAGCCCACCGGCCAGCGCGGCAATCAACACAATCGACGCAGCCAGCCGTTGCCAAATCATGGATAAATGCCGTGGAGCCCTCACGCTCCGTCTCTGCATCAGCTTCCGTTTCAAACCGGGCGGCGCGGGCCTGCGCTCGAACGCCTGCCGCAGTTCTCGTTCGAAATCTTCGTTCGGTTCAAACTCCACGCACTTGCTCCTTCATGCGAACATACTCACTCAAATGGCTCTGCGCCTTGGCCCGCAGCAGCTTCAGCCCGCGCTGCAAGTGGCTCTTTACTGTCGCCAGTGGCGCTTCGAGGGTGGCCGCGATCTCCTCCGGCATCAGATCCTCCTGATAGCGGAGAATCAGCGCCGCCCGCTGCTGCTCGGGGAGTGTCGCCAGTAGCTGTTCCAGCCGAACGCCGAGCGGAGACGAGTGGATTTCTCCTTGCACGCAGTGGCGCTCCTCAATTTCCACCCACAAATCGATGCCGCGCACCTTGCGCCGCCGTAGCGCGTCTGCTGAGCGGCTCATAGTCACGCGCCGTAACCAGAAGCAAGCATGAGCGGCAGATTCAATCCTGCCCAGGTGCCGGTCCAACTCCAGAAAAACATCCTGCGCAATTTCCTCCGCCAGCCCACGGTCTCCAACCATCCGCCAGGCCAGCGAAAACACCATTGACTGATGCTCGTCAACGAGCTTTTCGAAGTCGTGGGGTTGTTCAAGATCCGGCTGCCTGTCTTGGGCCATGAATTTCGCTTCTACTTCCTTATCCGCAGAGACGCTCGCGCGAGGATGCAGAGAATACGCGCTGGAGACAAAAAAGTTCGGCGGGAACGTAATGAGCGTTTTTTGGATCGGTTATAGTGCGGGTGCAGAGAGCAAACAGAACGCAACAGTCAAGGGCGCCATGACCGGAGGGAATCAGTGGGAGTGCTACCACCCACCCACGCATATTGCCTTCTGATGCTCCCCTGCTGGATACCTTCACCGACGAAAACTGGATGGCTTGCGTTGTGCAAAATGCAATTTGTTCGGGCATAGGTGAGCATCGGTTCGGGAGCCGAAATCAGAAAGAATACGAAGCCAAGACACTCGGTGTTGTAGAACCGGACGTCCACGCCCATGTCGTGCCTTTTGATCTCCTGGGGAAGGCTGAAGACGTAACGTAGATCCATCATCGGCTGAGGTAGTCTGCCGACGACATTTGCTACAAGGGCGGAATTCGCTATTGCGGGTGATCTGCCGAGAAGGAACTCGCGGAGCCCTTCAACAACTTCTGGCCGCAGGTCAATGCTGATTCGATCGTGCGGCAACCTCTCTTTCGCGGCCCAAGTGCGCCAAAATAGCGAGGCGGCAAAGTAAGACAGTTTCTCGTGTGGGACCTCGAGGGATGCCGACGGCCAATATCCGGCCTTCTGTTCGGTGATGGCGACCAGGTCGGACACATGCTCCATTCCCCTTTCAAAGGCGGGGAATGAACCGTCTTTCTGGAGACAGTTAAGGAAAAAGAACTTCTCGCCGTTTCTATCGAAAAGTTCCTCGCAGGCCTTGCAAAGAAGTCTAGCGTGCATCTGCTTTTGAGTAGGAAACGCCTTCTTCCCTATTACGTTCACTGTAAAGGGCGCGCCATCCCTAAGTCTGCTGTAACAACCTCTTGGGATAATGTGTGACTTCTCAAGCTGCCGAATCTGTCCACATAAGGCACATTCTCCGACATTCGATTTGATCCGCATCATGCGATTAACCGCCCTGATCCCATTCTAGGTGTGGCCTCGACCATGAAGTCTGCCGGAGGTTGCTGGGCAAGATTGCTGTGACGACCATTTGACTCCGATAGCCCGTTTCACCCAACGAGGTATTGAGGCCACCTTTCTCCTCAGAAAAGATCCGGAACGCTATGAAATGCGATCCGCGTGGGCGCGGCTTTGAACGCCGTCAGCATGGTGGCCGGAGCCAGCGTGCTCAAGCCATATTTGTTGTTGATCGTGTCCATGGTCGCCAGCAGCTGCTTCCGGCTCTGCTCGTCTTCGGTGCCCTCAAACAGGTTCAGTGTGTGCAGACGGTCGGGAACCAGTCCATTCAGGTGCACGCTAATAAAATAGGGGTGGTCAAACTCCGCCCCCTTGGGTTTGATTGCCCACATGCGGGAAAGCGCGGCAATCAGCGTCTGGTTGTCCTGGCACTCGCTCAGCTTCAATTCGCTCTTCCATCCGCGTGTAGGCAGCCCGAAGTTGCTTATCGGCTTACCCTGACCGCCGGGAAGCGCATACCCGATTGCCAGCCCGATGTTGCTGGCCCACAAACCGGCCGCGCGCAAACGCATGGCCGCTTTGTGCAGCAGCTTGTGCGCCACGGCCCATGCCTTCTCCGGCGTGCGCATCTCCGGAGCCAGCACATGTTGATGGCTCAGCGACTTCAGATGCTCGGTCTCCGACATATCGAAGTCTTCGCCTCTAAGCCAGTGCCATAGCCGCTCGCCCCACACTGATCCCCAAAGCTCGCCGGCTTGTTCGCAATCGCGAGCCAGCAAATCTTCCATGGTCCGAATGCCTTTGTCGTTCAATCGCTTTTCAGTGCGTGGGCCAATGCCGGGCAGATCGCGGAGCGTGAGCTGGCGCAAGGCCTCAGGCAAAATGTCCAGCGGCAACGCGACCAGTCCGTCGGGCTTTTCCATGTCACTGGCAACCTTGGCCAGATAGCGGTTGGTTGCAATGCCAACCGAACTTCGCAGCATGGGGCCGACCTGTTCACGAATTCGCGCCTTCACCCGACGGCCCAGCTCCATCGCCGCCAGCAGTGGCCGTTCACGACCTACCAGGCGGCAAGCCATTTCGTCGATCGAGAGCACGGCCGTTACTGGAACGCAGCTTTCCACGGCTTCAACGATGCGGTGGTGGAACTCGGTGTAAAGTTCATGTCGCCCCTCCAGCAACACCAACTCAGGGCAAATTCGCTTCGCATCGGCGACAAAGGTTCCGGTCTTCACGCCATACGCCTTGGCCTCGTAGCTGGCGGCAAGGCAGACGGTGGTGTCGGCCATCATAGGCACAATCGCCACAGGACGCCCGCGCAGCTCGGGACGAACCTCCTGTTCCACAGAAGCAAAGTAGGAGTTGAGATCGACAAAAAGCCAGTTGAGCAGGGGCCCGTGAACGGCATCGACGGCTGCATCTTGCCGGACGTCGCTCGCGGGTTCCGTGAAGGCGGCAGGGGTCGCGATCTCAAGACCATTGAGTTCTTGCGGCCACTCATTCGTTGACGGGTCGGCCACCGGGATGAATTCGTTGACCATGGCATCTATTTTCGCTTTTTCTTCTCTTAAAAACAAGTGGGTGACTGGAAAAATTCGCAGTGGTACACTTGCTGCGCCGGGTATTTCCGACGCTTTGAGGCTCGCACGAATGTCCGTCACGTCGACCGAACGGGCGGACTCCAAGTCTAATTGAATGTGCTTCCAATATGGATAACCTGGTTCATTGGCTAGTGGCTAACGGGAGTGTGCTCGCCGTCGTGGTGACGGTCGGCGTAGCCGTTCTGCTCGTCTCTTGTCTGGGGTGCTCAAACTGCCCGAAGCGAGAAAAGGACGACCTCTTTCGCCGGCGCGAGCTGTAATTCACTGCACCGATCAGCCTGGACTCTTCACGAAAACACAATCAATGGATGGGCTCTTCGAGCTTTGCGCCCTGGCCTCTCACTGCGTGGAGGTTGCACGAACTGGCGGCATCAGATATCGATCAAACTGCGCCAGAATGCGGTTATACAAATGCACGCGAACGTCCGGGCCGGAGATGGAGTGCGTCTTGCGCGGAAAGATCTGCAAGTCGTACGGAATGCCGGCTTCAATGAGCTTCTGCACATACTGGATGGAGTTCTCCATATGCACGTTATCGTCGCCGGTGCCTAACGCAATCAGCAGATGGCCTTTGAGATTAGTCGCCGAGTTGACCACTGAGAAATCACGATAGCCGTCAGGAAACTCCGCGGGCGGGCTCATATAGCGCTCGGTGTAGATAGAGTCGTAGTCATGCCAGTCGGTAACTGGCGCAACGGCGATTCCGGCGCGAAAACGATCGGAGTGAGAGAGCGCATAAAGCGTAAAGGTCCCTCCCCAGCTCCATCCCCAGAAGCCCACGCGCTTGTCATCGAGTTGCGGATATCTGGCCTCGACAGCATCAAGGACAGTTAGCTGATCTTCTAACTGCACCGGACCGAAGTTATGCCAGGCCGCCTGCGCAAATGCGCGCCCACGATTGCCGGTGCCGCGATTATCGGCGTGCAGCACCGCATAACCATGCTGAGTCAGTAGCTCGTCGAAGAGTAAGCTATCGCTGCCCCAGCGATTCGAAACTGGCTGCGGGCCCGGTCCGCCATAAGGATTCAGAATGAGCGGAACGCTGGACGCGGCTGCGACTCCCTCAGGTAACAGCAGCGTGGCATAGAGAATGCTGCCATCGTGTGCCTTTACCTCCAACTGCTCTGGCTCTCGCAGGCGGTAGGGCTCCAGCGCGTGCGTCTGCCAGAACACGCTGCACTTGCCTGGGGCCGAGCAGAGGCGCTCGGTGGGCGGATCAAGGCGCGCGGTATGCTCATCCACAAAAGCGCCGCCGACAGGAGCAAAGTTTCCACTATGAACGCCCGCGTCGGTCGTCAGCAGCTTGCGGTCGCCATCGAAGTTAACCTGCCACAATTGTCTTTCGATGAGGTTACCTTCGTTGCTGGAGTAATCGATCAGCCTGGCACCGTGATCGACGCGGAGAATCTCCTGAACTTCGAAATCTCCTTTGGTCAGTTGTCGCTCAAGTTTGGCGCCACTTGCGGCAGGTTCGCTCTGGTTGTAACTGTAAAGGTAGAGATGGTTATGGCCGTCGTTCCAATCGGACAGCACAATCGTTCCATAACCCACCGAGACGTCGTAGTTATCGTCGAGAAATTTTTCGTCGGAAATTTGAATGATCGAATACGACTCGCCATTGGCTGCGTCCGCAAAATAGAGATTTCTATGTTTGTGATCGCGGGTGACAGTCTCGATCCACAGGGTCTTGCGATCGACCCAGCCAAAACGAGGAATGTAATCCTGGCCATCTTGAATAGGCAGCTTGATCCACACGGTCTTGCCGCCCCCGGCGCCCACCACGCCCACGCGAACCGCAGGATTGGGATCGCCTGGCTGCGGGTAGCGCTGCATATCTACAGTCGCGTGAGTAGGAATCCAATCAGTGATGGGATATTCCGGGACATCCGTCTCGTTCATTTGCAGAAAAGCAAGGCTCTTCGAATCCGGCGACCAGAAGTAATTGCTGCGCGTCTCCAACTCTTCCTCATAGACCCAGTCCACCTCGCCGTTCAGGATAGCCGGCCTCGGCGCGGGAGCCACCGCGGCAGCCTGTGCGCCAGTTTCCTTGAGCCGCAAAACCGAAAGTCCGTGGTCGCGGACGAATGATAGATATTCACCATTGGGAGAGAATTTTGGATCGTCGCCCGACGCGGCTCCTGTAAAGCCGACCTCGACACCTGTGCCGTTATGCAGGTCGTATAGCCATAGCCGCCCGTTTGAGTCGAACAGCAGATGCGATGAGTCAGGCGCCCACAGGTAGCTCGCCATCTTGTAACGCTCGCGATGATCGCGATCCGTCTCCGAACCGTCCTTCCCTTCAAGCGCGGCCAGCTTGGCGCGGCTCACTATCACATGCGGTTTGCCTTCGCCGCCGGCGAGCCCCGGTTCCAAATCGATAAGTTCACCGCCATCAAGATAGGTCAGGTGCTTTCCGTCCGGCGACCAGGTCGGGTCTTCCGGCGGATCCCCAATCAGGTGGCCATGCGCAAAGATCGCCTCCACAGTCAGAGGCTTTTGAGCATCTTGCGCCGCGAGGGACTGGGCTGCGGCGGAAGCCACTGCAAAGCAAGAAACAGCAACGGTCAATTGAAATAGGGTGGTTATGCGCGTCAACTAGAAACTCCTCCGCGAGCAGGCCAACGATGAATTATTTCAGATTGGATCGAGAGATGGAGAGCCACCAAGAAAAGTGTAACCCAACTAATGTGGCGGGTTGCGCGCCATAACCCGACAGTTGTATGGTCCGGGCATATGCATTGGGTAGCTCCGAAAGAACGCAGCAATCTGGGCCACGCGCGGCGCAAACAGGTGCGCCGCCAGGCACACGGCGAGCTCAACATCAAGGCGCGGAAAGTATCGCCGCTTAAGCTTCTTGAGCGCTCAATGCACGGCCGCGTGCCGGCGCTCATCAAGCTGAAATACGAATTGATGGCTGAGTCGCCCTTCGGCTACTTTCGCGGCGCAGTGCCAGTGATGGCTGCCGATCTTGCCGTGCTGCCGAACACAGGCATTATCAGCCAGCTCTGCGGTGACGCGCATGTGCGCAACCTGGGCGCGTATGCATCGCCTGACGGCCGGCTCGTCTTTGACATTAACGACTTCGATGAAACCATCCGCGGCCCCTTCGAGTGGGATCTGAAGCGCATGGCCGCCTCCATCATGCTTGCGGGGCGCGCTGCATGTCACAAGGAATCTTCCGCGCAACTGGCTGTAGAGCAGTGCATCGAGAGCTACGCCGCGCAAATGCGGGCTTTCGCAAAGATGCCGCACCTTGAGGTGGGCCGCTTTCAGGTGCACCGTCTGGGAGATGTTGCAGCCCGTGCACGAAGCTCTGCTAAAGGCTGAACGGGCCACGCCACAGCATACACTGGACGAACTCACCGAGATCGTTAAAAGCAAAGACGGCGGGGTTCGCCGCTTCAAAGAATCGAAACCCATGCTGACCCGCGTCACCGGCGCTCAGGCGGAGGCTGTGCTGGCGTCGCTCCGGCCTTATCGCGAAATGCTCGAGCCGCAGCGGCAACATTTATTGTCGTTCTATCGTCCCGTCGACGTGGCTTTCAAAGTGGTGGGCACGGGCTCGGTGGGACTTGCGCGACTATTGCATTTATTTCGAAGGCAACGGGCCTAGCGACCCGCTGTTTCTGCAGATTAAGGAAGAGCCGGCTTCCGGCTACACCGCCTATCTGCCCGATGCACATCCTCCGCATCACAACGGCCAGCGCGCCGCCGAGGGCCAGACGGCCATGCAGTTGCAATCCGACCCGTTCCTCGGCTGGACGCACATCGGCGCGCGCCAATACCTGGTGCGCCAGCTCAACGATCACAAGGGCTCGATCGATACTCGAAGACCTGGCCGGCAGCGGCCTGACGGCATACGCTGAAGTCTGCGGCGAGCTGCTGGCGCGTGGCCATGCCCGCTCCGGCGATCCGCTGGTCATCGCGGGCTACCTTGGAACGGCGACGGCTTTTGCCGAGGCGCTGGGCAAATTCGGCGCGCTCTATGCCGACCAGACCGAGAAGGACTGGAATGACCTTCGTCGCTCTGGAAAAGCCGGAACGCTGCGGCCTTCCACAACCGCTGCCGCCGCTGCGAAGAAGCCGCCGATCGAAATAAACGCAGTCGCAGACAAACCCGTTTCAAAGAAGAAAAAGAAGTAGGAGAGTCACATGAATCGCCGCACATTTGCTCAATCTCTCGCAACCGCCGCGCTCACAGCCGCCGTCCCTTCGATGGCGGCAACGCCCACCAGAGTTGTCCAGTCACGCCTTGTCAGGCCGCCCCGCTTCGACCCCTGAAGCCGGTTCGCTCAAGTTTGGCCTCTCGGTCATGCTTTGGACCGTCTTCAACGACACTGCCCTTTGAAGAGCGGCTTGCCAAAGTTGCCGAAGCCGGCTACAGCAACGTCGAGCTGGTGGGCGAATACCACAATTGGACCGCAGGCGATTTCGATCGCGCCAATCGCGGCGCGCAAGCGCCTGGGCATTCAGTTTGACGCCACCGCCGGACTCCACAACGGCGTCGCCAACCCCGAGCACGCGCGATGCCTTTCTTGCCGAGCTCAAGACAGCGTCTCGAGCCGATGGAGACGCTGAGCTGCCCGGCGATGATTGTGCTTTCCGGCAACGTGGTTCCGGGTCTGTCCCGCGAGGCGCAGCACCATAGCTGCATCGAGACCCTCAAAGCAGGCCGCGGCTTGTTCGAAGGTAAGCAGATCGCCGGCCAGCCGGTGCGGCTGCTGCTCGAGTGCATTCGACCCTGAAGAGAATCCGAAATACTTTCTCACCTCGGCGGCCGAGGCCATCGAAATGGTGCGCGCGGTTAATCATCCCCAGGTCGCAGTTTCTCTACGACATGTTTCATGAGCAGATGAGCCACGGGAATCTGATTGACAAGCTCGACAAGCACATCGACGTGATCGGCCTTATCCACGTCGCCGACGTTCCCGGCCGTCACGAGCCCGGCACCGGCGAGATCGATCACGGCAATATCTTCAAGAAGCTGGCCCAACTGAATTACAACCAGAATGTAGCCATGGAGTTCATCCCCACTGGCGACCAGGTCGCTGCGTTGAGGGCAGCGAAGGTACTCGCATCGAGCGCGGCCTGAGCGTGTTCCTATATGGTGAGCGGCGGCCCGACAACGACGATTCCAAATCGCCGATTAAACTCTGGATTTCGAAAATTAGCACCAGGTTCTACGGCAGCCCGAAAATACTCCTCCATCAATCCTGCGGGTGTAAAAGCTATGAGCAGTCGCCCCGGCGTTTCGCCCACCGACGTAAATGTGTGCGGAATATTGCGCGGGCCAAGAACGGACTCTCCACTGCGGAGCCGTACCCTGCGGTCGCCGATCTGGAACAATACTTCCCCTTCCATCACGTAGAAGAATTCCTCCTGGTGGAGATGGTAGTGAAGCGCCGGGCCGCCCTTGGCAAGGTGAATGTGCTCGATGACGAATAATCCTCCGCCTGTCTCGCGGGGAAGCACCTTGAACAGGATGGAACTGAACCCCAGCGAGTGCGATTCTCCAAACCCGTCCTGCCCAGCTCCGACGATATGAACCTGATCTGAAGCCGGCGCGGTGGCGGGCTGTGCGGGTGAGGCCTGGGCGATCGCGAAGTCTTGAAGTCCTGCCGCGGGAAGCAGTGCGGCAGTGGCTTTGAGAAATGAACGGCGCTTCATGAGTCGCTCCGATCCTGGTGTTCTATCAATTTGAATTTTCGCGGGGACGACCGAAGAATAAGACATAGCCGTCAGTATCTTTCAGCTCAAATCCACGCAAGCCGTCATTGGTATCCTTCAGCGGTTCGGAAAAGATGACGCCCCGCGCTGCGAACTCGGCCGCCAGCGCATCCGGATCGGGCACGCTCACGTACGCATCCAGCCGGGCGTAACGATGGCGTGTAGAGTTGGGTGTCGGATCGATCCCGACTGCTTTGACGAAGAGCATCGAACTGTCCCGGCGAACAATCGCAAAAAAGGGATCATGCTCAGGTTCCTGGTATTCGACATCGAATCCAAGCTTATCTCGATAAAAAGCGACAGAGGCTGCAGCGTTGCGCACGATGAAACATGGTGCGATGCCTCTTATGACTGGCCGGGTCATGCAGGTCCTCCTTAATGCACGCTCCTCAGCGCACAGGCCGTCGGGGTGAGGTGCTGATATGTCGATCCGGTTCGGGTTGACCTCGAATCTGAAACTGAGACACTACCTCGATCGTGGATGATTTGGAATTCCGGGAAGGATCGACCCCAATTTATCGCACTGGTGGCTATGGCGCAAACTAAATCTAAAGGCGCGAGCGATGTTATGATTGGTCGCAGAAACCCGAGGCGATTCATTCTGGGGATATGTTATGCGAGCGAGAAGACTGTTTCTCTTATCTCCGTTGCTCTCATGTCTCAGCCTCACCTGCTGCGTTCAACCACTTGCCAAATCCTATGCGGCGCTCAACGGTAACTGGCACATCGCAGGAGGACCGAATTCTTCGCAGTACCCTTTGCTGGCCCTCACAATAGTAGTGAATGGAGACTTGGTCTATGGGAGCGGCACTGTTGGCGTAAATTGTGCGAACAGCGGTTCCTCGTTTTCTTTAATAGGCTCGGGATTCTCATTCACAGGTCAGATTGCGTCCGACGGGACGTTTCTCTTGACCAACTCCTCGCTCGATGGTGCCCAGATAGCGATCAAGGGAGAGGTTCCCAGAGTAGGGTCGACGACTTGGGCAGGCAGCTTCACCATCACCAATGCGCCCACTGCGACTAGCTGTAGTTTTGATGTGTCTAGCAATTTTATTGCAACCGCTTATCCTCCGCTGAACGGGAAGTACACAGGAACTATTACTGGTCCGGGACTTGGCTCAGCCATAACCATTTCCACACAGGTTAGCCAAGGTGCCTTAAGCCAGACGCCAGTCCCCGGGGGCTCTTCGTATGCATTAAGTTCATATATACCGCTAAGCGCCACTACTACGGTAAGCGGCTCGTCTTGTTTTGCCACCGGGACAAGTGCGCAAGCGACGGCCACCTCGACACTCCCGCCGAGCACGCTAAATGGGGACTCGTTTCTTTTGAGCTATGTAATGAACGACGGCTCCAATTTTCAAATTTTGGGATGGCTTTCCGATCCCAGTGAGTCAACCCTGCAAGTTCAAGTAGCAGAGGTAGTCGGCGGGAACTGCAACGGCGAAAACGGCAATGGCGTGCTCACTCTGCAATAGCCTTCTCGACTCCGGGTAGGCGGCTCGATTGGCTTTCGCACTACAATGAACCGGTATGCCTACCGCCGTCCGCTCGCACGCGAAGATCAACCTCGGGCTCCACATCGGTGCGCCGCGTCCGGATGGGTTCCATGGGCTGGCAACTGTCTACCAGACTCTGGAAGTTTACGACGTTGTTACGGTAACGGCTCGGCGCTCGGCGATAAGCGCATTGCAGCTCACCTCAAATGACAGCCGCGTTCCTACTGACAGCCGGAACACGGCTTGGAGGCTGGTCGAGCTGGCGCTTCATGCGCTTGGAATCTCCGCTGAAGTTGAAATTCACATCGAAAAACGTCTCCCGGTGCAGGGCGGCCTCGGCGCTGGATCAGCAAACGCCGTGGCTGCGCTGGTGGGGTTGGAAGCTGAGTTGGAGATTGGGAATGCGCTTCGTGGTTTCCCACCCATCGAGCAAAAAGCGCTCGATGGATGGGGCACTCGAATCATTGGCCAAGAGAAAGAGTGGGCTCTGGAGAAAGAACTGGGCGCTTCACCTATTCCGCACCCTTTGCGGAACGGGTGGGAAGGCACGAGGCTGGATCTCGCCGCTCAGGTCGGTTCCGATGTCCCACTCTTTCTCATTGGCGGCACGGTGCTGGGTGTCGACCGCGGTCAGGAGGTCTACCCCCTCCCCGACATCGAACCGGTCTGGTGCGTCCTGGCCACGCCCGATATCGGCGTCTCAACGCCGCAGGCATTTCGCGACTGGGACGCACTCTGCGAAGCGGAGGGTTTGACCGCGAGCGCCAGTACAGATAAACTAAATGAGTTGAGCCGCGCCTATGCCAGCGCCTTTGCAGGATCTACCCTCGAAGCGATTCGAGGAAAAGTCCCCGAAGGACAGCAAGGAGTTGGTTCCTCCGGTGTTCTCTCAAATTGGGAGAACCTGGCCGGGCCTCATGAGTCCGCGCTTGTCCGCACCGGGATCAGTAGCTGGATCCAGAACGACTTTGAACGCGTCGTGTTTCCCCAGCATCCCTCCCTTGCAGAGATCAAGCACATTCTTTCTGGCCCGGGCACACCGGAGGCACCCCTACCTGCCTCGTCCTTGTGGCCTTGCTGTCCGGGTCCGGTTCGGCGCTCTACGGGTTGTACCAGACTCGCGGAGATGCGGAGAAAGCGCAGGAAAGGCTTAGCCAGCTGGAGTTGCGAGTCAACTTTGACCCGCACCCTGCCGCGCGCAGCTTACTGGCGCGAAATGCTTTTGTAATAAGCAGTTGACAGGCAACCGATATGCGAGAGAGACTCGCCATCGGTTGCAAAGTTGGGCGATCGTCTAATGGTAGGACAGTGCCCTTTGGAGGCACTTGTCTAGGTTCGAATCCTAGTCGCCCAGCCAGGTTTTGAACGGAGACTCAGAAAGCAGCCAAAGCAAACCAGCTTGGAGGTATTCGGAGATGGAAGCGGGAACGTTGACGGTCACGTTGGAAGACAAACAGGCGCCTGGGGAACCAAACGAAGCCCAGAGACGGTGCTCCAAGAGAGCCCGAGAAGAGCGCGTCTCAGGAAAGCGCAGCCAAGGCCAAGGATGCCAAGCCGGCCGTTGACCGGAAGCGCACCCGCAATCTGAGCGAAGACAAGCGGTTCAAGCTCTTCTCGGGCACGGCCAACAAGCCGCTAGCCGAAGAGATTGCCCGCCACATCGGCGTTACCGTGGGCGAGGCAAAAACGCAGCGCTTTGCCGACGGCGAAATCTACTTCCAATCGCTTGAGAACGTGCGCGGCGTGGATGTGTTTGTGGTGCAGCCCACCTGCTATCCGGTGGACCAGCACCTGGTGGAGTTATTGGTGATGATTGACGCGCTCAAGAGGGCTTCGGCGGCCAGGATCACGGTGGTTGTGCCGTATTACGGCTATGCTCGCCAGGATCGCAAGGACAAGCAGCGCGTGCCAATCAGCGCCAAACTGGTAGCCGATCTGCTCACTACCGCCGGAGCCAACCGCGCCCTATTTGTCGATCTTCATGCCGCACAGATACAGGGCTTCTTCAACATTCCCGTGGATCACCTTTTCGCCAGCCCGGTATTGGTGAGCTACTTCCGCGAACTCAATCTGCCCAAACTGACCGTGGTCTCGCCGGACGCAGGCGGCGTGGAGCGGGCGCGCTTCTTTGCGCAGAAGATTGGCGCGCCTCTGGCCATTGTGGACAAGCGCCGCACTGACATCAACGTCGCTGAAGTGATGAACGTGATTGGCGACGTTCAGGGCAAAAGCTGCCTCATTCTCGACGACATGGTCGACACCGCCGGAACGCTGATTAAGACCGTGGATGCGCTTTACGCCGCTGGCGCGAGCTCCGTGCATGCCTGCGCGACTCACGCCGTGCTTTCGGGCCCGGCCATTGACCGCATCACCAACTCGCGGCTGGAGCAATTGGTGGTTACCAACACCATTCCACTGCGCGAACAGGCTCAGAAGTTAGCCAAGATCAAGGTACTCTCGATTGCCGGGCTGATCGGCTCGGCAATCGAAAACATTCACCTCGAAACCAGCGTGAGTTCGCTGTTTAATTAGCAGTTGTCAGTTGTCAGTGCGAGAGACATGAACCAGAAGCTAGTCGGATAGAGTCGGCGTTACCAGTCGTTGCGCATTTTGTTGACAACTGACCGCTGACCGCTAGCTTCCCAACAAAGGGAGCGGACTCCTAAAAAGCCCGTGCCCGAAACAGGAAACGAGAAAACAAATGCCGGAAGTTGTCGTAGCCAAGCCCCGCGAGGGCAAATTCACAAAGAACGCCGCACGCCGAGTGCGCGTAGCGGGCAAGATTCCTGCCGTACTTTACGGTTCCGGTCACGTGCCGGTGGCCATTGAAGTAGAGCCGAAGCAGATTTCACGGATTCTCTTTTCAGAGGCCGGCCACAACACGATTTTTGATGTGGAACTGAGCGGCCAGCCTGCGGCCAAGGCCATGATCGTGGATTGGCAGCGTGAGCCGATCAATGACAGGTTGATTCACATCGACTTGAAGCGCATCGCTTTGGATAAAGTTCTCCGCGTGAAGGTCCGCGTAAAACTGAATGGAATACCGGTCGGCGTCAAGGCTGCCGGCGGCATTCTGGACCAGGTGTTGCGCGAAGTCGAGATCGAATGCCTGCCCGCGGATATTCCCGCAAATATCGCCGTAGACGTCAGCAACCTGGAGTTGTTCGGGACGTTGCGAATCGGCGACCTGCCCCATTCCGACAAGATCAAGTACCTGAATCACGAAGACGCCACCGTGGCCCACGTTGTTTCGATTCGTGAAGAAGTGGCGCCCGTGGCCGAAGTGGATGCAGCTGCTGTTGCTGCCGCGGCGGGAGCGACAAGCGCAGAACCCGAAGTTGCCAAGAAGGGCAAACCGGAAGAAGCAGCCAAGGCTGCCGATGCCGGCGCAAAAAAGCCCGCGGCCAAGAAGTAAACCTTGGCAGAAGGAACGGAATCCGTTAGCCGTCGCAGTCCTTTCCTGGTGGTGGGGCTGGGCAATCCGGGCACGGAGTACATGTGGACGCCGCATAATGCGGGGTTCATGGCTATTGACCGCATCGCCCAACAAGAGGGGGTTGTGGTGCAGAACCGGCGCTGCCGGGCCGTTACCGCAACCTGCCGCATAGCGGGGCGCGAAGTGGTCCTGGCCAAGCCGGAGACGTTTATGAATCTGAGCGGGCTGGCAGTGGCCGCTTTGATTCGAGAGTTCGAGGCGGACCCAGCAAAAGACCTGCTCGTGATTCAAGACGAGCTGGACCTGACGCTGGGTACGTTCAAGATCCGGGAGCGCGGTTCGCCGGCGGGGCATAACGGAACCCGCAGCGTGACCGATGCCCTGGGGAGTCAGGAGTGGTTGCGCATTCGCATTGGGGTTGGACTCGATCTTCCCCCCGAGGCGATCACGGCGGCGGGCAGACGTCCCGGCAGGGATTATCTGCTGTCACCGATGCGCAAAGCGGATTTGACGCTGCTGGACGAGGTGTTGGACCGGGCGGCGACTGCTACGCGGCGCATCATCGAAGCAGGACCGGCAGCTGCAATGAACGAGTTTAATCGGAAGGACAGGGAACAGGGATCGGGGAACTAAAGATCGGGGACAGCAGGCGCAGGCATTGCTAAATCTGAACTGAGGAGCGCCCCTGAGCTGAGAACTGTGAGTTGTTTGCTGAAGGCTGAGAACCAGAAGCTGAAAGGTAGAAGCTTTCAGCGGAAAAGGAATTGAGATGTCTCGTGTTTATGAGGTTATGTTTATTGTTCGGCCTGATGTGGCCGAAGAGGAAGTTGACAAGCTGATTGCAGGCTTTTCCGCGACCGTAACCGGTGGCGGCGGAGTGGTAAAGTCTGTCGAGAAGATGGGCCGCCGCAAGCTCGCTTATCTGGTACGCAAGTTCAATGACGGCAACTACGTTCTGCTGACCGATTGAGGCCAACGGCGCGGTAGTTCTGGAGCTGGAGCGCAGCCTGCGCGTCACTGAGCCGGTGATCAAGTTCATCACTGTGCGCATCGACGAAGAAGAAAAGCGCCTGGCCAAGGTGAAGGCTCTGCGCGGGGTGCGCCGCAAGGTGGGCGGCGAGCTACCACGGCTCCGGCAGCGGCGCCTGCAATCGCGGCGACGCCGGCAGGTGGAAGCCCGAGCCGGTGCAGGCCAGCGGTCTAGCGAATATCCCAATGAATCGCCGCGGCTCGAGCCTTGATTAAAGGGTTCCGGTTTCGGCCTGATCTAATCTCCCGCGGGTCTGTATTGCATCCGCCGGCGAGCTGAAGAAAACGAAGAAGAATAATGAGGAAACAGCATGTCTGATGAAATTCACGGAAAGGCGTCCGACGCGGGCGCACCTGCAGCACCTCAAAGCGCATCCGGCTCGGATTCAGGTTCGAGTTCTGGCCCAGCTCCCCGCTCCGGCGGCGGCGCCCGCATGGCGGGCCCGGCGGCCGGCCATCGCGGTGGCCCTGGCGGCCGCGGAAAGTTTTTCCGCCGCAAGAAGGTCTGCAAATTCTGCACGGAGAAGATCGATGCGATTCCCTACCGCGACGTGCGGCTGCTGCAAGGGTTTGTGGCCGAGCGCGGCAAGATTGTGCCGCGGCGGCTCACCGGCGTTTGCACCACGCACCAGCGCCGCCTGACTCGCGCCATCAAGCAGGCCCGCAACATCGCCTTGCTGCCGTTTGCCACAAGGCACTAATCGTGCGGTTCGGGAGTTGCTTGTTCAGCCGGTTCATCCAGGGTCTCTGCTCCTTCATCGTGGACGGCGGCCGTGATCGAACCAAGGGGCAGGCGAAGTTATTCCGGGCGCGGAAATTGAATTCTGCGCGGTGCGCCTGGGTTTTAGTATCTCGTCCAGAAAGAGCACCTGCAGCGCCCGCCCGTAACACTGGAGAGTTTTGAAATGGAAATCATTCTGAAGGAAGACGTAGTCAATTTGGGCCAGCGCGGAGACGTGGTGAAAGTCGCAGACGGCTACGGCCGCAACTTTCTGCTGCCCCGCAAGCTGGCGCTGCAGGCAACCGCAGCCAACAAGGCCGTTATTGATCAGATGAAGAACGCCGCTGCCCGCCGCTCCGCCACGGAAAAGGCTCTAGGCCGAGGAGCAGGTCACCAAGCTGGCGCCCATCGTGCTCAGCTTTACCCGCAAGTCAGGCGAGGCCGGCCATTTGTTTGGCTCGGTTACCTCGTCGGATATCGCGGCCGAACTTGAGTCAAAGGCTTCACGGTTGACCGCCGCAAGATTCAGTTGGACGAGCCGTTGAAGAGCCTGGGCGATTTCAACGTGGCCATCAAGCTGCATCGCGAAGTCACCGGACATGTGAAGGTCAAGGTTCTGGGAGAAGCCACCACGGAGTCCGCTACAGAAGCGGCCCCTGAAGCTTCGGCCGCCGAACCGGCCGCGGAAGAATCCGCAGCGGCTGAGTAGCTTTATCAGACCCACGCCGCCGCCTCTCAGTCCACTCAGAGGCGGCGAGTGCGCTCTTTGCAAGACCCAGCCTCAAATAGAATTGATTCGACAAGTCATGCGATGATCGCCTACCCGCCAAGCGGCATGCGGTGGTCCTCAAGGGTCAGCCGGACGGCTGCACCAGGGCTGGCGCGGCACTCTTTGACTGAGCGGCCCTGT
Source organism: uncultured Acidobacteriaceae bacterium (assembly GCA_963752215.1). Taxonomy (GTDB): domain Bacteria; phylum Acidobacteriota; class Terriglobia; order Terriglobales; family Acidobacteriaceae; genus Telmatobacter. The sequence continues at coordinate 44,027 of CAVVXR010000027.1, read as the reverse complement.
CCGTTGGCGTCTGGAATTTCGGGTGACCAGGCGAAAAACCAGTCTCCATCCTGTTCAATCACCGCCGTGAACTGATTCCGCATGTGGAAGGTACAGCCCGATTCTTATATTGGATCGTCCAGCACGCCTGTGATCCATTCGCGATGCGCGCGGAACTGGATTGCACAGCGGCTCTATAGAACTTGTTTCTCGGGCGCGCCGCCGGACGCTACGACCAGTTCCTTGATCGCCTTATCCATTTTATTGGTGAAGTCGGGAGTGGCTTTTGCCTTGGATAGGGAGAAGAACAGCCGGGCTCGATTTCTGGCGACGCTTGTATCGATTTGATTCTGGCTGTCGTAGCAGGTCCGCGCCGGTTTGCCACTCATCGAGTTGACGGTGAGTCGCAAAATCTCCGCACGTGGACGGTTGCTTTCGCTCGGATCGATGACCTCCCAGACGGCGCTGTTGTTGTCGATCGCATTGAGATAAATATCGCAGCGTCCATCGGGCTGAGTGATGGTCAGGGTATAAATATCCGGGTTGTACGCGACCTCAAGGTTGTCATTAGCTCCGTCGCTTGGGCTCAGAGAAAGCAGTCCGCTGCGAACGTATTCAAAGAGTTCCTGTGGCGTGGGTGCGGGTTTGGGTTCCTTTTTGTGCGACGTGAATTGTGGCTTCGGAGCCACCGGTGCGGGCTTCTGGGGCTCAGGCGTGTCGGTGGTGACTGCTCGCACAATGGTTTGAACGGAGCACCCGGTCAAACCTGCAGCCAAAGCGGCGGCGCAGAGAAATGTCACGATTTCAGCCAGCCGGCGGACACGCGAAATCCGGCTGGGGAAGGCGCCAATCCCATTCATTTCGCGATCGAAATTTGGCGCAAGCTCACTCCGCATGAGGCGAGTATAGCTATGTTTTGTTCGGAGTCTATCCCACTTTCGCGAGGGGTTCACCACGGTCTGAACGCAGAGTAGGAACGGCGGCGAGCAGGCCCCTGGTATAGGGATTTTCGGGCGCGGTGAGCAGGCGCGCGGTGGGGCCAGTCTCGACGATTTGCCCGGCACGCATGACGGCTACGCGGCTGGCCACCTGGCCCACGACGGCAAGGTCGTGCGAGATGAATAACATAGCTAGCCCATGCTGCTCTTTCAGTTGCTTGAGCAGTTCCAGCACCTGAGCCTGTACGGTTACATCAAGAGCGGTGGTCGGCTCGTCGGCAATCAGCAACCGGGGCTGGTTGATGAGCGCCATTGCGATGAGAATACGCTGGCGCTGGCCGCCCGAGAACTGGTGCGGATAGTCATTGTATCGGCGGCCTGCGTCTTGAATCGCGACCGCCTCCAGCGCGGCGATGGCTCTTGACTTTGCCTCTCTGCCTGTCCATGAGGGGAAATGCGCTTCAGCTGCTTCGGCCACCTGGCGGCCGATGCGCATGGCTGGATTCAGCGCCGTCATCGGCTCCTGAAAGATCATGGCGATCTCCTTGCCGCGTATCCGGCGCAAAGCGTCTTGCGAAAGACGCAGCAGATCCTGTTCCTCGCAACAGAACCTGGCCCGTAATCTGCGCAGGCGCTCCGAGCAAACCCAGGATGGCGAGAGCCGTGACGCTTTTGCCCGATCCCGATTCGCCGACCAGCCCCAGCACCTCGCCTTCGTCGAGTTGAAGACTGATGCCGCGCACGGCTTCGGTCCCGCCGAAGCGAATCCGCAGGTCTCGAATATCAAGAAGAGCTGTCATCAATTCTCTTCGCCACAGGAGATGTGGTTCAGCCGTTGTAACGGACCTCAACCATTGTGCAATCATCCTGTGCTTCATTATTGGCCTGGAACTTCGATACGGTTTCGAGGATCTCATTCAGATCCTGACGCACAGCGATGTCACTCAGTCTGTCATCGCCAAATGGATCGCCGGCGCTGTTCTCTGCTTCAACCAACCCGTCCGTTGCCAGTAAAATCCGTTCTCCAGGCTGCAGCTTGATTCGCGCGGAAGAATAAGTCACGCCAGGAATCAGCCCGACAATCATGTTGCTCTCGCCGAGCCATTTTGTTCCTGAGCTATGAATGAGAAGCGGCTGAACGTGGCCGCAATTCATGTATTCAATGCTGCCGTCGGGAAAGAGCTTGAGCAGCACCATGGTGGCGTATTTATCAACGTTGCGGGTGTAAATGAACTGGTTCAGGAGTCCCGCGATATCGGGCAGGCTTTGTCCGGACAGCAACTGCGCGTGGATGATGCCCTGCATGGTTGCGGCAACAATGGCGGCGGGAATGCCCTTGCCCGAGACATCCGCAATGGCCACACATACGCAGTCGTCGAGCGCCACCGCGTCAAAAAAATCGCCGCCGATTTCGTAACACGGGATACTTCTGGCTTTCAGTTCGGCATAAGGGATTACCGGCATTTTTATCGACATGAGACCGCTGTGAATTCTGGCGGCGACTTCAAGCTCTTCGCGCGCGCGACGCGATTTGTATTCCGCCTCGGCAAGCAGAGCATTCTGCAACAGAGCCGCGGCCTCCGTGGCGATGGTGTCGAGCAACTGATGATCCACTTCGCTCAGGTTTCCTGCGCCAAGTTGACTATCGAGATAGAGCAATCCGAGCAATTCGGTATGATGGCCGTTGGCATCGCGTTTGCGCAGAGGGATGCAATAGATGGCGCGAATTTTATTGATCATCACGCTGGCCCACGCCGACGCCTTGTCGTCGGTAAGGGTGTCGCTGATGGAGAACTTTGCGTCGCTCTCAATCGCCCGCTGAATAGCCCGTCGCGAGATGGTTGAATCCTGTTCGACGATCTTGCCGTCTGCATTCAGCCCAAGCGCAAGCTTCATTTCTCCGCGCTCGCGCAGGAAGACAAAGCCGCGCTCAACACCGGTGAGTTGCAGCGTGAGTTGCAGCAGTGTTGTAAGGATTTCCTCGATGGCTCCGCCGGCATTAAGCTGACGCGCGGCGCTAAGCAGCCAATTCAATTGCTCCATCTCGCGAGCGGCTGGCGGTTGCTTTTCGTCGATCAGTGGAAAGTCGTTTACCGAAAGGCGCAGGCTTGAAATAGTAGTGCGCTGCGGGATGGATTCCGACTGGCTCGCCACTTGGAAGTGGAACTCGAGTTGCGGCCCCTCAAGCGAACCCAGTTGCACAACATCGCCGGGGTTCAGGGGCGCGCTCTGCACCCGGGTGCCGTTAAGGAATGTGCCATGACTGCTGTTCCGGTCGACAATCGAATAGGAATTGTTTTCGCGGACGATGGTCGCATGCTGGCGCGAGACGCTCTGATCGCGCAAGACGACATCCTGATCGGGCAAGCGGCCAATCGTCGTGGTCTGACGGTTGAGCAGCACATCGTGCTGTCCGTCCGCGTCAGTGAAACTAAGCGTGGGGAAGGTCATCTAGCTCCTCGATGGATTTTCGCAGGTTAGTCGATCTGGGCATTGCGTCTCGAAGACATATTAAATGGGTCGCCCATACGAGGCCCATCTTTCTTGAAAATTCCGGCGAGCACCTTCATTGGCCAGCTCTTGGTTTCGCTCCGGCGACGGTTCTTAGCCTGTAAGTGCGTCGATTCCCGCATCGGCGGAACTAGAATGAGCGCGACTAATTTCGGAGCGGAAGAGTGTGGACTACAAGGCGTAGTCTTCGCGCATCGGCGTAAAAACGTCGAGTACTTCGGAGTCTTCAAGCGCCCAGGCCTGGTGCTCCACGTTGCCGGGAACGATGAAGCTGTCGCCGGGACCAACCTCGAACGCGCCGCCAGAGTGCTCAAATCGAACGCGGCCGCTGAGGATGTAGACCATCTGTTCGTGCGGATGGCGGTGTTTTGTGCCAGTCCAGCCCTTGATCATGGTGTGCCGTACCAGCATCATGGCCGGGGTATGGGACATAACCTGGCGTCGCAGGCCAGGCTCCGGACTAGACATTGCCTCATTGTCTGACACTGCCACTGAAATTGCTTTTCCCGACATCGATCCACCGCCTCATTCGCGCTTACGACGTAGAATAGCTGAATCAAGTGTACGTTTGACGTCAGCAGGCTCAAATGACTCATGACACCATCACAGTTCAGTCTCGTTCGCGTATGCGGGTGGCAATGGCTGTGGCGATCGTTGCCGACGTGCTTCAGCTTGCCGTCTTTCCGCTTTTCGTAGAGGGCGCTGAATCGCCCGCCGATGACATTCTCGATTTCGCCGTCGGAGGAGTGCTGGTTTACTTGATGGGCTGGCACTGGGAATTTTTGCCTTCATTTCTTGGCAAGCTGGTTCCTGGAGTGGATCTGGTACCCTTCTGGTCGTTGGCCGTTGCCAATGTGTACAGGAAATCGAAACGGACTCCAGCCACCATTGAAGGGGTCATTCTCGAAGGAAATCCCGAAGAGTAACCGACGATGAAGGGTCCTGGAAACTCATGAGCCGCATTTGCCTTGAATACGGACACAGCAGGATGAAGATGCCAAAAGCCACGGCGACGGAGTACGATTCTCCGCATGAGCATGAATCGTCGCGATCTTTGTGTAGCACTCTCTTCCATTGCGGCATTGACTGCTGCGCTCCGGGCTGAGGGCCAGACAGGCTCGACCACTCCTGCGGTCGAGACGGTGCTTGAGATGCAGCGGGCCTATCCATTCGACCAGCTCCCGGTGAAGAAGGGGCCGAACGGAGAGTCGCGGGCGGTGCTGAATGGCGTATTGCCGACAGGTGAGGCCGTTGAGGTGCACGAGACGATGCTGTTGCCAGGGCACATGCCGCACCCTCCGCATATGCATCGGCATTCGGAGTTGATGCTGATAAGAGACGGCACGCTCGAGTTCGACAATGATGGGACGCGACAGCGCGTGGGGCCGGGGGGAGTTTGCTTTGCTGCTTCTAACGTGATGCATGGGCTCAAGAACGTGGGCGACACAAACGCCAACTATTTTGTAATCGCGATTGGGATTGAGTCACCAGCGAAGTCGTCTTAGGGATCAGGCAAGCACAGCTGCACTCGTGCCTCAGACTATCGGGCGAAGATAAGATAAATTATTCATAAATAATAAATTAGCTCTGGCTCTGTTTGCCGGATTCATCGGCTGCGCGCAGCGAGTGTAATCCGCCCGCCCATCGCTCCGGGTTGGCTGATCATTGGTATGGCCGCCGTCGTCTTTTCGTGCATCCTATACGTCAGTCCATTCAGTTGCCCGCTGTAGCCAATTGACGCTCGGGATTCTGAACATCCGAAAACTAACCGAGTTCAGGTGCCTTGTCGCAGGCCGGGAAGGCCTACGAAAATGAGTAGACAGACTACACACTTGCCTCCTAAATGACTGAACCCACGAATGTCACATTGTAGAATGTGCTAGTGTTCGGAGTCCTGCATGTCCGGAATAGACGAAAAATCGCACGATCGCCACATAGGCGCTGATCACCAGTTGTCTGCGCCGCACCGCCCTTGGTATCGCAGGAGCGGGTTTCTATGGGCAATCCTGCTCTTGCTTCTTCTTGCGGCAGTGATCACGTTCATGGTAATCCACAACAGCGACAAGAAAACTGCGGCCGCAAAAAAGGGGCAGGGCGCTGCGAGGGCCTCAGTTACCGCGACGGTTGCGACTGCAAAAAAGGGCAACATTGGCGTGTATCTCGATGCGATAGGCACCGTAACTCCGGTCTACACCGCGTCGATCGTCGCGCAGGCAAGTGGAGTGATAACCGCCGTACATTACAGCGAAGGGCAATACGTTAAGAAAGGGGACCCGCTGATCGACATAGATCCCCGGACTTATGAGGCACAGTTACTTGAGGCCCAGGGCACGCTTGGACCACGATACCAATGTTCTGGCGCAAGCACAGATGGATGTGGACCGCTACAGGAAAGCGTGGGCGCAAAATGCCATCCAGAAGCAGTTACTGGATGACCAGGAAAAGATCGTGCTACAGGATCAGGGCACGGTGAAAAACGATCAAGGCACCGTGAATTACGACCAGACCGAGCTCAGTTATTGCCACATTACAGCGCCGATCGCAGGCCGGGTCGGTCTTCGCCTGGTTGACCCCGGAAACGTGGTTCAAGCCAATGGGACCACGGTGTTGGTGGTTATCACCCAGGTGCAGCCCATTACGGTGATCTTCACCATGGCCGAAGACAGTCTGGCGCAAGTGCAGGCGCGAATGCGTCAAATGCATACGCTACCCGTAGAGGCGATGGATCGTTCTCAAACCACCAAGCTGGCCACGGGCAAGCTGTTCACCATCGACAACCAGATCGACACGACCACGGGGACGGTCAAGCTTCGCGCCTTGTTTGACAACAAGGATGGCGCGCTTTTCCCGAACCAATTTGTGAACACAAGGCTGCTGGTCAACACGGAAGAGGGCGTGACGCTGATCCCGACCTCCGCCATTCAACACAATGGGGCCGTTGCTTTCGTCTACGTTATTTCCGAAGGCACAGCGAGTGTGCGCAACATCACCACGGGCGTCGCGGACGGCGGTAAGACCGCGGTGCAGGGAATCAATCCGGGCGAAGTTGTGGCCACCGGCAGCTTCGATAAGTTGCAGGCGGGCAGCAAGGTCACAGTTTCGAAGCAGGCATCGGCGGAAAATCCAATTGAGGGCAACACTCCGTGAGTCCATCCGGGCCTTTCATTCAGCGCCCCGTTGCCACTTCGCTGCTGATGGCCGCAATTCTGCTTGTGGGCATCGTTGCGTATACCCAGCTGCCTGTCTCCGCGCTGCCGGAAGTCGATTATCCGACCATCCAGATACTGACCTTCTACCCGGGCGCGAGCCCGGATGTGATGGCCACCACGGTAACCGCACCGCTTGAGCGTCAGTTCGGGCAACTGCAGGGCCTGAGCCAGATGACGTCGACCAGTTCCGGCGGCTCCTCGGTCATCGTGCTGCAATTTGCGCTGAGCTTGAACATCGACATCGCGGAAGAAGAAGTTCAGTCATCGATCAACGCGGCGCAGAGCTTTCTCCCCTCCAATCTTCCTTCTCCGCCTGTTTACAGCAAGACAAATCCAGCGGATGCTCCAGTGCTGACGCTGGCTATTACTTCCAAGACGATTCCGCTCTCGCAGGTTGAGGATTTAGTGGATACACGCCTGGCGCCCAAGCTTTCACAATTAAGCGGAGTCGGCCTGGTGAGCATCAGCGGCGGTCAAAAACCGGCAGTGCGCATTCAGGCGAATCCCACGGCCCTGTCATCGTATGGGCTCAACCTGGAAGATCTGCGCACGGCGCTTGTCGACCAAAGCGTAAATGCAGCCAAGGGCAACTTCGACGGGCCCCATCAGGATTACACCATCAACGCCAACGATCAGTTGGTGACGAGCGACGATTACCAAAAAGTTGTGGTGGCGTATCGCAACGGCTCGCCTATCATGCTGAGCGACGTCGCGCAGGTCGTGAACGGAATAGAAAACAACAAGCAGGCGGCTTGGATGAACGAGACGCCAGCGGTCATCCTCAATATTCAAAGGCAGCCTGGCGCAAATACCATCAGCGTCGTGAAGGCCATCAAGGCGATTCTGCCGCAGCTTGAGATCAATCTTCCGGCTTCAATTCAGGTAACGCCGCTGACCGATCTCACCACCTCGATTAACGCCTCTGTCGCCGATGTTGAATTTGAATTGATGCTGACCGTTGCGCTGGTGGTGATGGTCATTTTTCTCTTCCTGCGCAACCTCTACGCCACCATCATTCCCAAGTATTGCCGTGCCTGTGTCGCTGGTGGGCACTTTTGGCGCAATGTATGCGCTGGGCTATAGCCTGGACAATCTTTCGCTGATGGCGCTCACCATCTCTACAGGATTTGTTGTGGATGACGCGATCGTGATGATCGAAAACATCGCCCGCTATCTGGAAGCCGGGGATTCGCCGATGCAAGCGGCTATGAAGGGTGCGGAGCAGATCGGCTTCACCATCATTTCTCTCACGGTCTCACTTATCGCGGTGCTTATTCCGCTGCTCTTCATGGGCGATGTGGTCGGCCGGCTCTTTCGCGAATTCGCGGTTACGCTGGCCGTCACCATCATCCTGTCCGCTGTTGTCTCGCTTACCCTGACGCCCATGATGTGCTCGCGCATTCTGCGCCACACACCCGACGAACAGCAGGGCAGGTTCTTCAAGGCCTCCGAGCGTGTCTTCGACAAGATGATCGCGTTTTACGGGACGAACGCTGAAGTTTGTCCTCAGGTTCCAGACCATAACGCTGCTGGTAGCCGTAGCCACGCTGGTGCTGACTATTTTTCTGTACATCGTCATCCCCAAGGGTCTCTTTCCCGACCCAGGATACGGGCGTGATTCAAGGCATTTCGCAGGCGCCGGAAACCATCTCTTTTGCGGCGATGGCGCAGAAGCAGCAGCAACTGGATCACATCGTGCTCCAGGATCCGGCGGTCGAAAGCATGTCCTCTTTCATCGGCGCGGATGGAACCAATACCACGCTGAACAGCGGACGGATGTCCATCAACCTGAAGCCGCTGAATGAGCGCAACATGAACGCCTCCGATGTGATTCGCAGACTGCAGACGAACCTTCAACGCAGGTCGACGGCATCGAGCTCTACATGGAGCCGGTGCAGAACATCACGGTCGACGACCGCGTAAGTCGCACCCAGTATCAGTACACGCTGGAGGATCCAGACCAGAACGAATTGAACCTGTGGGCTGGACAGCTCGTCGACAAGATGAAGAAGCTGCCAGCAACTTGCCGATGTGGCTACCGACCAGCAAACCGGGGGCCTGGCCGTATCGCTGGTCATCGATCGCGTAACCGCTTCACGGCTTGGCATTGCGCCGAACACTATCGACAGCACGCTCTATGACGCCTATGGACAACGCCAGATCAGCACCATGTATACGCAGTTGAACCAGTATCACGTGATTCTTGAAACTACTCCTAGCGCCCAGGAAAGTCCAAAAAAACTTCAGGACTTATATATCCAGTCAAATGCTTCGGCGGGAGGTTCGGGGCCGGGAGCGTCACAGTTCGTTTGCGGCCTCAGGCTCATCTTCAGCCGGCTCGAATGCGACAACGGCAGGCGTAGCATACACGCCATCCTCTGAGGTTCTGACCGCGCCGACCAATGCAATTAATTCGAGTGTCGGAGCAACAACGACCGCCTCGACCGCGAACGCCGCGACAACGACCACGCCCGCCAACGCTGTGCCCCTTAGCGCGTTTACTCATATCGTGAGCACTCCCGAGCCCTCTCAATCAACCACCAGGGACAATTTCCTTCCGTAACTATCTCGTTCAATCTCGCTCCCAACGCGGCGCTGGGAGGCGCGATCAGTGCCATCGAAAAGGTTCAGAAAAATTTGAACATGCCGCTCAGTGTCCAGTATGGCTTCCAGGGAACCGCGGCTGCATTTGAAGGTTCGCTCGCCAACGAGGGATTGCTGATTCTAGCCGCGCTTGCAGCCGTCTATATTGTGCTTGGTGTGCTGTACGAAAGCTTCATTCATCCCATTACGATTCTTTCAACCCTGCCGTCAGCCGGAGTGGGCGCACTGCTGGCGCTGATCATTTTCAAGCAAGACCTCAGTGTCGTCGCCATCATCGGCATCATCCTGCTGATCGGTATTGTGAAGAAGAACGGAATCATGATGGTTGACTTTGCGATGGAGGCAGAACGGGATCACGGAAAGAACGCGACTGATGCGATCTTCGATGCCTGCATGCTACGATTTCGCCCCATCATGATGACAACAATGGCCGCGCTGCTGGCGGGCATTCCACTTGCGCTGGGTCACGGCATGGGTTCGGAGTTGCGGCGGCCTCTGGGCATTGCCATGGTTGGCGGATTGCTCCTTAGCCAGGTACTCACGCTCTATACCACGCCCGTCATCTATATCTTCTTCGATCGTATCGGCCAGCGCTTCAGCAGTACGAAAAAAAACATCGATACGAATAGCGAACCGGAACCGGCGGAGGGTGTATGAATATTTCTGCCCCTTTCATTCGCCGGCCCGTCGCTACGACTCTCATTACGGCGGGCATCTTGCTTACCGGGGCTATCGCCTTCAATGTCCTGCCTGTTTCTCCGTTGCCGCAGGTCGACTTCCCCACTATTTCGGTTTCGGCCGGTTTGCCCGGTGGCAGCCCGGACATCACCGCGTCGTCAATTGCAACGCCGCTGGAGCGGCAATTCAGTCACATCGCCGGCATCACGGAGATGACCTCGTCGAGCTCGCTCGGCAGCACGAACATCACTCTGCAATTTGATTTGAGCCGGGACATCGATGGTGCAGCGCGAGACGTTGAGGCGGCCATCAATGCGGCGCGCACATACCTTCCCGCAAACCTGCCGGCAAACCCAACGTATCGCAAGGTGAATCCCGCCGATGCGCCGATTCTAATTTTGGGCCTTACTTCGGACAAATACGACAAGCCAACCCTCTACGACGACGCGTCGTCCATCATGGCGCAAAAGCTTTCTCAGATCTCAGGAGTCGGGCAGGTGACGGTCGGCGGAGGCTCCGGCCCTTCAGTGCGCGTTGAAATGAATCCTACGCTCTTGAACAGCCACGGGCTCACAATCCAGAACGTTCAATCAATGATCTCGCAAGAGAATGTTCACGAGCCGCTCGGTCAACTCACATTCGGAAACACGATGGCTGACATCGTGACGAACGACCAGATGAATCACGCGGAGGACTACAAGCAACTGATTATTGGCTATAAGAACGGAGCCGCAATCAGGCTGTCGGACGTGGCCGACGTTACCGAAGGGCAGTCGAACATTCGAAATTCAGGATATTTGAATGGCGTACCCTCGATAACTGTCCTGATCTTTCGCCAGCCGGGCGCGAATATCATCGATACCGTCGACCGTGTTCGCGCGGAATTGCCGTCGATTCAAGCGTCCATTCCTCAAGGCATCAAGACCACAGTCGTCATTGACCGCACTACGACCATCCGCGCTTCGGTCAGCGATGTGGAGCGCACGCTCATCCTCTCGGTCGTTCTGGTGATTCTTGTCGTCTTCATCTTCCTCCGCAACGGGCGAGCAACGCTCATTCCTTTCGTCGCAGTTCCAGTCTCGCTCATCGGCACCTTTGCAGTGATGTATCTATTCGGCTTTAGCATCGACAATCTCTCGCTCATGGCCTTGACTATCTCGACAGGCTTTGTTGTAGACGATGCGATTGTGGTGATGGAGAATATTTCACGCCTCCGCGAAGAGGGCATGCCGCCGCTGAAGGCAGCCTTTGAAGGCTCCAGGGAGATTGGATTTACCATCCTGTCCATCAGTATGTCGCTGATTGCTGTCTTCATTCCTATCCTCTTTATGGCAGGAATCGTGGGCCGGTTGTTCCGCGAATTTGCGATCACGCTGGCGACGGCCATTGTTGTCTCCATGGTCATCTCCCTGACCACCACGCCCATGATGTGCGCCTATCTGCTCAAGGATGAGCGAACCATCAAGCACGGCCGTGCATTTCGGACAACGGAAAGGGGCCTTCAATGGATGGTCTCCACTTACAGTCGTTCTCTGGCGTGGGTTCTGAAGCATCCTGTTCCCATGTTGATCGTTCTGTTGCTCACGATTGGGTTGAATTTCTACCTCATTGACATTATTCCGAAAGGATTCTTTCCGCAGCAGGACACCGGAGTTGTCACCGGCAGCGCGCGAGGCCCGCAGGACGCATCGTTTCCGGTGATGGATAACTCGATAATCCAAATCGAGAAAGTCATCCAGGCTGATCCTGCCGTCGAGAATGTGATTGTTCATACGGGCAGCGGGAACACCGGCAGTATCTATATCGCGTTGAAGCCGCTGAATGTGCGCAAGATTTCCGCAGCCGATGTTATCAATCGCCTGCGCCCTAAGTTGAATCGGCTTCCGGTCGCTTCAGCCTTCCTTCAGGCGGCGCAGGATCTGCGCATCGGCGGAAGATCGTCCAATGCGCTGTACCAGTACACAATTCAGTCGGACAATGTTCAGGATCTGTCGAAGTGGGGTCCCATCTTGCTCGCAGGAATGCAAAAGCTTCGCGGATTCCAGGATGTTAGCAGCGATGCGCAGAATGACGGTTTGGAAGAGCTGCTCACTTATGATCGCCCCACCGCGGCAAGGCTTGGCCTTACGCCGTCCACATTAGACAGCGCCCTTTCCGGCGCCTTTGGGCAGTCGCAGGTTTCTCTGATCTATACGCAATTGAATCAGTATTACGTGGTGCTAGAAGTAGCGCCGCCCTACTGGCAGAGTCCTGAAGGGCTGAAAAATATCTATCTCAATACTGCGGGGCACGGCGTCATTCCGCTTTCGACAGTCACCTCCGCGCAGGCCAACACTACGCCGCTTCAGATCAATCACACCAGCTCTTTTCCCTCCGTCACCGTGTCGTTCAACCTGGCTACGAATATGTCGCTGAGCGACGCCACCCGCGAAGTCAGCGAGATGCAGGCAACAGCTGAACATGCCACCTACTGTTCGCGGTTCTTTTCCGGGACAGCAGCCGCCTATCAAACCTCGCTGGCAAGCGAACCCATGCTCATCAGCACGGCGTTGCTCGCGGTCTACATTGTTCTCGGCATTCTTTATGAAAGCCTGGTGCATCCGCTCACCATCATCTCCACGTTGCCTTCGGCGAGCGTGGGGCCATGCTGGCACTTATGCTGTTCAAAATTGATCTGAACGTGATTTCGATCATCGGTATCATTCTGCTGATCGGCATCGTGAAAAAGAACGCGATCATGATGATCGATTTTGCCTTGGTCGCGGAGCGGGAACACGGCAAGACCACAAGTGATGCCATCTTTGAGGCCTGTCAGCTTCGCTTCCGGCCCATTTTGATGACGACGATGGCAGCGTTATTCGGCGCGGTGCCGCTGGCCTTTGGAACCGGCACCGGATCCGAGCTCAGGCGCCCGCTGGGCATAACGATTGTCGGTGGACTGATCGTGAGCCAAATGCTGACTCTATATACCACGCCGGTCGTGTATCTGTTATTCGATCGAATGCGGCTATGGTTTTCTTCAAAGCAAGAAGTTACTCTCGCACATGGAACAGCGGAGGCATCTTAATGAGTGATGCCGGTGGAGTGTTCATTATGAAAAAGCCGATCACGCAATTCCGGTCGATGACCAAGGCGTTGTGCATAATCAATGGCGCGGCGCTTTGTTCCGTGCTTGCCGGATGCAATGTGGGACCGAAGTATATTCGGCCCGCGACAACGGCGCCTGCGGTTTTCAAGGAGTCTCCTACTCAGTTCAAGGAGACCGACGGATGGACCGTTGCGCAACCCCAGGATGCGACGCTGCGCGGCAAGTGGTGGGAGATTTATAACGAGCCGGAATTGAATGCGCTCGAAGAAGAACTGAATATCGACAATCAAAATATCCGCCAATACTTTGAGAACTTCATGGAAGCCGGGCATCTGGTGCGTGAGGCGCGGTCGCAATATTTCCCGACAGTGAGTCTCGGCCCTTCTTACACGCGGTCGCAGACTTCCTCCAACATCGGGTCAGCAGGAAACAGCAGCGCCGGAACGGGCGGGGGCACAACGACCACAACCACGACAACGACAACCGGCGGCAAGCAATCGCAGCAGTTTGTTCTCCCGCTCGAAGCATCGTGGGAGCCTGATCTCTGGGACAAGGTCCGCAACACCGTGCGCTCCAACCAATATAACGCCCAGCTGAGCGCGGCCGATCTCGAGAACGAACGCCTCACTGAACAAGCCAGCCTGGCTGAATATTACTTCGAGATTCGCGGCCAGGACGCGCTGCAACAGCTTCTCAACGATACCGTGGAAGCAGATAAGAAAGCCTATAACAGCGAGAAGGCTCGCTATGACAACGGCGTGGACGATCAGATTTCGCTCGTTGAAGCACAGACAACCCTGGAAACCGCGCAATCGGCGGCCCTCAATGCGGGAGTTGCGCGAGCGCAATACGAGCACGCAATAGCGATGCTCGTCGGCAAGCAGGCCTCAAGCTTTTCTATTCCAGTCCGGCCGCTAACTACCGCACCCCCACCCATTCCGATCGGCTTACCGTCTCAACTCCTTGAGCGACGCCCCGACGTTGCCGCGGCAGAGCGCAATATGGCATCTGCAAATGCACAGATCGGGGTTGCGTATGCAGCCTTCTACCCGGCGCTGACCCTCTCAGGCAGCGTTGGCGTTGAGAGCTCGTCTATCGGGAAACTACTGGAATGGCCGAGCCGCTTTTGGTCGGTCGGCCCTGCCGTCTCTCAGACCATTTACGACGGCGGTCTGCGCCGCGCCACGGTCAACCAATATGTCGCAACTTACAACGCAAACCTCGCCGCCTATCGACAGTCTGTTCTTAACGCGTTCCAGCAGGTGGAAGACTATCTCGCTGCCGTTCGCATCCTGTCACAGCAGATACTGCGCCAGCAGGAGGCCGTTAACTCGTCGCAGACTTTCCTGAAGCTCGAAACGGACCGCTATGACAACGGAATAGATCCGTACATAGACGTGATGACCGCGGAGACCACACTGCTCGGCAACCAGGAGACATTGAGCAATCTTCACGTTCAGGAAATGACTGCTTCCGTGCAACTGATTGAGGCTCTGGGCGGTGGTTGGGACCGATCGCAATTGCCAACGCCCGCGCAGATCACACAGAAGCCTTCACATGCCGAAACCGCAATTCAGCGTTAGCGCGAAGCCGCGGGAATTCTGCTGGCGCCCCTCAATTTCTGCTTGCGACTTCGCTGAGCCTGGGCCACGAATCAGACATCGCGCCGCGGAGGCGCACGGGATTTCATGCGCTTGGGCATGTCATTTCAAGCGCTCGCCAGTGAATATACTTTTGACACTCAGCGCCATTCGATGACTTTTTTTTGAATCATTGCATCTCAATCAATGAGGGCATTTAGGCGTTTCCTTTTAACCTCCTTCCTCGCGACAGCTTGTGAAGGGCCCACACAATGATGACAAGAGGCGCGAAACATGCAGATCCGGCTTGCATATGACATACAATTCGATATTCCTTCTCCTGTTGCCATGGTCGCGCTTCTGTACGTGCATCCTTCGCGCGCCGCGCGATTTGCTGGAACCGGACGAACTGCGGGTGGAACCTGCAATCAAGATCGTCAACTACATTGACAGCTTTGGGAATCGCTGTGCCAGGTTCGTTGCTCCGGCCGGGCCGCTTCGTCTAACGAATTCCACTCTCATTCAAACCTCCGACGACCCCGACGAAGTCAACCCGTCTGCGCGCCAGAACGACGTGGGCGATCTGCCGAACGAGGTTCTCTCTTACCTGCTCAATAGCCGCTACTGCGAGGTCGATCGATTTTCGAATATCGCATTCGAGTTATTTGGCGGCATCGAGCCCGGATGGGGTCGAGTGCAGGCCATTTGCAACTGGGTTCACTATCATGTGGCGTTCAACTATCAGCACGCACGGCCTACTAAGACTGCTCTCGATGTCTTCACGGAACGCGTAGGCGTTTGCCGTGACTTTCAACATCTCGCGATCACTTTTTGCCGGGCACTCAACATCCCTGCTCGCTATGCCACGGGATACCTCGGAGACATCGGCGTCCCTGTGGTTCTTCCCATGGATTTCAGTGCATGGTTCGAGGTGTTTCTCGACGGTAGGTGGTGGACGTTCGACGCCCGCAACAACAAACCCAGGCTGGGCCGCATTCTGATGGCAACAGGCCGTGACGCTTCAGATGTTGCCATGACCACCTCGTTTGGACGGGCAGACCTGCGCCACTTTTTTGTCGTCACCGAAGAAGAATTCGCATCCGCCGAGAAACAACCAGGAGAGGTTCAAGTCTGAACCTTGAACCCGAGCCCGGTGTGTGAGCCCGGAGCAATTCCCGCCGCTCGCCGAGCCGCTGCATCTGTTAGCAACTTACCGGCCGACGAGGACGAATGCGCCCCAGTAGAAGGGAAGATCTTTGCCGTAACGTTGGCGCACAATTTCGCGCTCTTTCAGTTGCGCTTGCCGCAGCGCCTCAGGCTTGTCCAACCCTTTGAGCCAATTTGCATAGAAGAGAGCCATCAGTTCCTGGGTTTCCTGATCAGGGACCGACCACATGCTCATCATCACGGCGTCCGCGCCTGCTTCCTGCAGGCCTCGTCGCAATCCAAACACACCTTCGCCGTTGCTCTGTTGGCCCAGGCCGGTTTCGCACGCGCTGAGAACAACCAGCTCCGTGCCTTCAAGATTGAGCTGGCTCGCTTCATATGCGGTTAGCACGCCGTCATCCAGACCTGCTACTGGCGCAGCGCCTGACTGAGCCCGATTTGCCCCGGCGAAGAAGAGGCCCGAACGCAGCATCGGATCGACCATCATCACGCGTTGGCCGCGGGGAGCTTGTGACTTCTGCGCAAGGTCCTGATCGGTGAGAAAGAAACCATGCGTTGCAAAATGCACGATGCGCGGACTGTGAAGTCGAAGCACAATCTCCTTTAGCGCATGATCGCCGGTATATGGCGCCACCTGCCATGCGGAATCCTTGAGCAGCTTTCCAATTGCGTTTACTTCAACTTCAGTGCCTGGCAGCGGATTAAGAGAACCACCGGAGCTGTTGACCGAACGCTGTCCAGACTGAAGCACCGGGGGAGGCGAAGCCCCCGATTGAAAAGGCTGCGCGCCTCCCAGCTTCAATGCGGCCAGCGCCGTACGCTGTTCCACTTCGGTCAAGTCGAACTTTGGATTGCCAACCAGCGCGGCGGTCTTCAATGACGTCGCGTGCCGCGGACGGAGAAGATCTTTGGTGCTGTTGACGGTTCGCAGATCGTATTTCTCAAGCAGCAATTTGCCGGTGCTATCGGCAAGAAGACCAATTGGAATCTGATTGAGAACGCCGTCGGGCGATACATAAATGCGCTTCGTATTCGCGAGCGCCGGTTCCAGCGGCTTCCAGAAAGCTTCGTATGCGGCTGTGGTATTTGCGCCTTCGGAACTTGGCGCTGTCTCGTCGCCAGGCGCAGCCTCCGCGGAGAAGCCGCGCTTGAGCCCGACACTCGTGCGATAGCCGCCCATCGGCGCCGACTCCAGCTTCTGCGCTTCGCCCAAAACCACAAAATCGGGACTCTTTGATGTTGGTGTTACAACGAGCGCAATGTAATAGAACGCGTTTGTAAAGCTCTTTCCATTGTGGAATTGGAAGCGCTCGATTTCGACTGCCGCCTCGCCAGGTTTAAGCGACTTTTGTACATCGCGCCATGTGACGGCCGATAGTGTCCTGTCCTCTGCCAAAGCCGATGAACGTTTTACGATTTCCTGCTCAATCTGATTCGTCTCCTGTGCGAGTTCCGCAATCTGTTTACGCCGGTCTTGCGGGTCGCCCTGGGTGGTGGAAACGAGCCCTGCCAATTGCGATTTCTTTGCCGTGAGCTTGTCGAGCAGCGCCAAAGTATCCTTGTCGCCGCTGGCCAGAATCTTGGCGCGCAGCGCGGCCGCGCTCGCTGCAATGAAGCCCTTTTCCTGCAGCAAAACGTCATACACTTTGCCCGCCAGGGCTGGATCGCGCCCATGATATTTGAGTGCGAAGCTGAAGAAAAGCGGGAACGCTCCGGGGACGGTCCCGAGAAACATGAGGCGGTCTTTCTCGCTCATGTACGAGGCATTGGATCGAAATTGATCGATCAGGTTTCCGAGTCGTTTGTCGAAGTATGGTCCGGCAAGCTCAGGCTTATCCCAGCCATAGTAGAGGACGGCCAGGCTCATCAGCGCCTCTCCGGTGTCGGCATGATCGGGCCCGAAAGAATTCTCATAAATTGTCAGTGCGCGTCGAAGCAGCGGCTCCGCCTGAGCGTATTTACCTTCGTCCTCATAAGCCATGGCGAGCCCGATGAGATCGCCAGCGATGTCTGGGTGATTCGGTCCGAGTGACTTTTCGGCGATAGCGAGGGCCTGCTGGTAAAGTGCCTCCGAATCGGCGTGCTTGCCCTCATACTTAAAAACCTCAGCCAAAAGGTTCAGGCTCGGCGCAATTGCGGGATTGTTGGCGCCATACGCTTTTTGATCGATCGCTAACGCTCCGCGCAGCAGTTTCTCAGCGTCGGCCAGTTTTCCTTCTTCCATGAAAAGGCTCCCGGTATTGTTCAGCAAGACCGCGACGGCTGGGTTCTCCGGGCCAAACGCTTTCAAATCGATGGTCATGGCGCTTCGATACAGCGTCTCGGCATCATTCCACTTGCCCTCTTCCTTGTACAGCACCGCTAGATTGCCAAGGCTCAAAGCCACCAGCGGATGATTTGGTCCCAAAGTCTTCTGGCGAATGTCGATGGCGCGCCGATAGAGCGACTCCGCCTCGGCGTTTCGGCCCTCATCAAAATAGAGTGCGCCAAGGGTGTCCAGAATGGTTGCTATTTCAGGATGATTCGGACCGAGAGCCTTCACTCGGTTATCGAGAGCGCGTTTGAACAACGGCTCAGCTTCTGCATACCTGCCTTCATAGCGGTAAAGGACCGCTAGATCGTGGAGGTCGGTTGCGACGGCAGCGCCATCCGGACTTGACACCTTCTGGTCAATGGCCATTGCTCGCAGAATGACCGGCTCTGCCGCGGAATACTTACTTTCATCCACATACACGCCGGATAGAAGGTTCAGGTCATTTGCTACAGTTGGATGTTCGTTACCATACGTCTTTACATCTATCGAGATGCCTTTGAGAAAGAGCTGCTCAGAGTCGGCATATTTTCCTTCTTTTTCATAAAGGCTCGCGAGGTTCACAATTTCCCTTGCCACGCCGCTTTCTTCCGGATTCTGCGCTTTCTCATCGATAGCGATGGCGCGACGGTAAAGCGGCTCAGCGTCTGCGTACTTTCCTTCACTGGCATAAACAATCGCCAAATTATTTGCATCCCCAGCCACGGCCGGATCGTCCGGACCAAGCGTCTTTTGGTGGATCGCGAGGGCCTGCTGGAACAGCTTTTCTGCGTCGGCATATCGACTCTGGAGCCGGTAAAGATCCGCGATGTCGTTCAGAATGGTGGCCACATTGGAGCTTTCCTGCCCCTCAGCTTTCAAACTAATGCTCAGCGCACGACGATAGATTGCTTCGGCATCGGCGAACTTCTCCTGATCCTTTTCGAGCAGGCCCAGAACGCTCAGTGATACGGCAACTCGCGGATTGTCGGAGCCGAATGTCGTTTCCGCGACGTGTACCGCTTCTTGCGCAAATGGAATCGCTTCAGAAGTCCTTCCCTGATGACGCAACTGGTTAACCTGCTCGCTTAACTGACGCCAGCGGGCATCCTGAGCAGCGGCCGGCAGAAACGCAGCTGAGACAATAAACCCCACCGCAAGACGGCCGGCAAGCCGCCAGGCACTTGCAGACAATACATCTTTTCCCGACTTGGGCGCGACACGGGCCATTGCATCCTTTATAAACGCACCTGACGCGCATGGTGCTAATTTTCTGCAGGAATCTTCTTCAGAGGTGATTCTGCGGCTCAGCGCAGCTTCGTTTGCGATTTGTCGTTTCATCTTCTGAGAGGTATGCTCAGGGCCATGCGGTCGCTTACTCCTCCTCACCTCTCTCATGCTCTCGAGTTCGTTAGCATTCGCTCAGCCATCGTCGGCAGCGCCAGCATTTGACGTTGCTTCTGTGAGGCTATGTAAACGCTTCGTCGGACCGGACTATAACAATCGATTTACTTATTCGGCTACTGGCATCACAGGGCAGAAACGTCACGTTGAAGCGCCTACTGGCAGAGGCCTACCATCTGCAGCTCAATCAAGTGTCGGGGCCGAGCTGGCTCGACCAGAACGAATACGACATTGATGCAAGAGCAGCGGGAGTTGCCACAGAAGAGCAAATGGGCATGATGCTGCGCATCCTTATCGCCGAGCGGTTCAAGCTGACCCAGCACAGCGAGACGCGAGAGATGCGTGTATATGAGCTGTCGGTTGCAAAATCAGGCGCAAAAATCCATCCGCTGAACGCCGAAGGAGCCATTCCGGCAGGAGCCGGATTTCATTTTCACGGTGACTTGCGGCAGTTTGCTGACCTGCTTGCCGTCCAGTTGACCATACCGGCGTCAGACAATCCAAGCGAACCCGTTAGGGCAAGTACCTCGCAGATTCCGGTAGTGAATAAGACAGGGCTTCAGGGTATTTTTGATTTCAGCGTCGACATTCGCCCCGAGCTCGGCACCGATATGTTCACATCATGGCAAAGGGCGCTTCAGGATCAGTTGGGTTTGAGGATCGAAAGCAGCAAAGAAAATGTGGCCATCCTGGTTGTGGACGATGCGGCCAGAATTCCGACTGAAAACTAGCCGCGGCGACTGAGTATTAAACCTGCGCGCCTTTTCATCGCAGATTCAAATCGCCGAAAGAACCCTAAGATGTATAGCCTTCTATACTGAAACCATCATGACTCCAGATCTCCCGGTGCGCGTCCGCGCACGATCGCAGGCCCTGCAGCAGCGAGCTGAACGATATTTTCCGGGCGGCGTCAACTCGCCGGTGCGGGCTTTCCAAGCCGTCGGCGGCGCGCCTCCGTTTGTCGAGAGCGCCCATGGCGCATGGATCACCGATGTAGATGGCAATCGTTACATCGACTACTTCGGCTCCTGGGGACCAATGATCCTCGGACACGCATTCCCGCCAGTCATAGAGGCGATCGAACGAGCCGCAAGAAGCTCCACGAGCTTTGGGGCTTCCACAGCAGCCGAGGCTGACCTGGCCGAGCGAATTGTCGCGTGCTATCCGGCCATCGAGAAGCTGCGATTCGTCAGCTCCGGCACCGAGGCCACCATGTCGGCCATTCGCGTGGCCCGCGCCGCGACTGGCCGCAAGATCATCGTGAAATTCGAAGGCTGCTACCACGGCCATTCCGACGGCCTGCTGGTTAAAGCCGGCTCCGGCGTTGCTACGTTTGGTATTCCTGGCTCTGCCGGCGTGCCTGAAGAAACTGCCCACCTCACTCATGCCCTGCCCTACAACGACATCGCCGCGGTCGAATCCGCATTCGACGCCCATCCTAATGCCATCGCAGCCGTCATCGTTGAGCCAATCGTCGGCAATGCCGGTTGCATTCCTCCCGCTCCCGGCAACCTCGCCGCACTGCGCGCGCTCACTAGCCGCGAAGGCGCTTTGCTGATAGTCGATGAGGTCATGACCGGATTTCGCGTGGCCCTTGGTGGCGCCTGCGAGCTCCATTCACTCGACCCGGACCTCATCACATTAGGCAAGATCGTCGGAGGAGGTCTTCCCGTCGGCGTCTTTGGCGGCAAGCGCGCATTCATGGACCAACTCGCCCCGCTCGGCCCCGTCTATCAGGCCGGAACGCTAAGCGGCAACCCCTTGGCCATGGCCGCGGGTATTGCAACGCTCAGCTATTTGCAGGAACACGCGGCGCACGTCTACCCGCACCTTGAAGCCACAGCCGAATCTGTGGCCCGAGGCGTTGCCTCCGAAGCTGCGAGTGTCGGAGTTCCGCTCACCCTCAACCGCGTCGGCTCCATGTGGACATGGTTCTTCAATCCAGATCCAGTCAGTGATTATGACGACGCCGCTAAGTCGGACACCGCCGCCTTCGGGCGCTTCCATCGCGCGATGATGGAACAAGGCGTCTGGCTACCGCCTTCGCAATTTGAAGCGGCATTCATCAGTACAGCTCACAGAGAAAAAGAAGTTCAGGCAACCATCGCCGCGGCGCGCGCTGCCTTCCAGGCTGTTCTCGCCGAATAGCCATTGTGCGCAGATTTAGTCCCAAGCATCCAGCGTCACAAAGCGATGTGTGTCTTGGTAGAGCGCCAAAAGTTTTCTGGCCGCTGCCACCGAAGGCCCCCGATTCCCGCTCCGATCTCGATGATTTCCATCGTGAAGCACGATGTTCGATGCACGGCCACGCCGCTGCAGTTGGTCGATTCTATGGGCGAGGCGCGATGCTATCGCATCCGCTGAGAGCTCGCTCCAATCCGAAGTCATAGCATTCCAGAGAACCGGGATCATTCCGCGAGATCGCACCAGGCGAAACACCACCGGCCGGCGCGCTCCAAACGGCGGACGAAAATACTTCACCTCAATACCGGCGATCTGCTCCAGCGCGTCGCTGGTGCTCGCCAGTTCCTGTTCCACGCGGCTGGCTTTGGTCAGTGCGAGGTTCGGATGGCTCCATGAGTGGTTGCCGATCAGGTGACCGCCTGCCACAATCCGCCGCACCAGCTCCGGCTCTGCCTGCGCATGGCTGCCGACCAGAAAGAATGTCGCCTTCACA
Source organism: uncultured Acidobacteriaceae bacterium (assembly GCA_963752215.1). Lineage (GTDB taxonomy): Bacteria > Acidobacteriota > Terriglobia > Terriglobales > Acidobacteriaceae > Telmatobacter. The sequence continues at coordinate 21,902 of CAVVXR010000027.1, read as the reverse complement.
TTGTGGCTGACAAGAATATCCAGCAGCCGCGGCGTCCACGCCGGGTTGGGACCATCGTCGAAGGTCATCGCGAGTTCGCCGGGGCGAGACGGCGCAATCAAGGCTTCTCCAAACAGCCTCGACCCGGGCCACTTGGCTGCGTAAGCGAATCCGCCCGCCGTGAACCCTGCCGCGCCCAGTCCCGCAGAAATCAATGTCATGATCGGTGAAAGCATTGCACTCAAGTGTGCAGTGTCAGACAGCGGATCGGCAAGCCAGCCGCAGCCTGTCGAAGCAGTGCAACAGAAACGGGACTCCTTCAAGTCCCGGTCGCACGCACGCCGTCATCAAAGGTATACTCAACTTGTTCGGGTCGCATCCTGGGTCTGCGGAGCGGCACTGGAGACAAAATGAGCCTTACCAGATTCCCAGGCGGTTGTAGTTCCACGCCGCCCAACCCGCCCAGCACACCAAATCCATCACAAAAGTCACCATGCCTGCGCTCGCTGAAATGAAGCGCCAGGGCAAGCCCATCTCCGCGCTCACCGCTTACGACTACTCATCCTCGCGCCTGGCCGACGAAGCCGGAATCGACCTCATCCTGGTCGGCGACTCGCTGGCCATGGTGGTGCTGGGCCACGAAAACACCCTCGCCGTCACCGTGGACGAGATGCTCCACCATACCCGCGCCGTCCGCCGCGCCGTTCGCCGCGCTCTTGTCGTCGCCGACATGCCCTTCGGCAGCTATCACGGGGCAATTGCCGAGGGCCTCGCCAACGCCGTCCGTTTCGTCAAAGAGGCGGGCGCTGAAGCAGTCAAAATCGAAGGCCCGCGCATCGATCTGGTCCGCGCCCTCTCTGAAGCTGAGATCCCCGTCATCGGCCATCTCGGCCTCACTCCGCAAAGCGTGCACCGCATGGGCGGCTATCGCGTCCAGGCCCGCACCAGCGAAGCCGTTTTCCAAATCAAAGCCGATGCCCACGCCCTCGCCAATGCCGGAGCGGGAGCAATCGTGCTTGAAGGCGTTCCTCGCGAAGTTGCCGCTGACATTACCGCCGAGCTCACCATTCCTACCATCGGCATTGGCGCCGGGCCGGATTGCGATGGTCAGATCCTTGTCTTCCACGATCTGCTCAACCTGACCTTCGCGCCCCCCGCCAAATTTGTCCGCCGCTACGGCGACGCCGGTTCGCTGATTCGCAGCGCAATCGAGCACTATCGCGAAGATGTCGAGCACCGCGCTTTTCCGTCCGATGAAGAAAGCTATCATCTGCCTGAAGCTGTGCGGAATGCTCTCGACCAGTCTGAGGCAAAGCGAACCGTGTCAGGGCAGGACTTCAGTCGTGCCGCAAAAGCCGCGAATTGAAAATGAGCTTCAGCCCCTTGAGGGAAGCTGGCTAGATCGGCACTTCGATGGAAATCCTTCACACTGTGGATGAACTTCGCGATTGGTCTCGTCTGGAGCGGAACGGCGGCAACGCCATCGGACTGGTCCCCACTATGGGTGCGCTCCACCGAGGCCACGCGTCCTTGATTCGTGCCGCGGCGGCTTCATGCGGGCGGGTTGCTGTCAGCATTTTCGTCAATCCAACCCAGTTCGGGCCCAACGAGGACTTCGCGCGCTATCCGCGCAGCTTCGATGCTGATTGCGCGCTGGCCGAGGCCGAGGGCGCCGACGTCGTATTCGCTCCGACGGTCGAAGAGCTCTATCCTCCAGGCGCAGCCACATATATCGAAGTCGAAGGCCTCACTGACCGGCTTGACGGCGCATCGCGCCCCGGCCACTTTCGCGGTGTGGCTACCGTGGTTGCCAAGCTGCTCATCGCCGCCGAGCCCGACCGCGCCTTCTTCGGCCAGAAAGATGCGGCCCAGTGCGCCGTCATCCGCCGCATGGTTGCCGACCTGCGCCTCGCAACCGAAATTGCGGTCTGTCCCATCGTCCGTGAGCCTGACGGTCTTGCCCTTAGTTCGCGCAACATTTATCTCAATCCAGCCGAGCGCATTCAGGCTCTCGTGCTGAGCCGCGCAATTTGCGAAGTTGAGACGCTTGCAGCCTTCGGTGAGCGACGCGCAAGCTTTCTCCTTGGTGCTGCCGGCAAGACTCTGGCAGCAGCGTCCGGGGTTCGCGTCGATTACATTGTCGTCGTTGATTGGGCAACACTCCTGCCCGTAGAAATCGCCTTCCCCGGCTCCCTCTTTGCAGTCGCCGCCTGGGTCGGCGCAACACGGCTCATCGACAACACCATCCTAAGTTGATGTGCCAAAGTGATCCCGCTTGTCGCCCCAAGAGGCGTCCTGAGCTGCTGTCATCAATTGGCAAGCGGAATTGTCTTCATAGGGAATAATTGCCGACGCATTTCGAAGCGATCTTCGCGAGCAAAGCAATTGAACCTCGACAGGGTCTCATGCGTAACGTTGAGCAGAGGTCATCGTGAACAATCTTTCAGAAGTTGTGCGGAACAATGTATCGGCTCGGCCGCATGATGAAAAGGCTCCAACATGGGCCAGCGTTATTGCGTTACTCACATGGCTGGCAGCGGGGGTTGTGGCCTTCCTGCCTTTTGCATTTAACACATCGGCCTGGGACGCTGTGACGCTGCGGGTGCCGGGCAATCAGGGCAACTGGTGGCACTTTCTTGCCGGTGCTCCGTTCTTTCTCGCCTTCCCTATGATTTGGCTGCGCATGCGCGCGTTGTTTTCATCGCAACTCTCCACAGCCACCGGGCGACGATTGATCTGGACTGCTGTTGGCCTCTCCATTATGGGAACAACATTGGTAGAGACGCCATTTCTGTTACATCTAGCTGGAACCAGCGAATGGCAACGCTTCTCGGTCTTGAGCCTCGGCTTCGGCATTGTGATCGCAAGCGCTGTAATCCTGTTCAACCGCCGTCGCCACATCCCGCCTACTCAGTCGTGCCTTGCCGGCATTGAAGCCGCTTACCTTGCCAACGCGGCTCTGTGTCTCGTTGTTTATGCCGGAGCTCCCGGAAACATCGGATCAAGATCGGGCTGGTTTGTGATGATCGTCATCGTCTGGCCAATCCTTCTCGAACTCATTTGGATTTTCATCCGTGCCTTCGGAAGACAAGTGTGGCAAGTCGAACCCCGTGCGGGGTAACAAGCCTTGACGACGTTCTCTTGGCAGTCACTGGCCCGGGTTGGTGCAAACCGCTTCGTCGATAATGCAATCCTCCTCTGGTGCGTGCAAGGCCGCCGCTGTTCTCAGAAACCGTATTGCACACACGGACGAAGAGGGACTCCCGCCATCGCGGAGATGGTTTCTTCGCCAATTCGGAGCAATCTACTCTTATCTTTGGTAAGATTTGTGAGATGCGCATCGAATTGAGCGAGAAAGTCGTGATGGCACTTCGCGATCTTGAGCCTGAAGAGGAAAAGAGCACCAGGAGTGCTTTGGATGCCTTAGAGCACGAAGATCCCCAGCGAAATCGTGAGATGTGCCCGAAGCTTTCCAGCAGCGAAGGATCAGAGCCGTTGCTTATGCTGAGTGTGACCCCTCGCCTTCGTGCTATTTTCAGATACCTGGACGACGACAGTGCTGTGGTCGTTGAAGACCTGGTTTCGCATGCGGTTCTGGAACGGTATTTCCAGCGGCTTTACAGTTGAAGCAATTCGAGAAGCATAGGCTTTCAATCATTTGGACAGCGGATCCCAATGTGGGGCTTCGTCCTTTGCAGTTCTTTGCCCGACCGATTGATGGTCCAGGCTAAGAGCATCGTACCCTCTCACGCGCGCGGCTTCGGGAATTCCTCGATGTGCTCTTCGCCCTTCCGACCGAAGTAAATCACTCGTTTCCCTGTAAGGAATGCCCAATAGCCGATGACCCCTGCCGCAGCTGCCCGCTTCACAAACTCGGGGTACCGCACCGTGTCTGCCTGCGCGCCGCGAATTGCCGCTACCAGGCCGCCATTATCGAACTCTGCCGCGATCGGACCAGGTTCCACGATCATGGGCAAGGCGTGCGTGGTTCCATTCGTCAAATAGTGAGTCTTCTGAAGGGCCGCGAAGTCCACGAAGTACGACTCCACTCCGACTTCGAGCAGACCTTTGACGACTTGAGGGAAGGTCAACTTGCCTTGTTGCGTTGCTATTGCTATTTCGTGAATTACTTGTTTGCTCATCTCTTCTCCTTTTATATGGAAACTGTTTATATATCAAGTTGGCGCTGGAAAAAATCGCGGTTGCATTTCGGCGCGCTCTGCTTGCAAGCTGTAGTCAATGCCGGAACTTCCCGATATCGCCGCCTACATCACCGCGCTCGAAGCTCGTGTCCTGGGCCAGCCGCTGGAGCGCGTGCGCGTGGCCAGTGTTTTTCTGCTGCGCACCGTAAACCCGCCACTCTCCGCCGTCGAAGGCAAAATCGTCCAAGCCATCCGCCGCATTGGCAAGCGCATCGCCATCGGTGTTGAAGGCGAGATCTGGCTGGTGCTGCACCTGATGATTGCCGGCCGCCTGCACTGGCGGCCGCCGCAAGCCAAACTCGCCGGCCGAAATGCCCTTGCCGCATTTGATTTTCCCCACCGGCTCGCTCATCCTGACCGAGGCCGGAAGCAAGCGCCGCGCTTCCTTATACGTTTTGCATGGCGAGAAGGCTCTGCACTCCATCGATCCCGGCGGCGTGGAAATATTCTCGAACCGATCTCGCACGGCTTCCGCGACGCGCTCACAGCGGAAAATCGCACCCTCAAGCGTGCGCTCACCGATCCGCGACTGATCAGCGGCGTCGGCAATGCTTATTCCGATGAGATTCTGCACGCGGCCCACCTCTCACCCATCACCCTCACCCAAAGCTCAAGCCCGAGGAGTGGGAGCAGACTGTTTGCCGCCACGCGCTCCACGCTCACTCTCTGGATCGACCGCCTGCGCGCCGAAGCCGAGAAGGCCTTTCCTGAAAAGGTGACGGCATTTCGACCGGAGATGGCCGTGCATGGCCGCTTTGGACAGCCCTGCCCGCGCTGCGGCGCACGGTCCAGCGCATTCGCTACGCAGACAACGAGACCAACTACTGCGCCCGTTGCCAGACCGGCGGAAAGGTCTTGGCCGACCGCAGCCTTTCGCGGCTACTCGGAAAAGACTGGCCGCGCACCCTCGATGAATTAGAAGCTCTGAAGCGCCGCTGAAGCAACGATCAGCAAAGCCTTTAGCAGGATTTAGTATCCTTGGTTCCGCTCAGAGTTTGCGTCGCGCATTTGCCTTGACACTTCGCTACCACCTCCCGCAAGGTGATTTCGCGACTCCATACAGGCATGGCCGGCTACCCGCCCCCAATCTTTGAGTTTCCGGTCCCTCGGAGGCGAAATTCGTTTGATCGGGAGGATTTCAATGCACCATCTTTTCTTCAATCCCTGGGCCCTTTTGGTTGCTGCTGTCGCTCAGTGGATTCTGGGCGCAATCTGGTTTTCACCCGTGCTCTTTGCCAAGCCCTGGAAGGCTATGGTCTATCCCCACTCTGAGCCTCAGAAAGGCAGCATGGGGGCGGGAATGGTTGTGTCCCTCATCGGCAACCTGATTCTTTGCTTTGTATTGGCACACGTTATTTATTGGTCCGGCGCATCGAGCCTTCAGTGGGGCGCAATGATCGGCTTCATCGCATGGGTTGGCTTCATCGTGGCTCCGCTTTCGGCCGCGCACGTCTACGAAGGCCGGCCATTCAATCTTTTCGCCATCAACGTCGGCTACTGGCTGGTGGCGCTGATCGCCGCCGGAATCATCCTGGCCGTTTGGCGCTAATCACGATTGGTCCCGCTCATGGGTCGAACTGTAACCTGAGCCCGTTACAATCGATCCATGGGTAAAGCGGTCATCGAAACCGTCAAAGCTCCCGCCGCAATCGGGCCCTATTCTCAGGGTGTGCGGACGGGCAACCTCGTTTTCACTGCTGGACAAATCGCGCTCGATCCTGCAACTCAGCAAGTGGTCGAAGGCGGGATTACCGAGCAGACAGCCCGCGTTTTTGAAAACCTGAAAAACATTCTTGAGGCCGGCGGCAGCGGGCTTGACCGCGTCGTCAAGGCCACCGTATATCTGAAAGACTTCAACGATTTCGCGGCTATGAACGCCGTCTATGGCAAATACCTCGCGGCCACCGGAGAAGCTCCGCCGGCGCGCAGCACGGTCGAGGTTTCCCGCCTGCCCAAAGATGTTTTGATTGAGATCGACCTTGTTGCGGAGGTCTGAGGAAGGGGTCCCCATGAGCGATAGGGCTGACAAGATTGTGCGAAGCGACACCGAGTGGCGAACCATGCTTACCCAGGAACAGTACCAGGTGCTGCGCCAAAAGGGTACGGAGCGGCCATTCACCGGCACCCTCACGCAGAACCGCGACACCGGCAACTACCACTGCGCGGGCTGCGGCGAGCTTTTGTTCATGAGCGGCGCCAAATTCGACTCCGGCTGCGGCTGGCCCAGCTTCATGTTGCCGGCCGACTCAAAAGCCATCGAGGAGCATGAGGACCGCAGCTATGGGATGCGCCGTGTCGAAGTCACCTGCGCCCGCTGCGGCGGCCATCTGGGCCATGTCTTCCCAGATGGTCCCGCGCCCACCGGCCTTCGTTACTGCATCAACTCGGCCAGCTTGACGTTCACCAAAGAGAAACCCTAGTCGGTTCGCGCCCCGGTTGAGAGGCCGATCAGATGTACTTTCCATGGGCGCTTTCCCCGCACAACAAAACCCCGTCCGGCTAGGACGGGGTTTTCGTCTATCTCGATTTGCTTGGGAATCTTTCGGGTATTGGCTGCCCTGTCCTCGCCCTGCGCCGAGGCGGATTTTTTGCGGCCAGGGCCGGAGGTTCACAATCTCGCTTATGTCTTGGCGATCTTGCCGCTCTTGATGCAGCTTGTGCATACCCGGATGCGCTTGGGCGCGCCGTTAACCAACGCCTTCACCGCCTGCAGATTTACGTTCCAGCGGCGCCGCGTCACGTTGTGCGCGTGAGAGATGTTATTGCCGAACTGCGGGCCTTTCCCGCAAATATCGCATACCTGTGCCATGACTTCACTCCAAATTCTCTTTGTTCAGATTCTCGTCGTCGCCGGAGAAATCAGCGGCATTCGAGCGGCGTTGAATCCCGCTCAGAATCGCGCCAATCGCGGGGCCAAATAAGGCGTACCATCCCGCCGGCTTGCCGAATCCTTAGTATACCCGGAAACCGCCTTGCGAGCCAAGGTTGGCTCGTGCTGGTTTGAAGGGTAAGGGCTTTGGTCCGCATATAAATCGAGCAAAATGACCTCGGGCTTCAGCCCCTGAGGGAAGGTTCCTTCAAACTGAACCACGGTTCGAGCCAAAGTCGCTCAATCGATGAATGGCTCGGTTTGCGCCTCCGTCGCTCTACTCGACCTTTCCAGCCGAGTTCACTAAAACCACATTAGACAGCACCGCTGTGTCGGATTTGTCGGGCAGATGCGAGCAAAACCCAATTCCGACATAAAATGGCCCGTCAACGTGTAGATGGATGGGTGGCCCAAACTGGTGCATCGGCTCGCCCACCAGACTGACAAACAACGCAAAATTGTCGCCATTCTTTTCAATCCCGATGCGCTTGGCCATCACGGTGACCAGGCTGTCGGGGTTGTCGCCGCCGGGCTGCCCGCGGCCGCCGATGCGAAATTCCAAGTCCCTGACTCGCAAGCCCTTCTTCGGTCGCTGGGCGAGGTGGATCATGCCTGCGCCGTGCAGAGCGACGATCGCCTCTTTTGAATCGTCCTCAAGGTCCTGGCGAATTACCAAAACGGCTTTGCGATCTCCGAAGCCCTTCGAATCCGGATAAGTGATGTCCGCCGCGAGCGAAACATCGCCCGACATCTTCTTCCAGAGATAGCGGAACTCATCGCGTACATACCAGATGTTGTAGCCGGCTGAGTTGATGGTGTACTGCTTTGTGTCTGGGTCGTAGCTGGCGCTGCCCGGCACCACCGCGCTGCCAATGTCGGACTGGCCGTCGAAGATGCCGATCGGTGTATTGAACGTCGTGCTCGGCCTGTGGAAGTCCGCCGGCGGCGATACCTGGGTGTGTGTCGCGGAGGCAGGCTGCGCCCATTCCGGCACGGCATGGTTGGGAGTGGAAGGAGTACTCGGCGCCTGCGCCTGAACAGACAGAGCCGCGCTGCTCATCACTACCAAAAGAGAGAACAAGAAAGTAGATTTCATCGCGAGGCGAATTGTAGAACAACTCGAATGCCTTGCGCAAAGCCATCAGGCAAGGCCGCATTCAGTTTCCTCTATTCCTCGCCCCCAACGCAAAACGGCCAGCCCCAAGGCTGGCCGTTTTAATGCGGTGCATGACGCCCTATTGCGTGTGGTGGCGGGGACGACCCAGGGTAATGACTTCAACATCCACTGAAGCAAGACCGGACTTGACGATCTTCAGTTCCTCAGCGGCGGCGTAGGAAAGGTCGATAATGCGCCCCTCGGAAAGGATACCGCGATCGTTGATGCGCACCACAACGGACCGTTTCGTTTTCTTGTCGATCACGCGCACCAGGGTTCCGAATGGCAGGGTGGGGTGGCAGGCCGTCATGGCGTTCATGTCGAACCGCTCGCCGCTGGCGGTTAAATGGCCGTCGAGAACAGCGCCGTACCAGGACGCAACGCCATGGAGATGATCTGCTCTTTCGACCTCAGGGGTCTTCTTGGCAGTCTGTATCGCCGGGGTTGCACTCAAAACAGGGGAAGCCGGCGACGGAGTTAGTGCGGGTTGGGGAAGCCGCGCATCCGCATGCACTGGCTGCGTGGAGAGGACTACCACCACGGCAGACAGCACAATCGATGAAGCTCCAGCAAGGACACAAATCCCCAGCGGAGTCTTCAAGCTCATGTTGCGTGATTTCCTTCGAATAACCATCCCCCGATTTTACTAAATCGCCACCCCCTTTCCCTAACTATTGGCAAGAGATACACCAGTTTTTCTGTGGAAAGGGAAACGATTCAGCTGGGCTGTTGCCGTAAGCCTTGCGCACTCTGCAACTTGCAATTTTGCACCGATAGTGATGCAAATGAGACCCCATGAGGCGAAATAGGCTCCGCAGCGCTTCTGGGAAGCCTTTCAGAATCGGAAACGAGGTGATCAAGTGGATTCCCGCCAATGCTTTCTTGAGTGCCCGCATATCGAGCAAAGCCCGAAAGCCTTCACCATGAGCACAGTACATGCCGGCGACGGGTCAGCTTGAGCCGTCCCTGGCAGGTCATGGACGAGTGTCCGGGTTCATTCCATGCTGGTCAGCGCGGCTCCTTTCTTTGTTTTTCTGGTTGCTGTCTGCTTGCTCTACTGGGCCGCTGCCGGGTCGCGCCGACTTCAGTTCGCGATTCTGGTGGCGGCCAATCTATTCTTCCTGGCCCGTTTCAGTCTGATCTATCTGGCGCTGCCTCTGGCAGCCAGCGCGGATTTTCTGGTAGGCCTTGGCTTCGCGCGAGCCTTGAAGCCAGCACCTCGACGGCTGCTGCTTGGCGCCTCGCTGGTCATCAATCTGGGCTTGCTCACTGGGCTCAAGCTGGTTCCACTGCTGACTTCTGGAAAATACGGATGGCTCTTTACGCTGAGCCTGTCGTTTTATTGTTTTCAATCGCTTACCTACACCATCGATCTCTATCGCGAAGAAATCAAGCCTACGCGAAGCTACCTGGCTTATCTCGCTTCAGCCTTATTTTTCCCTTCGATGACTGCTGGGCCCATTCCGCGCCAGGGCATACTGCTGGAACAGCTTCGCAAGCCGTTTGCGTTTACTGCTGAAGACGGAGCGCGGGCCATGCTGCTGATCGGCATTGGGCTGGTCAAAAAGCTGCTGATCGCCGACTATCTGGCCAACAACCTGGTCGGCCGCGTCTTCGATACCCCGGCGCTCTACTCCAGCGTGGAAACGCTTGTAGGCGTCTACGCCTATGCGCTGCAACTGTTCTTCGACTTCTCCGGATACACAGACATTGCTATCGGCGCGGCGCTGCTGCTCGGCATCCAGTTGCCTGAAAACTTTCGTCGGCCGTACCTGTCGGTTAACCTGGCCGACTTCTGGCGTCGATGGCACATCACCTTCTCCAATTGGCTGCGCGACTACCTGTTCGACGCGCTGCCCAAGCGCCGCAGGCATCCTCTGCTCTCTTACAGCTACGCATTCCTCATTACCTTTACGCTGGGCGGGCTATGGCACGGAATTTCCTGGACTTTTCTCATCTGGGGCGTGCTGCACGGGCTGGCTCTAGGCGTGGTTTTCGCTTGGAAGCTCTGGCGCAAAGTCCCATCGCCGAAATGGTGGGCCAGGCTGCTGGGCGGCCTGGTCACGTTCAACTTCGTCTGCTTCACCTGGATATTTTTCCGCGCCACCTCGCTTGAGAACGCTCTGGCCATCCTGCGCAGCCTGGGCTCGCTCACCTGGTCCGCCGACAATCTAACCCCGCTTGTGCTGGGAGTACTGGTGCTTGCCGCTATCCTCCACTCGCTGCCCCCGAGCTGGTTCGATTTTTCAGCCGGTTTGGCTGCCCACACGCCCTTCTGGGTGCAGGGACTGGCAATGGCTGGCCTGATTCTGCTGATTCAAACGCTGGCGGGCCGCGGTTCCGCTCCCTTTGTCTATGGCAATTTTTAACCTCGACGATCCCCACCCCGGCCCGCCAGGTCAGAGCGAGCCCGCCAAACCGGCTGGCGGCTGGCGTTTCCCTTTCAAGACAGCGCTAGCCATCGCGGTACTGGTGGGCGCCCTGGCAGGCTGGCACTTCTTTGTGGATCGCAGCAAAGGCATGGACGCAGGAGTCTTCCGAGGGATGATCGAAGACACGTTCAGACTGCGCTGGCCGCAGCCGCCCGCACCGGTCGTTCTCAAATCCCCTGCAGTTCAATCGAAGGGAAACGGTAAACAGCCCCAGATTTCACCGGTATTTGTCGACGACGCCAACAACCTTGACTCATTTTATGCGGCGCTCTGGGGCCTGGAAGAAGCTAAACAGGAACAGGCGAAACAGGAGCCAGCGAATCAAGCCCAGGGAAAAGCAGGCGTCGTCAGCATTCTTCACTACGGCGACTCGCCCACCACCGCCGATATGATCACGGGCGACGTACGCGCCCGGCTGCAGGAGCGGTTTGGCGACGCCGGCCGAGGCTACACGCTGATTGCCAAGCCCTGGGCCTGGTACGGCCACCGTGGGGTCGATATGAGCGACCACGGATGGAAGATTCGCACCAGCATTGGCCTGATGCGCGAAGGAATTTATGGCCTTGGAGGAGCAGCTTTTGAGGGACAGCCCGGGGCATGGAGTAAGTTTCGGCTCACCGAATCGCCCCAATCTTCCGTAGAAGTGGAGTACCTGGCCAAACCCGGTGGCGGGGCCTTCGCGGTCGAGGCGGACGATCAACAGATCGTGGAGCAAAAGACCGACGCCGAAACCCTGGCGGCCGTCTCCGTGCACGTACCTCTTCCCATTGGAACAAGGGTTGTTTCCATCCGGCCCACATCGGGATCTGTAATCCTGTTTGGCGCGGACTTCCGCCGCGGGACCACCGGCCTGCTCTACGACAGCCTTGGCCTGAATGGCGCAACCACATCAGTCATAGCCCGTGTTTTGCAACCCACCTTGTGGAAGCAGGAACTGGATCATGCGGCCCCGGCGCTGATCGTCATTAACTACGGCTCGAACGAGAGCAGTTTTGACGCGTTCGTTCACAAACAGTATTCAACCGAGATACGCCTCGCGATACAACGGGTGCGCGATCACGCCCCTGGCGCGTCTATTTTGATCATGAGCCCCATGGATCGCGGGGAACGCAGCGGACTGGATGACATCAAGACCATGGACACCATTCCCGAGATCGTCGCCATTCAGCGCCAGGTGGCCGCGGAAACTCACTGTCGCCTTCTTTGATACCTTCAATGCGATGGGCGGCGATGGCACCATGGCACGCTGGTATGCTGCCAGCCCCAGGCTGGTGACGGCGGACCTGCTGCACCCCACGCCGCAGGGAGCCACGATCGTGGCCGGGCTGTTCGTTGACCAATTGGACCTGGGATACAATCGATGGAAGATGCAACACGGAATTGCCCTGCCGGCTACGAGCCTCGTCACCACCTCCAAGGGTGACACAACAAAGGGCGCGGCCAACGCAAAGCACAAAGCAAAATCTAATCCAGGGGCGATTCACACCGGAAAGAAGGCCAGGTAAGAATGAGCTGGCGACTTCCAAACCGGCGCTTTGGAATCTGCCGCATTTCCACCTGGAAGTGCGGAGTATTGGGCGCCGTTTTTCTGATGGTGCTGATGAGTTCCGCCGTACTCTCGGCTGCCTCAGCCAAGAAGAAGCATCACCTTCCGGCGGCAAGCCAACCGAGCCTCAGGGGACGCAGGAGTTCGCGGACCCCGTCTGCGCTCAGCACAGCCCGACGGGCAGCATCAGGCAAAGGCGCTCAATCTCATGGCCGCATTCGAGTGCGCTACTACTCCAGCTCCCGCATTGACCCCGCACGCAAAGCTGCGCTGATCGAGGAGATCGGCGCAAAGCTGAAGGAACCTCCCGCGCAGGCAATCGCTTACAGTTCTGCTCTTGACAGCTTCTATGCCCAGCTCGAATCTCATGAATCCGAACTTCACGATACGGGACCGCTGACCAGCACCGTTCGCGTTCTGCAATTTGGCGACTCGCACACCGCGGCTGACATGTTCACGGGCGAAGCGAGACGTGTCTTTCAGGAGCAGTTTGGCAACGGAGGCATCGGCTACTCCTACGCGGGCCATCCGTTTGCAGGGTATAGGATCCTGGGCTCTGCACGGTCGCAGTCGACGGGATGGAAGACGCAAGGCAACAAATTCCTTCAGCTCGGCGACGGCCAAACGGGCCTTGGCGGCATCAGCATCTCGACTGAGCGCCCCGGCGAATGGGTCACGCTGGATGCACCCTGCGCCACGCTCGAGCTTCAATATCTGCAGCAGCCTGGCGGCGGCAGCTTGCGCTTCTCGGACAACGATGTAGATACCGCGGAAATTCAAACTGACGCCGCGGCGACGGGTCCAGGCACCTTTACATATTACTGCACACCGGGAGATCACCATTTCGAAGTAACAGCGGAGCACAGCGCGCCGGTAACTCTATTGGGATGGGTGGCTACACAACCCGGAGTAACATGGGAGTCGATTGGTATAAACGGAGCAGAAGCGCCATTAATTCTCAAATGGGATCAAGCGCTTTTCTCCCAATATCTGAAGGATAACTCTCCAGCGCTGATCGTATTGGCTTACGGAACCAATGAGGCGGCGAGTTCTTTATGGGACGAGGAGAGTTATGAACAAGCCTTCGCTTCGATCGTCGATCACTTGCACCAATACGTCCCGGAGTCTTCGATACTGGTTGTAGGGCCGGCTGACCGTTCCGTAACGCAGCATCGCGCATGGCATCCCTTCGCGGGAACCGATCGCATCATCCAGGCGCAACGAGCGGTTTGCCGCACACACGGATGCGCTTATTGGGACCAGCAACGGCGCATGGGCGGCTTCGGAGCCATGCAGGAGTGGGTCTACGCGGGGTGGGCGCAGCCTGATCACACCCATTTCACCGGAGAAGGATACCGGGCGCTGGCCGATGCGTTGATGGCCGATCTTGTGACCGGCTATCAAGCTTACAAACAACACAAAGCCGACGGAAGTATAACCACGGCACGAGGAGTAACCAAAGGAGTAGCAATTGGAAACACAAGCTCGAATCCTTAAAGTTCTTCATAAAGTAAGTGGCAAGGAGATCAACCCGGCCGCCGATGAATCGCTGTTTGTCTCCGGGTTACTCGACTCCTTCGCCCTCACCGACTTTGTTACCGGCCTGGAAGAAGAGTTTGGTGTGACCATTCCTGACTCCGACTTATCGGCGCGTAAGTTCGACACGGTCAGCAAGGTAGATGCTTACCTCGCCGCTAAGAGATAAGCAATGGCCTTTTTGCGCGCTTTCGGTTCGTGGCTTCCCCCGCGCCGCGTCGGCAATCGGGAGCTAGCGCCGCTGGTGGGCGCAACTTCAGAATGGATCCTCGAAGTTACAGGTATCGGAGAGCGACGTTATGCGGCCGAAGCAGATACAGTGGCTGGAATTGGTGTTCTCGCCGCGCAAGATTGCCTTGAAAAGGCCGGCGCAACCGCAGCCGATCTGGGCTTGATTCTGGTGGCAAGCGGATCGAGCGACCGCTTTTGTCCCGGTCCAGCCAGCCAGGTCGCCGCTGGACTCGGGGCTGCCTCAACGCCTGCCCTCGACATTCCCGTCTCCTCAGCCGGTTCGCTTATCGGACTGATTCTGGCTTCGCAACTTGCGCCCACCGTTGGCCGCGTGTTGGTGGTGGGAGCGGAAATCATGTCGCGCCGCGTTTCCCTCAACCCCGAAGGCAAGAATATCGCAATCCTCTTCGGCGATGGTGCGGGCGCAGCGCTGGTGGATGAAAAAGCCGGCTTTGCCCGCATCGCGGACTCCTGCCTCTACACCGACGGCGCTTCGTCTGAAGTTCTTTTCGTTCGTGATGGGCGGTTTCACATGGATGGATCGGCAGTCATACTTCATGCCTCACGCAAGATGCCGCGGGCTATCAATGAGCTGCTCGCCCGCAACCAGCTTGCCGTTTCTCAAGTGGAGGCATTCCTGTTGCATCAGGCCAATCTGAATCTGATTACGCGTGTCGCAGCGGCGCTCAAGACGCCCCAGGATCGATTCTTCACCAATATTGCTCTCTACGGAAACACCTCGTCAGCATCGCTCCTGATTGCCGCTGACGAATGGCATCGCAGTCAAACCGGCGCGCTGGCCGGTCCGCTGGTCTTTTCCGCTTTCGGATCAGGACTGAACTGGGGCGCCTTGCTTGCCGTTCCTCCTGAAAATGCGTCAAGTTGACGCAAATCCTCTTTAGTGCCAACCACTACGGTTCCATGAAGGCAACCATTGTTGGGTAAAATGTCTTAAGTAATGGTTACCCGCGCAGAGATGTAATCTGACCCCTGGTTACTCTCTGGTCGATCCAAACCACATCTCAGCTGCGCCGATTTACAGAATCATTGGTATGCTGGAGTCCTGATTGGACTTCGAGGCTTATTGATAGCTTGCGACAATTGTTGTATTTACCCCTTGCCAACCGGCCGGTAGGATCGCCGTGTAGGTCCGAGAATTGGCAAAAGATCGCTTCGACCTATGTTCTCACGATCAGAATTCAATCAAGGTGAAAACATGAGTTCAACGCTACTTGCTCAGCACGTTCAGAATGAATTGCCTGAAGACCCGGTCCAGCAGAGAATTGCGACTGTGGTCGACGAGCTAATTGCGCAGCTTCCTGATCCCGAACATCTTACCGATGAGGAGCGGCGGGGAATTATCGCGAGATACGCTGCCGTGCTCGAAGGCAATTTCATTTATTGGATGACTGCTACTTTCCTGTCCGTCAAGTCGAAGGAGGCACATCCGATTCTGCTTGAGAACCTCTTCGAGGAATGCCGCGACTCTCACCCCGCGATGATGCGCAGGTTCGCCATTGCGGCCCACGCGTTTCCCACCCAGGAAGATGCGTTCGCAGTAGGCGCCAACCTGACCCGGATGCGCCTTTTCCTGGGCAGGATGCAAGGTGTACCGTCGCTGGTGAGCATGGCATTTTTCGAGTGCTGGATTCAAAGGTTCATGTCCTTCCTGGCGACGCTGGCTGCGGCACAAGGGTCGACTGAGATGGAGTATACCGATGTGCACGGTGTTTGCGATGTTGTGCACTCGCAGGAGCTTTTCCGCGCGGTCTCAATTGAATTGGCTGGCAACCCGGTGAAGCCGGAAACAAATATCTATGAGGGCGTCGAGCTTCTCAGCGCTTTGATCCAGAACATGATTCACGGCCCGACGGCAGAAGTGGCATCTTAGCCATGCATGTAAGGTGTCAGGTTATCCGACAACTGGACCGCTCCACTGGCATACGCGGAATCAGTCATTTGGGGCGATCTTCATGGTTCCAACGGGTTGATTGGTCCAAATTGCGACTGGATTGTCGAGACCGCTTCACGTTTAATAAGATAGAGGCTCATGCAGCAAGTCACTAGCACGCGCGATCGGATCGACGTCAAGGTGCTCGGACACGGCCTGAGAGCCAAGTTCCGCCGGCCTGCCGAGACACTTGTAGCGATTTTTCGTTGCCTCAAGTTCAGGCACAGCAGCTCCACAGGAACAATGATGCCAGCTTCAAACGAAGATTGCGCGCTGGAGGCAAGGTGAGTCTCGACACGAACGTGCGATCCGAAGTGACTGCACAATTCAAGCAGGTGGCAGAGGAGCAGGACAAGGATCTCGCACCGCTGACAGACGATCTTGCGCTGATCGACTGCGGACTTGATTCACTCTGCTTCGCAGTAGTGGTGGCAAGACTTGAAAACTCGCTTGGAGTTGATCCGTTCAGCACCGCCGAAGATGTCCGCTTTCCCGTTACCTTCGGCGACTTTATTGGATTCTACGAAAATGCCGTGCATTAGCCCCACATCCTTGTCGAGCGCAATCATCGCCACGGGCGCCAGGTCTTCGCGCCTTGAAGGCGGTCCTGAAGGAAGCGCGAGTTGGGGAGAACTGGCTGATGGAACCGCTGTTGAATTTCAGGTCGACGGACTTCGAGGAAAATGCATTCTGCTGGCCACGATGGATCAGTTCACCGCAGCCGCTGCATTGATTCAGCTCGATGGATTAGCGCGCCGCATCGTCCTCTATCCCTCTGACCTTTCGCGAGAACATCTCGCGTTCGTCGCCGGCATTGCCGGTGCTGATGTGACTGTGACGGATGACCTCCGATCGAATGCGGCCAATAAGCGGGGGCTTAGATGCACGCCCAACATTCGAGAGTCGGACGCCGCGCCTGTGACGAAAAACTTCCCGATTGAGACGGAATGGATTCTGCTTACATCGGGTACAACTGGCCGGCCCAAGCTGGTGCAGCACACGTTGGCGAGCCTGACCGGAGCAATTGAACCTAAATCTGAACCTGACCGCGTGTGGAGCACATTCTATGACATTCGCCGTTATGGAGGGTTGCAGATATTTTTTCGCGCCATCCTGTCCGGCACGCCGCTGGTCTTGAAAGTTGCAGAGGAAACTGCAGCGGAGTTTCTGACCCGCGCGGGCGCTCTGGGAGTCACGCATATTCTCGGCACGCCTTCGCACTGGCGGCGCGCGCTTATGAGCCCTGCGGCCAGTGATATTGCGCCTCGATACGTGCGTCTATCCGGAGAGATTGCCGACCAAGCGATCCTCAACGGTCTTCGCCAGCTATATCCAGACGCAACAATTGCGCATGCCTTTGCATCAACAGAAGCCGGTGTCGCGTTCGTAGTGGAAGATGGATTGACGGGCGTGCCCGCGGAGTCGCTCACGCATACATCTGGAGTTGAAATGAAAGTGCAGGAGGGCACCCTGAGGGTTCGCTCGAATCGCACCGCGACTCGCTATCTGGGCGCGGAAAGCCAGCCGTTGAAGGACACGGAAGGCTTCGTCGACACCGGCGATTCGATGGAGTTGAATGACGGCCGCTTTTACCTGGTAGGCCGGCGTGACGGCATCATCAACGTAGGTGGCTTCAAAGTACATCCGGAAGAAGTTGAAGCAGTCATCAATCGGCATCCTGAGGTCAGCATGTCGCTGGTAAGAAGTAGAAAGAGTCCTATAACCGGCTCAATTGTGATTGCCGATGTCGTGCTGAGGATTTCGCCTTCAACAAACGATGGACGTACAACGCAACTACGAGGAGACATTCTCAAATTCTGCCGCGACGAGCTTGCGCTTCACAAAGTTCCGGCCACGCTTAACTTCGTGCCTAGCCTTGACGTGGCCGATTCCGGAAAAATGGTGCGTAGCCATGCGTAACGTCATTGTGACCGGCGGTAGCCGCGGGCTCGGTTTGGGCATCGCCAGGAAGCTCGTGGAATCAGGCTTTCGAGTGATCGTAATCGCGCGCAAAGAGAGCGCGGGTCTTCTCGATGCAATACGCGAGGCCGAGCAGACCCATGCGGGAGCGCTTCGCTTTAAGCCCTTTGACCTCGAGAAAATCGATCGCATTCCGGATCTTGTGAAGAAACTACGGAAGGAATTTGGCCCCATCTACGGTCTGGTGAACAATGCGGGCATCAGCATCGATGGCGCGCTCGCCATGACTTCGATGCAGAAGATTGAACAACTGGTACGGTTGAACATGACTTCACCGATTGTGCTTACCAAGTATGCGGTTCGCGCAATGATGGCGGACGGGGGCGGGCGCATCGTGAGCATTTCTTCGATTACCGCTTTCACCGGCTACAGCGGCCTTTCGGTGTACGCTGCAACGAAGGCGTCACTGGTGGGTTTTACAAAATCGCTGGCCAGAGAAGTCGGCCGCATGGGCGTCAACGTGAACGCCGTTGCTCCAGGCTTAGTCGATACAGAGATGGCTGAAGGGCTTCGAACAGAGCAGCGCGAGCAGATCGTGCGGCGCAGCGCGCTCAAGCGTCTTGTTGAAGTCGAGGATGTGGCCAACGCGGTTGAATTCTTGATGAGCGACCGGTCGAAAAACATTACCGGAACCGTGATGACTGTGGACGCGGGAAACACCGCATGAACGACGAACCCAAAGGCGAAGTAATGCATAGCAACGGGTCGGTTGCTAAGGCCTGGTTGCGCGCGCTCGAACTCACTACGCCCGATTGCGCGCAATCGCGACCGCATTTTGCCGGTTGTGATTGCACAGGCAGCCGCGCGATACGGCGACGCTCCCGCTCTGCTATCCGACCGGGAAAGTCTTTCCTACAGAGGCCTTGCGGAACGCGCAAACCAGTATGCCCGATGGGCGCTCGACCAGGGTTTGGCCAAAGGTGAAGTTGTTTGCCTGCTGATGACCAATCGCCCTGAGTACCTGGCGATTTGGCTGGGAATTACGAGTGTGGGCGTAGTGGTCTCGCTGCTCAACACAAATCTGAGCGGCTCCTCGCTGGCCCATTGCATTCGCGCTGTCGCGCCCAAACACATCATCGCATCAGCGGAATTTTTCGACACGCTTGTCTTCAACACTGCCGCTGCTTGAAGCGCCACCCCCGGTCTGGACGCACGGCGCCCGCGCCGCGGAATTCGCCGCGCATCGATCTTGAGGTTGAGCAATACTCCCGAGGCCCGCTCAGCAGCGATGAGCGCCGTGCGACCAACATCGACGACCTCGCTCTTCTGATCTATACGTCCGGCACAACCGGCTTGCCCAAAGCCGCCAGAGTCAGCCATGCGCGCATGATGCAATGGAGCCACTGGTTCGCCGGCATGATGGAGGTGCAGCCGGCAGACCGCATGTACAACTGTCTGCCCATGTACCATAGCGTGGGCGGCGTGCAGGTCCCTGGCGCAATGCTTGCAGGCGGCGGCTCTGTCGTGATTCGCGAGAAGTTCTCCGCGAGCCAGTTCTGGAGCGACATCGTGCGCTGGGACTGCACTCTGTTTCAATACATCGGCGAACTTTGCCGCTATCTGCTGCACGCCGCACCCGTCTGCATGAAACCGAGCATCGCATTCGCCTTGCCTGCGGCAACGGGTTGCGCGCCGAGGTGTGGGAAGCATTCAAGGATCGCTTTCGCATTCCACGCATTCTCGAATTCTATGCGGCGACCGAAGGCAACGTCTCCTTGTTCAATGTGCAGGGAAAGCGTGGAGCCATCGGCCACATCCCTGCATACCTGGCACATCGCTTTTCGCCGGCGCTGGTGTTGTTCGACGTCGAGACGGGCGAGCCCGTCGCGCAACGAGCAAGGCTTCTGCATTTGCTGCGCGCCGAACCAGGCCGGCGAGGCGCTGGGCAAAATCGTGGACGATCCAGCAAACATCGGCAGCCGCTTCGAGGGCTACACGGCGACGGATGCGACTCGAGAAGAAAATCCTCCGCAATGTGTTCGAAGCCGGGGGATGCATGGGTTCGCACCGGCGACCTGATGCGCAGAGACGAGCAGGGATTCTTCTACTTTGTCGACCGTGTCGGCGACACGTTTCGCCGGAGAGGAGAAAATGTTGCGACCAGCGAGGTTGCGGAGGCCATCTGTGCCTTCCCTGGAATCGAGCACGCCAATGTCTACGGTGTCGTGGTGCCGGGGACGGAAGGTCGCGTGGGCATGGCGGCCGTGGTGGCAGGCGTCGAGCTGGATTTGACTCAGTTGCGGAAGCATCTGGGCAGCTCTCTTCCGGCCTATGCGCGGCCTGTGTTTCTTCGCATACGCAAGCAGGTCGATCTGACCGGCACATTCAAGTATTCGAAAACGGAATTGATTCGGCAGGCCTACGACCCTGAAGCCTGCAGCGACACGCTCTACTTCGACCAGCGGGAAGCCGATGCATTTGTTCCGCTCGACAAAGAGTTGTACCGGCGAATTCACGACGGCGCGATTCGGCTGTAAGTTGGATGGCTGATACAGCCGCGAGCACCGAAAGCTTTTGAAGGATTGCGAGACAGAGACGCAAATGCACATCGATCAAATCCGGGATGAATTCGCGAAGCTTGAGGAGGAGATCGCCGATGGTCCCATCGTTCCTCAAGTGACGGCTGAAGAGATCCGCGCGCACCTCGAGTCGCACTTATGACTTCAAGCAGACCGTGCCGCTTGAGGATGTGGTTGACGATGTGGAAGCAGATGCTGCGGAAGTGGCAAGTCCAGGTCACCCATCCTCGCTATTTCGGACTTTACAATCCCAGCGTTACGCTGGCCTGGAGTAGTTGCAGATACCCTGGTCGCGATGTACAACCCGCAGCTGGCCAACTGGCGCACTTCTCCAGCGGCAAATGAGATTGAGCGTCATACCCTAAGCTGGCTTGCCGAGAAATTTGGGCTGCCGGAAGATTCGATCGCGACGTTCACCAGCGGCGGCATGGAGGCAAATCTTACCGCGGTTGTGGTCGCGTTGACTCACATGCGTTCCCTGAATACGGTGAACATGGCCTGCGCCATCTTCGCGGCGAGCCCGCTATCTATGTTACCGAGGAAGCTCATCACGGCTTCAACAAGATTGCGCACATGGCGGGCCTCGGACGGCAGGAATCTGCGTGTTATTGCAACGGATTCTGCGGCCTCAAGATGAATGTTGACGATCTGAAGATGCGCGTAGCCGAGGATCGCAAGAAAGGGCTTCTGCCTTTCATGGTGATTGGCACGGCCGGCACAACCGCCGCAGGCGTGATCGATCCTCTGCGGGAAATCGGCAGCTTCTGCAAGGAGGAGGGACTGTGGTTTCATGCTGACGCCGCCTGGGGCGGCGCGGCTGTTGTCTCTCCCAGCCTCAGGCCATCTCGCGGGCATCGAGTCCGCTGACTCCATCACCTGCGACGCGCACAAGTGGCTCTCGGTGCCGATGGGCTGCGGAATGTTCTTCAGCCGCCATCGCGACAGCGTAGCGCAGGCCTTTCGTTCCGATGTTACCTACATGCCCACCAAGCCGGCCAGCGAAGTTTCAATCGCTACGCTTCATCCGCTCACGCATTCGGCGCAGTGGTCGCGGCGATTCATTGGGCTTGAAACTCTTTATGGCCCTGGCGCGAGCGAGGCGAAACCGGCTATGCCGAGATGCTCGATCACCAGGCCCACATGGGCGATATGTTGCGTCGAGCTCTTGTTGCCAGTGGTTGGCGCATCGTGAATGCCACGCCTTTTCCTGTGGTTTGCTTCACACGCGATGGCATTTCGCCATCTCAACTGCGTCGCCGAGCTTCGCGAGCGCCAGATTGCGTGGATGTCCGATGCGGAGCTTGGCGGCGATACCGTTGTCCGCGCGTGCATCACTAGCTTCAAAACAACCGAGAAAAAAGTTCAGCGAGTGGAGTAATAAATGGATACGCCTTTCACGAGAATGGACACATCCAAAGAACGGCTCTGGTTGGCAACGGCAATTATGGAGACGGCGCTAAGAGCCGAAACGATAGCAATACACAGCGGCTATGAAGTTGAC
>CAVVXR010000026.1:0-19531 GCA_963752215.1 uncultured Acidobacteriaceae bacterium | reverse complement strand
TTATGTTAACCTACTGGTTAAGAGACGTATTGCTTGTTATTTCCGCGACTTTCGTCTCCTCTGCGACCTTCCCGCGGTTCTTGACACCCGGCTTTCGTCACAGTCTTTTAACAGTCGCAGATGAAAAAATAGCGCTGTCTGTGGTGCATGTCAACAACAAACCACAATATCTTGTATTTCCTGTGCATTCCTTGCATCCCCATGCTAAACATTGGGAATTGTCTGTGGAAAGCTCCGAACGCCCTTGTGCGGCGCGGATTCAGCCTTCCATTTCCGCCGCAAATTGGATGCGACAGGGCCACGCCGGGCTCCTGCATGCACAAACAAGGCTAGTCCCGGACAGGGTCTGAAACAAGAAGCAGGAATGGTGCAGATGAGGGCTGTCGGTGTGGAGAAGTGGAGAATCCGTCCGAAACCGGCGGCCAGATTTCATCCGCAGTCGATTAGCATGGCGCAGCTTGAAGGGGGAGAATCGCTTGGAGGAACAGTTTAGATATTCACTGCTCGAAATGAATCTTTAGGGGCAGCATCTGCTGGTGTAGCACCCGAACAATCCGGATTCCGTCGCAGTTCATTCGATAAAACACAACATGCTTGCCATGTTCATGCCGGCGAAGACCTGCGCTGATTGAATCGCAGACGCGCCCAATTCCAGAGTCTTGCGCTAGAACATCGAAGCAGGCGCGCAGATTCTGAACATAACGCACGGCCTGGTTCGCTCCCCATCTCTCAACCGTGTACCGAACCATAGCTCTCATGTCAGACCTAGTGGGCTTGGAGACGATGATTCTTGGCAACGTCCTCTTCCTTCCCCACAGCTAGTTCGTCGATATACGCATACAGGCCCTCAAAAACATCCTCCTCCGCATCTCCGCCAGCGTCGCCTTCGGCAATCGCCGCCTGAAGCATGGCCATCTTCCCTTCGTATTCCCGCTCCTCCCTCTCCAGCAGTCGCAAACCAGTGCGCATCACTTCACTGGCATTGGCATACAGGCCTTCCTTCACCTTCGAAGCTACAAACTGGTCCAATTCCGGGGTCAGGTTGACGTTGCGAGTTGGCATCAGGCACCTCAAGCGCAGTATAGGCTGATTGGCCAACTTTGCCAATTCTCCAATCTGGGCACTGATTCCTTAAGCCGCTCCCGGCTTTTGACTGGTAGATACTGGGAAACAAGGAAATTGCCGGAGTTCAGTTCCCTGCCGCTGCCGTCAGCACCAATTGCTGCTGGTCGGTGGCTGCAATCTTCTGGTAGTAGTCGCGCAGGACCGGGTACTCCTTCGGGTCGAGCAAGACGAAGGCGCGGGCAAAGATGTGCTTGATGTCGATGACGCCAGGACCAGATGCGGTCTTGACCACAAGGGCCGCGTGATCGGGCCAGGGCAGTTGAGCCGGCTGCGGCGCACCTTCAACCGTGTAGCCGGCAGGCAGATGGTAGATCGCATCGTCGATCACCTGCTCGGCGAAGTGCAGGTCGACGGCCGCGGTCCGCTTCTCTTCGGCAGCGAACTGCGCATGCGCACCAGTAGAAAAGAAGAAGCCGGGCAGTAGCATGCGCTTGCCGGTGGCAGTGCCCAACTGACCCGATACCTTGACCGCCGCAGCGAGATACCCGGCCGATGTATCCAACCCTTGAAATCCGATTACCTCACCTACGACTCCATCGGGCAGAAGACCGTGGAGGGATTCGTTGAACTGCTTCTTGACCTCCTCCGGATCGGTGGTCAGACTAAGCTGACGCCAGTACAGGGCCCGAGGGCCGTTCATTAGAATCTTGACAGTCCCATTAACGGCTCCATGCGCGTCGAGCGTGAGATCGGCGGCATGCGCGGTGATGGCGTCCTTAATCCCGTTCTGCGGAGTGTAAACCGGCCTGTTGGCGTTCTGCTGAAGGCCGCCTGCGAGCGTGTTGCTCCAGGCAAGTTGCCCGAAGGGGCATAGCTTCTGACCGGGATCTAGATAGATGTCCTTCCCATCGATATGGAGAACAACGAGGAGATCGTCGAGTTGATTGAGTGAGAGGTAGTTTGGATCGAAGATTTCCTGGCTGCGATCGGCGACTTTCAAACCATCCGCCTGCAGGCCGGCGGCGCGAGCCAGCGCCAGGTAGAGCGCCGCTATTTCGTTTCCGGAGCCGCTCTTCTCACTCCATACACCCTCAGCCTTCTTCAGTTCCCTCCTCAGGTGCAATTGCTTCCGTTCCGCCTCGTTCTTCGTGCGGGTGAAGTCTGTGTTGTCCAGGGCTTGCACCGCGTCGTAAAGCTTGCGCGCCTTGGCATCGGGGGTATTTGCGCCGGCAGTGATTTGATCAGCCGCATCGCGAATCTTTGAGGACTGCGAAGCGTACTGGTCAAGTTGGCCGGACCAGCGCTTGGTTTCGTTATCCCAATACAAATTGGGGTCGAGGTAAGGTGTGCGGTAGAAGCGCACCCGGTAGCGGAATGCCCCTTCGGGAGGAGCGTTGGATTCGCGCTCGAAGGCCGGCACGTCATGAATATCCAGCGTGAAGTCGTTTTTGGGACTGCGAGTGGTTGTGAATCCCGCAGGCAGGCGCTGTGTGAAGAGCAGATAGTTGGCCCGTTCTCCATCCACCATGTAGCTGATGGGGTCGCCCCCAACCATAGTTTCAATGTCCGAGACTGGGTTCCAGTAAAAGTGTTCCTTGTGGACATAGATCGGCTGTTGCACCTCCCATTCGGGAGTCGAGCCTGCCAACATGCCGGAAAGGACATCCTCCTGGTCTTCCAGAACGCCGGAAATCTTTCCGCCAGTCAAAGGAATGGTCCATTTGTATTCCAGAATGCTGCCCACCTCTACGCTGGGCATGTTGAATACCGCGGCTTTTAGGTTGCTTTGGTTTGTCTTGACGACGAGCAGATCCTCGGCTTTGCCAACGAGGGGGATTACAGTGCCGTCGGAATGGATGGTGCGGGCTTCGATACTGGGCGTCGCGGTATATCCGGGAGTGTACGGAACTTCCACCGTCGCCCATTCCTTGCCCAGCTCGGCTAAGACCTTGATGCGTGCATAAAAGCTCACAAAGTGGTTTCGATTGTCGGTCGTTTCCTCGCGATATAGAAACACCGCCGAGGCACCCGGCGCCTTGGGGTCAGACGTCATCTGTAACTCTTCTTTGGTCGGCTCCTGAAACTTCTGAGCCGCGCTGGAAACAGGCTGCGCCAAGGCCGCTAATGTAAGAACCACACCTATGAAAACTGCACTGCGCATGAATGAGAGCCTCAAGATGTAAGTTTACTCTGAAGTTGGGAATGTATCGAGTTACCGATAAGCTTACCGATCGGGCCGATCGTAACACCGAGCCGACCTAGTTTCGCCCGATTCGGCAATGTGGCCGCTAGTTTGGAGCACACAGGAAACGCCGCCCGATATCGGGCGGCGTTTCCTCGGACTCCCTCAATGGCTGAAAGACAGCAATCAGTTGCTTACCTTGGAATCGATCCTCATGCCATAAAACGATTTGTGCACGAAGAACACTGACACCAGGAAGAATGCGACAGCCAGCACGTGAGTGAGCATCGGATTATCTGAACTGAGTGTCACTGCCAGCTCGACAGCGAGCAATCCGAATAGGGTCGTGAATTTGATAATTGGATTCATTGCCACCGATGAGGTGTCTTTGAACGGATCGCCGACTGTGTCTCCGATCACGGTCGCGTCGTGCAATGGTGTGCCTTTCTGTTTCATCTCGACTTCAACAATCTTCTTCGCGTTGTCCCATGCGCCGCCGGCATTGGCCATGAAAATGGCCTGATACAAGCCGAAGATCGCAAGCGAAAACAGATAGCCGATAAAGAGGAACGGCTCCATGAACGCAAACGCAAGAGTAGCGAAGAAAACTGCCAGGAAGATATTGAACATCCCCTTCTGCGCGTACTTCGTGCAGATTTCAACGACCTTCTTGCTGTCGCTGACCGACGCCTTCTCGACTCCTTCCAGATGAATGTTCGCCTTGATGAACTCTACCGCGCGGTATGCGCCAGTGGTAACGGCCTGCGTTGAAGCACCTGTAAACCAGTAGATCACTGCCCCGCCGCAGATCAGTCCAAGCATGAATGGCGCGTGCAGCAAAGAGAGCTTATCCTGGTCAACAGTTAGACCGTGAGTCAGCGCCATGATGATCGAGAACGTCATCGTGGTTGCACCCACCACAGCGGTGCCGATCAGCACAGGCTTGGCCGATGCCTTGAATGTGTTGCCGGCTCCATCGTTCTCTTCCAGCAAATGTTTGGCGCGTTCGAACTTTACGTCGAAGCCATAGTCCTTCTTCAACTCAGCTTCGATTCCAGGAACATTTTCGATCAGCGATAGTTCATAAACGGATTGAGCATTGTCCGTAACCGGCCCGTAGGAATCGACAGCAATCGTGACCGGGCCCATGCCGAGGAAGCCGAACGCGACCAGGCCAAACGCGAAGACCGCCGGAGCGAGCATCTGATCCGCCATGGATGCGCCCATGCTGAAGTAATAGCCCATTCCCATCAACGCGACCATGCTGAATCCGATCCAGTAGGCCGAAAAATTGCCCGCCACGAATCCCGACAAGATCCCCAGCGAAGCTCCGCCTTCCTGCGCCGATTTCACGACCTCTCTCACGTGGCTCGAGCTCGTTGAAGTGAAAACCTTGACTAGCTCCGGAATAATTGCGCCCGCCAATGTTCCGCACGAGATGATGGAAGCCAGCTTCCACCAGAGTGTTCCGTCACCGAGAGTGGGAATCATTTCGTATGTGACGATGTAGGTCACGACGATGGAAATGATTGACGTGATCCATACCAGCGAGGTCAGCGGCGTCTCAAAGTTCATCTCGTCGGAATTCGCATATTTCGCATGAGCGATTGCGCCATTCAAGAAGTATGCGATCGCGCTGGAGACAAGCATGGCCACGCGCATCACGAAGATCCATACCAGTAATTGCGCCTGCGTGTCGGGGCTCTTGACTGCCAGCAAGATAAACGTGATCAAGGCCACGCCGGTCACGCCGTAGGTTTCGAAGCCGTCCGCGCTCGGCCCCACTGAGTCGCCCGCGTTATCGCCCGTGCAATCTGCGATCACGCCCGGGTTGCGCGCATCGTCTTCCTTGATCTTGAATACGATCTTCATCAGGTCGGCGCCAATGTCGGCGATCTTAGTGAAAATTCCGCCTGCGATGCGAAGCGCCGCAGCCCCCAGGCTTTCGCCAATCGCGAAGCCAATAAAGCACGGGCCCGCATAATCACGCGGAATGAACAAGAGAATAAACAGCATGATCAACAGCTCGACCGAGATCAGCAACATGCCGATGCTCATACCGGCCTTCAGCGGAATTGCAAAGAGCTCATACGGTTTACCTGTCAGTCCCGCAAATGCCGTCCGCGAATTCGCAAAGGTGTTTACGCGAATTCCGAACCACGCCACCCCGTAGCTGCCCGCGATGCCGACGAGCGAAAACCCCAAAATGATCGGCAGCGTAAGCGCGATCGATTTTCCCGGCACAGGCGCCAGCCAGCCAAAGTAAAGCGAAATAATAACCGCAATGAAAACCCAGAGCAGAACGATGAATTTGCCCTGCGTCACCAGATACGTTTTGCAAGTCTCATAAATGAGATCGGAAATTTCGAGCATCGTGCGATGAACCGGCAGATTCTTCAACTGCACATAAATCGCCAGCCCGAACAGCAGGCCGCCCGCGCAGAACAGCAATCCGATCGTCAGCAGGGCATGCCCGTTCATGCCAAAAAAACTCACGGTCGACAAATCCGGCAGCACCAGGTTGGCTTCACCTCCGCCGCCCGCGTGCTCCGGCTGGGCGTGAGCGATCGTCGGAAGCAGCAAGCCCAGCACCGTCGCCGCGGTCTTCCACTGACTCTTCAGAATCCCCGACGTACCTTCCTTGATGGCAGCGACAACCTTATGCTTCGCAGGAGCCTCGCGGTCAAAGCCGAAAACTCGGCGCGCGATTAAGAAGATTACGGCGAGTGAAAGCGCACTCACACCCAGAAAAACATACAAATCTTGAACAATCACATTTCCTCCCGAGGTAGGTCTTACGCCGGATTACGTCCGGCAGCGGAACACGCGGCCTCCCCGAAAGCCTGGGGGAAGGCCACCGGAAGCGTAACATCCGTAATTGCCTCTGTCGAGTGATTGCAATCGCGGGCGTTTGCGCTTTCCATCTCCGATCCGCCACACCTTGGATTTAAGAGGGCGGCCGCGCCGACATGAGCCTGGGCATATTCGTCGGATTTTCCTTTTGGGAAGCCGCGATTCGCGGTTCCCACTGAGGTGGGGTGCGGCAGCTAGGTTCAGGGCTACTGAATGGGAATGTAAATTTTGTCGCCTGCGAGCGGCACTTGCAGATTCTCATCGCCGGGACTTCGGATCTGGCCGTCGGGGAGCGGATGCAGCTTAAAAAGCACCAGGACATTGCGTTGCGGATCGTCAAGAATGTGGAAGCTGGCTACCTGTTCGAGCGAATACTGGTTATGAAGATCCTCGAGGGTGCCAGGGTCAATGTCGTTCCAGGTGGCCCACCATCCCGGCTGATAATGAGCCAGCTTCGATACAAGATCCGGCATTTCCGGGGTGGGTGTTCCGAAATCGTCGCATAGCGCCGGCAAGTGGGCGATCAATGAGATCTGATCCCCGCTTACCGAAACCAGGAGCCGCTTGCCGTTGGGGTGAGTGTCAATATAGTTGGTCAGGCGATCTGCCGCATCCACGAATGTATATTCCGGATGAGCTGCGTAGTTCAGGGTCCAGGCACCGTTGACGACCGCCGCCAACCCGGCCAATGCAATGACTCCCCAGCCCATAATTCGTGTCGTGGAGTGGCGAGTAGCGTTGTATTGACCGGGTTGGGGTCTGGATTGGTTGCCAGGTTCTCCGAGCAGCGCTTCAGCGCCCAGAGCGACTACCAGGAAACTGAAAAAGGCCACCACCGCGAAGTAACGCGGCTGAGGATGGTTCTGATAGGTCATGAAAAGGATGTAGCCTGTCACGGCCAGGACAGACGATCCAAATACGGGATCGTGCAACAGCTTTCGGCCCCAAACGTTTCGCCAGGCCAGCAAAGCGCCCACGGCCACTATTCCGGCCAGCGGAACCAGGATGTGGTCCACCCAGAGGCCGCCATGGAACGACCACCAGAGGCTGAGCAGTGGCCAGTAGAACTCCTTGGGCTTAATGTAGGTGTTCACGAAGAAAAGATATTTGTAGTCGGGATACAGGCCGAGACGGAAGACGAGTGTCATCCATGCGCCAAAACTGGCGGCGGAGGCCACCAGCGCCGCCAGGGCGCCGCGCAGTGCAAGTTTACGGTTGTGCCAGAGCGGCAGCACCATTGCCCAACCCAGCGCCGGCAGCAGGAACACGGCAGTGGTCTTGGTGAGCATCATCAACGTGAACAGGAGGCCAATCCAGATTGAGGCCCAGACCGGACGGCGGAATCGTGGAAGTCGAATCGCCAGGTTCAAAGCTGACAGGGTAAACGTGGTCAGCATTGGCTCCAGAATAGCGAGCCTGCTGAAGCAATAGAGGAACGGACTGGTGACCAGCAGAGTAACGGCCAGCAGCGCCATCCAGCGCGGTCCGCGCGCCCTGAGCAGAAGGTAGCCCAGGAGCAGATTGGCAAAGAAGAATGCAATGGCCAGCCCGCGCGCGGCCTGGATCGTGACCCCGGTAAAAAAGAACAGTATCCACTCCAGAAAGGGCCACACGGGAACCGCGGGCGCGGGATTGAAGTCGCCCGGCAGATACCAGTTCCCGAACAGGTGGGCGCGAACGGCGGCGTCTCCGTACCAGCCCTCGTCGGTGTATTTGGCCCAATCCATGAACCAAGGGGAATGATTGGGGAAATCGGCTCTCAAGTTCAGCGCGTGCGCAACCGCAAAGCCGGCTATCAGCACCAGCCAGATTGCGTACAGCCAGCGTCTGGAGGAATTGCTCAATGGCCGTCTCTCCGCAATCAAGGCCTGAATTAAAAAACGTTTCGAGGGAATGCATCGAGTATACAGCGTCAATACCAAGCCGCAAGAGACAATGGGCTGAGCATTATCGTCGCAAAGAAAAAACGCGGCAGCCGAGGCCGCCGCGTTCAATTGAGAATGCGCTGCAGGTTAAAACACGAACTTGGCAGCAATTTCGATTTCGCGCGGGGTAAAGAGGAAGCCGCTGTTGTTGGAACTCGTGGGTATCTGGTAGGTGTTGTTAGACGGGTTGGCGGTTCCCTGTCCCTGATAAGTGGCCGTGGTTCCCGATAGCTTGTAGGAGGTGGTGCCCAGGCCGTCAACGTTCTGGTGGTTGGCAACGTTGAAGACGTTGCACATAAGTATGAGGTTGCGACCCTCGCCAAAGTCGACCGACTTCTGCAGGCGAGCATCGTCGACCTCGTGACGCGGGAAGCGCCCAGTTTCCGTTCCAATTTGGGGAATCAGAGTAGATCCCGAAGCGCCGTTCCAATCGCTGAGAATGCCGGCACTGAAGAATCCACTTACGCCGATCGTATACGGCAATCCATTCCCCATCTGGAAGCTGTCATCGAGGCTCCAGTCGTTGGTGACGTACTTCACGAAGCTGTTGGTGTGTAGGTTGGGTACGTTATAGGTCGCATAGGCGACGAAGCGGTTGGGCGTGTTCCAGGGCGAGTCGCCGTAGTTGACGCGCGGATTCTTGTAGGGATCGTACCAATCGTTGCTGCCAACGGTGGTTGTGCCCGCGTTCTGCCCGAAATCGAGAGAGTGCGACCAGGTGTAATTAACGTCGAATTGCACGCTTTTCAGCGAACGATTGAGCACCTCGGCAACCAGCCCGTTGTAGTTCGAGTTGATGTTGCTGATCATTTCCTGGATGGCCTGGAAGCCATTGGCCGCCGAGCCAAAAAGGGCAGTGTTGCCGTAGCCGGTGTACTGCCCAACATTTGCGATGACGGTTCCATTCGGACCCAGCGGCCCCTTGCCGCTGCTGTCGGCAACCGTGACGTTGATAAACGTCTGGGTCGGATTGAGGTTGACGTCAAGGAAGTTGGGAAGAAAGCGGCCTTGCGAACCGAGGTAGCTCAGCGAGAAGAAGGTACCCTTACCGAAGGCCTGCTGAAGTTGCAGGTCGTACTCCTGAACCTCGGGGTTGCGCAGGTTAGGGGCCAGGAAGTTGGAGGTGGGCTGAGCACTCGCCGCACCGCCGCCGCCGACAATATTGGGAAGAGTTGGTGCGCCGGGAGTATTGACCTTCCACACCGTGTTGTACTGGCTATTTGGGCTGCCGGTATTGAAGCGGATGTTGAGCAATTCGCCGTTGTTGATGCGGCCGTAGTAGACGCCGTATCCGCCGCGGAGCACGGTGTCGCCCGATCCGAACAGGTTGTAGGAGAATCCGACGCGGGGGCCGAAGTTCTTCTTGTCGCTCGGATTATTGGTGAGGCCAGGGTAAGGCGTAAAGCTGCCAGTAGCCGTGGTCAGATTCGGATCGGCGGGCGGAAGAGCCTCATAATCCCAGCGTAGGCCGAATTCGAGAGTTAGACGGGGACCGAACTTCCAGTTGTCCTGAGCAAACGCCCCGGTGTCCATGGTGCTGATGGCGTAGACGTGGGGGCCAAAGGTTTGTGTAAAGGTCGAGTAGCAAGGGTAAGTGCCCACTCATACCGTGGCGTTCCGTTGCGAGGAACGCTGCTGTTGCAGTCGCCGGTTTTCCCTCGAGGAAGTTGATCTGGTCGCTGATATAGTTGCCGACGTAGCTGTACACGTAATAGCCGTTGCCATCGCCGCCGTAGGTGTTGTTTAAGTCGTAGTTATGCACCTCATCAACGCCGAATTTCAAACTGTGATTACCCTTGTTCCAATAGAAAATATCGCCGACCTGCCACTTCCACTCTTCGGGGTTGGCGAGACGATAGGAGTAGTACGGGGAGCCCAGTTGAAACCTTCGGCGGTATCCATGGCGATCTCGGTAAGGGTTCCATTGACGGAGAGCCCGTTGCCCATCAAATTGGCCTTCGTGTAGGGGGTGATTGGCCTATTAGTCTCGGGAAGAATTTCACGACTGTACTGATAGAGGACTTCGTTGCTCATGTTGTTGGTGATCAGACTGGTGAGCTTTGTGACGCCGTAGTCGAGCTTGACGAAGTCATTGCCGATGGTGTCACGTGCATAGTCGAGCGCCGCTGCAGTTTGTACGCCGCCCGGCGAATCCCAACGGAGGCGGTGGTAGAGGACACTCACGTGTTCTTTGGGACTAATTTGCCAATCAAGCTTTGGCGTATTGATTTCCTGGTAACCAAATCGCGGTGTGCTGCCCAGGTCGGTGTTCATGTTAGCGATCCACGTATCGTAATCAGCCGCGCCCGCAGCATAGCTGGGCGCATGCTGGCGCGCTGCCAACGTGCATGCATCCGCGTCGATTGCGTTGGTATCGCCCGTCAAAACGCCTGTCGTAAGGTTGCAAGTGCCCGTTGTCGTAGGATTGGGCAGGCTATAGAACGAGGTCGCGTTGTTCGGGATGGCCTGGAAGGGAAAGACGCGAGTATGTTGGTCGTACGTATAGATCCAGAAGAGCTTGTCCTTGATCAACGGTCCGCCCACCGTAAAGCCGTAAATCTTGCGAAGATCCTCGGGCTTGATATGGGTGTTGACGTACGCGTTGGTGGATGGACTCAGAGTTGATAAGAATGTGTAGTCGTTGTAGGCGTTCCATTTGCTCTCGCGATCCCAGAAGTACGCCTGGCCGTGGATCTGGTTGGTACCGCTCTTGGTCACGGAAGTAATACACCGCCGGCTGCACGGCCATATTCCGCCGAGTAGACGCCGGTGTTGACGGCGAATTCACGGACAGCGCTGCCTGAGGTTGAATAAGCTTCGCGGGTGCGGCCGCGCTCCTCAGCGTAATATGCGTTGTTGTCGTCGGCGCCGTCAATCTCAACGTTGTTGAGCAAGGTGCTGATGCCGCGGATGCTGACCAGGCCGAAGCCGCTGGTGTCGGCGACGACACCAGGGGTGGACATGGCTAGAGCCGACCAGCGGCGGTTGTTGACGGGAATATTCTGGATCGCCTGCTGGCTCAGGGTTTCGCTGAAGTCAGGTGATTCGAGGTTCATCACCGGCGTCTGCTCGGTGACTACTACCTCGGCCGTAGAAGAAGCCAGAGCAAGATGAGGCTCAATGGTCGTAACCTGGCCTACAATAACCTCCACATTATCGGCGCGATAAGGCGCGAAGCCGGGTGCGGACAACGACACCGTATATTTGCCCGGCTCCAGGAGGGGAGCCTTAAAATAACCGCTGCTGTCCGCGGTCAGATTGAAATCCGCATTGGTTGCGATATTGTGTATGGCAATGGCGGCGCTTCCGACCACTGCTCCGGAAGGATCCACGACTGTTCCGGCGATCGACCCCTCCGTTGTTGACTGCGCTATGGCCGGCGCACTACACACCAGAAGCAACGTAAATACAAGGACAAATCTGTTCATCAGGTTTCTACACATGTTTGGGCTCTCCTCAAAAAGATTGATTGTGCTCTCCCCTTCCCGCGCAACCGATCGGCGGGTAGAGTAAGCCTGACTTTGAAGCAACTTCCCCAAAAGTATGTTCCGGCTGTTCCGTCTAAAAAGAGGAGTCCGGTAAAAAGGGAAGAACAGGGCTCGACCGCTCATCTTGCCTGACTTGACTCAAGCGGTTCTTTTTCTATGGAACAATCGCCCGGTAAACATCAGAATACAGGTGCGTTACAAGACCATAAATCTTGACTTGAATCTCGATCCCGTATGGGCGCCGACAAGGGTCAGCGGCTGCTGATGTTTCGTTCCTATTCTATCGCCGCCAATTTTCTCTTATTCTCTTGCGGCGTCACGTCTGAGAGACAAGTTCAGTTTAATGGAAAACCCTAACCCTGAGAAGTGCAAAATCGGATCACAACCCAATTCCCACAGTCGCATCTGCTATTCGTACGCCAGCGCATCAATCGGATCCTTCCGCGCCGCCATCCAGGCCGGATAGAGAGCGCCGCACAAGGATCCAACGAATGCGATAGCCGCGGCCATGGCGATCCACTGCGCCGTGACTTCGAAAGTGCTGGGTGGGGAAGACTTGGCCGAGCAGGAATCTTCACACCATAGGTGCCTGCAATGCCCACAAGCACCCCGGCCACCGCCATCACCGCAGTCTCGCGCAGCACAACGCCGACGATCAGCCGATTTCGACGCGCCCATCGACTTGAGGATGCCGATTTCGCGCGTGCGCTCAAGCACCGCCGTATACATCGACTGGAAGATGACCAGGAAGCCGACTGATGACCGCGATGCCTGTAACCACCTCGAGTGCGAGATTGAATCCAGGCAGCTTTTCGGGGGTCATCTGGCGAGTTCCAATCCTCCATGGTCTGCACGGGGTAATCTTCCAGACCGCGCGTGGCATGAATCTCCTGGATGACGGCTTCGTCGTTCGCCGGATCGTCGACCTTGATGTAGAAGACCGAAGCTTTGCCATCGGCGCCCGTCAGCACGCCCATGGTATCGATGGGTAACAGTTTACGGCCACCCTTGCCGGCCTCGACTATTCCGCAAATACGGAATGGATGATTGAATATGTTGATGGAGTCACCCACGTGCAGTCCGCCTTTGGTGCGGGCCAGCACGTCGTCAATGATGACGTCATAGGGTCCCTGGAACGGGCCGCCGGACAGAAAGACAAAAGACTTCAATGCGTTGAAGCTCGTGTAGTCGATGCCGTAGAGAATCTCGACGGCCCCGGCCGTTGAGAAGCTTACGTTGACCGGAGAGGCGACAACTACGTGCGGCAGGCGGCGGATGGGCTCAATGTTCCTGATCAGGATGGGAGCACCACCAATGCCGGTAAACATGCTGGCATTCGAGGGGCGCATCATGAGATCGGCGCCGACGCCATTTGTGCGCTGTTTTGTGTCGTTCAACATGCCCATGAAGATTCCGACGATCGACAGAATCATCACCACTTCAATGGCCACCGCCAGCACGCTGATGATGGAGCGCAGCGGCCGCTGAAGCAGATTCGCAATGATAAGTTTGTTCATCGTTGAGCCTGGCTCAAATAAATTCAGCGAAGCAGAATTCTTGAGCGATCCCCTGCCTTCAGGGTAACAGCCTGAGGTTCGTGAATTTGAGATGGGACGCGATGGCTCGGAGGGACCTGCAGGTTACTCTTCTTTGTAGTGTAGGAATCCGTTCACCAGCGGCGGCGGAACTCGTTCGCAGCAACGGTGCGATGCTTTCCCCAGTCGCCCGCTGCGGCCAGACAAATTCTGATCACGCAGCGGACTATGAGGGCCGGAATCCAAGGTCGGAATCCAGG
Organism: uncultured Acidobacteriaceae bacterium; assembly: GCA_963752215.1. Taxonomy (GTDB): domain Bacteria; phylum Acidobacteriota; class Terriglobia; order Terriglobales; family Acidobacteriaceae; genus Telmatobacter. Next base: position 6,223 of record CAVVXR010000026.1, on the reverse strand, counting down.
GTCGGAATCCAGGGTCGGAGCTCAAAGCTCAAACTCTTGTTCGAAGGGATTAGTGGTGATTTGCTGCCCTTGCGGCCATTTTGATTTCATCGTATGCGCGAGCCAAATGGTCCTTCGCCTTGGCAGCATGACCGCCCATGTCAAATTCGTTGGCAGATTGCGCCGCTGAAACCTTGCTGATGGCCTGTTCGATGAGACTTTGTGCAGCAAACAAGTTCGGATGCCGCTCGGGGTTGACGTTCTGCCCGACCATTACGCCGGAGGTGAAGAGCCCAAGACTCAGAATGGTGCCCATTACCACGTTGCGAGTTTTCATTCGAAAAACCTCCGCGGACAAATTACCACACCGATGTGAGAACTGCGAAGAATTACTTGGCGCGCGTTGAGCTCGGCTGGACTCATACGAATCACAGGCGGCTGATGGTGAAACTTGCGTAATCCTCAAAGCACCGGAGCGCTAGCCGGACGGTCGAAGAGAGACGAGTCACTGTCGTCCAGTGGGTCACTAGTTGACTAATAGCTTATCAAGTATTAAACGGGCCCAGATCGAAGAAAATAAAGGGGCAAGTCCAAAAAGTGCTTTGACTTGACCAGAAACGCGGGTTTATTGTTGAAGGGAAATCTCTGGGCCTGTACCGACTTCAGGTAGCCGATGGGAAACTTTGGAGAAGACCTGCGGGCGGAGCGGATAACCCGCGGCGTTGCGCTAGAAGAAATTACTGCGGTCACCAAGATCAGCGAGCGGCATCTGGTCGCGCTGGAGCAGGAGCGGTTTCGTCTGCTGCCCGGCGGCATACTGAGCAAGGGCATCGTCAGGGGATACACGGGAGCCTTAGGCCTGGATCAGAATGAATGGACCGAGCGGTTTCTGCAAGCCTATTCAGCTTCAGGGCAACCAATTGACGACGAACGGGGATGGACGGCCTTCGCGGCCAATGTGGGCAGGGCGCGCATCATGCGCCACGATGCAGTTGAAACCCGTCTGCGATGGATGGCCGCGATCCTGCTGCTGCTGGTTGTTGCGGCGGCAGGCTATCTGACGTTTCGCTACTACGGACTCCGTGTCGGCTGGTGGAATACGCTGCTGCCCATGGAGCAAGCCCGCACCGCGATGCACTCTGCGTTCTCAAAAGTCCACAATCTGTTTGCCCATATTTTTTCTTGACTCGGCGGTTGAACCGGCATTTCGCGTCCGCTGGAGGACGCAATCGTGGCCGGGCTTAGGCTCCGATCGCGATTCAATTCACGCTTGACGCTCTTCGCATGCCAGTATTTGCCGTTCGCTGTTGGGCTTTGCTCTCAGCCACCCAGCCCAATTACCATGTATGGATGCACCGCACAGGCGAAGGCCTTCCGGTGCAGGCGGGGCTCACCGATACGGGAGAGCGATACCGAGTAGAAAATTTCGGGTTCCTGCTCCGGCTGGTTTATAGCAAAGCAGCCATCGCGGCAAGCCACCAACTTAAATCCCTTCAATGGGGAGGAGTTTGAAGTTGAGCGATCGTTTCTTGTTTACCTCTGAGTCAGTCACCGAAGGCCATCCCGATAAAATTGCCGACCAGGTTTCCGACGCAATTCTCGACGCCTGCCTGGAGCAGGACCCCTACAGCCGCGTCGCCGCCGAAACCCTCACGGCCACCGGCCTCGTCGTCATCGCCGGCGAAATCACCACCAAGGCCTACGTCGATTTCCAGAGCCTGGTGCGCGGCGTTGTGGCTTCCATCGGCTACGACAACGCCCTTTACGGCTTCGACTCCAACACCTGCGCCGTCATCTCCACCATCAACAAGCAGTCCGGCGACATCGCCCAGGGCGTTGACACCGGCGGCGCCGGCGACCAGGGCATGATGTTCGGCTATGCGTCCAACGAGACCCCCGAGCTGATGCCGGCGCCCATCTGCGCTGGCCCACAAGCTCGACCCGCCAGCTGACCGCGGTGCGCAAGAGCGGCAAGCTGCCCTACCTGCGCCCCGACGGCAAGAGCCAGGTCACGGTCGAGTACGACGAGAACGGCAAGCCCGTCGCGCATCGACGCCGTCGTCATCTCCAGCCAGCACTGCCGAGAGCGTCAGCAATGAAGAGCTGCACGCCGACATCCTCAAGCACGTCATCCAGGCCGTGCTGCCCGCCGCGTGGCTCGACGAGCACACCAAATACCACATCAATCCGACCGGCCGCTTCGTCATCGGCGGCCCCATGGGCGACACCGGCCTGACCGGCCGCAAAATCATCGTCGACACCTACGGCGGCGCGGGCCGTCACGGCGGCGGCGCTTTTAGCGGCAAGGACCCGACCAAGGTCGATCGCTCCGCTGCCTACATGGCCCGCTACATCGCCAAGAACATCGTGGCCGCCGGCCTGGCCGATCGCGCCGAAGTCCAGCTTGCCTACGCCATCGGCGTGGCCGAGCCGGTCAGCGTGCGCGTCGACACCTTCGGCACCGGCAAGGTCGGCGAAGCCAAGCTCACCGAGCTCGTCCGCAAGAATTTCTCGCTCACGCCCAAGGGCATTATCGAGAGCCTCAACCTGCGCCGCCCCATCTACCAGAAGACCGCGGCCTACGGCCACTTCGGCCGCACCGAGCCGGAGTTCACCTGGGAAGCGACCGACAAAGCCGCCGCCCTGGCCGAACAGGCCGGCCTGGTGGCCGCGGCCAAGTAAGCGCAAAGCGAATCACTTTGCAAGAACGGACCCATCGGACGATTCGATGGGTCCCGTTCTTTCATGCCGCTGATTACTTGCCGATCACCAGAATCTGAAACGAGCCCGGAATCATGGGCGCGCGAGGGCCGCGCATCCAGGCCGGAGCGCCCGGCGGCGGAGGCGGTGCGCCAGCCGGCGCGGCGCGGGCACCGGCCCATATTCGGCCGTGATGGTGAGGATCTGGTTGGTCTTGGTGTCCAGCGTCAGCACCTTGGCCCGCGCCGGCGTGGGAACCGTCTGCTCCGACGGAGAAGCTGGTGGGCGAATCTTCCTTGATCACCGTAAGCGTGCCATCGCCCTGCGAGCTGAAGGCCTCCATGGTCGCCGGGTTGAAGGTTGCGCCGTCGCAGCCGTTGCCAATGGGCAGATCGGTGATGATGTGCCCGTCCGTGGCCGACAGAATGACCATGTTCTTGTTGTCGCGGCATGCGGCAAAGAGGATGTTGTTCTTCGCGTCCAGCGCCAGGCCGGCGCATCCTCCGCCCTTGCTCGAAAGGTCGTACTTGCCCGACCATCTTCATGGTGTTGGCGTCGATGACCGCGATGGCGGCCTTGTCTTCGATGTCGACATAGATCTTGCCATTGCCGTCGGTGGCGGCCTGCTCAGGCGCGCCGCCAATGTCGATGGTGCCCAGAATCGAACCATCCTTATCGTCGAGAACGGTGATATTCGGCGCCGAGTGGCTCAGCACGTAGAAGTGGTGATTGTAGGCGTCGTTGAGGTAGCCGTCGGGGTTGCCCTGCACATCGATCTTCTTCAGAATCGCAAAGGTCTTGGCGTCGAACATCGTCACCGGCTTTGAGGTTGCAAATCCGTGGCCGGTCGCGGTGTCCACTGCGCCGCCATGCGCGCTTGTGCCGGGAATATCTCCGACCTGCGCCAGGGTATCCAGGTTAAAGACGCCGATGTGGCCGGCCGGGCCGGAGCGGGCGACATAAAGATTGCGGCCGTCAGGGTCGGCAGTCACGTAGTCGAATCCGCCATCGCCTCCGACCAGTTGAATCTTGAGAACCTTGTAAGGGCCGTTGGCCTGGGCTTGAGCCGGGCAGGCTAGCGGTAGCAACGCGGCGAGTGTTGCGGCGGTGAGTAGCTTCGAAGTCATTGCTAAGTCTCCAGTTTGAGAGTTCGCGGGCCATACGCGGCGGGGACCCTTGAGGCGGAGGATTGATCTTCGCATCTTCCCGCAATCGAGAATACACGCTTCAGCCTTAAGGTTGGGTGAATGGCGGACCGGCATGCCTTCCGGATTTCGGTTGACATCCATTCCAACACCCTGCAAATCTCTAGCAAACACAAAATCAACTGGAGGTCCCCGGTGGAGCAAGTCGCACGTTTGAGATGGCACGTCCGTGGAAATTGGAACCCACGTGAAGATAGGATCCCCTCAGCAGTCTGGCTTGGCATTCTCTGGGTTGGAGTGATTCTTGGTTTCGGTTTGGATGCCAAGGGATTCCTGGCGGAAAATCCGCCCTTGCTGTTGCATCTGCATGCCGCGGTCTACACCATTTGGATGTTTCTGATAACCGCACAGGTGCTTCTGGTGGTGCGCGACCGCGTAGACCTGCACCGCAAGCTCGGCTGGCTCCTGGTCGCATGGGCTTGCCTGATGGGCGTGATGGGACCCGTCGCTGTGTACACAGCGGCCATGATGAGCGTCAAGGCGTATGGTCTTTATCCTCACCCCCTTATCGCCGTTCAGGCCGTCAACCTCGGGTGTTTCCTGATCCTTTTCGGCATCGGCCTTGGGCTGCGCAAGAATCCCGCTGCCCACAAGCGGATGATGATTCTCGCCAATGTTTCCCTTGCCCCTCCGGGATTCAGTCGAATCCTTGAAAATCTCTGCCCGCTCCAGCCGCACTCCGTCGTGTCCGGCTTCGTTTACGGCTTCTATGGGAATATCCTGATCATCGCGTTGATGCTGGGTTGGGATTTCTATCGCGGTCGTCTTATCCGTTCCCACGTCCTCGCCTCGATCGCGCTGCTCAGTTTGGATTTCTTGGCTGCCTTTCTATATGGCTGGAAACCGTGGGGCGACCTAACCCTTCAATGGGTTACCGCATGGGCAAAGTAGAGATTGTTTGGCTCTGTCGATAGGAGACTGTGTCGGTAGGACTTCGCTCACCACAGCCGTATGAAATAGAATGCTTCGGGACGAATCTGCGCCGGCGCAACGGAAGCAGATCCACTGAAGTAACCTTTAGTTGTGGAGACAGGAATGACTACTTCTGGGATTGCTGCTGGGCGCATGATCGCGCTGGTACTCGCCGTAGCCGCTGTCGCTGCCGTAACGACGTGCGTCAAAGCCAAAGCGCAGAACGCGGCTGTTTCGCAAAACGCAGGGTGGGACTACGAAGGCAAACGCGGCGCGCTGGTGTGGGGCAAACTTGACCCGGCCTACAAGGTCTGCTCTCAGGGGCACGAGCAATCGCCAATCGATATTCGCGGCGCACACCTCGACAAGAATTTGCAGCCAATCGAATTTCACTATATTGCCGGGCCGGTGAGGATGGAGAACGACGGCCACACCGTTGTGGTTCACGTGGACCCAGGAAGCTACATTGTGGCCGGCGGCGTGCGCTATGACCTGGTACAGTTTGACTTTCATCATCCCAGCGAAACGCCCGTTAAGGGCAAATTGACCGACATGGATGTGGAATTGCTGCACAGGAGCGCGGACGGCAAGCTGGCCGTGATTGAGGTGCGGCTGGGCGAGGAAATCGGCAACGCTAATGCCGTTCTGTCCACTTTGTGGGCGCACCTGCCCAAGACGCAGGGCCAGACGGAAAAAGTTTCGGACCTGGTGAACGCAGGCGGCCTGCTGCCGGCAGATCGAGGCTACTGGACGTACACCGGCTCGTTGACCACCCCACCATGTACGGAAGACGTTCATTGGTTGGTTTTCGAGCAGCCGATCAGCATTGGCCGCGACCAGTTGCGTGCCTTCGCGGCCCTGTTCAAGATCAACTCGCGGCCTTTGCAGGATGCCCATGGCAGGCACATCGAAGCCAACGAGTAAAAGCCTAACCTTCAATCGGCGTCAGCTTGAGAACCAGTTCCGCATCGCCGGGAGTGTGGACTGCTTGGACTGCTGTAAGGTCTGGGATGAGATAGTGAGCTGCTGCGAGTGAGGCGATGGAATGAGAAAACGTAGTCGCTACTACAGTGCAGCCGGCTGCACGGGCGGATTTGGTTCCTGAGGAGGAGTCTTCAAAAACTACGCATTCCCCGGGCGCTAATCCGAGCAGCGCGGCGCCCGCCGAATATGGCGCAGGGACCTGGCTTGCCGTGAGTCACGGTCTCTGAAGTGACGACCGGCTCCGGAATCGGAATGCCCGCGGCGACAAGGCGCAGCCGCGTGAGGGGCTCGGTGGCGCTTGTGACTACCGTCCAGCTGGATTTGGGCAAAGCGGCGATGAGCTTCAGCACACCGTGCAGGACCGTAACACCTTCAGTGTCCTTCATTTCGATGCCTTCGATGATTCTGTTCTCCGCTTCGGCGTCCAGGTCGGGTCGCAGTTT
>CAVVXR010000025.1:0-25156 GCA_963752215.1 uncultured Acidobacteriaceae bacterium | reverse complement strand
CACGGCCATATCCTCATCGAATTGGATGGCCTTGTTTGCGTTGAAGTGAGTGAAGTTCTGGGCCAAACTGCCTGGCTTTGGTACCCGCCGCCCTGTGCGAGTAGCTGGAGGGCAGCGGATTGCCGTTGGTGTCAGTGTTGCCCGAACGCCGCCGTGCCGCTTGCCTCGAAAGTAGTACGTCGGATTGGCGCGTCGGGTAACCGAAGTCGTGGTAATTTTCGAAGTAGTAGCCGAATCGAGTGGTAGATACCACGTGTTGGTTAGGGTGATGTCCGCGCCGGTGTTCAGCGTCATGTTGGGAGCCGCATAGCCGATGGTGTGGGCAAATGAGCTGGGATCGACGAAGTTGCCGCTGCAGTTCGCGACTCGTGCCCGTCCCTTGGCAGCCGGTGATGACGTTGTAGTAGCCCTGAACCGAATCGGGATTGGGCATGGACTCGCCTAGAGCTTCTGGCCCTGCACAAGCCAGGAGCCGAATACGCGGATCTTCTGGGTCGCTTCGGCGTCGATACGGCCATCACCGTAATCTGTATGGAAATTTTGGCTGAACGGAACGATTCCCAAACCTCCGCCTTGAGCAGCTGTGCCATAGTTGAGGTGGTTTTCAGGAATCGAATTGTGGGTTATAGCCCGCAAATAACGTGATGCGCTCGCGAAGCGTTTTGTACACGTTGTCGGAGACCCCCCAGAGTCTGGGAAACAGATCCACGAGAGGACCGCCAAGGGTAACAGCCAGGAAACAAGTCGCTGCTGTGGGAGCGAACAGGCTGATAGTTTTGGTAGGTAGGTTGGGTCTGGCCCCAGGAAGTGGGCGTGCCGCTGGAGTTTGGGTCGTAGCGCGAGGAGGCGTTCGGCGATCCGTCCAAGGGCGCTGCTCTGGAAGGAAGAAAAGGCTGAGCCATGCCACTTGTTGGTGCCCTTCTTCATGATGACATTCACTACACCGCCCAGAGCGCCACCGTATTCCGCTGCTACACCTGAACTCTTGATTTCAACCTGATCGATGAAGTCGAAAGGCACATTGGTGTGTGAGTAGCCGCCGATGAGATTTGCCGTTTCCTGACCCTCAACCAGATACGAGTTCTCGGAATCCGAACCACCAGCGATTGAGTAGCCATACGCGCCGCCGTTGCTGCCGTTGCCAGGCGAGACGCTTCCACTGCCATTGGTTGTGGTGTTACCCATCAACGGCTCGTTGCTGGCCGCAGGCGCAAACTGAATGACTGATTGGAACGACAGTCCATGCGGGACGAAATCGATGACGTCGCTGGTGACATTCGTCGTTGTAGTCACGGTTGTCGTGTCGATTTGCGGCGCCTCGTCAGCGCTTACTTGAACGACTGTCACATTCGACCCAACCTTGAGCTTGATTTCCAGAGTCGGCAAATGGCCAACTTCGATGATCAGCCCGCTGCGTTGATAAGTTTCGAAGTTTGGAGATTTGACTTCAACGACATAGCTACCAGGAGGGAGATTTGAGAAATGGTAATAGCCCGAGGCATCGGTTACGAGAACCTTCGAACCGACCAGAGTCGGAGTTGTAACTGTGACAGTTGCCCCTGCGACAACGGCGCCTGAGGGGTCCTTAACCGTTCCTTGAAGACCACCCGTTGTCTCCTGAGCAATCGCGCATGTTGCAAACAGCACCAAAAAGGAAAGAGCGAGCCATTTGGGGGTGGCAAGACGCTTCAGATCTTCGGTCCAATTTCTCATATCAGTTCCATCCTCGGTATTTGAATTTGCTGGTTCCGTCCTCGGGTTGCGTAACCGCTGCGTGCTAATTGCTTGCTTCGTCCGCTTACTATGGTTCGGCGTATCGGTCAGGGGGAAGTGGCCAGCTGCTATTGAATCTCCAAAAAAAATCTTAAAAAATTGAGAAGTGCGTATTGGACAAACGTTTGCATTATCGATGCCAATCTCCACAAATCGAAAAATAAATCGTTGTTTGTTGAAATTAAATGAGTTATACGCAACAGCTCGATACCGTGAACATGCGAAGAATATGGAATTACGTAGAGGAGTCCCCCACTATTCCAAAAATGGATACCTCCTCTTGTTTTTGGGGAATCAGGATACTGCCCTCGGAATGATCGACTTAGCTCACTTGGAGTATTCTGCTTCCAATGAACCTCACGCTCGCCAACGTCGGTGATTCAGCTCGCAAGCGGACCCCTTCAGGCTCCAAATTGGCGGTGAACTCGCTGGCTGGATTCGACCAATTGACGCAGGTTTATTTGCAGCGCTGCTCGCAATTTGCGCCATGTAAATCGGAAGCATTTCGAACCGAAGAGGCTCTGCTTGAATGGCTCGCCAAACAGCAGGGCCGGGCCCCGGCTTTAGCAGTCTTACTCGACAGCAGCGGCCGCCAGATGACGTCGGAAGCTTTCGCGGCATGGCTGGGCGCGCGCCGCGACCAGGGCGCACGGCACATCGTTTTCGCCATCGGCCCTGCCAACGGATGGTCCCAGGCGGCGCGGGACAAGGCTCAATTGCTTTTGTCGCTGGGTCCGATGACGCTGGCTCACTCCCTGGCCCGCCTGGTGATGGCCGAACAGCTCTACCGGGCATTTACAATTCTCTCTGGCCACCCCTATCACACGGGGCACTGAACGTCAGGGATCTGTTGTCAGTTCTCAGGTGAGAGCCGAGGGCTGACTTCTGGCCCAAGCCCATGCGAATGAGCTAATTCGCAATCGTTATTCGTCAACCGAACACTGACAACTGTTCACTCACCACTCTTATGACCGACTCCCGCAAAGGACTGCTGCTGATCAACACTGGCCCCGGCAAGGGCAAGACCACCGCTGCCATGGGTACTGCCCTGCGCGCCGTCGGCAATGGCATGAAGGTGCTCATGCTTCAGTTTCTTAAGGGCTCCTGGCACTATGGCGAGCTGGATGCCGTTCAGGCCTTTGGTTCGAACTTCGTCCTCAAGCAGATGGGCCGCGGCTTTGTGAAGATCGGTGGCGCCGAGACTGATCCTGAAGACATTCGCCTGGTCGAAGACGCATGGGCAGAAGCGCGCGAGGCGATCTACTCCGGGGAGTGGGACATGGTCGTCCTCGACGAGATCAACTACGCCATCGGCTACGGCATGCTAGACCCCGCCGTGGTGGCCGAGGCCCTGCGCGAGCGTCCGGAGATGGTGCATGTGATCCTGACCGGCCGCAACGCCCACCCGCTGCTGGTCGAGCTGGCGGATACCGTGACCGAGATGCGCGAGGTAAAACATGCCTATGAGAAGGGCATTCTGGCCCAGCGCGGAATAGAATATTGAAGCGTAGGTAGCTTTGCCGGAAAGCCTGTTCCACGGCAATGATTAAAGAAGCGCGGAGCGGTCACCGAGTTGCAGCCCTGAGTTTCAGAAAGAGATCGAATGTCCTGGTTCAAGCGAGAAGACGGCGATTACGATCCGGCCCCGGCGGCAACGGTCCCGAGGGCCCTGCGGAGAAATGTCCGCACCGAAGGCCTGTGGATCAAGTGCCTCGGCTGCCGCGCAGTCATCTTCAAGGCCGACCTCGAAGCCAACCTGAATGTCTGCCCCAAAGTGCCAGCATCACTTCAAGTTCGGCGCCCGCAAGCGCATCGATCTGCTGCTCGAGCCCGGCTATGAACTCGTCGACGGCGGCCTGCGCTCAACCGACCCGCTGAACTTCGCCGACGTCAAGCCATACAAGCAACGGCTCCGCGCCGCGCAGGCAGCTACCGGCCTCGACGATGCAATCATCAACGCCGTCGGCCAGCTCGGACATCATTCAGTTGTGCTCAGCGCCATGGAATACGGCTTCATCGGCGGCTCCATGGGCGCAGTGGTTGGCGAAACCATCGCCCGCGCCGGGGATCGCGCTCTGCTCGCCCGAAACCCGCTCATCATCGTCGCCGCCTCAGGAGGCGCGCGCATGATGGAAGGCGTCGTCAGCCTGATGCAGATGGCCAAAATCTCCACCGTGCTGGCTCAGTTGGACGATGCGAAGGTGCCCTACATCTGCGTGCTCACCGATCCCACCACCGGCGGCGTCACCGCCAGCTTCGCCATGCTCGGCGACCTGAACATCGCCGAACCAGGTGCGCTGATAGGCTTCGCTGGCCCTCGCGTCATCGAGCAGACCATCCGCCAGAAACTTCCCGAAGGCTTTCAGCGCTCCGAATTTCTGCTTGAGAAAGGCTTTCTCGACGCCGTAGTCCATCGCCGCGAACTGAAGAACTATCTCATCCGCGCGTTGGATTTTCTGAAGGCGCCCGCGGTCGCGTGAGGCTCGCTGAAATTCGGCGCGTCAAATAAGAAGGGCGGCCCAGCAAAGATGCTGGGCCGCCCTTCCCTTTTCCATTCTTCGGAAACGTGGATTGCTTCGTTGGCCACGGCTCTTCAGATCCGCATCGGCATCAGCACATACCGGTACTTGTACTCCGCATCCGGATCCTCGGGCCGCATCTGGCCGGCTGATTGCGAGTCTTTGAACTCCAGCCGCACCTCGCCCTCGTTGCTCAGCGCCTTGAGAAAATCCAAAATGTATCCAGAGTTGAAACCGACAATAATCGGGTCGCTTGAGTACGGTGTATCGATCGTGTCCTCGCTCTCGCCGGATTCAGTCGAACTCGAACTGATCTTCAACTCATTACCTTCAAGCCGCAGCCGGATGGCGCCTGAGCGCTCATCAGCAAACTGCGCCACGCGCTGAATGGCTGAAGACAGCTCGCTCGACCGCACCACCGCAAACTTTGTGTTGTCGCGCGGCATCACCGCTTCAAAGTTGGGGAACTGTCCGGAAAGCTTGCGCGTGCTCAGCGTACGATGGCCGACGCGGAAAAACAGCGTATGTTCATCGTCGGCAAACTCTACCTTCTCCGCGTCTGAAGCCGACAGCAACTGCTGCAGCTCCTGCAGCGCTTTGCGCGGAATAAGCACGCGCTTCTCGCCGCTGATACCTTCAAGCGTTTCATCGGGCTTTTCGACAAATGACAAACGATGTCCGTCCGTCGCAACCATAGCCAACGATTCCGCCTTGATCACAAGCAAAGCCCCATTCAGCGTGTAACGCGACTCTTCGTTCGAGATGGCAAAGATAGTCCGCGCAATTAAAGTTTTCAACGCGACTGCGGAAATGCTGGTAGCCGCGACCGTGGGAAACTCCGGCACTTGAGGATAGTTGGCCCGCGCCATGCCCACCATCTTCGTATTCGACCGGCCTGAGCGGATTTGCACCCAGTGATTCTCAAGCAGCTTGATTGAGATGTCGCCTTCGGGCAGCAGTTTCACGTAGTCGTAGAGCTTCCGCGCGGGAATGGTACAAGCGCCGGCTTTCTTGACTTTGGCCGCGGTGCTGGTGCGAATCGCCTGGTCCAAATCTGTCGCGGTAATATTCAGCCGGTCGCCATCGGCCTCGATCAGAAAATTCGACAGAATCGGAATCGTGGTCTTCCGCTCCACCACACTTTGCGTGGCAGTGAGCTCCTTCACCAGGTCCTGGCGGCTTACGGTAATCTCCATCGCTGCCCCCTGCGCGGCCGGCTTCTCCGCTTCTTTTTCTGTGATCGGCATAAGCCTGCCTTGCTCTCAAAGCTCGCTTCCGGCATTGGCCACACTCTACAACACATCGGCTTCCGGCGGAAGTGGCTGTCTTTTCTTCTTGATTGTATTCATCTGCGCTTCATTGTGTGCGTGGAAAACAAGGTCGCTTTGCTGGATTCTGAGTCGTTAATTCATAACGCATCTCTCCCCGACGCGACTCGCAGCCCCAGTTATTCGGCCTATCGATTGTCCCCGGCGATGCGTTGCATTTGAATATCTCTCAGCACGGTGCGACGGGTAGTGAGGAAAAGGATAAGAGATTAAAAGAAAAGACAGTAGTACCAGTAGTTCAGTTAGGAAAAGTGGAAACTCTTCCGAAGAGACTGAGTGTGATGGATTTGATGGTGTGCGCTATTTTCTAAATCTCCGCTGTGCAATTCAGGAGTCTTGGATATCTGTGCAACCATTCATCGCACCCTATGCTTCTTTCCCACTTCTCCCACAGGCATCCTCAATAACCCTGTGCAAAGCGAACGGCTTATGTGAAAACCACGCCTAAGCAGTGGCCCAGCCAGTCTTTGCAATAGGCCATTCATCCACAGAGCCCCATGCTTTGTGTAGATTCCAAAACGCAATTCCATAAAAAAAGAAAATTGCTCTGTCCGCCGTCCGATTCCCCCGCCAAGCTCATTGCACCACCCAACCGTGCCAAATTAAACCCGCGCCTTCTATACTGAACTGTCCATGTCCTACTCCGCGGCCGTCGATCAACTCAACGCCATGGTTCCGGAGCTCTATCCAGAGCTCCGGCCAGCCGCGGCGCAAATTCTCGCTCGACGAGATTCGCATCCTGCTGGCAGCGCTGGGCGATCCGCAGCGCCGCTTTCCCTCCGTGCTGATTGCCGGAACCAACGGCAAAGGCTCCACTGCCGCCACGCTGGCCTCGATCCTCACCGCCTCCGGCCTGCGCACCGGTCTTTACACCTCGCCCCATCTGGCGCGGGTCAATGAGCGCATCCGCCTTGATCGCGTGGAAATCGACGACGACACCTTCGCGCGCCTCTACTTCCGCGTCCACGACGCCGCTCAGCAACTGGTTCTCGACGGCTCGCTTCCGCAGCTGCCCAGCTACTTCGAGATCCTCACCGCCCAGGCGCTGCTTTATTTTGCCGAAGCCAGCGTGTTGACATCGCGGTTCTTGAGGTGGGCATGGGCGGCCGGCTCGACGCCACCAATATCGTCGACCCGCTGCTCTCCGTCATTACCGACATCTCGCTCGACCACACCGAGTGGCTCGGCTCGACCATTGCTGCCATTGCCCGCGAAAAAGCCGGCATCCTGCGCCGCAACGGAACGCTGATTACTCTGCCGCAACATCCTGAGGCCAACCAGGTTCTCGGCGAGGTCGCAATCGAGCTGGAAGTCCGCGGAGTCAGCGCCGCCCCTATATGCCGCCGACTGCGACGCCATGCCGGTGGTCCTATACCGTTCGAAGCTCTCAGCGCAACCATCCACGTTGATTCGCCGCTTACCGGCGCACACCAGCATCGCAACGTGGCGCTGGCCATTGCCGCCGCAGTCGAGTTGGCCACCACGCACAAGCTTCCCGCATCACGCCCGCCAGCATCGCCGACCGGCATCCGCCAGACCCACTGGCCGGCCCGCCTCGAACGCATCGAGCAAGACGGCAGTCGAATGGATTCTCGATGTTGCGCACAATCCCGCCGGCGCCTGGGCCCTGCGTGCCGGCCTGAATCGGCCTTCTGCGCCGCAGACCGACAAGGCCGCACATACTCATCTTCAGTTGCCTGCGCGACAAGCCCATCGCGGAGATGGCGCAGATTCTGTTTCCGCTTTTCGACCAGGTCATCATTCGCGCCCATCCATGCTCACGCGCAGCCGCGACTGGCAGACCTGTTGGCTGCGGCTGAAGACCACGGGAACACCGGCCGTTGGCGCCGATTCGGTGGGCCAAGCCATGCAGCTTGCCAGAGCAACGGTCGGAAGGCGGACTTGTCGTCATCTCCGGGTCGGTATATCTGGTCGGCGAGGCGCGTACTCTGCTGCTCGGCTGCCGGCAAGGCGGAGCTAGCAGCCATGAGCCGCCGCGTCCCAATCCGCTGCCGCGGCTCTATCGCTGGCGCACAAACGTGCTTCAAGTCCCTGTCATGACGGTTGTTACGGCAGTTTGCGGGTCCCTTTCCCTGCTCGTTTCGTTCGTCGACAAGCATGGCCGTGCCCAGCATCGTATAGCCCGCTTCTGGGCCGCGCCCTGGTGCGTCTCTCCGGCTGTTCGCTGACGGTGCGCGGCGCAGAGAACCTGCGCAAAGCACCCGGTTGCTGTCTACGCCTCCAACCACACCTCTTACATGGATACGCCGGTAATCTTCGCCTCGCATGCCCTTCCAGTTTCGCATTCTTGCCAAGAAGGAATTGTGGCCTATCCCATTCATAGGATGGTACTTAAGTCGTTCCGGGCAGATCCCGATCGATACCGCAAACCCGCACGCCACCCTCTCCAGCCTGGGCGCTGCCGTCAAGGCTCTGCGCTCCGGAATGCCGCTGTTTGTCTTCCCTGAAGGCAGGCGTACGCCCACCGGCGAGTTGCAGGAATTTCTCTCCGGCGCAGCCTACCTGGCCATTCGCGCCCAGGTTCCCCTGGTCCCCATTGCGCTTACTGGCGTCTACGACCTGCTGCCCATTCACACTCGCCATTTTTACCCAGGGGAGCTGACGCTGACCGCCGGCGAGCCCATCGAGACCACAGGAATGACCATTCGCCAGACCGACCAATTGACAGCGCAACTGCGCGATGCCATAGAGAATCTCAAGCACCCGGCCAGTGGAGACACCGCAGGTTCAGTGGAGCAAGAAACAGCGCGCGCTGGAGCTTGATCGCCAACAGTCCTCAAAAGTGGTGAGACTTCAAACCGCCCCGCGTTCGTTAAAGAAATCAAGCGAACATTTCAGTGAATGCTTGACTCTTGAACAATTTATGTCTGCAAGGCGCTATTTCTCTTTAAACTGGTGCTTCCATGCCTGTGAGAATTGCCATACCCGAGCCTACCAGCGGCGACCCGGACTACAACGAGCGGACACTGCCGGCCTACCTTGCCGCCCTGGAGGCTGCCGGGGCTACGCCGGTTGTCGTCGCCTTGAACGAACCCCAGAATCGCGTGGCCGAGCGTTTGGCTGAAGTTCAAGGGATTTTGCTACCCGGAAGCGGCTATGATGTTGATCCACAAAGGTTTGGTGAAGATCGAATTCCAGAATGCGGCGAGGCGGACCCGGCTCGAACCGCCGTGGACGAGCTGATGCTTCAGGATGCTTTCAACCTGCACAAGCCAATTCTGGCGATCTGCCACGGGGCTCAGGGCTTGAACGTCTGGCGCAACGGTTCGCTGATTCAGGATCTTAAGACTGCGGTCAATCACAGTCCGGGTCGCACTGTGGCTGAAGCGCATCCCGTCCGGATTGAGCCGGCATCGAAACTGGCTTCGCTTCTGCCCGTGGGCGAGCAGGCTGAAGCTCAGGTCAACTCAAGCCACCATCAGGCGATCCGCGTCGCCGGAGACAATCTGCGAATCATAGCCACTTCTCCGGTAGACGGGGTGATCGAAGCTGTGGAGCTCGATTCGCCCGATCATTTTGTTTTGGGAGTTCAATGGCACCCCGAACGGACGTATTCGTCGAGCGAACTCTCCCGCGCCATTTTTGCCTCCTTCGTTAATGCGGCAGAAGCCTGGGAACCCCGTCAGATCGAAGATCCCGGCGCCACTCGCGACTCTTCGGAATGAGGCTTTCTCATGACTGAAAGCTCGGAGGTCTGCGGATCAAAGTTGAATGCTTTGCTGACTGAGGTCGGTCACGGTCCGCTTGATCCGTCGCTCATCACTCGTTTTCAGGACTATCTATCTCTTCTTCTTCGCTGGAATGCTCGCGTGAATCTCACCGCAATTCGCGATGAAGATGGGATTCTCTCCCGGCACTTTGTCGAGTCGATAGCCTGCGCCCGCGCACTCCCCGCAGAGATCAGGACTTTGCTTGACTTCGGCTCAGGCGCAGGTTTCCCCGGAATTCCCATTGCCCTTTGCCGTCCTGAGATAGCCGTGACATTGGCCGAGTCTCAGGGCAGGAAGGCAGCCTTTCTTCAGGAAGCAGTTCGCGTTCTTGGAATCTCCGCGACAGTTCATGCCGGCCGCGCAGAGGCATTAACGACACCATTCGATTGTGTCGTCCTTCGCGCCGTTGATCGAATGGAATCCGCGGTTCAATCGGCCGCCCAGCTGGTTTCTCCCGGCGGCTGCCTGGGATTAATGACGACAGGTGCCGCCGCTGGCAGCATTCGGGCCGCGGCGGGAGAAGCTTTTCACTGGGAAGCGAAAGATGCGTTCCCGGCAAGTGGCGACAGGATACTCCTCCTGGGTCGGCGTACTGGATAACCTGCCTGCGCTCCGGCGCCGCGCTTGTTCCACGTGGAACAGTTTAGGAAGCCTCGAATTTGGCCCAGATTCAAGTCAGAAATGTTCCACGTGAAACAAGACTCAAACTGGCGCGACTCAGGGCTCTTTTGACCCCAGGACCAAAAGTTTTCCACTGCAACACTTCGCAGGCGCATCCAAAGCTGCGGATCGTCCATCCGTGCCGAAACCTTTCCCTGTCATGCATTTGATTTCCGCGACCCACTCGTCTCTGAAAACGTATTCCACAGCTTGGCCTCGTTCTCCACAGCGCCGCTCGCTACCCTCAAACCCGTCTTCCCGTTACTCTTAGTTCCCATGGGCAAGATTCTCGGTATTGTCAACCAAAAAGGCGGCGTTGGCAAAACCACAACAGCCATCAACCTGTCGGCATGTCTCGCCGTAGAGGGCTTGAAAGTCCTGCTCGTCGACTGCGATCCTCAGGCAAATGCTTCCTCCGGCCTCGGGTTCCTGCGCGACGAAAACCGTCTCTCTATATATGAAGTCCTTATGGGCGAAGCCTCTGCGGCACAGGTGATCTTGCCCACGCAAATAGAGCTTCTCAATATATTGCCGGGATCGAAGAACCTCACAGGCGCCAATATTGAGCTTGCCGCAGCCAGCGATCGCGCTATTCGCCTTCGCGAGGCTCTGATGCCAATCCAGCCACATTACGATGTCGTGATTCTGGATTGCCCCCCGGCGCTCGACCTGCTGACCCTCAACGCCCTGGTCGCAGCGAATTCGCTCATCGTTCCCATGCAGGCCGAATACTTCGCGCTCGAGGGCGTGTCAGAATTAGTCTCCAATCTCGAGCGAGTCCGCGCCGCTTTCAACCCCACAATCACGATCGAAGGCGTCTTGCTCACCATGTACGATGATCGGACCAACCTGGCCCAGCAAGTGTCACAGACGCTGCGAGAGTACTTCCGAGAGAGCTTATACAAGACCGTCATTCCGCGGAACGTTCGTCTGGCGGAGGCACCCAGCCACGGCAAGCCCGTGGTGCTCTACGATCCTCGCTCCCGCGGAACGGAGGCTTATTTTGATCTTGCCACGGAGTATCTTGCTCGAAATGGAATAGTTAGCCCCCGCGCCCTCGAACGAAACGCTGCGGCCGCGCTGCATCCAGAACTAGCCAGAAACGTAAGATTCTGGCCTTATTCCTGACGGCCGCCAGATCGCTTTTTTGCTGCACCCGGTCGCAAGCCAAATGAACGCCAAATTGAAGACATAGACACCGTTTGCCAGTACAAAGGATTCAGAACTATGACGATAGCAGCCCACGAAACCAAATTCGATCCAAAACGCCGCGCATTGGGCAAAGGCCTGGATTCCCTCCTCCCTCCGGTTCACGCCGCAACGACTTCGATGATTGATCCCGAGAACGGTAGACCCCGTGAGATCCCCCTCGATCAGATCGATACAAATCCCTTTCAGACTCGCTCCCAAGTCAACCAGGAGCAGCTGGCCGAACTGGCCGCATCCATTGCCGCCAACGGTGTGGTTCAGGCCGTTTTGGTACGCCCTCTGGCGAACGGCCGCTTCCAGCTCATTGCAGGAGAACGGCGTTGGCGAGCATCGAGCCTTGCCGGCAAGACGACGATTCCGGCCAACATTCGCCAGGTCTCCGACGAGCAGGCGATGGAAATCACAATTGTCGAAAACCTGCAACGCGCCGACCTGAACCCGATGGAACAAGCCCGCGCCTTCGAGCGGCTTTCGCGCGATTTCCATATGACCCAGGAGCAAATGGCTCAGCGTACCGGCAAAGACCGCGCTTCGGTCGCCAACTTCCTTCGCCTGCTGCGCCTCCCAGCCACGGTGCAGGCCAAAGTCGAATCCGGCGAGCTCACCTTCGGACACGCCCGCACCCTGCTGGCCTTCGAGCACGCGGAAGAAATTGAGAAGGCAGCGAAGCGAGTGCTAGGACTTTCGCTATCTGTTCGCCAAACAGAAACTTACGTTCAGGGCCTGTTGCACCGGGAAAAGTCTGCCAAAAAGCTCGCAAAACCTGAGCCTCCGATCGATCCCAACGTCCGCGAAGTCCGGGACCGTCTGCAGCGCGCACTCGGGCTTAAGGTTCAGATCGAAGATCACAAGGGCCGCGGCAAGGTCATCATCGAATACTCGAAACTCGAAGACTTCGACACTCTTCTCGAGCAACTGGCTGGAGATTGAGGCGTCAAGCTCGATTCGGTTCCGAGGCGGTAGAATGCTCCTTCGTGTTGATCGAAGGAGTTGCTATGCCCTTGTCCTCTTGCAGACCCAGCCTTTGGCTCTCCGTCCTCCTGGTGTTCACTGGTAGCTTCATCCTTCACGCCCAACAGACACCTGACAATCAGCAGCGCTGGAGCGAAGCCCAGGCCAACGCATGGTACGCACAGCAGCCGTGGCCGGTCGGCGCGGATTTCCTGCCCTCCACGGCCATTAACGAACTGGAGATGTGGCAGGCTGACACATTCGACCCTGCGACGATTGACCGCGAATTGGGGTGGGCTGAAGGCATCGGCATGAACACCATGCGTGTCTTCCTGCACAACCTGCTCTGGGAGCAGGACCCAAAAGGCTTCAAACAACGTATCGATGCGTTCCTGGCTATTGCCGCCCGCCACCACATCCGGCCCGTCTTTGTTCTTTTCGACTCCTGCTGGGACCCGCACCCTAAGCTTGGCCCGCAGCATCCGCCCATTCCTGGCGTGCATAACTCCGGATGGGTGCAGGCGCCGGGTACGGAGATTCTTTCCGATCCGGCGCAATATCCGCGCCTTGAAAGCTACGTAAAAGGAGTCGTAAGCGCATTCGCAAACGATCCTCGCATTCTGGCCTGGGATTTTTGGAACGAGCCTGACAACGGCAACGCCGACTCCTACGCCCATGGTGATCCGAAGAACAAGAACGAAATCATTCTTGGTCTATTGCCGCAGGTCTACGCGTGGGCCCGCACCGCCCACCCGACGCAGCCCCTTACCAGCGGCCTCTGGCACGGCGATTGGACATCACTTGCCGCCATGCCTCCGCTGGCCCGGATTCAGATTGAGCAGTCTGACATCATCAGCTTTCACAACTACGGCTGGCCTGAGGATTTCGAACAGCACGTGAAGCTGCTCGAACAGTTCCATCGCCCCATTATCTGCACCGAATATATGGCCCGCAACATCGGCAGCACGTTTGACACCGTGCTGCCGATTGCGAAGCAGCATCACGTTGGCGCCATCAATTGGGGCCTGGTGGCCGGCAAAAGCCAGACCTGGATACCCTGGGACTCCTGGCAGCGCCCTTACGTGACCGAGCAGCCCATGGTCTGGCAACATGACGTCTTCCATGCCGACGGCACACCCTATCGCCAGCGCGAAGTCGACATCATTCGCAGTTTGACCAGCGGCAAATAGCCGCGGCGCAATTGGCGCTGTGGGCCCGTTATTTTCCGATGCAGAAGGTGGAGAAGATCAAATTAAGAATGTCGTCGGAGGTGGTTTGTCCGGTCAGCGAATCCAGCGCCCAGAGCGAGCGGTAGAGGTCAAGCAGAATCATCTCGTGCGGGATCGCGTTGGCATTTGCCTGCGCAGCATCGCTCAGCGCCGCCAGTGCGGTGTCGATGGACTGGTGATGCCGGAGGCTGGTCAACATTCCCGGCTCCGAGGCTGCCCCGCCGGTTGCCAGCGCCAGAATCCGCTCGCGCAGTTCTGCAATTCCTTCGCCGGTAAGCGCTGAAGTTTGCAACGCGCCTATACCGCCAATCTCTTCAGTAGTCGTGGCCGCGCCCGTCAGATCGCTCTTGTTGACAGCTACCACAGCGGGCCGGCCTTGGATAGCCTTGAGCAGCCGATGCTCCTCATCGTTGAGCGGCTGCGTAGCGTCAAGCACGACCAGCACCAGCGCGGCGTCAGCCAGCGCCTCGCGGCTGCGCGCAATGCCCAGCTGCTCGGCTTCTTCAAGGCTTTCGCGCAGGCCGGCCGTGTCGACAAGCTCAAGAGGAATTCCGTCGAGAGAAATTCGCTCCGTCACCGTGTCGCGCGTGGTTCCGGGTGTCGCCGTTACGATGGCCCGCTCGCGCTCCACGAGCCGATTGAAGAGCGAACTCTTGCCGGCGTTGGGCCGGCCAACAATCGCAAGCGTCAACCCGTCATGCACAATGCGTCCTCGGGCAAACGAAGCCTCAAGGGCCGCAAGCGGCGGAGTCAGTTCGTCGATCTGTCGGGCGATCTCGGCTTCGGCGCCACGTCGATGTCATCCTCGGCAAAGTCGATGCCTGCCTCGAGCAGCGCAATCAGCTCTACCAGTTTTTGCTTGACGGGCGCAACGCGTCGGCTCAGCGCGCCGCCCATCTGGCTCGCAGCCTGTCGCGCCTGCGCAAGCGTTTGAGCCTCGATCAGGTCGCGCACCGCTTCGGCTTGCGTGAGATCGATCTTGCCCGCGAGAAATGCGCGCTGAGTAAACTCGCCAGGCTCGGCCAATCGCGCGCCCAGGCCCATTGAGCGGCGCAGAAGCAGATCCAGCACCACCGGCGATCCATGCGCCGCAATCTCGACCACGTCCTCAGCCGTATAGGAATTGGGCGCGGCAAACAGCGTCACCAGCGCCTCGTCAATCTTCTCTGAATCGCCAGGATCGCTTTCATCGCCAGTCGTATGCAACACGTCGGCCAGTCGTGGCCGGCCATGTTCGATTGGCTGGCGCAGGCTCACAAGCTGTGCTGCGAACGATGTTGCGTCGGGCCCACTAAGCCGCACGATTCCAATGCCGCCGCGGCCCGGCGGAGTGGAGATAGCAACAATGGTGTCCGCGGGTGAATTCGATTCCGTCATGAGCTGCTCCTAGTTTAGTGGTTCCAGCTCGTTACTGCCTTGATCCAACGAGGCGCCGCAAACTCACTTTGTTGCAAGACAAATAGATATAATCCACTGAAACGCGGCTCGGCTGCCCATTTCCACGACACCTCTTCCGGCATCGCGCACATCAATCGATGAAGGCACAATTCCTTGAAGAACGAAGTCAGGCCTCGGCCAAGCCGTTCAAAATCGAAGAAGAAATCGCCCGGACTTTCAGGCTTGGCGCTGGCAATGTTTTTCGTTTTCGCGGCGGCAGTGTGGCCTCGGCAGCCGGCCGAAGCAGTGTGGCGCGGGGTTTTGCATAACGCCGCCGGCGCTCCAGTTTCCGGGGCAAAAATTCGTCTGACCGCAAAATCCGCGAAAGCCGAGGCGGTCACTAGCCCCGATGGCCGCTTCCAACTTCCGGGTTTGCCCGCAGGTCAGTATCAGCTCACCGTCGATGCAAATCACTCCCGGATTGAATATCAGCAGCTTATCAATCTCGTCATCGCGGCGCCCGCCGTTTCTATCACACTCTCTGAACGTGGGGAGCTAGCCGTTGGTGGGCTCGATGGCAAGTCGGGAACTGGCGGGGAGGAGCTGTCGAGCAAAGAGGTGAGCGAGCTGCCGCTGAACAAGCGCGACTTCAGCACTCTGCTGCTGCTGGCCGCCGGCACCATGACCGACGCCAACGGCGCGACCAACTTTACCGCAGCAGTTCGCCATCAACGGGCAGCGCGGTGTGGAGGCGACATTTGCCATGGATGGCGCGGACATCAGCGATCCGGAGATGGGCGGCGCAACATTCACCAACTTCAATGTGGATGCAGTTGAGGGGATTCGAGTCCAGCTCCGGGTGGATGCCGGCCGAGATCGGCCGCGGCGCTGCGGGGTTTACCAACATCATTACCCGCTCCGGCGCAAGCGGATTTCATGGATCGATATTCGAGTTTGTGCGCAACTCGGCCTTTGACGCGCGCAACTACTTCGACTACGCGACGCCCGCATATCCGGGACGCATTCCGCCGTTCCGCCGCAACGAGTTCGGATTCACCAATGGCGGCCCGGTATTTATTCCCCACGCTTACGACGGCCGCAAGCGCACCTTTTACTTCGTGCAGTATCAGGGTTTTCGCCAGGTGCTTGGAACCACGCAGGTGATGCCTGTTCCCACTGCGGCGGAGCGCGCCGGCATCGATACCGTCACATACCCTGACGGCTCGATGGATACGCTCATGGTGCCCGTCGATCCAGGCATTGCGGCGGTGCTGGCGCGCTATCCGCTGCCTAACTACACGGCAGGCGCATTTCAGGCGCACACTTATTCGACGGCATCGAAGGTGGCTACCGACGCCGATCAGTTTTCATTGCGGCTCGACCACAAATTTTCCAGCAAAGATCAGTTCCTGGCACGCTTCAATCTCGACAATCTCACCGGCCCCACCACTAATCCTGACCAGACCGCGATCGATCCTGCGTTTGGAATTCAATACATTGATCATCAGCGCAACGTGGTTGGCACATACACCCGCACCGTTTCGCCGCACTTGACTTTCGAAACTTCGATCAGCATCACCCGCTCCACTCCCGGGTTTCCCACGACCGATTACACGGATCCCGCAATCAAGTTCGACGATGGACTCTTTGAGCCGTTCAATGCCGATGCCGGCTCAGTGATGCAGGCTTACGGCAATCTGTTCCAGGGCCGTCAGAATGTCGCGTTTTCTACCGCGCGTCACGCATTTAAAACGGGCTTTGAAGCACGCGTCAATCGCGACACCACGTACTTCGGCATCAGCCCCAACGGCGAATACGACTTCGGAATCGGGACCGCTTATGCGGCAGAATTTATTCCCTCGAAAAGTGGAAATCATAACCTGTATCCTGGCGATCCGTTTCCTGACACGCTTTCCAGTTTTCTTTCCGGCAGTCCTTTCGCGTACACCGTGGCCATTGCTCCGCCCTACTTTTCCAACGGCCAGCATATCGGCCCGGCGGCCATCAGCCGCAATAACTTCAGCATCTATTTTGAAGATGCGTGGAAGGTCAAGCCGCGTTTTACCTTGAGTTATGGCCTGCGCTGGGACTTATATCAGCCCATCACCGAGCGAGCCCGCCGCACCTCGGGAATCCAGACGGTGAACGGCAAACAGGAATTTGTTATCAACCCTCAGCCGGGCTATGAGACCGACTGGCACGCCTTGGAACCGCGCATCCAGGCAGCATGGGAAGTTACAAGCAAGTTATCGGTGCACGCGGGCGGCAGTATCATGACCATCCCGCCAAATATCTGGCAGGATAACTTCCTTACCGGATCCACGCCGTTTGCTGTTTATCCGCGCCTGCTCTCCGCTTCCGCAGCACCCATTCACTACGGCTTCCAGATTACGCCGGCCGAGCTACCGAATGTTTATACGCCGCAGGGAGTAAATGTCTTCGCCAACGGCAAGACGAATACGGTCGCACCCAACACGGTGATGGACCTCAATCGCTACGAGCAAGATGTGGCAGCTCTCACGCCCGGCGACGGGGTAAGCGATCTGAGTCTCAGCGGCATAGACCAATTCTTCAACAACGCTACGCTGTACACCTGGACGGTTGGTCTGGAGCGCAAGCTCGGCAACCTTACGGCGGATGCGAGTTACGTGGGCACGGTCGGTGATAAGCTGCCTCGCGTCAGCTTTCCCAACGGCTATCCCGGCGCCAGCCCGGCCTTCGCGCCTTACACCACCTTCGATAGCTCCGGCGATGTAACGGGTGGATTTGGCGTGGAGAACATCTTGACCAGAAACTCCCATTCGACATATCACGCGCTGCAAACCTCGCTCTCAGGAACCATGGCTCATGGTGGTCCCGGCATTCAGGCGAGTTACACGTGGGGTAAGTCGATCGATGATACGAGCGGCGTGACCGCAGCTGGAAGCTTTCCTCAGAATCCATTCGACACGCACGCGGAAAAAGGCCCTTCACTCTTTGACGTGACGAATGGATTCGGACTCAGCGTTGCTCAGGACTTACACCTGGACAGAATCCAACCGCTCGAGCCTATTAACAGGAAAGTAACCGGCGGTTGGGAGTTGCTGAGCATTTCCAGCATCAGCTCGGGCTCGCCGTTTACGGTTTATTCCGGCATTCAGCAAACCGGCGCCGGATCCTTTGGCTATGATCGTCCCAACCAGATCGGCGTTCCGCATCTTTCCACCGCGCGCCAGAATCGCGAAGACTATTTTGGCGCGGGTGCAGGCAACGCGGCGGATTTCTTTTCTATTCCGATCCATGTTCCTGGCGGCACCGGGCCTAACCAAGGCGTCTTCGGCAGTCTGGGCCGTGATACCTTTCGCGGGCCCGCTTACTATAACTATGACTTCGCGATGATTAAAAGTACACCTTTCGGCCACCGCAACGACGGTGTCGAACTGTTCAACCTGCAATTCCGCGCCGAGTTCTTCAACCTCTTCAACATCGTCACCATGGGCCTGCCCAACAATATTCTCAACGGATCAGGCTTTGGCGAGATCAGCAGGACCGCCGGCAACTCCAGACAGATCCAGTTCTCGCTCAAGACGGTCTATTGATCGCATCGCGAGAGAGAAATTCACCTGAGTGCCCGCGTCTAAAGGCGAATCCCTCCGCATCTTTCTTCAGGGGCATAAAAGCCCCTGCTCCCACCGTCCCGCTTCGCCCCTTTGCCGGTGCCTGCCACTCTTGGTATAAAGGGTAGCCGTAACTCCGGCTGCGTTAATCGCGTCAAGAACGGGCTTCAGAAACGGGGGCATTCAAATGACCATCAATCGTTACGGAAACATTGCGCGCTTTATCGTCGCGAGCGCATTGCTTGCACTGGCCACTCGCTCTTTACCGGCGCAGCAGCCGTCTCGTCCCGCGCCGGACGTTACGGTCGTCAAGCCTGAAACTGTCGGCTTCTCATCCGAGCGTTTGGAGCGGCTTCATGCGCTTATACAAAATGAAATTGACCAGAAGCAGCTTGCCGGCGCGGTGACCATCCTTGCGCGTCACGGAAAAATCGTTGAATACCGCACCTATGGCCAGCGCGACATGGCCAGCGGTACGCCGATGACGAAGGACACGATCTTCCGCGACTACTCCATGACCAAGCCGGTTACCGGCGTGGCGATGATGATTCTGTATGAGGAAGGCAAGTGGCTGCCTTCCGATCCGATTTCGAAATACATTCCGGAGTTCGCGCACCTGAAGGTGTATGAGGGAGTGGATGCCAACGGCAAGATGATTCTTGTCGATCCTGATCATGCGCCAACCATGCGCGAGCTGATGACGCACACGGCAGGATTCAGTTATGGCAGCGGCAAAACGCCGGCAGACGCAATGTACACCGACCTGAAGGTAATGCAATCGAAGAACCTGCAGGAGATGATTGACAAGCTCGCGAAAATCCCGCTGCTCTATCAGCCTGGCAAGGGCTGGCTCTACAGCGTGTCGATGGACATTCAGGGCTACATTGTCGAGAAGCTTACAGGCCAAACGCTGCCGGACTTTATGCGCGATCAGATCTTCAAGCCGCTGGGCATGAAGGATGCGGGCTTCTTTGTGCCCGAAGAAAAACGCCGGCGCTTCGCCGCCAACTATCACGAAGCCCAGGGCGACTGCGTCACGGCCAACCCGCACCACCAATGGCCTCTCCACCGATTACGACAGCAACCCACCATGCCCTCAGGCGGCGGAGGACTGGCTTCGACCGCAGATGGACTACTATCGCTTTGCGCAGATGCTTGCGAATGGCGGTGAGCTCAACGGCCAGCGCATCCTCGCGCCGGCCACGGTGAAGCTGATGGCCTCGAACCATGTGCCGGCGAAGTTGCTCACCGGCCAATTCGGCATCGGGCTTTCAGGTTATGCAGGCCGGGCTTGGCTAGGGCTACAACTGCGCGGTCGTCTTCGATCCGGCAGAAGCAAATCTGCCAGACGGCAAAGGCACGTTCTTCTGGGATGGCGCTGCGGGAACCTGGTTCTGGGTGGACCCGACAAACGACATTGTCTTTGTGGGCATGATCCAGCGCATGACAAGCCCCGAAATCATCCTCTGGAATACAAGAGCCACGCCGTCGTCGACCAGGCGCTCGTTGACCCCGAGAAGTAAGCAGCCTGTGTAAATGCTGCCGCGACACTCGCAACTACTTCAGCAGATCCATTGCAATGGCTGTCATCGCAGTCACGCCGGTTGTGATGGCGGGCGCATAGACAGGCGCAAACAGAGCGCGAATGCAGACCAGGCAACGGGACGCCGGTCCTGCGGCTTTCTTCAAGCTTGCCGGGATCGGCCGCGCCCAGCCAATACATCACGCCGGGAATCTTGCCGTCGAGCGTGAACAGGCCCACATCTTCGCTGCCCATCACAGCCGTGGCCTCGACCACGCGCTCTTTGCCCAACGCCGCCACGGCGACCCGCGCATCCGCTCGGCAAGCACGGGATCATTGATACGTGGCCGGCGTGCTCTTAGCTACGGTCACGGTCGGCATCCGGTCGGCGGGAATACCGTAGGCCTCCGCCAGCCCATTCGCAGTGCGGCGATCGCCGCCACAATCTGGTCGCGCACCGCGGTGCGAGTAAGTGCGCAGCGTAATCCCATCGTCACTTCATCGGGAATGATGTTGTTCTTTGTCCCGCCATGAATCGTCCCCACCGTCAGCACAGCCGGCTGCTGTGGATCAATCTGCCGGCTCACGATCGTCTGCGCCACCAGCACGAACTCCGCTGCCAGCACGATCGGATCCTTGCCTGCCTGCGGAGCGAACCGTGCCCGCCGATTCCGCGCATGGTCACATTCGAGCGCTGTCGCACTGGCCAGCAGCGGCCCACCTTTTACGGCAATAGTGCCGGCCGCAACATCGTTCGAGTCGTGCTCTGACACACGAAGTCAGGCCGGCCGAAGCGCTCGTAAAGATGATCGGCCAGCATCGCCTCTGCGCCCTGGACCACTTCCTCCGCGGGCTGCCCAATCAACATCAGCGTTCCGTGCCACTGGCTCTTGCGCGCGGCCAGCTCCCGCGCCGCACCCAGCAGCACCGTCATGTGCAGGTCGTGGCCGCAGGCGTGCATCACGCTCACCTGCTGCCCTTGGCGTTGGTGGTCTTCACGGTGCTTGCATAATCCAGGCCGGTCTTCTCTTCAACAGGCAGCGCATCGAGTTCCGTGCGCAGCAGCAGCCTCGGCCCCACGCCGTTTTCCATCATCGCAACCACGCCGAACGCCTGCGTGCCATCCGCATATGTGCCCACATGCTCGGTTACCGTGTAGCCCAGTTTGCGCAACTCCGCGGCCACAAAGGCTGAAGTTTGCTCCTCGTGGCGCGAGAGTTCAGGATTTCGATGCAGATGCTTGTATGTCTCCGTGAGGGCAGGCAACTGCTGCTCGACAGAAGCGCTCAAATCGGCAGGTGCGGCAGGTATGGCGGAGATCTGGGCCGTCATCGGCAAAGCAAGGGCCGCCATAGACACAACAATAAGAACACGCATCAGCATGAAGAAATCCTCTCAATGTTTTCAGACCGCAAAATCTATGCGAAGCCTACCACATTGAAATCTCTTGATCCTCGCAATCGCGTTTCCATTGCCGCATTCATCAAGTTTTCTGGCTTTCCTGAATCAACATGAAACCTCTACGCGCGCTTGCCCCTAAAACTTGCCACAAACGAAATTGAGCAGCTCCCATGCTGCGGCCTGGCAAATTAGGATGATCGAATGAAAGCAAGTGCAATCGAGTTTCGTCTCAGGATGCTGATCATTATGGCGATCGTCGTGTTGGGCTTTTGGGCGCCCTGGAATAGCGCGCTGAGTCCGGGCTGGCAGGTCCCGCTGTCGGAGCGGCTGCCCCTTGAGTTGAGCCGGCTCGGCCTGCTCAGCTTCACAATCGCCACGCCGGTCGTCATAATCTCTGCGGCATCGCTCGCTGGTGTCGGAGCAATTCTGCGCGTGTGGGGAGCGGCCTGGCTCGGACCGGGCATCGTGCTGCATGGCCAGATGCAAGCTGGGACTGTGATGGCCGACGGCCCCTATCGCTATGTCCGCAATCCGCTTTACCTGGGTGTGTGGCTCTTGATCGCGGCGCTTGGTTTGCTTATGTCACCAACGGGCGCGCTTTTTACCATGGTCCTTCTCACCGTGTTTCTATTGCGACTTATTCTTGGGGAAGAGGGTTTCCTCAGCGCCCAGCTCGGCGATCCATACATGGCGTACCTGCGCTCCGCACCGCGCCTGATTCCGCGTCTGCGCAGTACTCTGCCGCGCACCGGCCGCAAGCCGCACTGGATTCGTGGTGTACTGTCAGAGATTACGCCAATCGGCATTTTTGTTACGCTGGCCTTCCTGTCGTGGACTTACAACAACAGGCTCATGGAGCAGGCGGTCATCGTCAGCTTCGGCGTGGGTCTGGTGATGCGCGCATTCACGCTGGGAATCAGCAAGGACTCGAGCTCGCCGAAGTAACATCCTCGACGCTTCTTGCCCATTCTGCCCAGGTGCGTCCAGCCAAATCCAGCGGGATACTTGAGCCCGTAACCGAGCAGCCGGTCGACGCCGATGTGGTTGAACCAGATTAATGCGAATGGCAACAGCACGGGGCTGCCCAGCAATATCGAGGTCACCGCCAGAGTAGCTGGAGTTACGTAAGAATGGATCGCGTTGTAAATGCGCGCACCCCAACTTGGCCCGGCCAGATAGCCCAGCATGCTCAAGTCGGGCGCGATCCACAGCGCAGCAAACAGCCACCAGCTCGCGCCTGTCGCGCATAGAAGACAGCGGAAAGCGCAACCGCCGCCAGTCCCTCAAGCCGCAGAAAAAGCCGCACGTAGTAGCCGGCCATGCAGCGCGTCGGGTGAGATTCCAGCGGATTCGTTGAATGACGATGTTGTTGTAGCATACAGTCTTGGATGCGGTGACTCGACTCCTGGATGAAAGCTTTTCCGGTCAATTGGACTTGATTCAAGACGAAGTGCTTACACAAAAGACAAAGGGAGAGGAGCATCGTCGCTCCTCCCCTTTTGTCCGCAGTCCGGAGATGAAAGTCCGGCAAATGAATAACTACTTCTTTACGGGAGCGATCACGTCCTTGGCAGCCTTGGCCACGCGGAACTTGACCACTGTCTTGGCCTTGATCTTGATGGCCGCGCCGGTCTGGGGGTTGCGGCCGATGCGGGCCTTGCGCTCTGCCTTTACCAGGCGGCCGATGCCGGGAATCACGAATACGCCGTTCTTCTTGGTTTCCTTGATGGCGGTCTCCGCCAGCAGGTCCAGGAAAGCTGCGACTTGCTTGTTGGTCAGTTCCAGCTTCTCGGCCAGTTGCCGCGTCAGTGCGGTCTTGGTCAATCCAGTTGCCATGTGATGTTCTCCTTCTGGGCTTGCCCCTTGGGGCGGCCGGTGTTGCCTGGGTTTCCGTCGCGATACGCGTACCGCATGGGGGAGTGCGACCGAGGCAACGTTTGCACGTTTCCCCTGTATTCATGCGGGTTCCCGAAGAACCCTGTCGTTCGTTACAATGCGGCTTCGGGGCGGGTAAAGTCAACCGAAAAAGCCCGGTTTCCACAAGTTTCTTAGGAATTTGTGGGGATTTGTTCTGCTTTTGCCTGATTTTGCCCGGTTTTGGAGGTTTTCAGGAGCCTGGGCCGGTCGTCCAGCGCCCTGAATCAGCGGGTGCCCCATCCATGCGACGTTCTTGTTTTTGTCGCATGGGAGGGATGGCGATGACGTACTGAGCCGCGTTATTTCAACCCGAAAAGGACCTTCTTTTTCGGCACGAGCGACGCGGCAATTGGCGTATTCAGCGCGTCGACAATAGGCGCCAGCAGCTTGAAATGCTTGATCAGCGTCTGCGCAAAATCCGGCTTCAGCGCCGCATCAGCCGGCAGCGTCGTGCTCAGGCCCCATTGCTTGCATTTGATCAAATCCATGGCCGGATGCTCGGGCGGAAATCCTTTCGGCGGTCGCGTCAGCGCTTCGCCCTCAAATTCGGTGAAGGTCTTCTGCACTGCTGGCTTGTCTCAAGATCTTGCGAAACGCAGACGTGATTCTCCAGCAGCCAATGTCGTATCGCCGCCAGTTGCTCCTTCTCCGGCATGTAAGCCCCTGCGGCAATCACCACGCCCTTGGGGCTCACCTGGAAATAGTAGCCGGCGCCGGAAGTCTTCTCCATACCCAGTATGCGACCACCAAGCCGCCACATGCGTCTTGTAGGGCAGCTTGTTGTTGCTGAAGCGCGTGTCGCGATAGATGCGGAACAGAGATCTTCTCCGCCGGCCGCACATGATTGGGCGCAAAATCCATCATCGCGTCAGTGACCTTGCGGATGATCGCGAGCATTGGCTCTTTCAGCTCCGCTTCGTAAATGGCTTTGCGCTCGTTGAACCAATCGCGGTCGTTGTGCTTGGCGAGGTTGCGCAGAAACTTCATCCCCTCGGGACGAAGGAAAGCGGGAGCAGCACCAGCGGTGCTTTTGGTGGATTTGCTCTTGGAAACCATGGCAATGAAGAGTGTAGCGCGGAACGGAGTGAACGAACCTGTGGATTCGGTGTCTACGCAGCGCTGCGCGAGCCAGCTCTTCATGGTATCTGCGTCCACCAGGCCGGCTTGCTGAAAGTGCAGACGCCCGCCGGTAAATACGGCGAAGTTGGGGATGCCCTGGACCTTATAGCGTGCTGCGAGCTCCGGAAACTTCTCTGTATCCACCTTGAGCACAACTGCGCGGCCGGCAAGATCGCGCGCCACCTGCGCGACGTGCGGCGCAGCCATGCGGCATGGGCCGCACCAGGAAGCCCAGAAATCCACCAGCACGGGAACCTTTCTGTCGCGAATGATCTCGTCAAACTCCTCCGTGCCCACGGCAAGCGGGTCGGCGATGGCAGGCAGGGCGGCTTTGCACGCGCCGCATCTGCCTGCGTCGGCCAGGTGCTTTGCCGGAATTCGATTCGGTTTTCCGCAGGACGGACAGTTTCTTACGATTGGCATAACAGTACCTTCTCTTTGAGAGATGCGGCAATTCGGCTTTTGACTCTAGCGGATCAGCTTCAGCGCGCCTCTGAATAGCCCGTCGAAATCCGCGCCCAGTGCGGCATCCTTCGCCACGGCCTGCGCGATCGCCTTCTCCGCGGCGGGCCGCTGATAGCCGAGATTCACCAGCGCCGACAGCACATCCTCGGCAGCGGGTCCTTGCACGCTGGATCGCACCGGCGGTGCCGCAAAATCATCCAGCTTGTCTTTTAATTCGACAACCAGCCGCTCGGCCAGCTTTTTGCCGACGCCGGGAATGCGGACCAGTTGCGCATGATCCTGTCCGCGAATTGCCTGCACGGTTCGCTCCAAAGACAGTCCGCTGAGGATCTTGATGGCCAGCTTGGGACCGACACCGC
>CAVVXR010000024.1:0-51478 GCA_963752215.1 uncultured Acidobacteriaceae bacterium | reverse complement strand
TGATCAGCGCCGCGTCGACGAACGCAAAGATCGCTACGGTGGCGCCAATGCCCAGCGCGAGAATCAAAATGGCCGTAGCGGCAAACCCCGGATTCTTGCGCAATTGCCGAAGGGCGAAACTACAGATCCTGCATCACGGTCTCGACACCGAATCCAACCACTTCGTGGCTTCTCTCCTTCAGCCGTGTCGAATTTCCAAACTGCCGCATCGCCGCATATCGCGCAGCTCCGGCGTCATGCCGCCGGCAATCAAGTTCCGTTTCAGCCTGCTCGCGGTGAAACGCCATCTCCTCGTCCAGTTCGCTTCGGAACCGCTTTCGGCCAAATAGGATTGAGAGCTTTTTCGCAAACGTACTAAGTAGATTCATCTAACCTCCGCACTCCTGCAACACGCGCCCAATTGCCGCCATCATCTGCTCGAACTGCGTCAACTCAATCCCCAGCTGCTTTCGCCCCGCCGCGGTCAGCGTATAGAAACGCGCTCGGCGGTTGGTGTCCGTCATCTTCCACTCCGCCTTCACCCAACCCTGCAACAGAAGACGCTGCAGCGCTGGATAAAGCGAGCCTTCTTCCACCGTCAGCACATCGTCGGAGATGCGTTTTATCGAAAGCGCAATCCCGTAGCCATGCAACGGCGAACGGCTCAGCGTCTTCAGGATCAGCATGTCCAGCGTTCCAGGTAGCAGGTCGGGGTTTTTCGCCATGGATCTATATATAGTCTGTCTATGGGTAGAACGTCAATGGAGAAGATTTCAATTCATCCCTGGAAAACTACCATCTGACACAAATCTTCCGCAGGAGGATACGCGGCAAATGGTTCCCGGGTTCGCTGGCCCTCCCCGCCCCGCATGATTTACCCTCAAACTCGTTATGAACATTACGCACACGCTTCTCATTTCCGCAGTGTCGGTGACTTTTTCCTCCTCTGTTCTGGCCCAACAGTCCACCAAGCCCGCCGACAATTTGCCTGACGCGCCTGCGGCAACCGCCGCCGTACTAGTCCGCCCCAACGGGCCAATTGCGGTCATAGACACCTCCATGGGCCGCATCACTTGCCAGTTCTATCAGCGGCAAGCCCCAAAAGCGGTGGCCAACTTCATCGGGCTGGCTGAAGGCACCATTGATTGGACCGACCCCACAACCCATAAGAAGCAGCACAACAAGCCACTCTACAACGGCACTACCTTCCATCGCGTCATTCCAGAATTCATGATTCAAGGCGGAGATCCCGCCGGCACCGGCATGGGCGATCCGGGCTACAGCTTCAACGACGAGTTCGATCCTGACCTGAACTTCGATCAACCCGGCAGGCTGGCGATGGCCAACTCCGGACCCAACACCAACGGCAGCCAGTTCTTCATCACCGAGCAGGCCGTCGAATCGCTCAACCAGCACTACTCGCTTTTCGGCCAGTGCGACGAGCCGAGCGTCGCGGTAGTCAAAGCCATCGCCCGCGTCGAGCGCGACGGCAGCGACAAACCGCTCTCACCTGTCATTCTGAAAAAAGTGACTATCGTCCGCGAAGGCCAGCCGTTGCCGCCGTTACCAGCTCCAGCGCAGCCTGTTGCAACTCCCAAACCATAGACCCAAGCAGAAGACGGGTGCCCCATCCATTGAGCGTTCTTTGCACATGGACTGGAAGCAAAGAATCTAAACCATATTCGGGTACACAGGAGTCTCAATGTCACTCGCAGCAGGAACCTACGCTGTCTTCATCGACCACCGAAGGCAAAATCACTGTTCGCCTTTTTGAGGCCGAAGCGCCCATCACCGTCAAGAACTTCATCGAGCTCGCCGAAGGCGCCAAAGAGTGGACGCATCCGATCACCCGCGCCAAGTCCAAGGACAAGCTCTACGACGGCACCATCTTTCACCGCGTTATTCCCGACTTCATGATCCAGGGCGGCGACCCGGCCGGCACCGGCATGGGCGGCCCCGGCTATCGCTTTGAGGATGAGACCAAGGGCTCGCCGCACAAGTTCGACAAGCCCGGCAAGCTGGCCATGGCCAACTCCGGCCCCAACACCAACGGCTGCCAGTTCTTCATCACCGTCGCGCCCACGCACTGGCTCACGGGCAAACACACCATCTTCGGCGAAGTCGTCGAAGGCCAGGACATCGCGGAGAAAATCTCCAAGGTCCCGCGCAACGGCCAGGACAAGCCGCACAAGCCTGTCGTGCTGGAGTCGGTGACCATCGAGCGGGTGAGCTAGCGCGAGGCTCCGCATAACTCAAGAATGGCCTCGCCGAACCTCTCCACTTTGGCGGGGCCCATTCCATCAATAGCGAGCAGTTGATGGGGATTTTTTGGCCGCATCCGCGCCAGCGCGATCACCGTCCGGTCATGCATCACTACATACGCCGGAACTCCGAGCCGCTTGGCCTCCATCGCACGCCACTCTTTGATCCGCACTATCAATGCTTCCTCGTTCTCCGTCAGTGGATTCGCTGCTCCAACCTCGCCGGCAATCTTCCCGCTCTTCATCTTTCTCGTTCGTGCGGGAGCCTCAATCCGGCTCCCAAACTCCTCCACGATTCCGTCGCTAATCAGCAACTCCAGATGCGACTCCGCCCTCAATTCACGTCCCGCCTCTGTCAGCCGCACCTTGCGGAACTTCATCACCTCTCCATTCTTCTCAAACTCCGCATCTTCAATCTCGATCAGCCCGGCCTGCACCATCGCGCCCAGCAGCCCATCGAAATCATCGCGGCTCATCTTGCTCGACGATTCGAGGCTTCGTTGCAGCGTCCCCGCAGCCTTGTAATCCACCGGTCGCAAATCATCAACAATCGCCTGCGCAATCCTCCGCTCCTCCGTCGTCGCTCGCCGAAAAGCCGCAGCACCGCTCCCGCCGGATCGCATACATCGCACACCCCGCACGAGCGGCTTGCATCCTCTACGTCGCCAAAGTGCTTCACCAGCGCCGCCATCCTACATTCGTTTTGCGTCGTAAATCGCAGCACCTTTTCAAACTGCTCTGCGCGATGCTGCGCCTGCACCGCGTATGTCTTCTTCCAGCCCGGCCCACCCCATGTTGCGTTGCCGCCAAAATCCATCCGCGCCCCGCCGTGGATCTCCAGCTTCTCCAGCGCCTTGTCGAACTCCTCCTCGCTCAGCCTCGCCGCAGCTCGTACCTCCTCCATCGCACGCGGCTCTTCGCCCAGAGCTTTGAATACTTGTTGTAGATTCTCCGCAGGCGGATAGTCGCGGTTAAGAAAAAAGTCGTGCGTCCTTTGATCCGCATAGCTGTGCATCAGGTACGTCCGGCTCAACGCCCCATCGCGCCCCGCACGCCCAATCTCCTGGTAGTAGCCTTCGAGCGTCCCCGGCAGCCCCGCATGGATCACCGTCCGAATATCCGCCTTGTCGATTCCCATTCCAAAAGCGATCGTCGCCACCACCACTTCCAGCTGGCCAGCCTGAAAGGCCGTCTGCACCCGTTCCCGCGTCTCCGCATCCAGCCCCGCGTGGTATGCCGCAGCACGAATCTTCCCTGCCGATCGACCCGCACTGCCACCTAGCGAGGGCGTCTGAGAAAGTTCCTCCGCCAGTTGCTCGGAACTCTTCCTTGAAGTCGCGTACACAATCGCCGGTCGTCTCCCAGGCTCAGCCAGCAGCCGCGCAATCGCCCCCGCCCGTTGCGGAACCGGAACCTCCACCACTTCGATTGCCAGATTGCTCCGCCGGAACCCGTGAATAAACTTGACTGGCCGCACCATCCCAAGTTGCGCCAAAATGTCCGCCTGCACCGTCGGCGTAGCCGTTGCCGTCAAGGCCAGTACCGGCACAAGATTTAAATTGATTGAACTCAGTTGGTAGGCCGGGGTTTCAACCCCGACATTTGGCTTAGAAGAATCATCGAGGGCTTTAGCCCGTGAGGTTTGCTCTTCAGGAAATCCGCCCCGCAGCGCAGGCAACCACTGCCCCAGCATCCGGTAATCCGGCCTGAAATCATGTCCCCACTGAGAAATGCAATGCGCCTCATCGATGGCAATCAGGGCCAGCGGTCGCTTGGCCAGCATCTCCGCAAAACCAGGCACCCGCAACCGCTCCGGCGCGATGAAAAGAAACTGCAAGCTGCCCTGCAAATAGTCCACGCAAGCCTGCCGCGCAACACCTCGATCAAGCCCCGAATGAATTCGGGCCACGCGCAGCCCCAGCGCAGCCAGCTTCGCCGCCTGGTCTTCCATCAGCGCGATCAGCGGAGAAATCACCAGCGCCGTCCCGCCCCGCGCAATCGCGGGCAACTGGTAGCAAAGACTCTTCCCAGCTCCCGTCGGCATCACCAGCAGCAGGTCTCGGCCCTCGATCGCGGCACGGCAAACTTCTTCCTGATTCGCCCTGAATCGCGCAAACCCAAACACCGACCGCAGCAACGCAGCCAGTTCATCCGATTCAGCTACAGCATCCGATTTTTGAGAAGTCGTCACAAGAAGGGCGCCTGAAGCATGCGGAACGAGTGTCTAAACAATGTCGGCACTCTTCCAACTCTACAGGAGCTGATGTCCACGCGGCCCACGCGCCCGGCCCTTCGTCAGTTGTCATACAATGTCTAAGTCAGTACGCGACCGACACTGGAGTCATAAGGACCTGAGCGCCGGCGTAAAGCAACGGCAGCGGTGCTTGCGCCACCCTCGCACGCTTCCGCCCCCATGAGGATCCAATGATTTTTCGCCGCATCTCTTTTTTGCCCTGCTCTCTTCTTCTATCCGTAGCCACCATGGTCTGCGTGCTGTTCGCGTCAGCTGGCTCCGCGAGCGCGCAACGCCTTCCCGAGAATGTTCGCCCCAGCCACTACACTCTGGCTCTAGCACCCGATCTCAAGACGGCCACCTTCTCCGGCGTCGAGACCATCAACGTCGACCTTGCAGAGCCCGCCGATCACATCACCCTCAACGCCGCCGAAATTGATTTCAAGAGCGTAACCATCACCGGCGGCGGCATGCAGCAAACCGCCGTCGTCTCTCTCGACAAAGACAAAGGAACAAGCCACCTTCACCTTCCCTGAGACAAATCCCCGCCGGCCCGGCTACGTCTTGCCATCGCCTATACCGGCATTCTCAACAACGATCTTCGCGGCTTCTATCTTTCCAAAACTCCGCGCCGCAACTACGCAGTCACCCAGTTCGAATCCACCGACGCCCGCCGCGCCTTTCCATGCTTCGACGAGCCGGCCTTCAAAGCCACATTTAAAGTTTCACTCGTCATTGACGCCGCTGACACAGCCATCTCCAACACGCCCATTGAGTCCGACACTCCCGAACCCGGCGCCGCCAAACACACCCTGAAATTTCTCACCACGCCAAAAATGTCCACCTACCTCGTCGCCTTCCTGGTCGGAGACTTCAAATGCTCGTCCGGCGAACAGGACGGCGTAGCCATCCGCGTCTGCTCCACACCAGACAAGGTCGCCCTCACATCCTACGGCGTCGATATTGCCAGGTACATGCTCCACTACTACAACTCCTACTTCGGCATTCCTTATCCGCTCAAAAAGCTTGACCTCATCGGCCTGCCTGACTTCGCAGCCGGCGCAATGGAGAACTTCGGCGCCATCACTTATCGCGAGACCGACCTGCTCATCGATCCGAAGACAGCCTCCGTCGATTCAAAAGTGAGAGTCGCCGTTGTCATTGCTCATGAGATGGCCCATCAGTGGTTCGGCGACCTCGTCACCATGCAGTGGTGGGACAACGTCTGGCTCAACGAGGGCTTCGCAACCTGGATGGAGAACAAGTCCGTCGCCGCCATGCATCCGGAATGGAACATGGACCAGGTCGTAGCCGCGGACAAGGAAGGCACGCTGAATCTGGATGCCCAGCTCACCACCCGCGCCATTCGCGCACGCGCCGATACTCCCGACGAAATCGAGCAGATGTTCGACGGCATTTCCTACGACAAAGGCGGCGACGTACTGCTCACCGTCGAGAATTATCTTGGCGAAGAAACCTTCCGCAAGGGTGTCCATGCCTATCTCGCCGCCCACCTTTACGCCAACGCAACCGCCGAGGATTTCTGGAGCGCGCAGACCGCCGTCAGTCACAAGCCTGTCGACAAGATCATGAAGAGCCTTATCGCCCAGCGCGGCGAACCGCTGCTAACGTTTGGCGATCCGGCCAGCGGCAGCATTCCGATCTGCGCAACGGCGCTTTTTTCTGAGTCCGGGCGCCCAGTTCGACCCAACCCAGCAATGGACCCTCCCAGTCTGCTTCAAAACAAGCAGCGGCCAGAGCTGCCAGGTTCTCGCCCCCACCGATTCCAGGCTAACGGTCCCCGAATCCAGGCTCTTCTTTGCAAACGCGGACGCAAAAGGCTACTACCGCAGCGCCTACACGCCCTCCGCTCACGCGGCGATCGCCTCAGCCATTGAAACCAAACTCGTCCCGACCGAGCGCATCAGCTTTCTGGGCGACGAGTGGGCGCAACTGCGTAACGGCAAAGCTTCCGTCGGTGACTATCTCAGCCTCGCCGCCGCTGTCCACTCCGATCCCAACGCCGGAGTTGTTACTCAGGCCGTCGGTGACCGCTCCGACGCCTACGCAGGCGGCACCGCACAATCCACAGCCGGCATCGCCGGAATCTATACCAGAATTGCCGCAACCCCTGAACAGAAGGCCGTGCTCTCCGCCTGGATTCGCAAGACCTATGCTGCGGATTACATGAAACTCGGCCCACCATCCGAGAGCGATTCCGACAACACTCGCGAATTGCGCAATCAGTTCTTCGACCTTCTCGGCAACTACGGCAATGACCCCGCCGTCCTCGCCCAGGCACATCAGATGGCGCAGAATTATCTGCTCGATCCCGCTTCAATCGATTCCACACTCAGCCAGAACGCTCTTGCTATCGCTGCGCGCCATGGCGATGCAGCTCTCTTTGACGCGTTGCAAAAGGTCGCTGAAACCTCCACCAATCCCACCGTCCAGAACACTGCTCTGCGGCTGCTCTCCTACTTTCAGGATCCAAAACTGGTCCAGCGCTCCCTCGACTACGCCGCCTCCGGCAAGGTGCGCAATCAGGACGCCGCCATTCAGTTCGGTCTTCCGCTCAGAGACCCGCAGACCCGTCGCCAGACATGGGCCTACGTTCAAAACAATTGGGACAAAGTCCAGGCCCAGCTCGCCACCGGAATGGCGCCTTATTTCGTGCGCTACGTCGGATATTTCTGTTCCGCTGATGAACGCGACGATGCTGAGAAATTCTTCTCCACGCATAGACTTCCCGAATCCGATGTTGCTCTGAAGCGCGCCATCGAAAGCATCAACGGCTGCATCGAACTCCGCGCCCTCCAGCAGCCCAGCCTCGATCAATGGATCGCGACCCAACCGAAGCCGTAGTGCCTGTCACCGATCCCAATCGATGAAATGGGTGCCCCATCTTCCCTGATGAGATCGGTGCCCCATCTGGGCGCCGGGGAGCCCTCCGGGCCGGGCAGGACGTCCTTGTTTTTGTTCGATGGGTGGGCTAGCATGAGGCCAACCTCGCGTCCAAAGGTTCCTCAATGAAGATGCGTCCCCTGAACTGCATCGTTCTCTTGGCCTGCCTATGCCTGAACCTGCAGGCACAGTCTCAGAACCCACCCTCACGGCTTCTCCGAAAGGACCCCATCATGACCCGCCGCGCAACAGGAACCTTCGATGTCAAGACCAGTCCACTCGCTGGCGACGACGCAACCGCGGGCACCCTCATCGGCCGCTACGGCATCGTCAAGCAATTCCACGGCGATCTTGATGCCGCAAGCAAAGGCGAAATGCTTGCCGCCGGCGACCCTACCAGCGGCAACGCCGGATACGTCGCCATCGAGCAGATCACCGGAACCCTCAACGGTCACAGCGGCTCCTTTACCCTCCAGCACATCGGCGTAATGGACCATGGCAATCTTAAACTTTCCGTCACAGTCGTCCCAGGCTCTGGTTCGGGCGAGCTAACCGGCATCTCCGGAACGTTGACCATCCTCAACGACAGCGGCAAGCACTCCTACGAATTCGAGTACACGCTGCCCTAGTCACCGGAAGATTGGGTGCCCCATCTTCGCCGCGTTTTTTGTTTTTTGCGGCTAGGTTGGGATAACATGAGGCCAACCTCGCGATCACCGGTACCATAAACCTCATGCCCCAATTCCCTCCTGGCCAGACCCTGCTCATCGACGCCGACGATACTCTCTGGGAAAACAACGTCTACTTTGAGCGCGCCATTGCCGCATTCATCAGCTATCTCAATCATCATGAGTATTCGCCGGCCGAGGTGCGCCAGACCCTCAACGCCGTCGAGCGCGAGACCATTCTCGCTCACGGCTACGGCCTCACCAGCTTCTCCCGCTCGCTCGTCACTTGCTTTGAGCGCCTCAGCCCCGCACCAGTCACTGAAGAAAAGGTCCAGCGCATTCTCGGTTTCGCTCGCTCCATCTCTGAGCAGGAGATCGAATTGCTTCCTGGCGTCCCCGAAACTCTAGCCGAGTTAGCCGGCCGTCACCATCTCATCCTCATGACCAAGGGCAACCAGGCCGAGCAGGCGGACAAGTTAGCTCGCTCCGGCCTGGCCACAAGCTTTGATGCCGTAGAAATCGTCGCCGAAAAAGACCCTTCCACCTATCGCGAAGTCATCGCCCGCCATGAGCTCAAGCCCCACACCAGCTGGATGATCGGCAACAGCATCAAGAGCGACATCAACCCAGCCCTCGCCGCCGGCCTCCACGCCGTCTTTCTCTTCCACAAAGACACCTGGGTCCTCGAACACGCCGCTCTCGACGCAGCTCCAGACGGCCAGCATCTGCTCGAACTCGATTCCTTCGCGAAACTCGCCACAATCTTCTAGGATCAGCGTTAGAATGGAATCGCTGGTCCATACGACCCCCGAATCCTACTTCAACCTTCGGAGCAATCCATGACTCGTAGCGTTCTTCGCCAGATCACTCGCCTCTCACTGATGTCTTTCGCAGCCGCAGCCATCCTCACCGCTTCGACGATGAGTTCCTTCGCGCAGTCTCCCGCGAAGAAGGTCGTCAAAACGGAAAACGACCTGCCGCGATTCAATTACTCCATCGCGGGTACGGCGACCGATCTGCTGAACTCCGACGACGCTACGTTCAATGTCTTTGCCGCCAAAGTGCAGGCCGATGTTGATTCCGTGCTAAACGACTACGACATTCAGGACCGCGCCACCATGCGCAGCCTGCTCGGCGTGCGTCTGGTTCTTCAGTTGCTTGCCGGCAATCAGGACCAGGCCGCGCTGAAGACCATTGCTGCCGTCCGCGATCTTGAAGACAAACCCGACGCCAAGCTTCTCAGCGGCCTCCGCGCCACTTCCATCATCCACGCCCGCGCCGCCACTGGTCAGAGCTCCGGGCCGGCCTTCACGGATGCCTTTGCCAGGGACTACGCCGCCAGCCTGAAACCGCTGCCGTGGGCCATCGTTGGGAATCGCATTAAAGAAGCCAAAAGCAGCGCGGAAATTCTCACCTCTGCCCTGATCTTCGGCAGCGTTCAGGCCAACGTGGAGCCGGCGCTCGCCAAGACCCATCAACTCAGCAACGATCTTGCATGGGGCCTCGTCAATGAGCGTTTCTTCCTCAAGAATATCGTCCCGCTGAAGGCCGCAACCGTTGACGTACTAACCCAGGTCGTTGCCGCCAACAACGTTCAGAAGCCCGACATATGGCAGGCACGCGAAGTCACATTTACTGATGCCGACAAACTCACCCCGGTCAACGTTGCCATTTGGGATTCGGGCTCCGACCTCTCGCTCTTTCCGGGACGAACCCATACCGATCCGCACCCTGCTCCAGGCGGCGATCCGAACGATGTGGCCTTCGACCTCAAAGGCTTTCCCGCACACGGCTATCTGCTTCCCCTTGACTCAGCTCAGCAGGAACAATATCCCAGCATGCTCGGTGAGTTGAAAGGCTTCGCCGATCTTCAAATGTCCATCGACAGCCCCGAAGCCACGGCTCTGAAACAAAAACTTTCCAGCATCAAAGCGGATCAGATCCCGGCCTTCCTCGAGCAACTCGAGTTGTTCAGCATCTACTCTCACGGTACCCATGTTGCCGGCATCGCCTCTCGCGGCAACCCCGCCATTCGACTCGCAGTCGGCCGCATCACGTTCGACTGGCACAACATTCCTCTCGCCCCCACTGAAGAGCTTTCCCGCCGCTCTGCCGCAGACGATCAGGCCTACGTTGACTGGTTCCGCTCTAATCACATCCGCGTGGTCAACATGAGTTGGGGTGGGGGTCCTGAGGGAGACGAAGAGGCGCTTGAGAAAAACGGAATGGGCAAAGACGCTGCGGATCGAAAAGAAATCGCGAACAGGCTTTTCGCCATTGAGCGCGAGGGACTCTTCAACGCGATCAAGAGCGCGCCCGATATTCTCTTCATCTGCGCAGCAGGAAACGCCGACAGCAACAGCAGCTTTAACGAGATGATTCCTTCATCCTTCGTTCTGCCCAACCTGCTCACCGTCGGCGCAGTTGATCAGGCCGGTGACGAGGCCAGCTTCACCAGCTACGGCCCCACCGTTCTGGTAGACGCCAATGGCTACCAGGTCGAATCCGTGTTGCCCGGAGGCACGAAGGTCCGCTTCTCAGGGACCTCAATGGCCTCCCCCAACACCGTGAACCTGGCCGCCAAGCTGATCGCCCTCGATCCAAAACTGACGCCCGAGCAGACCATTCATTTAATCGTTGCCGGCGCCACCGCCAGCGAAGACGGCCGCCGTCACAACATCGACGAAAAGCACTCCGTCGAACTTCTCCACCAAATGCAGTCCTCATCAGCCCACTAGCGCTGGGTGCACGAAGCGAGTTTTGAAATGGCACGGTTTTGCAGGCTCTGGAAATACTCCCTC
This sequence comes from uncultured Acidobacteriaceae bacterium, assembly GCA_963752215.1. Classification (GTDB taxonomy): domain Bacteria; phylum Acidobacteriota; class Terriglobia; order Terriglobales; family Acidobacteriaceae; genus Telmatobacter. Next base: position 40,632 of record CAVVXR010000024.1, on the reverse strand, counting down.
GGTCGGTAGGCAACGGATTCATCCCTGGCAATACGGCATCCGAATCAACGCGGCCTTTAGCCCCCGAGGGACGTTTTTCTTAGGTCGCGCGGCATTGTTTCAACCGGCTCCGGGCTCAACACGCAAACCCACGACAAAACATGCTCACTCCCCTATTGGTCTAACTCTAATCACCCCTCCGTGCCATTGAGGCTTGCGCATACCGATGTCAGCATTCCGGTATGCGAGTCAATCTCATCACTCAACCGTCCAGCCGCGCCAAAGCGGGCGCAGGCACGATTCCTCTCTCGCTGACCATCCGCCCGGCATGCGGATTACCCGGCGACTACGAATACCCCACCGATAGCGCGGCGCTGCTTAAGCTGCTTCGCCAACAAACGGATCTGCCCTCTCACATTCTTCAGCGCTTTGAAAAATCCCTGCGCGAATCGCTCAGCGCGCGGCTGCTGGGCGTGGAGTTGAGCGAGAAAGTTCTAACCAATATCGGTTACTTCATCGACTAGGCGCGGCCTGTTTGTCAGTGGGGACGGCTGAAGAGTACGGGATTAAGCCCATCCATGAATCTTGCAGAAAATGACTCTGCGCCTTCGCTCTGACGGCAGGTCTTCCAAACTGGCGTTGAAATGCTGCGGCAATCTGTCCGCCGAAAGTTTTAAATTCATGCAGATGAATAGTGGTCAGGCGCAATGGCCACTTGCACGGCAAATACGCGAACCACTATACTTCAAGCCGTGAAGCACTCACTTCAGGGAGCGCCGCCCAGTCTGGCCATCGACCGCAACGCAGATGCTCCGCTGCATAAACAAATCTACGATGGGTTTCGCGCCGCGATTCTCAGTGGAGACTTGACTCCCGGCCAGCAGATTCCCTCCAGCCGCGATCTCACTTCCGCATTGAGCGTGTCGCGCTTCCCCGTCCTCAACGCCTATGCGCAACTGCTCGCCGAGGGATACCTGGAAAGCCGCGTCGGAGCTGGAACTTTTGTTTCTGCATCGCTGCCGGAACAGCTCATGTCGGTTGCAGCGCCTGCGGCCAACTCGGTGTCGCGGCCTTCAGGACCGCGCCCGATTGCGCGCCGTGCCTCACTTTATCCCTCGTTCCCATTCTCTGCCCGGTTGCGAGGCTGGGGCGCATTTGGAGTTCATCAGCCGGCGCTGGACCAGTTTCCTTTCAAGATCTGGTCAAATCTCGTCGTTCGTCACACGCGAAATCCCCACGCCAGCGCAATCCACCACATCGATCCGCGAGGCTCCGAGCATTTTCGCAACGCAATCGGCAATTACCTTCGCACTGCGCGCGGAGTCAAGTGCGAGCCAGATCAGATCATCGTAGTTTCAGGATCGCAGCAGGCGCTCGACATTACCGCGCGCGTCCTGCTTGACCCAGGAAACTCCGTCTGGGTTGAAGAGCCCAGCTATCGTCTCCAGCACATTGTTCTCAATGCGGCCGGTTGCCGTATCGTTCCCGTCCCTGTTGATCTTGAGGGCATGGATGTGAGTGCGGGGATGAAACGCGCTCCCAGAGCGAGAGCCGCTTTTGTTACGCCTTCACACCAATACCCGCTTGGGTCCACCATGACTGCATCGCGCCGCATTCAGCTGCTCAATTGGGCTCAAAACGCAGGCGCCTGGATTGTCGAAGACGACTACGACAGCGAATACCGTTATGAAAGCCTTCCGGTCCCTTCGTTGCACGGCCTGGATATGAACTCGCGCGTCATCTACATTGGTACATTCAGCAAAGTCCTGTTTCCATCGCTTCGGCTTGGCTACGTTGTTGTTCCCCGCGACCTTGTCGACCGATTTGTCGCAGTTCGATATTCCATGGATATCTTCCCACCATATCTCTATCAGGAAGTGCTGACCGATTTCATCAACGAGGGCCATTTCACGCGACATCTCCGCAAAATGCGCCAAGTCTACAGAGAGCGGCGAACGGCGTTGGTCGAAAGTCTAGCCAGGGATTTCCCGTCCCTCGAAGGCTTTGATGTGCATGGCGCGGAGGCAGGAATGCACCTGGTCATGACTCTTCCCAAAGGACTAAATGACCTGGAGATTGCAGATAAAGCTGCCCGCGAGAGACTTTGGTTCTGGCCGCTTTCACCCTCCTACATGGGCGAGAAGCCTCGGCATGGGTTCATCCTTGGCTTTGGAAGCACCCTGCCTGAACAGATTCCGCAAGCTGTTCGTCTGATGCGTTCCATAGTCACCGCTCGGCGATGAGACTGGGCCTCGTCCGTTGGACGTATCGCCGCGGCGATTTTCTGTCCGATAGGCGGGAGTCCACAGACCTCCATAACGGCATTTTGTTTTGTTGCCCTTGTAGTTCTGCTATTGATTAGAAATGATATGCAATGCCGATCGTCGGAACGTAGATGTTGTACCACTTATTAGTTTTCAACGCGGAATAGTTGAATGAAGGTACAGGGCTGATCAAGCCGCGATATTCACCTCGAATGTCGAAGCTCGGGCTGATTTCGTAGGCGAATCCTGCGCCGTATACCGCGCCGATCGACGTCTGCCGCTTCACGTCCAGGCTCGTTGTTCCGGTATTGCGGATGGGAAGAAAAATTATGCCCGCCGGGCCGCCCTCAATAAACGGGTTCCACTTCTTGAAGACGAACGATTTTACGAATGCGCCCGAAATTTCCTGCGTCCGAGTAGCCACCACATAGTGATTGGTATTGGAAATCACGTAGTGAATCTTGTTTTGGTACGTGATCCCGTAGTTTGCCTCAAGAGCGGCTGACGGCGTGAGCATGAATCGGTAGCTGCCCAAAGCGCCTAAGCCGTAATTCGCGCTTACCTGAACATCGGTTTGCGAGGCTGTGAACGGCTCAATAAGTCCAATTCCACTAAGGCTGAAGTCCTGGCGGCTTTCCTGAGCGCGACCTGCGGCCACAAACACGGCCAGCAGAAATCCTAATAAGGCGATCTTCTTCATTCGGTCCTGAACCTCACCACTGCACAACCGTCCGGCTGGCAACGAGCTTGTCAAATCCGGCGCGCCGGTTCAAGCCGGGCCCCGCTTTCAGAATTGTAAATGGCCGGAACGACTCATGGCCCAAAGCTGGTTTACCGGAACATTTGAGGTAATAGACGCAGCACATGCAAAAGGGGTGCCTTTCCGGCCTCAACCCCGCGCCCGTTGCCTCTTCCGCTCCTTCGAAATCCGCAGCACAATCGTGAAATCGGCAGGCAACCGCATGAGTAAACTCATTTAGTGCGTTTGCTTGTTCTCTCCCCTCATGCTGCCGCGGCCCATCCTCATTCTCGATTTGTCATCTCTCGGTTCCTCCCAGAGGGAAGGGAGGAGAATAGCCCAGGACGGAGTCCGCTGCAGCGGACGAAATCCTGGGAATGCATCCCGATCAAACCCACCAGCCCCGTAGGGGCGGAACGATCCACAATCAGACCTTCCCAGATGCTCACCCGATTGCCCTATCCCACTCAGCCCGTCCGCTCGACGTGAAAGTAAAACGGCGGCCCCTGCTCCTTCGCCAAAGTCCGAACGGTGCGCAAAAATGCCCTGGCCGCATAAGAAAGAGTTGTCTGCCGCCGATGAACAAGCCGCAGCACGCGCTTGACTTCCAGCTCATCCACCGGAATCCGCACCAGATCCCCAGTATCGAGCTCGTGAGCCACCGTCAGGTGTGGAACCAGCGCGACCCCGTTGCCCATTGCCACAAATCGTTTGATCGCCTCGATAGTCGGCAGCTCGATCTGCATATTCAACGGCGTCCGGTAATGCTGGAAGGCCTCAATCACCTTTCGCCGCAAAGGCGAGGTTACGTTGTGGGCCACAAAAAGCTCTTCTCCCAGATCCTTAATAGACACGCGCGCCGCGCTTGCCAGCGGATGATCAGGGCTCACGATGAACGCAAGGCTGTCTCCATAAACCGCAATGGTCCGAAACTGCGCCGGGTCAGGCCGGAACGAGATTACGCCCAGCTCGAACGTTCGCAACATCAGCTCATCGGGAATATGCGATGCCAGCATCCGGTGCACCGTCACGCTCACCTGCGGAAACTCCCGGCGAAACTGGTCGATGGCCGGCAACAGATACATGCACGTGTACTCATTTGCCGCCAGTTGCAGCCGGCCTCGCTCCAGGCTCTTAAGCTCATCGAGTGCGCTGGTTGCTTCCCGCCTGAGCGCCAGCAGCCGCAGCGCATAGTCCCGCAGCAGAACTCCTGCCGCCGTCAGGGAACCATCCCGCGCCGCGCGGTCGAAGAGCGTCTCGCCAACTGCTGCCTCCAGCTTACGAATCACCTGGCTCACCGCCGGCTGCGTCCGATGCATCCGCACCGCCGCACGCGAAAAACTCCGCTCCTCCGCCACCGCCAGAAATGTCTCCAGTTGACTAAGTTCCATGGAAAGAGCCCTCCGAAAAGCAGTTTCATCATAAGTGATTTTAATCGCTTCCCCAACAATAATAACTTTGCCTTATATGCCCCAGATGCGAGACACTGGCAATATTGACAGGAATCTTCCCTGGCAGGCGAACTTATGAGCACAGATCAAACCAATCACGTAGCCTTCTTTGACACCACCCTCCGCGACGGCGAGCAGTCTCCCGGCTGCAGCATGACCACGCAGGAAAAGCTCACCATGGCTCATGCCCTCGAAGATCTGGGCGTGGACATCATCGAGGCCGGCTTTGCCATGGCCTCCGAAGGCGACTTCGCGGCCATCGCAACCATCACCCAGGCCGTCCGCAAACCGCGCATCGCGTCGCTGGCTCGCGCCAAAACAGAAGACATAGAAATGGCCGCCCGCGCCCTGCAGTTCGCCGACCGCAGCCGCATCCACATCTTCCTCGCGTCGAGCGACCTGCATTTGGAGTACAAACTCAAAATCAGTCGCCAGGAAGCTCTCAACCTTACCGGCGAATCTATTCGTCTTGCCCGCACCCATGTCGAAGATGTCGAGTTCTCTCCGGAAGACGCAACCCGTTCCGACCGCGACTTTCTTGTTGATATGATCCGCATCGCGGTCGAAGCCGGCGCCACAACAATCAACATGCCAGACACCGTCGGCTATTCCACGCCGGAGGAATACGGCCACATGTTTGCCGAGGTTCGCGCACGCATTCCCGCCATTGACGCCGAAGGCATCGTGCTCTCCTCGCACTGCCATGACGACCTGGGCCTGGCCGTCGCAAATTCTCTCGCGGCCATTCAGAACGGCGCTCGTCAAGTAGAGTGCACCATTAACGGCATCGGCGAGCGCGCCGGCAACGCCTCCCTAGAAGAGATCGCAGCCGCCCTCTACGTCCGCGGCGATCGCTACGGCGTTTCCACCAGCATCAAGCTCGCCAACCTCTACCCCACCAGCCAGGTCCTGGGCCAGATCATCACCTTCCGCCCATCGCCGAATAAGGCCATCGTCGGCGACAACGCTTTTGCCCATGAGTCCGGCATCCATCAGCACGGCATGTTAGCCAACCCGCTCTGCTACGAGATCATGACCCCGACTTTAGTCGGCGTCGCAAAGACGCATCTGGTCTTAGGCAAGCATTCAGGCCGCGCCGCGCTCCGCCATCGCTTAGAGCAACTCGGCTTCACTCTAACCCGTGAGGAACTACAGCAGACCTATTACCGCTTCGTAGCCCTCGCCGACCGCAAGAAGAACATCTACGACCAGGATCTCGTGAGCGTAGTGCCCGATCACATCCGCGAAAAGCGCCGCGAGCCTGTGAGCGAACTGGACTAGCACATTGCGTCTGAGTCGCAGTCTTTGAAAGGGCACGACTTTCAGTCGTGCCGAAAGCTTCACAAAATTTGACTGGGCTTTAGCCCCTGAGGGAAATAACAGGAAATGCACCTGAAAATCCTAGTCACCGCCGGCGACGGCATCGGCCCCGAAGTCACCAACGAAGCAGTTGCAGTCCTCAAAGAAGTCGCAAGCCTCGGCGGCCACACATTTAGCATTCGATTCCAAACGCATCGGCGGCGTCGCCATCGTGCAAGACGGCACGCCGCTGCCCGCCGACACTCTCGACGCAGCACTCGATTCCGACGCCGTTTTCCTAGGCGCAGTCGGCGGCAACGAGTTCAATTCCCTGGCCCCCGACAAGCGCCCCGAAGCCGGCCTGCTGCAAATCCGCGCTGCGCTCGGCGGCTTCGCCAATCTGCGCCCCGCCTTCGCCTTCAAAGAGCTCGCCATCAACAGCCCCTTGCGTCCTGAGATCGTCGACGGCGCTGACATTCTTTTCGTTCGCGAGCTTCTCGGCGGCCTCTACTTCGGCCAGCCCCGCGAGTGGAACAAAGCCACTAACGAAGCCTGGAACACCATGCGCTACACCAAGGCAGAAGTAGTCCGCGTAGCCCGCATCGCCTTTCAACTTGCCACCAAACGCCGTAACAAACTCACCAGCGTTGACAAAGCCAACGTCCTAGAAGTCTCACAGCTCTGGCGCGCCGCGGTCACTGAAGTCGCAGCCGAATTCCCCGGCGTCACGCTCGAGCATCAATACGTCGACGCCATGGCCATGCACATTATGAATCAGCCGCGCAGTTACGATGTGGTGCTGACAGAAAATCTCTTCGGCGACATCCTCTCCGACGAAGCCGCCGTCATCACCGGCTCGCTCGGCATGTTGCCATCCGCCACCATCGGCGGCAAAGTCAATCTGTATGAACCGGTCCACGGCTCCGCGCCCGACATCGCAGGCAAAGGCCTGGCCAACCCACTCGGCGCAATCCTCACCGGAGCGCTGATCCTGCGCCACTCCGGCGGCCTTGAAGCCGAAGCCGCGGCCATTGAAGCCGCGGTCCGCAAAGTCCTCGAACAAGGCTTCCGCACGCCGGATCTAGCACGCTCTAACCCACAAGGGTTTACCGTGCTTTCGACAACCGAAATGGGCGCAAAGGTACGCGAGACCGTAAAAACCATGCTCGTGAATGCATAACACAGAGGAATCCTGAATGAGTTCCGAACCAAAAACACTATTCGAAAAAGTCTGGCAACAGCACGTGGTCGTCGAACCGCAAGGCGAGCCCACCGTGCTCTACATCGACCTGCAACTGCTCCACGAGGTCACATCGCCGCAAGCCTTTGAAGGCCTTCGCCTCGCCGGCCGCAAAGTGCGCCGCCCCGACCGCAGCATCGCGACTGTCGACCACAATGTGCCCACCACCATTGAGGGCCGTCTCAACATCGTCGACCAGATTGCGGCCACGCAAATCGCCACGCTGCGCAAGAACTGCGCCGACTTCGGCGTCGAGCTTTACGACGTGAACTCGCGCGAACAAGGCATTGTCCACGTCATCGGCCCTGAGCTGGGCATCACCAAGCCCGGCATGACCATTGTCTGCGGCGACTCGCACACCAGCACCCACGGCGCATTTGGCGCATTGGCATTCGGCATCGGCACCAGCGAAGTTGAGCACGTGCTTGCCACGCAGACGCTGCCTCAATCCAAGCCCAGCACCTTCCGCATCGCGGTCGAAGGCGAGCTGCCCACCGGCGTCACTGCGAAAGACATCATCCTCGCCATCATCGGCCAGATCGGCACTGACGGCGCAACCGGCTGCGTGATCGAGTACGCCGGCTCCGCCATTCGCGCTCTTTCGATGGAAGGCCGCATGACCGTCTGCAACATGAGCATCGAGGCCGGCGCACGCGCAGGCATGATCGCTCCCGACGAAACGACCTATGCCTACCTCAAGGGCCGCCGCTTCTCGCCAACAGGCGCAGCGTGGGAAGAAGCCGTCGCCGAATGGAGCAAGCTCCCTACCGATCCCGGCGCAACATTCGATCGCGAACTCATCATCGATTCCGCTGCCGACTCGTCCCTTATGTAAGCTGGGGCACCAGCCCCGGCATGGTCGCGCCCATCACTTCATCCGTGCCCGACCCCGCCGCCGCGCCAATGAGCAGGAGCGCAAGGCCCTCGAGCGCGCCCTCGAATACATGAACCTCAAAGCCGGCACGCCGCTTGAAGAGGTTGTCATCGACCGCGTCTTCATTGGCTCCTGCACCAACGCGCGCATTGAAGATCTGCGCGCCGCGGCCCGCATCGCCGCCGGCTACAAAGTCTCAAGCCATGTCGGCGCCATGGTCGTTCCCGGCTCGCAGGCCGTCAAGGCGCAGGCGGAAGCCGAAGGCCTCGACATGATCTTCATCGAAGCCGGCTTCGACTGGCGCGAGCCCGGCTGCTCCATGTGCCTGGGCATGAATCCCGACATTCTTTCGCCGGGCGAGCGCTGCGCCTCCACCAGCAACCGCAACTTTGAAGGCCGCCAGGGCCGCGGCGGACGCACGCATCTCGTCTCGCCGGAGATGGCCGCAGCAGCCGCCATCGCCGGCCACTTCGTCGACATTCGCAACTGGCCCGTACGCGAGTCCGCACTGCAAGGAGGTAAGAACTAATGGAACCCTTTCGCACACTGACCGCCTGGCCGCGCCGCTCGACCGCACCAACGTCGACACCGACCAGATCATTCCCAAGCAGTTCCTCAAGCGCATTGAGCGCACCGGCTACGGCGAGTTTCTGTTCTTCGACTGGCGCCGCACCGCAGCCGGCGATCCCGACCCCGCGTTTGAGCTGAACGATCCGCGCTACAAAGGCGCGCAAATCCTCATCGCCGGCAAAAACTTCGCCTGCGGCTCCAGCCGCGAGCACGCCGCCTGGGCGCTCTCGGACTACGGCTTCCGCGCCGTCATCGCACCCACCTTCGCCGACATCTTCTTCTCCAACGCCGGCAAAAACGGCATCGTGCTCGCTCGCCTCAGCGAAGAGCAAGTCGCCCAGCTGCTCGAACAACGCAAAGACAATTCCGAACTATCAACTCACCGTCTCGCTTGAAGCGCAGACAGTCACCGACGACCAGCGGCTTCCACGCAACCTTTGAAATCGACCCCTTCCGCAAGTTCTGCCTGCTCGAAGGCCTCGACGACATCGGCCTGACCCTGCGCCACGCCGCCGCGCTCGACACCTACGAAGCAAAGCACGACGAAGCAAACTGGCTCAAAGCGAAATAACAGCGGTGTTAGCGGTTAGCGGAGTCAGGCCGGCTAGACGATTGGTACTCTAACTCACGTGGCTCCGCTAACAATGCTAACTCCGCTCGAAGGAAAGAAATGACCATCGAAGGCAAGCGCCAAAGCATTCCGTTGACTGAAGGCCCCAGCCGCGCCGCGGCGCGCTCCTATCTGCGCGGGGCTGGATTTCAAAAAGAAGATCTGCACAAGCCCATCATCGGCATCGCCAATACCTGGACCGAGATCGGCACCTGCAACGTGCATCTGCGCGACATCGCCGAAGCCCTCAAAGAAGGCATTCGCGAAGCCGGCGGCACGCCGATGGAGTTCAACACCATCACCATCTCCGACGGCATCACCATGGGCACGCAGGGCATGAAGGCCTCGCTGGTCTCGCGCGAAGTCATCGCCGACTCCATCGAGTTAGTCGCGCGCGGCAACCTCTTCGACGGCCTCGTCGGCATCGGCGGCTGCGACAAGAACATGCCCGGCATCATCATGGCTCTCTGCCGCCTCGACATTCCCGGCATGATGCTCTACGGCGGCTCCATCGCTCCCGGCAAGCTCAACGGCCAAGGAATAATCGACATCACCATTCAAAACGTCTTTGAAGGCATCGGCTCCCACGCCGCCGGCCGCATCGACGACGCCGGCCTCGAAGCTCTCGAAGCCAACGCCTGTCCCGGCGCCGGCGCATGCGGCGGCCAGTTCACCGCCAACACCATGGCCATGAGCGGCTGAAATCCTCGGCATCTCGCCCATCCAGCTCTCCGGCGTTCCCGCCACCTCGAATGACAAGCACGCCGCCACGCGCGAAGCCGGCCGCATCCTCATGGATGCCGTCCGCGCCAATCGCCGCCCCTCGCAGATCATCACTCGCAAATCCATCGAGAACACCATCGCCAGCGTCGCTGCCAGCGGTGGTTCCACCAACGCCGTGCTTCACCTCCTCGCCATCGCGCGCGAGATGGGCATCGAGCTCTCCATCGACGACTTCGATGTTATCAGCAAGCGCACGCCGTTCATCTGCGACCTAACTCCCGCCGGCAAGTACGTCGCCTCCGACTATCAGGCCGCCGGCGGTTCGCGCCTGCTCGCCAAGCGCCTCATCGATGCCGGCCACGCCGATGGTGGCACGCTCACCATCAGCGGCAAGACGCTCGCTGAAGAAGCCGCACTCGCCAGTCGAGACTCCGGGCCAGGTCGTCATTCACACCTTCGAAAATCCCATCAAGCCCACCGGCGGCCTCGTCATCCTCAAAGGCAATCTTGCCCCCGAAGGCTGCGTGATGAAAGTCGCCGCCGCCGATCGCGTTGAGCATCGCGGCCCGGCGCGCGTCTTCGAGTGCGAAGAAGATTGTTTTGCGGCCGTGCAATCCGGCGAGATCAAGCCCGGCGACGTGCTCGTCATTCGCTATGAAGGCCCCAAGGGCGGCCCCGGCATGCGCGAGATGCTGCAAGTCACCGCAGCCGTCTCTTCCAATGCCGAACTCAGCGCGCACGTGGCGCTGCTCACCGACGGCCGCTTCTCCGGCGCAACGCGCGGCTTCACCGCCGGCCACGTCGCCCCGGAAGCTTTCGTCGGCGGGCCCATCGCCGCCGTCCGCGAAGGCGACATCATCCACTTCGACATTCCCAATCGCAAGCTGACGCTTGAAGTCAGCGACGAAGAAATCGCGGCGCGCCTCGAAAGGCTTCAGGCCACCCGCACTGCGCTGGCCCAAAGGCGTCTTCCGCAAATATGTTGACCGAGTAACATCCGCATCCGAAGGCGCAACGACCTAACAAAGATTGCGGTGCCCCATCCATTGAGCGTTTTTTTGCTCGATGGGTGGAACAGCAGAAGCGATACCGATCTCTGACAACTGATCTACTGATTGTTAACAAAGGAGTCCATCATGGGAACCAACGACAATACGCAGACGTCGAACGCCCACCTCACCACACCCACCCGCCTCACCGGCGCTGAAATTCTCTGGGCCACGCTCGTCGGCGAAGGCGTCACCGACGTCTTCGGCTATCCCGGCGGCGCCATCCTGCCGGCCTACGACGCGCTGCGCAAGTTTCCCATTCATCACGTCCTGGTGCGCCACGAGCAGGGCGCCGCGCACATGGCCGACGGCTATGCGCGCGCCTCGGGCAAGGTCGGCGTGGCCATCGCCACCAGCGGCCCCGGCGCGACCAATCTCGTCACCGGCATCGCCACCGCCATGCTCGATTCGATTCCCATCGTCTGCATCACTGGCAAGGTCTCCAGCAAGGTGCTCGGCACCGACGCGTTTCAAGAAGTCGACATCACCGGCATCACTCTGCCCGTCACCAAACACAACTTCCTCGTCAGCCGCACTGAAGATCTCGCATCCGCGCTCCGTGAGGCATTTCAGATCGCCGCCTCCGGTCGTCCTGGCCCAGTGCTGGTCGACATCACCAAAGACGCGCAGCAGGGCACGGCCATCTTCGACTTTGCCGCCGCCAAGCCGCGGCCCTATCGCCCGCACCCCATGCTGGGCGTCGATGACACAAGCCTTTCTCAGGCAGCCGAACTCATTCGCAACGCCAAGCGGCCTGTCATCCTTGCCGGCCACGGCGTTTCAGAATCCGGCGCGATGGAACAGGTCCGCACGCTCGCAGAACGCACGCAGATTCCCGTCGCTCTTACCCTGCTCGGCCTCGGCTCATTTCCCGCCTCGCATCCGCTCAACCTCGGCATGATGGGCATGCATGGCGAGTCGTGGGTCAATGACGCAATCCAGAATGCCGATCTGCTCATCGCGTGCGGCATGAGGTTCGATGATCGCGTTATCGGCACGCCTGCAACCTACGCACTCAAAGCGAAAAAAATCCATATCGAAGTTGACCCCTCTGAGATCAACAAAAACGTCAAGGTTGACGTAGCTCTGCTTGGCGACCTGCGCGAAGTGCTCGAGCAGTTGCTGCCGCGCATATCTGGGCGCGACGGAGGTGCATGGTTGAAGGCCATCGACGCCAGCAAGGGTGAATCCGCCGTCCGCGACATCAAGAATCTGCCCGACTCCGGCCACCTCTATGCCGCGCACGTGATGCACGATCTGTGGCGCATCACCGGCGGCAACGCCATCGTGGTGACCGACGTTGGCCAGCACCAGATGTGGGAGGCGCAGTACTTCCACCACGAGCACCCGCGCACGCTCATCACTTCCGGCGGCCTCGGCACCATGGGTTTCGCACTGCCCGCAGCCATAGGAGCAAAGTTTGCTTGCCCTGATAAAGAAGTGTGGGTCGTGGCCGGCGACGGCGGTTTCCAAATGACCGCGGCGGAGCTATCGACCATCGCGCAGGAAGGAATCAAGATCAACATCGCCATCATCAACAACGGCTATCTCGGCATGGTTCGTCAGTGGCAGGAGTTTTTCTACGACCGCAACTATGAAGCCACGCCGCTGGTGAGCCCTGACTTCGTAAAGCTGGCCGACGCGCATGGAATCGCGGGACGCGCCGTCCGCACCCGCGCAGAACTGGCTGGCGCCGTTGCGGAAGCGCGCTCGAACCAAGGCACGTTTTTGCTCAACTTCCTAGTCGAACAGGAGGACTCGGTGTACCCGATGATTCCCGCCGGCTCCGCTTTGCACGAAATGATTCGCCGGCCGGGCAAGAGCCCGCTGCTCGAAACCCCGGACGATAAGTAAGAGGCTGTCATGTTACATACCTTTGTCGCTTACGTTGAAGACCTGCCCGGCGTGCTCACGCGCGTCGCGTCGCTTTTCCGCCGTCTTAACATCAACATCAACTCGCTCACGGTGGGCCGCAGCGAACGCTCTGGCCTGTCTCGCCTGACTCTGGTGTGCGAGGCATCCGCAGAAGCCGGCCACCGCATTCGCGCCAGCCTGTTTAAACTTGAAAATGTGGTTGATGTGGACGACATCGCGCAAGCTCCAGCCGTTACTCGTGAGCTGGCCCTCATCAAAGTCGCAGCCACCCCGCAAAGCCGTTCGCAGATCTTCGATCTGGTCGAAGTTTTTCGCGCGCGCATCGTCGATCTGACCTCAGAGTCGCTGATGATTGAAATGACCGGCGTCGAAAGCAAGATTGAAGGCCTCATCGAAGTACTCCGCGAAGATGATGGCCGCATCCTCGAAATCTGCCGCAGCGGCAAGCTCACTATGCGCCGCGGCCATCACACCAGCCGAGTACTCAAAGCAATGGGTGCCGCAGAATCTTCCGATCCCGATACCCGATCCGCTGAATCTCTTGAAGACAGCGCCGCAGTCGAGCCGGAATAGCCCGCGCCAAAGCCGCTGCCTCCTCTTATTGAACTAACCCTCAACCCGCACGCAAAGGAAAACTAAGAAAATCATGGCCAAGACTTATTACGATCAAGACGCAGACCTCTCGCTAATTCAAGCAAAGAAGGTCGCCATCATCGGCTACGGCTCTCAGGGGCATGCCCACGCGCTCAACCTCAAAGATTCAGGAGTGCAGGTAAAAGTCGGCCTTGCCGCCAACTCCAAATCCATTGCCAAGGCCCAGAAGGCCGGCCTCGAAGTAACCACCGTCGCCGAAGCAGTTAAATGGGCTGATGTGGTGATGGTCCTGGTCCCCGATCAGACTGCCGCCAAGTTATACGCCGAAGAAATCGGACCCAATCTTTCCGCCGGCAAACTGCTTCTCTTCGCGCACGGGTTCAACATTCATTTCAAAACCATCGTGCCTGTTGAAGGCATTGATGTGGGCATGGCCGCGCCCAAGGCGCCCGGCCATCGCGTTCGCGAAGTCTTCACTGAAGGCGGAGGCGTTCCGGGCCTCATCGCCGTCCACCAGGACGCAACCGGCACGGCTCACGCCTTGAATCTCAGCTATCTCAAGGGCATCGGCTGCACCCGCGCCGGCGTTCTCGAAACCACATTCAAAGAAGAAACCGAGACCGACCTCTTCGGCGAGCAGGCCGTTCTTTGCGGCGGCGTCAGCGCCCTCATCAAAGCCGGCTATGAAACCCTCACCGAAGCCGGCTATCAACCCGAGAGCGCCTACTTCGAGGTCCTGCATGAATTGAAACTCATTGTCGATCTCATCTATCGCGGCGGCCTGGCTTATATGCGCTACTCCATCAGCGACACAGCCGAGTGGGGAGACTACGTCAGCGGCCCGCGCGTCATCAACGACGAAAGCAAAAAGGCCATGAAGCAGATCCTCGCCGAAATCCAGAACGGCGCTTTTGCGAAGAGATTCCTCGCCGACCAAAACTCCGGTCGAAAGGAATTCTTAGCCTTCCGCGAAGCCGAAGCCAAGCACCCAATCGAAATCATCGGCAAAACCCTCCGCGCCTCCATGCCCTTCCTTGACCCCGTAACCGTTGAAGAAGTCGCAAAGACCCGCTAAATCGCAAAAATCGCTGGGTGCCGCCCTCGCCGCGTGTCTTTTTCTTGCGGCTAGGGCGGGTCGACGCGCCGCCAAACCGATATTCAGCGCAACGCCAGAAGCCGATATTGTGCTCCAATGCAAAGCCATCCCAATCTGGGTTCAAGTGGACGCAGGTACGCCAGTGATCGAGGGAAGAACAGGCGATAGGCTATGCTCACGCTCGACCAACCTACTGCCAGGCAGGCTCTGCGCAAATTTCCGGCGCGAATAAGAACGGCATTCTTATCAAGGGGGCAGGTATTGAAGGCTCGCACCGTCAGCGGGTTCAAAGGATTGTGCTCATAGATCGCCAAAACGCCGCCAGGCCTGGTGATTCGCAGCAGCTCCTTTAGCCATCGCTCGTGATCATCTGGGGAAATATGATGAAACACGCAAGCTGAAAATACAATATCCTGGCTGGCATCTTCGATTGGAATTCTTTCACTTTCAATCAATAAGAAAGATTCTTTGCCCGGGAATCTATCCTGCGCCTGTCGAATGCTGCGCGCAGATACATCGATGCAGCTTAGTGTCGCGTCAGGAAAGTATCTCCGAAAGTAAGGTATGGAGTTACCAATGCCGCTGCCAAAATCCGCAATCCTGCTTATCGGCGTTTTCACCTTTGAAAAGTGTCGGGCAAGGTCCGCGATCTTATATTCGGCAAAGTATTCAGGATCTTCGCCGGTTATCTTAATGTTCTTCTTATGCTCTTCATAATAAGTGTCCGCATAACTATCGAATTCCGCCTTAGCCACAGGAGAGTTCCTCCTTATTCTCGACCGCGCTCTGAGGCAAACCATTCGCCTTGGACTCCGCATCCGCCTTAGCCCGTGACACAGAGCGAACAATAAAAGGTGGTCTGCCTTTTCCCTGAATATAAGAGCGGCCGACATATTCTCCGATCAGCCCGAGGGCAAACAGATTGATTGCCGAAAATGCCAGTTGAACGCACATGATGCTCGCCCAGCCAGGTACGACGGGAAGATAGAGAAATGCATAAATTGTCCAGCCCAAAAATCCTGCCGCTGCAACACTCGCCGCGGCGCTCAGATAGAACATGAATCGCAGGGGCGCCGACGCGAATCCGGTAACAGCGTCAATGGCCAATCCCACCATGCTCCCGATACTGTACTTAGTTTTTCCCCCGTATCTGGAATCGCGGCGATAAGTTACTGCGATCTGCCGAAAGCCGACCCACGCCACCATGCCCCTCAGAAACCGATGCGGCTCGGGCATCTGCCGCAGAATGTCCGCGACCTGCGCGCTTATCAAGCGGAAGTCGCCTGTATCTACTGGCACGTCGGCATGAGAAAGTGCGCGAAGAAGTCGATAGAAGATTTTTGCGGTCCAACGTTTGAAGACGCCTTCCCCGGCCCTCGAAATCCTGCGGGCATACGCCACGTCTGCGCCCGCATCCATCGCCGCCATCATCTCCGGAAGCAACTCGGGGGGATCCTGCAAATCGGCATCGATCAGAAGTATTCTTCTCCCCTGCGCCACGCTCAAGCCGGCTGACAAAGCCAGTTGATGTCCATGATTTCGAGACAAATCCATAATCACGACATTCTGATCCACGCTTTGTAGCTCGATCAGATGCTTCTCCGTCTGGTCCCACGAGCCGTCATTCACGAAGATCATTTCGTAAGACGTTCCCAACTCTTCAAGAACACGCCGCATTCTGCGGTGAAACTCATGGATGCATTCCTCCTCATTATGGCAGGGCACAATGACGCTCACAGCGACGGCCTCGCGCCGCTCAGTGCATCCCATGTTGCCAATTGAGGAATTCACCACAAATGATCTCCATGCAACATTCGTGTCGAAGCATGATGCGGCCTTTTGATGCGGCCATTCATCCGCAACGTGCCGCGAATTTCCGTCTTCTTTGTCGACTCGCCAACACAAAGTGGATTGTACTACGCGTTTCGCTCTCGCGTGAGCAGTCAGGCTTGACGGTAGTGGGGCGGATATCGCGGCGTCTTCGGCGCATCTGACCGTGTGCCGCTGGCGACACTCCCCGCGTCTAACTGGCAACAGGGTAGAATAGCTGCGGCACCCCTATCTTTTGAATTGAGACGATAACCTTGGCTACGCCGATCGCTGCCCGTGTGCAAACGGGATCTCTGTCCACCTCCCGCCGATTGCTTCCTGTCATTGTGCTCGCAGCGCTCGCCATCCGCTTGGTAGTGGTCTGCTTCACCTATCGCGATCTGCCCGACGCCGACAAGCTCTACGAGCAGTTCGGCTGGGAGATGGGCTGGATTGCGCGCGCCCTGGCAAGCGGCCATGGCTACAGTTCGCCGTATTTCCCCTGGAGCGGTCCTACCGCACTCCAGCCTCCGCTCTATCCCGCTCTGCTATCCGTCGTCTTCCGGCTCTTCGGCATTTACTCGCTCACTTCTGGTTTTTTCATCCTCACCTTGAATAGCTTGTTCTCGGCCTTAACCTGCATCCCGGTCTACTTCAGCGCAGAGTATTCTCTTGGAAAGCGCGGAGCAAAAATTGCAGCCTGGACCTGGGCCTTTTATCCCTTCGCAATTTACTTTTCCGCCGGCCGCGTCTGGGAGTACGCCCTCACCGGCCTGCTCTTTACAACCTGCTTCTGCATCGCGCAGCGCATTCATCGCGCAACAAACCCTTTCGCATGGCTCGGATGGGGCGCGCTCTTCGGCGTCACCGCGCTATCCAATCCCGCAGTGCTGTCCACGCTTCCCTTTCTTTTGCTCCTGGCGCTCTACCAGGCCCATCGCTCTGGCCGGCGTTGGTTGCTGCCAGGTGCGCTCACCGCTCTTGCCGCGCTCGCCGTCCTTACCCCCTGGACGGTGCGCAACTACCGCGTCCTCGGCATCCTATGCCCTGTCCGGGATAACTTCTGGCTCGAGATTTATACCGATAACTTCGGCGACGCTTACCTGGATCGAAGCTCACCCCCCAGCGCTGACAACCGGCCTTATCCGGCCAGCAGCCAGGCTGAAATGCGAAAATTCCTGGCCATGGGCGAACCCGCATGGCTCGCACAAAAGCATGCTCTCGCAATCGACGACCTCGAGCATAATCCTCGATATTCGTTCCTGGCTTATAAGACGATGCGCCGCGTTCTCTATTACTGGACCGGCTTCTGGAGCTTCTCCTCGGAGGAGCTGAAGGATCAACCATACGAGCCCGCAAATGTCTTCTACATTGGATGCGTAACTTTGCTGATGCTCCGCGGGATTCGGCGTTTCTGGCGCTTCAATCGCACCGCCGTTCTACCTTATCTGGTGCTCATCGGCTTCTTCCCGCTCACCTACTACATAACTCATCCGCTCATGGATTATCGCCATCCCATCGAGCCGGCCGTGATTGTTCTCGCGATTTCAGGCGCAGTTCCGTGGAAACGTCTTCAGCCGGGGCACTCCAGTCAATGGATCGGAGCTGAGCGCGCTTCTTAGTTGTCGCCGGATGCGAAGTCCGCCAGAGACCATCTTGCTCGCGAATCAGCCGCCAAACAGAATATCGCCCGGAATCGGCTATCCTGAATCGGCTATCCTGAATCTGCACCCTGGAGGTCCCGCGTATGGCTTCTCCCCTCCTCACGCCGCCTGCCTGTCCCACGCCTGCTGAAGAGATCGCGGCTGCTATCGATCACATAGCGCCCCTGCACGGTCTGCCCATGGAAGATCGCCTCTGGCTGGCTAAGCATGGCGAAGAGGTTATTGCTCAGCCCGGTGAAATCCTGTTCGAAGAAGGCACAATAGCTGACCGGATGATCCTTATCCTCAAGGGTGAAATTCACGTACGCCGCCATAGCGGTGGTCCCATGGCGCTCTTCATAGGCCGCGCCGGACAAATGACCGGCCTGTTGCCCTTTTCGCGCATGAAGACCTCCGGCGGCCAGGGATTTGCCATCTCCCGGGTCTGGGCGCTGCTCATTCACAAGTCGCAATTCCCTGAGATGCTTCAGGCCATTCCATCGATGACCCAGCGGGTAGTCTCTACCCTGCTCGATCGTGTTCGCGAAGTTACTCGCATTGAGCAGCAGGCGGAAAAGCTCGCCGCGCTCGGCAAATTAGCCGGCAATCTAGCCCACGAGCTCAACAATCCAGCCTCCGCGGCCCAACGCGCCGCTTCGAGCCTGGTCCTCGAACTGCGTGCCAATCGCCAAAATCGCTTCAAACTCGTCAACATGTGCCTGAACGAGGAGCAAATCGAGGCCATCGAGGATCTGGGAACGGAGAGTCATTGGCCGCTCCGCCCTGGCTGGTCGAACAATCGGCCACCGCCCTGATCGCGCAGGAAGAAGCCATCCGCACCTGGCTTGGTGCGCTCGGCTGCAGCCAGCCCTGGGAGGTCGCGCCGCAGTTAGCCGAGCAGAGAATCACCATAGCCGACCTTGACGAACTCCGCGCGATTATGGGTTCCAACGAGATCTGCGTCTCCTTGCAGTTCTTTGCCCGCTATCTGCGCTCGTCGCGTTCCGTCGAGACGCTGGTCCACTCCACCGCCCGCATCTTCGACCTCATCAGCGCCGTCAAGACCTATTCCTACATGGACCGCGCGCCGATTCTCGAAGTGGATGTGCCGGCCGGCCTCGACGCCACGCTGCAGATGTTCCAGTCGCGCATGACGAACGTAGAAGTCATTCGCGACTATGAGCCCGGCCTGCCCACCATCAGCGCCTACGGCAGCGAACTCAACCAGGTTTGGACCGCGCTGATCGAAAACGCGCTCGAAGCCTTGGGCCCCGCAGTCCCCACATCCGCGGCTGCGGATTCGTTGGAGGGG
The DNA here is from genome assembly GCA_963752215.1 of uncultured Acidobacteriaceae bacterium. GTDB lineage: Bacteria > Acidobacteriota > Terriglobia > Terriglobales > Acidobacteriaceae > Telmatobacter. Next base: position 21,505 of record CAVVXR010000024.1, on the reverse strand, counting down.
CGAAGCCGCGGCCAACTGCGCCTCACCTGCCGCCTGGAAGGCGACATGATCCTGGTCGAGATCTGGGATTCCGGCCCCGGCATTCCCCCTGAGTTGCAGGACCGCATCTTCGAGCCGTTCTTCACCACCAAGGCGCCCGGTCAGGGCCTGGGACTGGGACTCGACAACGCCATGCGCATCGTCCGAAAGCACCGCGGCCACCTCAGCGTCCGTTCCGAACCCGGCTCCACCTGCTTTCGCGTCCGCCTCCCGCTGGAACAACTGCAGGCCTATTAAGCCCAGCTACAGGCGTACTAATCCCAGGTCCTGCAATCGTCCATCCCGCCAGTGGTCGTACCGTCCGCCTACGTCACTACCCAAGGCCTCCCCGCCGTGGCGGCGGGCCAACCAATACCACGAGCCTCGCATCCCAATCCCTGTCAGGAAGCTCCACATAACCAATGCGAACGAATGAATCGGCCCACCGATGCCTGTCGAAGGTAACAAAGCTGTAGTGTTTGTGGTCGATGACGAGCCCCTCGTCGCTCACACCGCCTCCCTGATTTTGTCCGGTCACGGATTCGATGCCAGAGCCTTTACAGACCCGCATACAGCCTTGAAAGCAGCTCAGGATAAAGCCCCTAACTTACTCTTATCAGATGTAATCATGCCCGGCCTCAATGGATACGAGCTGAGCGCCGGAGTCGTTGCGGACTGCCCACAATGTAAGGTCGTGCTGTTCAGCGGCAACCCGGGAGTACGAGAGACCCTCGCAACCACTGCGGCCGAAAAGAACATGGAATTATTAATCAAGCCTGTACAGCCGGAGGCATTGGTGAACGCAATCCGGAGCAAGCTGGAAGCGTGATCATCAGGCTTTCGTCACTCCGACGCCGCCAAACAATCCATCGTCCAATTCGGAGTACCCAGAATCAGATCCAGAATTGAGATCTGGGCCATCTGCTCAACGATCCAATTTAAGTCTTTAATCGAAGTTTCTCGCGGGAGTAGAGTGGATTGAATGGCTACAGGAATGACCCAATCAACTGTCCCGCCGAATCTCGCAGACTCCTTGCGCGAGTTTCATACCGAGACGGGCCGGTCGCTGCTCGATCTGGTGGATGAATCGCCGGTCTTGCTCATCTTCCTTCGCCACTTTGCATGCGCTTTTTGCGCACAGGCTCTGGATCGCGTCTCGCAGGTTCGGACGCAGATTGAGGCCAAAGGGCGTGCGGCCGGTCTTTGTGCATCTCGGCTCTCCGGAGCGCGCGAAGCCTTACTTCGACTACTACAATCTCTCAGACGTGGAGAGAGTCAGCAATCCCGATGCGACGCTTTATCAGCTTCCCGCCTTTGCCTTGTCGCGCACCAACCCTTTTCTGCACTTTTTGAATCCGACGGTCTGGAAGGGCTGGCTCAAGGGCGCGATGTTCAAGTATGGAATTGGCATGATCAGGGAAGATGCGGACCAGATGCCGGGCGTGTTCTTTCTGAAGGAGCGCAAGATTGTGCGCGCCTTTCCGCCATCGCACGATTGCCGATGAGCCGGATTATCTGAAGCTGTCCGGAGCGAAATAAAGCACCGGAACTGACTGCTCCGGCATCGGGCCGAAAGGAACAGGCCCTGCGCCAATTACTCCGCCCGCAGCGCATCCACCGGATCGACAGCCGTAGTCCGGCGCGCCGGCAGATAACTCGCCAGCGCCGCCGCAGCCACCAGCGCAACCGGCACCGCGATAAACGTAACCGGATCGAGCGGGCTGATCCCGTACAACAGCGTTCGCATCAGCGCATCAGTCCGGCCGCCGCGCCAAGTCCAACCGCCGTGCCCACCACCGTCAGCACCAGTGCCGAGCGCACAAACATCCACACCAGTTCGCTCTTGCTCGCGCCCAGCGCCATGCGTATCCCGATCTCGCGTGTCCGCTGCGACACCGCATACGAAATCACTCCGTAAATTCCCAGGATGCCGAGCCCCAGCGCCATCGTTCCCGCAATCGCCAGCATCACCAGCGTGAACGAAGTCCGCGCCATCGATTGCCCATACATGTCCTGCATCGTGCTCACGTCGGCAATCGGCACGTTCGCATTTACTGACCACACCGCCTGTTGAATCTCGTTGATGAAGCCTTGCGTTCCAGCCCGATTGCTGCGCATCGCAAAGTAAACCGTCCGCCAGGCCTGCTGCTTTTCCGGCGCTAACGGGATCGCCCATCAACGTAGGCCAGTAAACCGTCTGCTGGCGAAACCTGGTCCACTCCGTTTTCGCGAACATCCTCCGCCACGCCCACCACTTCAAACCACGGAGCGCTCGGAAACTCCCTGAACCGCTTGCCGATTGCGCCATTCGGCGATCCCCACAGCTCCCGCGCCAGCCCCTCTGAAACAATCCCGATCGGCCTCACGCCATAAATTTCCGCCCACGTAAAATCGCGGCCGGCCACCAGCCGTGTGCCCGCGGTGTGGAAGTATCCCGGCGCAACGTAGTTGTACAGGCGCATCGGCGGGCTTCGTCCTTCGTAGTTCACGCCCTCAACCAGAATCTCTTGTCCCAACTCGGCTCAGCCCCGCTCATCGGAACTGAAGCCGCAAATCCCGCCGACGTCACGCCGGGAATGGCAGCTCAGCCTGTCGAGAATGCTGTTCTGCATGCGCACCACAGTCCTCGAATCGCTGCACCAGCGTCTCCGGAATGGAGAGGCGCATCACCTGCAACGATGCTGGATCGGTGAAGCCCGGATCCACATCGCGCATCGCAATAAATGTCCGAATCATCAGCACCGCGCTGATCAGCAGCACCAGCGCCATCGCCACCTGCGCCACCACCAGCACGTTGCGGCCGCGCTGCCGTTCGCGGCTTACGCTCGCCGTGCGCATTGCTCCAAGCACGTTCAGCCGCTGCCGCGAAGGAAGGTACCGCAGCACCGGTATCGCGCCGAAGAACAAGCCCGAAAGCACCGAGAGAACCAGTGTGAAAGCAAGCGACCAGCCATCGAGCGAGACCTCGCTCAGCCGCGGAAGCTCCGCCGGCCCAATCGCCGTCAGCAGGCGCAGGCCCGCGTCCGCCACCGCCACGCCGGCCGCCCCGCCCAGCAAGCCCAGCGTCACACTCTCCAGCAGCAGTTCGCGCGCAATCCGCCATCGCCCCGCCCCCAGCGCAGAACGCACCGCCAGCTCCTGTTGCCGTCCATCGGCGCGCACCAGCAGCAGGTTCGCCACGTTCGTGCAGGCAATCAGCATCACCACGCCGATCGTCCCCATCACCACCCACAGCACCGTGCTGATGCTGCCCACCACCGTCTCCTTCAGCGGCTGCAGCGCCGGCGAAATCCTCCATCGCAGGTACCAGTGCGGATCGCCGCCCAAGGGATTCGACCACGAGTCCATCCACACGTTCAGCAGCCGCGCCACATCCGCGTTCGCCTCCGCAATCACCACCCCCGGCCGCAGCCGCGCAATGCCGCGATAGGCAAACCCCGCCAGAATGCTCATGCGTCGGATCGAACGCCAGCGGAACCAGCAAATCGAAATCGTAGTTCACCAGCTTGAAGCCCCGCGGCATCACCCCTGCAATCACGCGCGACTGCGAATTCACCAGAATTGTCCGCCCCACCACGCCCGGATCGCCGCCAAAACGCCGCTGCCAATATCCGTAGCTCAACATCACCCGCCCCAGGCCGTGGGCGTCCTGATCCTTTGCCGTCAGCCACTGGCCCGCAACCGCCGGAACGTTCAGCGTTTCAAGAACGCCTCCCGAAATCTGCGCCGTGTCCACCTGCTCCGGCTGGGCCATGCCGGTAATGCTCGCCGTCCCCGGCAGCCAAACTCCCATCGACTGAAACACGTGGTTGTGTTCGTTGAAGGTCAAATACATTGATGCCGACAGCCGCAGCTCATTGCGAAATTCCGCCAGCCCCGGCGCGCCCGGCGCATTCAAATGCAACGACACCAATTGCTCCGGCTCCGGATAAGGCAGCGGCCGCAGCAGCACGCTGTTCAACACGCTGAAGACCGCCGTATTCGCGCCTATCCCGATCGCCAGCGTCAGCACCACCGTGATCGTGCAAACCCCGGCGCGCGCCCCAGCCGCCGGAACACATGCTTCAAATCCATCAGCAGCGATTCCACTCTCCGCCACTGCCACACCTCGCGGCTCCGCTCCTGCGCCACGGTCACATTCCCAAATTCGCGCCGCGCCATTCGCTCAGCCTCATCCCGCGCCATGCCCTCTTCCACCAATTCATCCGTCCGCTCGTCGATGTGTTCCTCAATCGAGACGGAGATGTCCTCATAGCGGCGGGTGCATCGAACAGCTTGCAAATTCCCTGCATGGTGGATCTCCTACGCCTTGGCAGCGGCAAGCACACGCGTGATGCCTGCAAACATTCTCTCGAAGCTCATCAGTTCCTCTCGAGATGACGAATGCCCGCAGCAGTGAGCCGATAAATGCGCGTTGGCCGCCCCTTGGCCGACATGCCCGTCTCCGATTCAAGCAACCCTTCCCTCAGCATCCGCTGCAGCGCCGGATAGAGCGACCCTTCTTCCATCTGCAGCAGGTTGTCCGAGACCTGCTTGATATGCTTCACCAGCGCATAGCCATGCATAGGCCGCAGCCGCAGCGACTGCAGAATCATCATCTCCAGCGCCCCAGGAAAAAGATCGCGATGTTCAGGATTCTTGGCCATGAAGGAAATAGTAGCATGGAAATACCTATTTGTAAAATAGGTATTTTGATGCTTTGAAAAGCAATACGCATGCGGGACGCCTTGTTCCGTCCCGTTGGGTTGGAGGCTAAAACGCCAAAAAAGCTGCGGGGCTTTTCGGAGGGAGCAGGGGCCTTCAGGCCGCTGAATAGGTTCGGCAGAGCAAGCGGGCTTCAGCCCGGGCCCCATCTGGCAGACCTCACCCGGCAACCGCACCGGGAGGCCTTGCATCGAACCTCAACCTGAGGGGTTCAAATGCAGAGCAGCGACAAGCCTCCCCGCCTTCTTAAAGTCATCCGCGAATCGGTTCATCACATCGAGGAGACGAGTGGCATCGCATCGGACGATCCAGCGATGGTCGAGTTAAAACAAAATGTGGCCAGGACGGTTGGGGAACTGGAGCTCGCAAAGGCCAACCGGCAAGATGAGCCTGACAAGCAACAGGATGATCCAGACCAGCGCCAGAATAAACCGGAGGCTACCTGATCGTTCGCCAGCACACTCGCAAGTGGAATCACTTGTCCGTGTATTTCACCTGCACGTGGTCCGCCTGTGCGTTGATCCACCAGACAGACTCGGGCTGAACCGAGCCTACGGCTCCACTTCCACGCCGCGCCAGAACGCCACATACCCCTTGATCTTGCGAGCTGCCGGCTTGGGGTCGGGGTAGTACCAGGCGGCGTCAGGGTTGTCCTGGCCCTCGATCAGCAGGTTCATATAGCGCGCCTGGCCCTTCCACGGACAGGTGGACGTGGTGCTGCTGGGGCGAAAATACTCGCGCTTGAGGCTGGCCTCGGGAAAATAGACGTTTCCCTCAACCGTCTCCGTCGTATCGCTTTCGGCAATCACCTTGCCGTTCCAGATTGCTCGTGCCATGGCTGGTTCCTGGTCAAATCCGCTCACTTTGAACTCGCAGCCCGCATTCTGGGCCGCAATTCGCAGGCCGGAGAGATGAACGGATACGACACTACCAGAGCTTGCGCGCCGGGGCGAGTCCCATCGAGCATTCTCGAATCAAGTTGAGTTAATTGCGGTGTAAAGTTCAGGGCCGCCGTATCCTACTTGGCTTCGCGATCGCGTCGATGTGGACGCTCTTCTGTCGCATGTCGGCAGTCGCCTTCACGGTCACGTGGTCGCCGTAGAAGCCCTTCACCGCATCCGGGTTGTCGATGGTCCACACAGCCTTCTTGGCCTCGTCCACAAACACCGGCGCCTGCCGCCTTCAATGCACTTCTTGACGCAGGCGCGCCCGTTCCGGCATGCTTGGCGCCGCACATCGAGTCCGAAATCCAGCCGTTGATCTTCGATGCGTCGGCGCGGCCGGCAACTGCACCGCAAGACGGATGAGACAAAAAGTAAAGCCAAAACTCGCTTCACGAGGAACCTCCAGAGGAAAGGGAAACTCAATCAGCTAACATCATGCTCCCCGACACCTTGTTTCGGCAAGCAATTTCCGGCCAGGGACGCTGCGGGATTAGAAATTACTTCTGCGCGTCGCGGGTTTCCGGCAGGCCGTTTGCGCCGGGCCTGCACGCTTTTAAGCACCGCCTCATAGCGCTGCGACGCCGCTGAAAACCGGTCCACCAATTCCGCTCGTCTTGATCATGAAATCCCGGATTCTTCTCCCGAATTCGCTTCCAGAATCGGCGCAAACTTGGCCAGCAGAAAGAATCCCTCGCCGTTGCAATCCACAAACAGCTCCGCCGAAACCGCCCCGTGCAGCACCATCGCCGCCGCCATCTCCCAGTAGGTAAGCACCTGGCGCAGCCATGCGATTGTGCGGGTCCGCCGGGTTCGCTGACACGGCAAACAACTCGTCCGCCGTCGCCGGCCAGAATTCGCCCGTCACCCAGCGCGCGCGCCTCGCGCATCACCGATTCCGTGCGCAATTGATATAGCTTTAAAATGATTTCAGCATCGGCGGGCGTTGCAAGCATCCGTTCCATCGGCTTCTCCGCTGCCCCAATACTAACGGATTCAGCCGGAAAGCGCGCCCTCGCCGACATGTCTCGACTTCCGCCGCACTCTTCCTGCTCCTCCTTCTCCGCCACCGGCCCATGCGTTTCTGCCGTCGGTGGAGGCGGCGCGTCCCCAATCCGCTTTGAATAGCTGCAAACCACCGGGCCATCCAGCACTGCAACCGCTCCTCAGCCTTTGCGGACTTGAGCCAACCGCCTTCTTGGCGCCCTCTTTCTTCGGCGCAGTTTCTTCCTCGACGCCTTTCTTCTTGTTCGGGCATTCGAGGTAGATGCCCGACCGCAGCGTCTTCTCCACCAGGTACGGGCTGCCGCACTCCGGGCACTTCTTCGCCACCGGCTTGTTGTTCGACGTGAAGTCGCACTTGGGATAATTCGTGCAGCCCCAGAAGATGTTGCCGCGGCGCGCCTTGCGCTCAGCCAGATCGCCGACTGCCGCACTTGGGGCACTTCATCCCTTCAATCAGGTTCTGCTTCACGTACTTGCACTTCGGATATCCCGGAGCACGAAACAAACTCGCCATAGCTGCCCTGGCGCAGCACCAGCGGCTTGCCGCACTGCGGGCAATCCTCGCCCGTGGGCTCGGGTCGGCTGCTTCTGCTGCTGCTTCTGGCTCAGCTTGCGGAAGGTCTTGCACGGCGGATCCTCGTTGTAGTCGGGGCACGACATGAACATGCCGAACGGCCCGCGCCGCAGCACCATCACCTTGCCGCAGTTCTCGCAATACTCTTCCTGTCTCGCCCGCTTCCTGCGCCTCCGGCGTATTCAGGTCCGGCTTGCCCGCGATGTTTTCCTTGGTAAACGTGCAGCTCGTCGGATCCTTCTTGTTGTAGGCCGAGCAGGCAAAGAAGGTGCCGAACTTGCCCCACTTCAACAACAGCGGCGACCCGCACAGTTCGCACTTCTCATTCGTCTTCTGCTTCCATGCGCTTGATGTCTTCCATCTTCTTGCCGGCATCTTTCAGCTCCTCCTCAAAGTGGTCGTAGAACCCATTCAGCAGGTCGGTCCACTTCTCCTTGCCCTCTTCAATATCGTCCAGCTCCTCTTCCAGCTTGGCCGTGTATGCGGTGTCGAAGATGTAGGGGAAGTTCTCCACCAGCAGGTCGCACACCACCATGCCAATCTCGGTCGGATAGAATCGGCCGCGCGATCTTGGTCACATACTCGCGATCCTGAATGGTGTTGATGATCGACGCGTAGGTCGACGGCCGGCCGATGCCGCGCTCTTCCAGCTCCTTCACCAGCGAGCCTTCGTTGTAGCGCGGCGGCGGCTGCGTGAAGTGCTGCTCGGGCTCCAGCTTTTCCAGCTCCAGCGCCTTCACGTTGTCCAGATTGGGCAGCTTGTTGGCCGACTCCTCGTCGTCGTCCTTCTTCTCTTCGGCAACTTCATACACCTTCAGGAAGCCGTCGAAGCGCACCACCGACCCGCTCACGCGGAAGTCATACGTCTTGCCCGTTCTTCGCTGATACCGCCGCAATCTTCGCCGTCGTCACGTCAAAAACCGCCGGCATCATCTGCGAGGCAACAAAGCGCTGCCAGATCAGCCGTGTAGAGCTTCAGCTGCTCGTCGCTCAAGATAGCGCGCAATCGACTCCGGCGTCCGCGATCACATCCGTCGGACGAATCGCTTCGTGCGCGTCCTGCGCATCCTTCTTGCCCTTGTAGACATTCGCCGTCTGCGGGCAGATACTTCGCGCCCAGCTGCTTGCCGATCCACTCACGCGCCCCGTCAATCGCCTCCGGCGCCACGCGCGGCGAATCGGTACGCATATAGGTGATCAGGCCCACCGTGCCCTCGGCGCCCAGTTCGACGCCTTCATACAAGCCGCTGCGCCACGCCCATGGTGCGGCGCACGTTGAAGCCCAGCTTGCTGGACGCATCGCGCTGCAACTGGCTGGTGATGAACGGAGGCAGCGGCCGGCGCTGCTGCTCCCTGCGACTGCACTGAAGCCAGCGACCACTGCGCTTTTTCCAGCGCCGCCAACCACCTCGTCCATCGCCTTCTTGTCGGGCAGCGCATTCGAGATGAACTGATCTTTGCCGTCCTTGTCCTTGCCGTTCGCAACGCGCGCCGGCTCGCCATCGATGCCGATGAACCGCGCCTTGAAGCTCTTGTCCGCCTGCTTCTCCGGATGCAGCATCGCATCCAGCGTCCAGTACTCCACCGGCTTGAACGCGCCAATCTCCCGCTCGCGCTCCACAATCAGCCGCACCGCCACCGTCTGCACGCGGCCGGCAGAAAGCCCGCGCCGCACCTTATCCCACAGCAGCGGAGAAATCTGGTAACCCACCAGCCGGTCGAGCACGCGCCGCGTCTGCTGCGCGTCCACAAGGTTCTGGTCCACGTCGCGGGCGTGCTTGAACGCCTCCTGCACGGCCTTCTTCGTGATCTCGTTGAAGGTCACGCGGTGAATCTTTTTTCTCTCCTTCGGCGTTCGTTCCCAGTTGCAGCGCCAGGTGATACGCAATCGCCTCGCCTTCGCGGTCCGGGTCAGGCGCCAGGAAAATCTCGTCGGCCTTCGCGGCCGCCTTCTTCAACTGCGCCACAACTTTTTCTTTGCCCGGAGACACGATCAGCGTCGGCTCAAACGTCCGATTCTCCAGCTCCACGCCAATGTCGTTCTTGGGCAGGTCCATGATGTGCCCCACCGACGCCAGCACTTCAAAGCCCTTGCCCAGATACTTCTCAATCGTCTTCGCCTTGGCGGCGGACTCGACGATCACCAGTGATTTGCTCATTGCCATCCTTGTTACCAATCCCACTCTAACCTGTCCAGCCTGTTTGACTCGCGAGCGGGGATTTCGATTCATTCCCGGATTCAGACCCTGTCCAGGCGGCGGCAACTCTTCCCTTCGGAAAAATCCACCCGCAAATGTTGGACGCTACCACGGAACACGCTTCCGTTTCCAGTCCGGAGAAGACTCAGAGAAGCCTTTTTGATACCTGCTGCCCCATTTCGGCGGCGGGCATCGAGCCATAAAGCTAACGAATAAATCGTCGCCGAAGGCCATTTTTTGCTTGTCGCGGGATCGCAGTTCGAGATGAGTCGCGGGCTTCCGGTCCAGAGCTACCCGTCAAGCTCGGCGGAAAACAATCAAACCGTCAAAGCGGGCCGTTAAAGCTGGCCGTCAAAGCGCTTTTACGTAATTCTTCCCCGGCAAGCAGCGAATGCGCCCCGCGATCTCCAGCTCAAAAAGCGCCGTAAACACCTCGGAAGAAGTCAGTTGCGTCTCCAGCAGCTCGAGAATTTCGTCGATCTGCAGGCTCTCGTCCGAGCGCAAAACCTCCAGAACCATCGCCTCCTGAGGCCGCAGCACCGGATCAGGCAGTAGAGATGCCGTCGTCTCCGATTTGGATTCAAACGGCGCCTCCGCCTCCAGCTCCAGCCGCACCTGCGAAGGCAGATCCTCCCACACATCCTCCCAGGTGGCCACCAGCTTTGCGCCCTGTTTAATCAACGTGTTAGGCGTCCACGAGCCCTTGTTGGTCACGTTGCCGGGCACCGCAAACAGGTCCCGATTCTGTTCCGCTGCGCACCGCGCCGTCACCCGCGTCCCGGAGTTCTCCGCCGCCTCCACCACCAGCACCGCCACGCTCAGCCCGCTCAAAATCCGGTTGCGCCGGGGAAAATTCTGCGGCGCCGGAAACGTCCCCATCGGCAGCTCGCTCACAGATCGCCCCGCCCTCGCCAGAATCTCCTCCGCAAGCTTCTTGTTTTCCTTCGGATACACCACGTCGATCCCGGTGCCCCACACCGCCACCGTCGGCATGCGCGCCGCCAGTGCGCCCCGGTGCGCGCAACTAGTCGATGCCCCGCGCCATCCCGCTAACAATCAACAACCGGCGCGACGGCCAGGTCCCGCGAAAGCATCTCCGCGATGCCCGAACCATAAGGACTCGGATGCCGCGTACCCACCACAGCAATCGCCGGCCGCTCAGCAAGCCCACATCGGCCCGCGCACCCACAGCACCGGCGGCGGGTCATAGATTTCCTTCAGCCGCTCCGGATACTCCGGGCAGCCAAGCGTCAAGAGCGTCGCGCCCTGCTCGGCCACCCGCGCCCACTCCTCTTCGCCAGCCAGGCGCGCCTTGCCATCAAAGATAAACTGCGCCGCCTCAGCCGGAAACCTCAGCCCCTCAAGCTCCGTCAGCGTCAAATTGAAAATCTGGCTCGGCGTCTCCAGCTGCTTCATCGCATCCAGAATCCGCTTTGGACCCAGCCCCGGCGAAAGCGCCAGCGCCAGCCACGCCAGCCGCTCCTCATCCAAGCGGATGGCAGCAGCGTGAACCGCGTTCTGGGGCAGCGTGGTTATTAAGGAGCCTTTCTGGCCAGTAACCGCACGGCCTCGTTTCCCTTTTGCGGGAAACCGGATGAAAATTTGGCCTACCTTAGCCCCACCTGCCGGCCCTGTCAAGGAACGTAGGTACAGTGTCCTGCCCGAAAAAGGCCCTGTATCCGGCCTGCCGGGGCTCTTCGTCGGCGCTTGGTAGTCTAAAGACAGTGACTTCAGTCCCTCATCCCCGCCTGCGCGTAGCCGCCATCAATTTTCTCAATCCCGCTCCTCTCATGTGGGACTTCGAGCATCCGCCGCTTTCCGCCGCGCTCGCCATTCGCTATCAAATTGACCGCATGTCGCCCTCCGATTGCGCTGCCGCACTCGCCGACGGCCACGCCGATATCGGCCTGGTTCCCATTGCCGCACTCGCCACCACGCCCGGCCTTCGCATCCTGCCCGGCTGCACCATCGCCTCCAAAGGCCGCGTCCGCTCACTGCTGCTTGTCCGTCGCGCCAGCCAGCCTCTTACCGCGCTGCGCTCCGTGGCCGCGGACACCGCCAGCCGCACCACTCTGGCCTACGCGCGCATCCTCTTCCACAAGTGGGGCAATGCCGAAGTTCCCTTCTTGCCGGCACCGCCGACCTTGACCCCATGCTCGAGAAAGCCGACGCCGCAATCCTCATCGGCGACCCGGCACTCTTGGCTCTGGAAGAGCGGGAAAACCGCTTCGAGCGAACCGGCGAAGAGCTCGTCTACCACGACCTCGCAGAGGAGTGGCACACACTCACCGGCCTTCCCTTCGTCTCCGCCGTCTGGGGCACTGCGCGCGGCAGCCCTTTGGATGAGAGCGTTGCCAGTGACTTCATCCAATCCCGCGATCACGGCCTGCAAAACATCGACGCGCTGGTAGCCGAGTGGTCCGCGCGCCTGCCCATCCCCGAGGAGACCATCCGCACTTATCTCACCACCAACATTCACTATGTTCTGGATGAAGAATGCATTGAAGGCATGAAGGGCTTCTTCCGCATGGCCGCCGAACTCGGTATCTTGCCCGAATACAGATTCGCCGTTGGTCTCTTAAGCTAGTGGCTAAAAGCTAGAAGCTGCCACTATATCTCCCACCGCAGCAGCGTCGCCCCCACCGTAAATCCCGCTCCCACCGCGGCCAGCAGCACCAGGTCGCCCTTCTTCAGCTTCCCTTCTTCAACGGCCGTCTCCATGGCCAGCGGAATCGTCCCCGCCGACGTGTTGCCATACTTTTCGATATTGATAATTACCCGCTCCGGGTCCATCCCCAGCCGGTCAGCCGTCGCGGTAATGATCCGCTTGTTCGCCTGGTGCGGAATAAAACAGCCCAGGTCCGCGCCTGTCACGCCATTGCGCTCCAGAACCTTGGCCGTTGCCTCGGCCATCTTGCGCACCGCAAACTTATACACCGCCGGACCGTCCTGGTAGATGTAGTGCATCTTCTTGTCCACTGTCTCGTGGGTTGAAGGATTCAAGCTGCCGCCGCCCTTCAGATTCAGCGCAACGCCGCCAGACCCGTCAATCTCGTTCACAAAGTCGATGAAACCGATCTCGCCTTCTTCCGCCGGCTCAATCAGCACTGCGCCGCCGCCATCGCCAAACAGCACGCAGGTGGTGCGGTCGGTGTAGTCGGTCATACGCGTGTTCGCATCCGCGCCGAACACCAGAACTTTCGTGTGCGCTCCGCTCTCCACCATCTTCACGCCCGCCTGCAGCGCGAAACACAAATCCCGAGCAGCCGGCCGAAACGTCGAAGCCCCATGCCCCCTTGGCTCCGATCTTGTCCTGCACCAGGCACGCCGTAGAAGGAAACATCATGTCCGGCGTCACCGTGCCGACGATGATGACCTCAATCCCAAAATCGCCAATCTTGTCGGCTTCAATTCCGCGCGCCGCCAGGCACTTCTTCGCCGCCTCGGCGCACATATCGCTCACGCCCAGGCCCTTGGCCAGCACATGCCGCTCACGGATACCGGTACGCTCCATAATCCACTGGTCGTTCGTGTCCACCAGTTTTTCAAGGTCTTTGTTGGTAATCACATCGGGGGGAACGTAGGTTCCAAGCGCCGAAATCTTAGCGCGCCGGCCCACCACAGGACGAACGGTAAGGCTCAATGCACTTCTCCTTGAGCAGGCTAGCCAACTAGCCACTAAAAAAGTACCGGGTGACCTACTGCGCCCGTACTAGCCCGTTACCGTTGCTTCCTTCCGGACCTGGCGGGATTGGCGGGATTACGTCGCGTAGGACCCGGCACTGATTGATTTTACCACCCAGCGGCGGAACCATCTATCGGCGAAGGAGGCGAAGTCGAAATGCGCCGCACCAGCGCGATACATCGCTTCCCGGTACAATAGACAAGTGAGCAAACCATCCGCACCCACGGCCCCTACCGTGGGCTTTATTTCGTTAGGCTGTCCCAAAAACCTCGTCGACTCCGAGGTGATGATGGGCCTGCTCGACCGCGCCGGCGCGCGGCTGACCGCCCATCCCGAAGAGGCCGAAATCCTCGTCGTCAACACCTGCAGCTTCATCGACACCGCCAAGCAGGAATCCGTCGACACCATCCTCGAAATGGCGCGCCACAAGACCTCCGGCTCGGCCAAGAAACTCATCGTCGCCGGCTGCCTCGTCGAGCGCTATCGCGACGAAATCCGGAAGAGCATTCCCGAAGTCGACGCTGTGGTCGGCACCGGCGAGCTCGAATCCATTCTCGAAGCCGCCGGCCTGGGCAGGATTGGATCGGCTGGGCCATGCCGCGACCATCGTCGCCCTTCAACATCCTCGCCGGCAATGGTCATGCCGAAGTCCGCCCAGGTCTCGAATCCCGAGCCGCAACGCATAAGCAGGCCCCGGAAACGCTCGCTTCGGTGAAGTGTACGGGCTTCAGCCCGTACACTGACCCCGCGAAAAATGAAAGAGCTTTAGCCCCGGATGTCAAATTCCGCCCTGAAGGCGACCACCGCGAGCAGCAAGGCCGCTTCAGCCGCGACGACTGGCAAGGCGCAACCCACCTGCTGCCCACCTATCTCTACGACGAATCCACGCCACGCTTTCTCACCACTCCCAAATCTTCCGCCTACATCAAAATCGCCGAGGGCTGCGACCACCCCTGCACCTTCTGCGTAATTCCCAACCTGCGCGGAAAATTCCGCTCTCGCCGCTTTGAGTCTGTCGTCGCCGAAGCCCACCAGCTTGTCGCGCGCGGCGTTCAGGAGATCACCCTCATCGGCCAGGACACCACCTGCTACGGCGAAGATCTCGGCATCAAAGACGGCCTCGCCACTCTGCTCGACGCGCTCGCCCGCATCGAAGGCCTGCGCTGGCTGCGCTTCCTCTACGCCTATCCCAACCGCATCACGGGCAAGCTTGCTTGACACCATCGCCAGGCACGACAACATCTGCAAATATCTCGATGTGCCGCTGCAGCACGCTTCGCCTGCGGTCTTGAAAACCATGAAGCGCGGCGCAGGCGCAGACATCTTCCTCAAGACTCTGGAAAAGGTTCGCGCCGCCGTCCCCGGCATCGCTCTCCGCACCAGCTTCATCGTCGGCTTCCCCGGCGAATCACTTCGCGACTTTGAGATCTTGGAAGAGTTCATCACCGAAGCAAAATTCGACTGGCTGGGCGTCTTCAGCTACTCCGATGAAGAAGGCTCCGGCGCATTCTCGCTCGACGCCAAAGTCCCCAAGCGCACCATCGAAGCCCGCAAGCGCCGCTTGATGAAGCTGCAGCAATCCATCAGCAAGCGCGCCAAGCAGCAATGGATCGGCCGCGAGCTAGTGGTCCTCGCCGAAGGCGAAAGCGAAGAAACACCGCTCCTGTGGGAAGGCCGCACCCAGTTCCACGCCCCAGAAATCGACGGCAAAGTCTACATCAACGACTTCGCCGAACTCGGCGAGAGCGCCACGCTCGAGCCCGGCCGCTTCTACAAAGCGCAAATCACCGAAGCCCACGAGTACGACGTAGTCGCCAAATTATCTCCGGCCCACTGTAAATCTGACTTGCGATAGAACCTTATCCGTTCTAAAGCGGTCCCGTTGTAAAGTGAAAATAGTCAAATGCCCGCCAAGAAAAAATCCGTAAAACTCCATCGCTGCCCTACCTGCGGCATGTTGGTCAAATTCGACGACGAGGACTTCCCATTCTGCTCCGACCGCTGTCGCAAGATTGATCTTGGCAAGTGGGCGTCTGGCGTCTACAAGATCAGCTCGCCCATCCTCGACCCTGAAGTGCTCGAAGACCTCGGCGGCCTCGGCTCCGGTGGCGGCAACGACGATTCCCATGACGAATAGCCAGACCTCCAATGACCCCGTTCCGGCAATCCCCCGCCAGAAAAAAACGACGTGGGCCTGGACCGTAGCCACCTTCTTCGGCGTCGGCTACGGCAAGCCCGGTCCCGGCACATGGGGCTCAGTGGCCGCCGTACTGCTTTGGGCAGCCGAAGCCATGGCCAGCCATCCCAGCGCCCACACCCTGCTCGTTGGCCTCCTTATATGGATCGCCCTCAGTCTCATCCTCGGCGTCCCAGCCGCAACCATCGTTGCCCGCGAGTCCGGCCGCAAGGATCCGCAGTTCGTCGTCATCGACGAGGTCGCCGGCCAGTGGATCGCCCTGCTCTTCAGCCCCGTCGACTGGCGTCACGCTCTTATTGCGCTGGCCCTCTTCCGTCTGTTCGATATCACCAAGCCATTTCCCGCGCGCCGGCTTGAGGGTTTGCCTGAAGGCTGGGGCATCGTCTTCGATGATGTGGCCGCGGGCCTGTATGCTTTGGGTGTAGCATCGCTTCTACGAATTTGGATTTAACATGCCCCGCAGCCGTCCCCAATCCGCCCCGGAAATACTGCCCGAGCCGCGCATCGACGACATTGTGCCCGCCGCCGCTTTGCCTCTGGGTGAGGTAGAGTTGATCGGAGCCTGTCTCGGTCCATTCAATTTCGGCCTATCTGCAGTTTTACCCGCCGTTCTGGTTGACGGCCAACCAGCCAGCGTCACAATGAGCCGCCCAAAGCGTCTTGCGCTCCGCGTCCCACAGGCGGCCAGCACCGGTTTCGTCGAGGTGCGCAACCCTGCCGGCGCCAGCAACCGGGCTCCGCTCCGCGTAGCAAATCAACTCAGCGAAGGCCTGCACCCCGTCACCAGTCCTGCCGTAAGCAAATCCGGCATGATCTATGCCACCATCTCCGGCTCCAGGGGCAAGCAAACTCCGGTGTCAATTGTCAGGGTCAGCCCCGATGGCCGCGGCACTCCGTTTGTCACCGGCATCCTCAACGCCACCGGCCTCGCCTTCAACCCCGATGGCGATCTCTTTGTCACCTCGCGCGCCGAAGGCAATGTCTACCGCGTTGACTCCTCCGGCGAGTTCAGTGTCTACGCCGAAGGCATGGGCGTGGCTACTGGCGCGGCCTTCGATGCCGAGGGAAACCTCTTCGTGGGCGACCGAAGCGGCACCATCTTCAAGATCGATACCCAGCGCCGCATCTTCGTCCATGCCACCCTCGAGCCTAGCGTCGCCGCCTATCATCTTGCCGCCGATGCCTCGGGCACGCTTTATGTGACCGCTCCGTCGCTCTCCTCAAACGATGCAATCTGGGCCATCGACTCGCACGGGGAAACTCGCGCCTGGTTCCGCGGCCTCGGCCGTCCCCAGGGCCTCGCGATCTCAAAAGATGGCGATGTCTACGTGACAGCCTGTCTCCACGGCCGTCGCGGGCTGGTCCGCGTTACGCCTGGCGGCGAAGCCGCTTTGGTCGTGGCTGGAACGAACCTCGTCGGCGTTGCCTTTTCTCCTCTCGGTACCACCATCCTCGCCACCCACGATGCCGTTTACGATGTGGACTTGGGAGTTGAAGGATTGACACTGTTCTAGCCGCTCACTGCTACCTTCCATCCTCAGGAACCGGACATGACAATTGCCGCAACACCCGCGCCGCCTTACTACGCGGTCATCTTTACTTCCACCAGAACCGAAGACGACGCTGGATACGAAGCCATGGCTGATGCGATGGTTTCGCTCGCCGCAACCCAGCCCGGATTCCTCGGCATCGAATCGGCGCACGATTCGCTCGGCATCACCGTATCTTATTGGGATAGCCTGGAAGCCATCGCGGCATGGAAACAGAACTCCGCTCACCTTGTGGCGCAGCAGCGCGGGCGCGATGTCTGGTACAAGGCCTTCAAGACAAGAATCTGCCGCGTAGAGCGCGATTACGCGTATAACAAAGAATATTAAGCAAATACCAACCTTGCACTGGAGCACACTCCAAGCTATAACCTAGCGGCTGGGAGCTGAACTTATGAAATCCGAAATCATCGCCGTCGGCTCCGAGATGCTTACTCCCTGGCGTCAGGATACAAACTCGCTCTATCTCACTGAAAAGCTCAACGAGATCGGCGTTACCGTCAATTTCAAGACCATTGTCGGCGACCGGCGCAAAGACCTGGTCAACGCCATCCGCATCGCCCTCGGCCGGGCAGACATTCTCGCCCTCATCGGCGGCCTCGGTCCCACAGAAGACGATCTCACCCGCGAGGCTGTCGCGGAAGCGCTCTCGCTGACCCTCCGCCGCGAAGGCCCACTGGTGGCCGCGCTTCATGCACGCGCTGCTTCGTTTCGCGTCCCCATGCCCACCAACAATCTCAAGCAGGCCGACGTTATTGAGGGCGCAACCGTATTGCCCAATCCCAACGGCAGCGCACCCGGCCAATGGCTTGATACCCGATTCACCGGCTATCGCAAAATCATCCTGCTCGTCCCCGGCCCGCCCAGCGAGTGCCGGCCTCTCTTTGACGCCGAATGCCTGCCCCGTCTGCGCACCGCCATCCCCAAGCGTCACATCGGCAAGCGCACGCTTCGCGCCGCAATGATTCCCGAGTCACAAGCCGACCAGATTCTTGCCCCCATCTACTCCGCCTACAAGGACGTTGAAACCACCATCCTGGCTCATGCTGGAGACATTCAGCTCACGCTCCTCTGCTCCAAGCCCACCGCCGCACAGGCTCAAGAGCGCGTCGACGAGCTGGCCGGAAAGATGGAAGAAGCTCTTGAGGATTGGCTCTACTCATCCGGCGGTGAATCATCCGATCTCTGGAGCAGATCGTCCTGTTCTATCTCGGCCTGCGCCAATTTACTTTGGCCGTCGCGGAAAGCTGCACCGGCGGCATGGTCGCCGAGCGCATCACCGGCGTCCCCGGCAGTTCGCGCTCTTTCCTCGGCGGCGCAATCGTCTACTCTGACGCGCTCAAGCACGCCTTCGCCGGCGTCTCACCGGAGCTCATCGCCCAGCACGGCGCTGTCTCCGCGGAAGTAGCCAAAGCCCTCGCCCACGGCATTCGCCTGCGCACCGGAGCCACTCTAGGATTGGGCATAACCGGCATCGCCGGCCCCACCGGCGCAACCGAAGACAAGCCGGTGGGCCGCGTCTACATCGCCGTCTCCGACGCGCAGAGTAACGAAGCCATAGAGCGCACCTTCCGCGGCGACCGCCAAAGAGTTCGCGAATTCACCACCCAGCTGGCGCTTGACCTCGTGCGCAGACGGTTGATGTGACGAACAACCAGGACAATCGCACTTTACTCTTTCAATAAGTTCTCGCAGAAACGGTGAATACTGTCGCCATTGTGTAACTTCGGAGGGAGCAGGGGCATTCATGCCCCTGAAACCGCGCCAAAGCGATAGGGCTTTAGCCTCGGGTCTTCAATCTTGGGCAAACGAATGCCCGCGCCTAAAGGCCAATCCATCAGCCGCTCCCTTCATGGGCATGAATACCGCTGCTCCCTCCATGAACGATCACCCTCGTATGAATCGCCGCACAGGTGGCCAGCGCAGCGAATTCCGGATGACTCGGCCTAGCCAACCAGCCAGTTCATGTCTTTCTTGAGTTGAATCGGGTATATCATCTCCTCACCGGAAGATAACCAGGATTGAGCAGCACAGAATTCAAACTGTAAGGAGTCATTTCCTCAATGGACCCGAGCGTGAATCCAGGCGCCTCCGACGAGCTCACGCGCGTCTTTGTCAGCTATGCGCGCGAGGACAAGAAATGGCTGGACCGCGACTATAGATTCAACCTGATTCCCTTCCTGATTGAATCGCTCAAGAAGCAGAATGTCGTCTTCTGGTTTGACAAGGAACTGCGGCCCGGCGACGAATTCAGCCGGCACATTGAGCCGAGATCGATCAGGCGCAGATTGCTTTGCTCATCGTCAGTCAGGCATTCCTGAATTCGGAGTTCATCGAGCAACATGAAATGTCGCGGATCGCGAATCGCGCCAAGCTGGGGCAGATGATCATCGTGCCGGTGCTGGTGGAGCCGTGCGATTGGAGCGAGTATCCCGTCCTTGCCGATCGCCAGATGGTTCCAGGCGCTATGCCTCTGATCGACTTTACAGAGAGCGATCCCAAATGGGCCAAGGTCAAGTCCGAGATACTCGACGGGCTCAAGACGCAGATCAAGCGAATCCGAGCCGCGCAAAGTGCCCCAAAAAACTTTCCCTCGGAGTCAACACAGCGTCACGCCCAGCCGGTTAGCGCAGTCTTCACTGCCGAACCCCGGCTAACTGCGCAAGCAGCGTTCGCGCGCCCCGCCGCTCATACAAATGAGCATTCGAAATCCAGTTGGCGCAATGTGCCCAGGTGGATCTGGGTCCTTGGCCCTGTTCTTTTGATTGCGTTCTTTGTGTTTGTCCGGCTCCTCGCTCCTCACTCGCAGCCGGTTCCATCGTCCATAGCAGTCCCCTCAGCAGCGCCGCAGCCAACTCAGCCCGCCTCATCCGCTGCCGCGGGCCCCAATCTCGCGGCAACGCAACCGCCAATTCCGCACCCGGCAGCACAGTCCCCGGCAGTTCAGCTCGCGCCCGCCGCTAAAGATACAAACCCAATTGCGATGAAGCAGCAGGCCGACGCGCTCTTCAATCAAAATCGCTTTGCGCAAGCCGAACAGCTCTACTTTCAACTGTGCTTCACCGGCAACGGCCCTTCCTGCAACCGCTCCGGCTACATGTACCAGAACGGTTTGGGCGTCCAGGCCAATCCGAAAGAGGCGGCAAATCTCTATGTCCTTGCCTGCAACGCCAACTTTCCAAACGGCTGCAGCAACCTCGGAAACCTGTACGCGCAGGGTCTTGGAGTCCCAAAGAATCTCACGCTTGCCCGGCAATATCTCACCAAAGGCTGCAACGCCGGCAATCCGTTCGGCTGCGATAAATTAAGGCAATTGCAATAGCGAGTCAGGCAGCATTGACGCCCTTGCGTCTGCCCTGAGAAACTCACCCCAATGCAATATCGCGGAAAAGTGGAATATGCCCAGAACGCAAGATCCGCGAGCGCAACACCCGCATCTACCGGCTCTGCCACTGGCCCATCTGGATCTGGGTCTTCTTCCTTGCGCCCGGCCCGCTGACCTTTTCCCTGTTTGCACAGCGGCTTTCACTGGGGAAACTGGGCCTGGCTCGCCGCAGTGCTCGTCGGCACCGGCATCGCCGGTCTCCGCGGCCGCCTGCCTGGCGCGAGCCCCGCCCCTACATCCTTCGCTTCGACGAGGACAAGCCCAACCCCCTCTACCGCCGCGTCTGCTACACCTTCGCCTGGAACGCCGTGATCAGTTTCGCCCTGCTCAACCTCGCCGGCCTGGTCGTCGCCGCCATCACCGGCACCTTGTATATGAAGCAGATTTACAACTACGCCTACCTCCCCCTCTGCGCCCTCATCCTCTCCTTGGCGCCATCGGCTAGCTGCCGCGCGTAGGCCCATCCACCCGGGCAGAAGGCACCGAGCGCCGCTACTTCTACGGCTCGGTCTGGGCCGTCACCGCCGCGCAAACCGCCGTGCTCATCCTGTGGAAGCTCCTGCCCACCAACCAGACCAGCAGCCAGGTCAAGCTCCTGGCATTCTTACCGTCCTCGCCTTGATGGGCATGCTCGCCCGAGCAGGGCAAGCTGCATCGCACCAAGCCCATCCTCCCCGGCGAAATGATCGTCTCCGACTGAAGCTGCTGCTGGTGGGGAGTAGGTCGGCCCCGATTTTCGAGAACTATCAGCTATCGAATTACGCTGCCGAGGCCTTGCATAATTTCATCTGCTTGAAGTTGTCGCGGACCAAAATAATGGAGCAGAGGACAATTGCAACGATCAAATATATGGAAAGAGAGGAATCCGCGAGCGGCGGGTGGCCCCGGTCTCCAACCACGTTGAGGGTGCCCCCGGTCCCTCGCACTTGGGGACCGGGCGCACCCTCAGCCTGACAGTATCCGTCCTGAGACCGGGGCCACCCGACACGATAAGTTTGCTGTTTTGCTGCTTGGAATCTGCCGAAAAAACTCACTTTGCGCGAAGGGTACGGGCTTATGCCCGTACCCTTCGATAGCCATGGTTTTTAGACAGGTTCTTAGTTCATCACGCATCTGGCCCTTCCGTCGGCTGGATCAGTGTAGCGATGCTGTCCGTCCGGGCATGGAGCGGGCTTGCCTCGATCGCCGGTGTCGCCCTTCTGTCCCGTATCTCCGGTATAGCCCTTGTCACCTGGTTGTCCGGTGTCGCCT